>NZ_JBHJYK010000020.1:0-196916 GCF_042269865.1 Streptomyces sp. NPDC055966
GGCGCCGGCACGCGCTGCGGGGGCAGGCCCGGCAGCGCCTCCGGCTGCGCGGCCACCGGGCCCGCGCCCGGCGTCGGGCCGTCCGCCGCCGCGGGCGGGCCCGTGCGCTCGATCCGCTCGGTCGTCAGCATGACCAGACCGCCCGCCGCGACCACGCCGCAGCTGAGGGCGAGTCCGCTGCCCACACCGCCGTAGCGAAACGTCTCGCCGAACATCAGAATGCCGACGGCGGCCGCCAGCACGGGGTTGACCACCGTCAGCGTGGCCAGCGGGGCGGCGAGCCCGGCGCCCCGGTAGGAGGCCTGGGAGAGCACCACGCCCGCGCCGGCGAACAGGGCGATCACGGCGAGCGAGGGCAGGTCGTGGAGGTCGATGCCGCGGGTCCAGTCCTCGGCGACCGCCTTGGTGAACACCGACGACATGCCGAACGCCACGCCGGAGGCCGTGGCGAGGAGCACGCCGCGCACCGCGGGGTGCCGGTGGGCGGCCAGTCCCGCGAGCGTCAGCCCCGCGGTCGCGCCGCCGGTGACCAGCACCACCGCGATCCGCTGGGCCGTGTCGAGGGAGTGGGCGTCGGTGGAGCCGACGAGGGACAGCAGACCGGCGAGGCCCACCGTGGCCATGAGGGCGCCGCGCCAGGCGGTCGCCCCGGCCCCGCGGCCGACGAACAGCGCCGCCATCGGCAGCGCGAAGACGATGGTCAGCGCGCCGAGCGGCTGGACGAGACTGAGCGGACCGTAGGCCAGCGCCACCACGTGCAGGACGCCGCCGAGACCGTTGAGCGCCAGCGCCCCCCACCAACTCGGGCGGCGCAGCGGCATGTAGGCACTGTCCGGGCAGGAGACCGCCACCTGCTCCTGCACGATCGCGCCGCCCGCGTAGGCGAGGGCGGACACGACCGACAGCAGCACGGACAGCGCGAGGGCGCTCATCGGCGTCTCCGCTGCGGCGGGCACGGGCGTGGGCGCGGGCCCGGAGCCCGGTGCGGCGTACGGTCGGCTTCCATGGCGAACACTCTGCCGGTCCGGGCCGTTCCCGTCGTCGTACCTGAGCACCCAATGCGTCCTACTGCCGATGGAGTACGGCAGTGACCTGATCATCCTTGGGACGGGTGTCCCTGCTACTACTGCCTGTCGTGGACCCCGACCCCGAACTCGCCGCCCTCCGCCCGCTCGGCGGCTTCTTCGTCCTGCGCACCGCCGGAGCGGCGCCCGCCGGCTGCCCGCCGACGACGCTCGCGGACGCGTACGCGACGCCGCCCCCGGACGGTCACCGCGACCCCCTCGCCGCACGGATCGCCCTGGTCGCGCGGCGGCTGCGCGCCCCCGAACCGCGGGTCGCCGTCTCCGTCGCGCAACAGGGACTCGCCGCCCGGCTGTGGTCGGCGGCCCTCGGCTGCGCCGCCCGCTACGGCCGGCTGCCCGACCTCGACCCCCGACTGCTGCGCTGGGACCCCCTGGCATCCGCCCCCGACGACCTGTGGCTGGCCGAGGTCCGTGCGCTGCCCGGGGACCCCGACCTCGGCACCGCGATCCTGCACGGGCATCTGGAACCCCTGGCGCGGACCCTGACGGCCCGCTACGGGATCGCGGCCGGGCTGCTGTGGGGCAACGCGGGCTCGGCGCTCGCGGGAGCGGCCCGGGAACTGGACCGCTGGGCCCGGGCGCACGGCCGAGGGGACGTGGCCGAGCGGGCCCACGCGCTGACCGACGCGCTCTTCGCCCACCCCCTGCTGCGCCCCACCGGCACCCGCACCCGCACCGGCACCGCGTTCCGCCGCCGCAGCTGCTGTCTGTACTACCGCGTGCCCGGCGGCGGGGTCTGCGGCGACTGCTGCTTCACGCGGCCTCCGCGCTCTTCCCCGGGGGCCGCATCCGGGCGACCATGAGGGGAAGCTGCCGCCGGGACAAAGGGGTTGTCGGGTGCGAGTGGGACTGCTGACTCGGGAGTACCCCCCGGACGTGTACGGCGGCGCCGGTGTCCATGTGGAGTTCCTGGCGCGGGAGTTGGCCTCCCTGGTCGACCTGGAGGTGCACTGCTGGGGCGAGGGCCGTGGGGTCGGCGTCGTACGCCACCGGTCCTGGTCCGCGCTCGACGGCGCCAACGACGCGCTGCGCACCTTCTCCGTGGACCTGTCGATGGCCGCCGCGCTGGAGGACCGCGAGCTGGTCCACTCCCACACCTGGTACGCGGGCCTCGCCGGCCATGTCGCCAAGCTGCTCCACGGCATCCCGCACGTGGTCACCGCGCACTCCCTGGAGCCGCTGCGCCCCTGGAAGGCGGAGCAACTGGGCGGCGGATACGCGCTGTCGGGCTGGGCCGAGCGCACCGCCGTCGAGGCCGCCGACGCGGTGATCGCCGTGTCCGGCGCCATGCGCGAGGACATCCTCACCTGCTACCCGGCGCTGGACCCGGCGCGCGTCCACGTCGTGCACAACGGGATCGACACCCGCCTGTACCGCCCCGACCCCGGCACCGACGCCCTCCTGCGCCACGGCATCGACCCCGCCCGGCCCTATGTCCTGTTCGTCGGCCGGATCACCCGCCAGAAGGGCGTGCCCCATCTGCTGCGCGCCGTACGGGACATCGACCCGGGCGCCCAGGTCGTGCTGTGCGCGGGAGCCCCGGACACCCCCGGGATCGACCGCGAGTTCCGGGAGCTGTTCGAGGAGGTGAGCCGGGCCCGCGCGGGTGTGTTCTGGATCCCGCAGATGCTGCCGCGCACGGAGGTGATCCAACTCCTCACCCGGGCCGCCGTGTTCGTGTGTCCGTCGGTGTACGAGCCGCTCGGCATCGTCAACCTGGAGGCGATGGCGTGCGGCACGCCGGTCGTGGCCTCCCGGGTCGGGGGGATCCCCGAGGTGGTCGCGGACGGCGCGACGGGCCTGCTGGTGGACGTGGACGACGGCTTCGAGGCGGGTCTGGCCCGGGCGCTGGACACCGTGCTCGGCGACCCGGCGGCGGCCCGCCGGATGGGGGAGGCCGGACGGGTGCGCGCGGTGGGGGAGTTCGGCTGGGACGCCGTGGCCCGGCGCACCGCCGCGCTGTACGAGGAGATCCGCAAGGGGGCTTGAGCCCGGCGGGCTGCGGGCATCCATGGTTCAACCAGGGTGAGGGGAGCGGCCATGCGTCGTGGAGGGCCTTCCGTACTCGGGATCGTGCTGGCGGGCGGGGAGGGCAAGCGCCTGATGCCGCTCACCACCGACCGCGCCAAACCCGCGGTCACCTTCGGCGGCACCTACCGCCTCGTCGACTTCGTGCTGTCCAACCTCGTCAACGCCGACGTGCTGCGCATCTGCGTGCTGACCCAGTACAAGTCGCACTCGCTGGACCGGCACATCACCACCACCTGGCGGATGTCCAGTCTGCTCGGCAACTACGTCACCCCGGTCCCGGCCCAGCAGCGCCTCGGCCCGCGCTGGTACCTCGGCAGCGCCGACGCGATCCTGCAGTCCCTGAACCTCGTGCACGACGAACAGCCCGAGTACGTCGCGGTGTTCGGCGCCGACCACGTGTACCGGATGGACCCGCGGCAGATGCTCGCGCAGCACGTCGAGGGCGGCGCCGGGGTGACCGTGGCCGGCATCCGGGTGCCCCGCGAGCAGTCCTCGGCCTTCGGCGTCATCACGCCCGGCACGGACGGCCGTACGATCCGCCGCTTCCTGGAGAAGCCTGCCGACCCGCCCGGACTCCCGGACGCCCCGGACACGGTCTTCGCCTCGATGGGCAACTACGTCTTCACCACCAAGGCCCTGGTCGAGGCGCTGCACCGGGACGCCGAGGACGGCCAGTCCGTGCACGACATGGGCGGCTCGATCCTGCCCCAGCTCACCACGCGCGGCGAGGCCCAGCTGTACGACTTCGGCGACAACCACGTGCCCGGCGAGACCACCCGCGACCAGGGCTACTGGCGGGACGTGGGCACCCTGGACGCCTACTACGAGGCGCACATGGACCTCATCGCCGAGCGCCCCGCCTTCAACCTCTACAACCGGCAGTGGCCCGTCTACACCCACTCCGGCCAGCTCTCCCCGGCCCGCTTCAGCGCGGGCGGCATCGCGAGCGAGTCCATCATCAGCGCGGGCTGCCTGATCCGCGGCCAGGTCACGCGGTCCGTGCTGTCCCCGGGCGTGCGGGTCGATCCCGGGGCGGTGGTGCAGGGCTCGGTCCTGCACGACAACGTGCGCGTCGGGCGGGGCGCGGTGGTGCGCGGCGCGGTCCTGGACAAGAACGTGGAGGTCCCGCCCGGCGCGACGATCGGCGTCAACCCGGAGCGGGACGCGGAGCTGTACACGGTGTCGACGGGCGGCGTGATCGCGCTGGGGAAGGGACAGCGGGTGTCCTGAGGTCTCCTCGGACTACGCTGCGCGCCCGCGGATCACGGACGCCGGACCGCATCACGATGGGGTGGATACGAACTGATGGTCCGTCACCACTCGTGCGTGTGACCCCGGTCGCGACGCGTCGGGCCTGACGCCCGGGGAATGCCCGGGTTTGAGTCGTTCGCCCTTCAGGATGCAGGGAACGACGTCGAACCTGCGGAGGTCATGCGACATGAGAGGGACCCGGCGCACACGGCTGTGCCTGGCCGGTGTGATGGCAGCGTCCACGCTGATCGCCACCCCCGCCGCGGGCGCCGCCGGGCGGACCGACGGCCACCTCACCGACCTGGTCAACCCCTTCATCGGGAGCCAGGACGAGGGCAACACGTTCCCCGGCGCGGCCGTGCCCTTCGGCATGGTGCAGCTCTCCCCGGACACCGGGCACTTCTCCGGCTACGACTACACGCAGGCGCGCATCCGCGGCTTCTCGCTGGTCCATCTCTCGGGCGTCGGCTGCGGTATCGGCGGCGACCTGCCCGTGCTGCCGACCACCGGCGACGTGACGCAGACGGACTACACCGCCTACGCGACCGGCTTCGCGCACCGGGACGAGGCGGCGAGCCCCGGCTACTACCGCGTCGGCCTCGCCTCCGGCATCCGCGCCGAGCTGACCGCGACCGCGCGCACCGGGGTGCAGCGCTACACCTTCCCGGCCACCGACAAGGCCAACGTCCTGCTGAACGCGGCCCAGTCGCTGCACAAGTCGGTCTCCAGCACGGTCGAGATCCTGGACGACCACACCGTGCGCACCGCGATCACCGGCCACGGCTTCTGCCGGGACACCCGCCCCTACACCGTCTACACCGTCACCCGCTTCAGCCGGCCCTTCACCGCCTACGGCACCTGGGACGGCAAGCAGGTCACCCCCGGCTCGCGCACCGGCTCCGGCGGCGCCTACGTCCGCTTCGACACCAGCAAGGACCGTACGGTCGAGGCGACCACGGCCCTGTCGTACGTCGACGCGCGCGGCGCGGCCGGCAACCTCGCCGCGGAGGGCGGCCGGTCCTTCGGCGCCGTGCGCGAGGCGGCCCGCGCGGCCTGGGAGAGGCGGCTCGCCGCGATCCACGTCCAGGGCGGCACGGACACGCTGCGCCGGACGTTCTACTCCTCGCTGTACCGCTCGTTCCTCGCGCCGAACATCGGCAACGACACCGACGGCCGCTACACCGGCTGGGACCGCCGCATCCACCGCGCCGACGGGTTCACGTACTACCAGAACTGGTCGCTGTGGGACACCTACCGCACCCAGGTGCAGCTGCTCGCCCTGCTCGCGCCGCGCGAGGCACGGGACATGGCCCGCTCACTGGTCGCGGTCGACGAGGACGGCGGCTGGCTGCCCAAGTGGGGCTACGGCCCGGTCGAGACGAACGTCATGAGCGGCGACCCGGTCACCCCGTTCCTGACCACGGCGTACCAGGCGGGCCTGCTCAAGGGCTTCGAGCAGCGGGCCTACCGCGCGCTGCGCAAGAACGCCGACGGCGTGCCGCCCGCCGCGTACCCGGGCATCGGCCGGGAGGCCAACGCCGACTACCTCGCGCACGGCTTCGCCCCCTACATCTGGGACCGCCCGCTGGCCAAGATGGGCGACTCCGACTACCACCACGGGGCCTCCGTCACCCTGGAGTACGCGCTCGCCGACGCCATGCTGGCCCAGATGGCCCGCGGTCTCGGCCATGACGCGGACGCGGCCCGGTACGCCGCCCGCGCACAGAACTACCGGAACATCTTCGACCCCTCGACCGGCTTCTTCCGCGCCCGCGACGGCTCCGGCGCCTTCTACGGCTCCGCCGACCCGGCCAAGGGCACCGGTTTCCACGAGGGCACCGCCTGGCAGTACCAGTGGCTCGTCCCGCAGGACGTGCCCGGCATGGTCCGGCTCATCGGCGGCGAGCGCGTCGCCAACGACCGTCTGGACTCCTTCTTCGCCTACGACAAGCTGCTGGCCGACCCGGCGAAGACGGCGCGCGAGGGGTGGGTGCACGGGGGCGCGTACGACTACTACAACGCCACCAAGTACAACCCGATGAACGAGCCCGACCTCATCGCGCCGTACACCTACCTCGCCACCGGCCAGCCCTGGAAGACCACCGACGTGGTGCACGCCGCGCTGACCCTGTTCACCGACGGCCCCACCGGCATCACCGGCAACGACGACCTGGGCACGATGTCCGCCTGGAACGTGCTGTCGTCCATCGGCCTGTTCCCCATCCAGCCCGGCTACGGCACCTGGGGCCTGTCCACCCCCGTCTTCGACCGTGTCGACCTCACGCTGGACCGCCGCTACTGGCCCAGCGGCCGGCTGACGATCACCGCGCCCGGCACCTCGGCGGCCGACCGCTACATCCAGTCCGTCCGCACCGACGGCCGCGCGCACGGGCGGACGTACGTGACGAACGAGGCGCTGCGCGCGATGCGCTCGCTCGCGTTCACGGTCGGCTCGCGCCCGTCTGAGTGGGGTACGTCACCCGAGGCGGCGCAGCCCGTCCTGAGGTGATCCGGCGTAAGCCATGGTCCCGCCCCTGATCGAGGGGCGGGACTTAACCTGTCGTTAACTGAGCGTAGCCTGATCGTACTTGACCGTAATCGGGTGACAGGGATTCACTGCGTTGACGTGCGATGGATCGCACGCCCCCCGTCGTCGATGCGTGAGGCAAGCCCGTGACTTCCGATCTGCTCGCTCCCCTCGACCTGGCGTTCTGGAACATCGAGTCCGACCGGCATCCCATGCACCTCGGCGCGCTCGGCGTCTTCGGTGCCCACTCGCCCACCGCCGGCGCCCACGCGGCCGACCTGCTCGCCGCCCGCGCCGCCGCCGTCCCCGGACTCCGCCTGCGCATCCGCGACGTATGGCAACCGCTCGCCTTCGGCGCCGCCGTCCGCGAGACCGATCCGGACTTCGACCCGCTGAACCACGTACGGCTGCACGCCCCGACCGCCGACTTCCACGCGGTCGCCGGCCGGCTGATGGAACGCCCGCTGGAACGGGGCAGGCCGCCCTGGGAGGCGCACGTCCTGCCCGGCGAGGACGGCATGTCCTTCGCGGTGCTGTTCAAGTTCCACCACGCCCTCGCCGACGGGCTGCGCGCGCTCAAGCTCGCCGCCGGTGTCCTCGACCCGGTGGACCTGCCCGCGCGGGCGCCGCGCGCCATCGAGCCGCCGCGCGGACTGCTGTCGGACGTCCGCCGGCTGCCGGGGCTGCTGCCCGCGCTGGTCCGGGGCGCCCTGTCCGACGCGGGCCGCGCCCTGGACATCGGCGCCTCCCTCGCCCGCTCCACACTCGGCATGCGGCCCTCCTCCGCGCTGACCTCGGCCCCGAGCGGCACGCGCCGCACCGCCGGGGTGGTCCTCGACATCGACGACGTGCACCGGGTGCGCAAGACCGTGGGCGGCACCGTCAACGACGTCCTCATCGCCGTCGTCGCAGGCGCCCTGCGCCGCTGGCTGGAGGAGCGCGGCGAGTCCACCAGGGGCGTGGCGCCCCGCGCCCTCATCCCCGTCTCCCGGCGCCGCCCGCGCACCGCCCACCCACAGGGCAACCGGCTCTCCGGCTATCTGATACCGCTGCCCGTGGGGGAGTCCGACCCCCTCGGCCGCCTCGACACGGTGCGCACGGCGATGGTCCGCCACAAGGACGCGGGGCCCGACCGGGGCGCCGGCGCGGTCGCCCTGCTCGCCGACCACGTCCCGGCCCTCGGCCACCGCCTCGGCGGCCCGCTGGTCGGCCAGGCCGCCCGCCTCTGGTTCGACATCCTGGTCACCAGCGTGCCGATGCCGTCACTGGGCCTGCGCCTCGGCGGCCACGAACTGACCGAGGTCTACCCCCTGGCCCCCCTCGCCCCCGGCCAGTCCCTGGCGGTGGCGATCTCGACGTACCGCGGCCGCGTGCACTACGGCCTGGTCGCCGACGCGGCGTCGGTGCCCGACCTGGACCGCTTCGCACACGCGGTCTCGGCCGAACTGGAGACCCTGCTGACCGCTTGCGCGGTCTGAGGAGCCCCCGCCCGCTCGCCCCCGCAGCAGTCCCCGGTGCGGTGTCCGGTCGTCACTGTCCGTGCCGGGGCGGTCGGGTTTGGCGGGGGGACCGTGTGCTCCGTAAAATTCCTCGTTCGACAGTGGGCGCGAGTCGGCGCGCCGTGCGGGTGATCAGGGAAGCGGCAGCGCGATGACGGTGACAGAGGACGGCTCCATGGCCTCCGCGGCCATGGACGAGGTGGTCTACGGGCCGGGTATCGACCCCGAGCGGCTGGCCGTCTGCCTGAGCGTGCTCCAGGAACTGGACAGCATCGAGGTCGACCACCCCGACGCGATCGCGGTGCGCCGGGCCACCTCGGCCATCTACCGCACGGTCAAGCAGCGCCGCCGCCAGGAGCGCCGCGCCGCCAAGACCGCGCACGACCGCGCCGTCACCGAGGCCACCGCGACCGGCTCCGCCGAGCGCATCGACGACGAGACCGAGGGCCTGCTGCCCTCCTCCAAGGTCGGAGAGGGCAAGATCGCGGGCATACTCCAGCGCCCGCGTTCCTGCTACACCTGCAAGGGCCGCTACGTCGAGGTCGACTACTTCTACCACCAGCTCTGTCCCGACTGCGCCCGCACCAACCGGGCCAAGCGCGAGGCCCGCGCCGACCTCAGCGGCAAGCGCGCCCTGCTCACCGGCGGCCGCGCCAAGATCGGCATGTACATCGCGCTGCGGCTGCTGCGCGACGGCGCGCACACCACCATCACCACGCGCTTCCCCAAGGACGCCATCCGCCGGTTCAAGGCGATGGAGGACTCGGCGGACTGGATCCACCGCCTGGAGGTCGTCGGCATCGACCTGCGCGACCCGGCACAGGCCGTCGCACTGTCCGAGCGGGTCACCGAGGCCGGCCCGCTCGACATCCTGATCAACAACGCGACCCAGACCGTCCGACGGCTGCCCTCCGCCTACGCGGCCCTGGTCGACGGCGAGAGCGCGCCGCTGCCCGCCGGTGAGCTGCCGGCCCACCGCGTCATCGGCGCCTTCAACTCCGGTGCGGTCGACGGCATCGCCGCGCTGCCGATCGGCACCAGCGGCCTGGACGCGCAGAAGGTCGCCGACCTCGCCCTCGTCGCGGGCAACGCCAGCATCGCCCGGCACGTCGAGGGCACCGCCATCGACGCCGGCGGCCTCGTCCCCGACGTCGTCGACACCAACACCTGGGTGCAGACCATCGACCAGATCTCGCCGGTCGAGCTGCTGGAGACCCAGCTGTGCAACTACACCTCGCCCTTCATCCTGATCAGCGCCCTGCGCCCGGCCATGGCCGACGCCGCGAAGAAGGCGGCCAGCAAGCGCGCCTACGTCGTCAACGTCTCGGCGATGGAGGGCGTCTTCGGCCGCGGCTACAAGGGCGCCGGGCACCCGAACACCAACGCCGCCAAGGCGGCCATGAACATGGTCACGCGGACCAGCGCCCAGGAGATGTTCGACACCGACGGCATCCTCATGACGTCCGTCGACACCGGCTGGATCACCGACGAGCGCCCGCACTACGACAAGCTGCGCCTCGCCGAGGAGGGCTTCCACGCCCCGCTCGACCTGATCGACGGCGCCGCCCGCGTCTACGACCCGATCGTGCGCGGCGAGACGGGCGAGGACCTGTACGGCGTCTTCATGAAGGACTACGCACCCGGCAAGTGGTGACCGCCCCGTGAGACCGCGGCCCGGCCCCTTCGGGGGCCGGGCCCCGACAGCTCCTAGACCTCGGGCACCCCGCGCAGCCGCCGGTGCACCGCGTACGGCGCGGCCGTGGACGCGGCCCGCACCCGCGTCCCGCCGTCCACCAGCAGATCCGCGCCCGTGATCCACTCGGCCGCGTCGGACGCCAGCCACAGCACCGCCCGCGCCACGTCCGCGGGCTCCCCGATCCGCCCGAGCGGCAGCCCCGCGGCCACCTCTCCCTCACCTGGCTCCCACACGAACCGCGCCATCTCGGTGCGCACCAGCCCGGGGGAGAGGGAGTTGACCCGCACCCGGGGCGCGAGTTCGCCCGCGAGCTGCCCGGTGAGATGGAGCAGGGCCGCCTTGGTCGTGCCGTACGCCCCCACGTTCGGGCCCACGTGACCGGCGCCCTCGGTGCACACGTTGACGACCGCCCCGCCGTGTGCGCGCATCCACCCCCGCCACGCGCACCGCACCAGCCGCAGCGGTGCCTCGACGTTCACGGCGAACGCCTGCCGCCACGCGTCCGGGTCGGCGTCCATCAGCGGGCCGTACGGCCGATTCGTCGCCGCGTTGTTGACGACGACGTCCAGCCGCCCGAACTCGCGCAGCACCAGCTCCGTCAGCGCCTCCGGGTGCCCGGGGGCGGACACGTCCCCGGCCAGCCCGATCCCGCCCAGCTCGGCGGCCGTGCGCCGCACCCCGGCCGCGTCCCGCGCGGTCACGCACACCAGCGCTCCGGCGGCCGCGAGCCCCTCGGCCACGGCCCGCCCGATGCCGCGCGTCCCGCCGGTGACGACGGCCGCCCTGCCCCTGAGTCCGTACGACGACGTCATCGCCGTACCGTCTCATGACGGGCCGTCAGAGGACAGGGGCGCGGCAGCCGGGCCGTCAGTCGACGGCGCCGAGCCGGGAGTGCCGGGCCGCCACCAGTTCCAGTACGGTGCGCCAGTCCTCCAGGACGCCCGCGTCGAACCCCGCCACCCGGCCCTCCTCGTCCGCGAGGCGCAGTCGCTGGACGTCGTCCTCGGCGGTGGGGCCCGCGTCCCCGCGCACCAGCCGGAACACCCGCTCCCCGAGCAGGGGGCGCACCGCCTCGGCCGCGCTGCGGGCCCGGCCCGCCTCGTCGGCCGGGCACAGCACCGGCCCGATCCCGTGCACCAGCCCCGCCACCTGGAGCTCCTTGTCGGCGGGGCGGCTGCGGCGCAGCAGCGCCGCGGTCCGCAGCGCGTGCTGGTGCCGACCGGCGTACAGCAGATCCATCAGCTCCTCGACGCTGCGCAGCTCCATGCGTCAGTCCTTCCGCGAGACAGCCGTTGCCCGCAGGTCAGCAGATCATGGCGAGCTTGCGCCCCGGCCAACGGCACTTGAACCGTGCAGCGTCGTGAAGTAGCCCATGTGGGTGAACGGCGGTGCGGGGCCGGTGATGCGCGCTGTGGTAAATACCGGCATATTGGGGGGTGTTGGAGAGCTGTACGAAGCACAGCCGTTACACCTTGTTTGCACTCCCTATCGAGCGGGAGCCCGCTCATTTGGTTAATCTGGAAGGGACGGACAGCAGCACTGGGTTCCACCCACACCCACCCGTCCGTACGCACCGACGCCACCGCGTCCGAACTGGCCTTCCATCCAGACCCGAGCGGGCGTCGAGCGCCGGAGCGCAGGCTTTGCGGCAGGCCCCCGAGGGTGACCCGACACATAAGGAGTGCGCGGTGACATCGGAGAAGACGAATCGCGAACAGCGCCCCGAGGAATGCCCGCAGCGCGGGGGCCGGCGCCCCGGAGAACTCGGCAGCCTCGACGTGTGGGCCCGCTCGGCCCCGATCCGCCTCGCGGGCTACGAGGAAGACCTCGCCGAGCCGCACATCCTGCCCAGCGTCGACTGAGCCGGCCGGATCGCTCCCGATCGCCGTACGCACGGGCGTGGCCGCCGGC
Source organism: Streptomyces sp. NPDC055966 (assembly GCF_042269865.1). Taxonomy (NCBI): domain Bacteria; kingdom Bacillati; phylum Actinomycetota; class Actinomycetes; order Kitasatosporales; family Streptomycetaceae; genus Streptomyces; species Streptomyces sp. NPDC055966. The sequence continues at coordinate 12,001 of NZ_JBHJYK010000020.1, forward strand.
GCCGACCCGGCCCACGCTCGCCCGTGCGGCCGCGGCTAAAAACCCGCCACCGTCGCCGTCCGGCGCCACGGCCGCCGCTGCTCCAGCTCCTCGGCGAGCCCCAGCAGCACGTCCTCCGAGCCCGGGCGTCCGACGAGCTGGACGGCACAGGGGGCGCCCGAGGGCAGGGCGCCGCACGGGACCGACATCGCGGGCCACCCGGTCAGGTTCCAGGGCGGGGTGAACGGGGTGTACGTGTTCGCGACGATGTTGCGCAGCCAGCCGCGCTCGTGCCACGGGCCCGCCGCGGGGGAGCGCCGGGCGAGGGCCGGGGTGAGCAGCACGTCGTGCGCGGTGAAGAAGGGGGTCATCCGGGCGCGCAGCCTCTCGCGGCCGTCGCCGCCTCGCACGGAGGCGACGAACCGCCGGCCCAGCGCGGCGTGCACCCGGGTCCGCCGGGTCAGCCGCGCCGGATCCAGGCCCTCGGCGTCCACGGCCGTGCCCGCCGTCCAGTGCCGTATCGCGGTCACGCCGAGGGACGGCGGATACGGCGGATCGGCCCGCCGCACCTGGTGCCCGCCCCGCGCCAGCACCCCGGCCGCCTCGCGGACCGCGTTCGTGAACGACCGGTGCACGACCACCCCGGGCAGCGGACTGCGCAGGGACACCGCGACCCGCAGTGACCCCGGCTCCCGGGTCAGGGGCAGGGCGCCGTCCGCGAGGACGTCCAGCATCAGCCGCAGATCCTCGACCGTCGTGGCCAGCGGGCCGTTCTCCGACATGCCGAACCAGTCGCCGTTGCCGATCCCGGCCGGCACCACCCCGTGCCCCGGCTTCAGTGTGACCAGACCGCAGTTCGCCGCGGGGATGCGCAGCGAGCCCATGCCGTCGTTGCCGAGCGCGAGCGGCACCAGCCCGGCGGCCACGGCGGCCGCGCTGCCGCCGGAGGAGCCGCCCGCCGTGCGGGAGAGGTCCCACGGATTGCGGCTGGTGCCGAACACGCCCTCCGTCGTGCCGAAGACACACAGCTCGGGCACGTTCGTCAGACCCACCACCATCGCCCCGGCCGCGCGCAGCCGGGCCACCGTGACGTGATCCTCGGCGGCCGGGGTGTCGTGCGTCGCGGCCGAGCCGTCGCGGTGCGACTCGCCGCGCACCGCCAGGTTGTCCTTCACGGCCAACGGCACGCCCGCGAGGGGCAGTTCGGCCAGATCGGCCCGTGAGCCGACGGCGTCGGCCTCGGCGAGCGCCGCCTCGGCCCGCACCGTGCGGAACGCCCCGATCCGCCCGTCGAGCCGCTCGATGCGTGCGAGGTGCTCCGCCACCACCTCGCGGGGCGTGACCTCCTTCGCGCGTACGGCGGCGGCGATCTCCGCGGCGGTCCGGCCGACCCACTCGGTCACGGGCACTCCCTGGCTACTCGTCGGTATGAATCGAGCGTGCAGGGAGAACTGTGCACGGTCGGGCGGGGCACGTCGAGGGGCTGATCTTTCATCCGATCAATGGCTCAAAATCCGTGCACTGCAAGCCCGTTGACAGTCCCGTGACGCCCGCACAATCATCAGACGTCCGATGAATCGGAACTGTATGGGAGCCGCTCATGAGCACGTATCCCAGACGAACGGTCCTCGCCACCGCCGCGGGAGCGGCGGCCGCGACCGCCCTCCCGCCCGCCGCCGCGGCCAGCGCCGTCACACCCGCGAGCGCCGGCGGACGCCCGGGTCCCTGGGCCGCGGTCCCCGCCCCGGTGCCCGTCCCGCTGGACGCCCGCTACGACAACGACGGCATCGACACCGCCTCCGCGCGCGGCGGCGACTTCGACGGATCCGGCTACACCTTCCCCGGCGAGGAACTCCCGGCCGGCCGCGCCGAGGTCGACGGCGTCCCCTTCCTCTTCCCCGCCCACGCCGCCGGCACCAGGAACAACCTGGTCGCCCTCGGCCAGCGCCTCGACCTCCCCCGGGGCCGCTACCTGTCGGCCTTCTTCCTCACCGCCGCCAGCTACGGCGACGCCTCCGGAACGGCCACCGTGCACTACGCCGACGGTACGACCACCACCGCCGGCCTCGGCGGCGCCGACTGGTACGCGACGGGCGGCCCGCTGTCGGCGCCGTACCGCTACCGGCCGGACGGCGGCAAGGACGAGCACGCTGTCGGCATCGGCGTGTCGGAGGTATGGCTCGATCCCCGCCGGGAGGCAGTCGCGGTCACCCTGCCCGTCACCCACGCCGCCGAGGCGAACCAGGCCTCCCTGCACGTCTTCGCCCTCACCCTCCAACCGGTCGCCGACGGGCGGGCGTTGGCCCTGCGCGGGCCGCGCTCCACGCCCTCCCTCCTCGAACCCTCCGGCGCGCAGAGCGTCGAGGCGACCGTCGTCAACGCGGGCACCGTCGCCGTCCTCGCCGCCGACGGCGTCTCGGTGGCCGTCGACGTACCCGGCGCACGCACCGTCCAGCCCGCCCGCGTGCGCCGCCTCGACCCCGGCGAACAGGCCCGGGTCCGCATCGGCATCCGCAACCGACCGGGCACGGCGCCGGGCACCCGGCAGGACGGCACGGTCACCGTCACCGGCCGGGGCGCCCAAGTGGCCGCGGGCAAGGCCTCGTTGACGCTCGGCACCGCCGACTACGCCCCCACCGAGGCCTCGCTCGCCGCCCACCAGGCGCCGTACTGGTTCCAGGGCGCCAAGTTCGGCATCTTCATCCACTGGGGCGTCTACTCCGTGCCCGCCTGGTCGCCGGTCGGCAAGGAGTACGCCGAGTGGTACTGGGACCACATGCAGGACCCGGCCGACGCCGTGTACGCCCACCACCGGGACACCTACGGCGAGGACTTCGCCTACGACGACTTCATCCCCCGCTTCACCGCCGAGAAGTTCGACCCGCGCGCCTGGGTGGAGCTCTTCCGTGACGCCGGCGCCCAGTACCACGTGCTGACCTCCAAGCACCACGAGGGCTTCGCCCTGTGGGACACCAGGGTCTCGGACCGCAACGCCGTGAAGATGGGCCCGAAGCGGGACCTGGTCGGGGAGCTCTTCGAGGCGAGCCGCCGCTACGCCCCCGAGCTGCACCGGGGCCTGTACTTCTCGATGCCCGAATGGTTCAACCCCGACAACCCCTGGATGGGCCACGCCCCGCGCAACCCCTACACGCTCGCCCCGGTGCCGTACACCGGATACACCGCGGGCAAGGACTACGTCCACGACTACCAGGCCCCGCAGCTGCTGGAGCTGATCCACGGGTACGACCCCGAGATCATCTGGTGCGACATCGGCGGCGCCAACGACAGCCTGCACGTCCTCGCCGAGTACTTCAACCACGCCAAGAACCGCGCCCGTCCGGTCGACGTGACCGTCAACAACCGCTCGGGCATCGCCTTCCACGACTTCACGACCCCCGAGTACACGACGTACGCCGACACCGTCGTCGCCAAGTGGGAGGCCAGCCGGGGATTGGACCCCTTCAGCTACGGCTACAACGGGGCCACGCCCGACTCCGCGTACATGACCGCCGAGGAGGTCGTGCACACCCTGGTCGACATCGTCTCCAAGAACGGCAACTTCCTCCTCGACATCGGCCCGCGCGCGGACGGCACCATCCCGGAGATCATGCAGACCCGGCTGCGCGAGACCGGACAGTGGCTGAAGGTGAACGGGGAGGCGGTGTACGACACCACGTACTGGTCGCGCACGGCCCAGCTCGGCGACGACCTGCGCTTCACGGTCCGCCCGGACGAGGCCTTCTACATCCACTCCCTCGCCGAGCCCGGCGCCAGGCTGACCGTCGAGGCACCGGTGCCCGTCCGGCCCGGCGACAAGGTGACGATGCTCGGTCACGACCGGCCCCTGACCTGGACCGTCACCGGCGGGTCACTGGTGGTCGACGTGCCGGAGGCGGCCCGGAGGGCGGGGCGGTACGCGTGGGTGTTCAAGGTGGAGTGGCATGGCTGAGGCCCGGCAAAGGCCGCACCGGCTGCTGCTCGTGATCGCCTCCGCGCCGGTACCGGCGCTCGCCCGGGACGCGTGACCCGTTCCGGTCACCGTGCCGTCGCTCGCCGACTGGACCGCGCAGAGCGGCACGTACGTCCAAGGCCGCGCCACCCGGCTGGTGGCCGGCAGCCGCGCCGAACGCCGGGTGGCCGACACCCTCGCCGCGGACCTGCGCGCCGCGGGCCACGGCACGGTGCCCGTCGTGACCGGCGGGGCCAGGACCGGCGACATCGTGATCGGCATCGAGCCGGGGAGGACCTCCCGCGCCACCGGGACCGCGGCGTCGGCGTCCGCGCCTGCTGCCGTCAAGCACCACGACGGCTTCGTCCTCCGTCCCTCCCGCGACGCCGACCACACCGTGGCGAGCAGCAGTCGGCGCGACGGTCACGGCGACGTCCTGCGCTCCTTCGCGGACGTACACCCTCGACGCGGCCGACCACGGCGCCCACATGCTCAACCAGCTCCACGAGGTGCTCACCGAGTACGGCCCGGTCGACGAGGTGTGGTTCGACGGCGCCCAGGGCCGCATCCCTGCGGACGAGGTGGAGCGGTACGACTGGGACAGCTGGTACACACCGGTCGTCGTGAAGGCGCGCGACAGCGCCGACCACGTCCCGTGGTGGCCCGCCGAGTGCGACGTCTGCATCCGGGACGGCTGGTTCTGCCGTCCCGGCCAACAGCCCAAGTGGCACGGCTGCGCGAGTTCCGCGACCGCGTGGACCGCGAACTGCCCGAGGACCTGGCCCGCGGCGCCCGGACCACCGCCACGCCGGGACGGCCGGCAGATCGAGCCCTTCGTGGTCGAGGCCTGGGCGGACGGCGGCTGGTCGCGGGTGGCCGCCGCCGGGACGATGGGCGCGAGCCGGATCCTGCTGCTCGCGGCGCCGGTACGGGCCCGCAGGTGGCGGGTGCGGGTCACGGCGGCGCGGTCGGCCGTACGGATCGCGGAGTTCGGGCTGTACCGGTCACGTACCTGACCGGCCCGCCGCGCCCCGCGCCGCCGCCCCCGTACTGCCCCGCCCCGTCAGCCGCGGCACCGGCACCCCCGCCGAGCGGGCCGCGCCGCCGTCCAGCAGGGCCAGCAGCTCGCGGGCGGCCGTGCGGCCGAACTCGGCGCTGTCGCGGGACAGGGCGGACAGCCGGGGTGTGACCATGCGGCACAGGGCCGAGTCCTCCCAGGAGACCACCGACACGTCCTGCGGGACGCGAAAGCCCAGGTCGGCCGCCGCCGCGAGGCCTGCCACGGCCATCACGTCGTTGTCGTAGATCAGTGCCGTGGGGGCGGGGGAGGCGCCGAGCACCCGGCGGGTCACGGCCGCGCCCTGCGTGTCGGAGTAGTCGGTGGTCACCGACCGGACCTCGCCCAGGCCCCGCCGCTCCGCCTCCGCGCGCAGCGTGGCGGTACGGCGCTGGGTGTGCGCCAGGTCCGGCAGGCCGGCGATGTGCACGATCCGGCGGTGGCCGAGCGCCGTCAGCTCGTCCACCACGGAGGCCATCGCGCCCGCGTCGTCCGCCCAGACCGTGGACAGCCCCGGATGGCACCCGTCGGGCTCGCCGCCGATCACCACGCCGGGCAGGCCCAGTTCGTCCAGCAGGCCGGGGCGCGGGTCCGTGGCGCGCGGGTCGACCACCAGCACGCCGTCCACCCGGTGCTCCGCCCACCAGCGCCGGTAGACCGTGCACTCGTCGGCCACGTCCTCGGCCACCTGGAACAGCAGGCCCAGATGGCGTTCGGCGAGCACCTCCTGGATGCCGGAGACGAGCTGGAGGAAGAACGAGTCGACGCCCAGGGTGTGCGCGGGGCGGGCCAGGACGAAGCCGACCGTCGCCGCGCCCTCGCCGGACAGCGCGCGGGCGGCCGTGCTGGGCCGCCACCCCAACTGCTCGGCGACCCGGCGGACCCGGGCGCGGGTGGCCTCGGAGACGCCGGGGCGGTCGTTCAGCGCGAAGGAGACGGCACTCTCGGAGACCCCGGCCCGCCGGGCGATGTCCTTCATCGTGGGCCGGCGTGTGGGTGACCGTCTGGTCGGCGGCACGTTTCCCCTCCCTCCCGGGCGAGTTGGCTAATGCGCTTGAGTGTCAAGACCCTAAAGCGCATTAGCGAACTACGGCAAGCTTTCGGCGAAACTCCTGCGACCTGCACTAATGAAGCGTGGATTTCTTTAGTTCGGATGACTGCATTGACTTTCTCCGAACGGCCCGTGCATGGTCTCTCACGCCGCCAACAGACCGACACAGCAAGGGAGCCGTGTCACCGTGCCCATGCCCCGCAGAGCCCTGTTCGCCGCTGCCGCCGCCCTCGTCCTGCCGCTGAGCGCCTGCGGTTCGGGCGGCGGGGGCGGCGGCTCCACCGACGCCTCCGGAAAGGTCGAGGGGAACATCACCTTCGAGACCTGGAACCTGCGCGCCAACTTCACGCCGTACTTCCAGGGCCTGATCGCCGACTTCGAGAAGAAGCACCCGGGCACGCACGTGAAGTGGATCGACCAGCCCGCCGAGGGCTACGCCGACAAGCTCAGCGCCGACGCCGCCGGCGGCACCCTGCCCGACGTCGTCAACGTCTCCCCGGACCTGGTCGCCCCGCTCGCCAGGGCCGGTCTCGCCATGGACCTCGACAAGGCCGCGGCGACGTACAAGTCCGAGTATCTGGCCGGGGCGTGGGCCAGCCACCGGATCCCGGGCATGAGCGGCACGTACGCCTTCCCCTGGTACCTGAACACCGGCCCGCTCTTCTACAACAAGTCCCTGTTCACCGAGGCCGGACTGAACCCCGGCCGGCCGCCGAGGACGTACGGCGAACTCTTCACCGACGCCCTCCAGATGGCGAAGAAGAGCGGCGGCAAGGTCGCCACCCTCGCGAACGTCCCCACCATCGAGGACTTCGGCCGCTACGGCGTCCCGCTGATGAACCGGCAGGGCACCGCGTTCGCCTTCAACGACGCCAGGGGTGTCGAACTCCTCACCAAATACAAGGAGTTGTACGACGCCAGGGCCCTCGACCCGCAGGCGCTGACCGCCACCCCCGAGTCCTCCGGCAAGAAGTTCCTCACCGGTGCAGTCGCCATGAACCCCGGCAGCGCCCTCGACCTGGACAACTTCAAGAAGAACGCGCCCGGCCTCTACAAGAACATCGGCATCACCGACCAGATCACCAGCACGGGGCACGTCAACATGTACGTGATGGGCGTGATGGTCAACTCCCGCACCAGGCACACCCCGGCCGCCGTCGCCTTCGCCCACTTCGTCACCGACGCGCAGAACCAGATGTCCTTCGCGAAGAAGGTCGCCATCTTCCCCAGCACCGCCGGCTCCCTGAGCGACCCGTACTTCACCAAGGAGGACGGCACCGACGAGACCCGGGTGCGCATCGCCGCGGCCACGTCCCTGAAGAGCGCGGTGAACTACACCCCCGTGCTGTTCAGCGACCAGATGAAGACCGCGCTGCGCAACGAGGTCGCCAAGGCGCTCCAGGGCAAGGAGAGCCCCGAGGAAGCCCTCGACAACGCTGTCAAGGCCGCCGACCGGCTGCTCCAGCAGGGCTGACCCGCGATGGCCGCCACCCCCCTCCGCGTCAAGGGCCGCGCGTCGGCCGGGACCAGGATCCGGCGACAACTGCCGGTCAGCCCCTGGCTGTTCGCGGCCCCCGGGCTGCTCGTCACCGGCGCGTTCGTGCTCTACCCGTTCGCCTCCACCCTGGTGAACTCCTTCACCGACCGCCGCACCCTGCTCCCGGGCCGTTTCGTGGGCCTCGCCAACTTCCGCGAGCTGCTCCACGACGGCATGTTCTGGACCGGCCTGCGCAACAGCACGCTCTACGTCCTCGGCGTCGTACCCGCCCTGGTCGTCCTGCCGCTGCTGCTCGCCCTGCTGGTGCAGAAGAACATCCCCGGCATCACCTTCTTCCGCTCCGCCTTCTACACCCCGGTCGTCGCCTCGATGGTGGTCGTCGGGCTGGTCTGGGTGTGGCTGCTGGACGAACGCGGACTGGTCAACTCGCTGCTGGAGACCGTCGGGATCGGCCGGGTCGGCTTCCTCAGCGACCAGTGGCTGCTCCTGCTGAGCGCGATGGCCGTCACGGTGTGGAAGGGCCTCGGCTACTACATGATCATTTATCTGGCGGCGCTCGCCGACGTGCCCCGCGAGCTGCACGAGGCCGCCGCCGTGGACGGCGCGGGACCGGTGCGCCGCTTCCTCACGGTCACCGTCCCCGCCGTGCGCTCCACCATGGTGCTGGTCGCCGCGCTCTCCTCGGTCGCCGCGTTCAAGGTGTTCTCCGAGGTGTACCTGATGGCGGGCCCCGACGGCGGCCCGGCCGGCGAGGACACCACCCTCGTCATGCTGGTCCAGCGCACCGGCACCGGCCTGACCGGCCGCGTCGGCTACGCCTCCGCCCTCTCCGTCGTCGTCTTCGTCGTCACCGTCGCGCTCATGCTGCTCGTGCTGCGTGCCGACCGCAGGGAGGAGGCGTGAGCGTCCTGGAGAAGGTACGGCCCGAGCGGCCCGTCACCTCGCGGAGCAGGCCGCCGCGCGTCACCGACGAGCACGGCCGCCGGATCCGCGCCAGCGAACTGGCCCTGCGCTACCTGCTGTTGCTCGCCGTCCTCGCCCTGACCGTCGGCCCGTTCCTGTGGCAGCTGTCCACCTCCCTCAAGGGCACCACCGAGGACATCTACAGCTCCCCGCCGAGCTTCCTGCCGGCCCACCCCACCCTGCACAACTACACGCGGGTCGCCGACACCGTCCCCGTCTGGGACTACGCCCTCAACTCCCTGAAGGTCGCCGCCGCCAACGTCGTGACCAACTGCGTCGGTTCGGCCCTCGCCGGATACGCCCTGGCCCGGCTGCGCTTCCGCGGCCGGCGCGTGACCACGCTCGTGTTCGTGCTGGCCATGCTCGTGCCCGTCGAGGGCATCGTCATCGCCCAGTTCACCACCATGCGCGAACTCGGCCTGAACAACACGCTCATCGGCGTCGTCCTGCCCGGCGCGATCGGCGCCATGAACGTCCTGCTGATGCGGGGCGCGTTCCGCAATCTGCCCTACGAGATCGAGGAGGCGGCCTACGTCGACGGCGCCGACGTGTGGCAGCGGTTCCTGCGCGTCGCGCTGCCCGCGGTGAAGGGGACGCTCGCCGTCGTCGCGATCTTCGCCTTCATGGGCGCCTGGGACGACTTCCTGTGGCCGCTGATCGTCCTCAGCGACCCCTCCAAGTTCACCCTCACCATCGGTCTCAACTATCTGCACGGCACCTTCGCCAACGACGAACGCCTCGTCGCCGCCGGCACCGTGATCGCCGTGGCCCCGCTCATCGCCCTCTTCGCCTGCCTCCAGCGGTACTTCTTCCGCGGCGTCGGCGAGGGCGCCGTCAAGGGCTGAACACCCGTATGCCACAAGGACCTCCATGCCTCCTGCCGTCCGCTTCGGCGTCAACTACACCCCGAGCGAAGGGTGGTTCCACCACTGGCTCGACTTCGACCTCGACTCCGTGCGCGCCGACCTCGACGCCATCGCCGCGCTGGGCCTCGACCACATCCGCGTCTTCCCGCTGTGGCCGTACTTCCAGCCCAACCGCACCCTGATCCGCCCCCGCGCCGTCGAACAGCTCGTGGCCCTCGCCGACGCGGCCGCCGAACGCGGCCTGGACGTCAACGTGGACGGTCTGCAAGGGCACGTGAGCAGCTTCGACTTCCTGCCGGCCTGGACCCGCACCTGGCACCGGCGCAACCTCTTCACCGACCCGGACGTGGTGGCCGGCCAGGCCGCCTATCTGCGCACCCTCGCCGCGGCCCTCGCCGACCGCCCGGGCTTCCTCGGCATGACCGTCGGCAACGAGGTCAACCAGTTCGCCGCCGGCCCCCACCCCGACCCCGACCGCATCACGGCGGACGAGGCCGAGCGCTGGCTCGTGCGGATGCTGGCCGCCTGCGCCGAGGGCGCCCCGGACCGGCTCCATCTGCACGCCTCCTACGACGCCGCCTGGTACCAGGACGACCAGCCCTTCACCCCCGGCCACTCGGCCCGCCTCGGCGACGTCACGGCCGTACACTCCTGGGTGTTCAACGGCACCGCCCAGCGCCACGGCCGTACCTCCGTGCCCAGCGAGCACCACGCCGCCTACCTGGTCGAGCTGAGCAAGGCCTGGGCCGACGCGCCGCACCGGCCGGTGTGGCTCCAGGAGGTCGGCGCACCCGCACCGCTCGTGCCCCCCGAGCACGCCGCCGCCTTCGCCGAGGCCACCATCACCCACGCCCTCGACTGCCCCGACCTGTGGGGCATCACCTGGTGGTGCGCGTACGACGTCTCGCGCGACCTCGCCGACTTCCCCGAACTCGAATACGGACTGGGCCTGTTCACCGACGACCGCGCAGCCAAGGACATCGCCCGCGTGCTGGCCGACGCCGCGCGCGACGCCGCACGCGACACCGGCCGGGCCCCCGCGCCGCGCACCACCGCCCTCGTCGTCCCCGGCGATCCGGCCCTGCGCTCCCACTGCGCCCCCGGCGGCCCCGTCTTCGACGCCTTCTTCCGGCTCGTCGCCGACGGCGCCCGCCCCAGCACCGTCCTGGACACCCGCGCGGACGACCAGGACCACCTCGCCGCGCGCGGCATCACCGACGTGGTCACTCCCGAGCAGGTACTCCCCACCGTGGGGGAGCCGTACGACGCCTCGAACCCGTGACCGTGACCCACCCCTGGCAACCCACCCGGAACCCGCACCCGGAACCCCGCAGGGAGCAGCCCGTATGCATGACGACCGCACGCTGGTGGAAGCCCGCCTCAGGCGTGTCCTCGACGAGCGCATCCGTCCCGCCGTGTACCCCGAGTCCGTGCCGCTGCAGGTCGCGGTGTGGCACGCACCCGGCGAGCCCGTACCGGTCGAGGAGGGACTCGCCGCCGAGCCCGGGCCGATCGAGGTGGGCGCGCGGTGGGGTGCTCCGTGGGGCACGAGCTGGTTCCGGGTGACCGGGACCGTGCCCGAGGCGTGGGCCGGGCGGACCGTCGAGGCCCTGCTCGACCTCGGCTTCGACGAGAACATGCCCGGCTTCCAGTGCGAGGGCCTGGTCCACCGGCCCGACGGCACCCCGGTGAAGGGCCTCAACCCGCGCAACCAGTGGGTGCGGATCGGCGCCCCGGTGGCGGGCGGGGAGGAGGTGGTCCTGCACATCGAGGCCGCCTCCAACCCCGTCGTCCTCGACTACCACCCCTTCCTGCCGACCCGGCTCGGCGACAGGGAGACGGCCGGCAGCGAGCCCCAGTACACGCTCACCCGCATGGACCTCGCCGTCTTCGACGAGACCGTGTGGCAGCTGGTCATGGATCTGGAGGTGCTCGGCGAGCTGATGGCCGAGCTGCCGGCGGACTCCGCGCGCCGGTACGACATCGTGCGCGCCGTCGAGCGGGCCCTGGACGCCGTCGACCTCCAGGACGTGGGCGCCACCGCGGACCGGGCCCGGCAGCAGCTCACCGGAGTCCTCGCGGCACCCGCCGTGCCGTCCGCGCACCGGATCAGCGCCGTCGGGCACGCGCACATCGACTCGGCGTGGCTGTGGCCGCTGCGCGAGACGGTCCGCAAGGTGGCCCGTACGACGTCCAACATGACCGCGCTGATCGAGGACGAGCCGGACTTCGTGTTCGCCATGTCCCAGGCGCAGCAGTGGGCGTGGGTGAAGGAGCACCGGCCCGAGGTGTGGGCGCGGGTGAAGAAGGCCGTGGCCGACGGGCGGTTCGTGCCGGCCGGCGGGATGTGGGTGGAGTCGGACACCAACATGCCCGGCTCGGAGGCGATGGCCCGTCAGTTCGTGCACGGCAAGCGGTTCTTCCTCGACGAGTTCGGCATCGAGAACGAGGAGGCCTGGCTGCCCGACACCTTCGGCTTCGCCGCCGGCCTGCCGCAGATCATCAGGGCGGCCGGCTCCAAGTGGCTCCTGACACAGAAGATCTCCTGGTCACAGACCAACAAGTTCCCGCACCACACCTTCCAGTGGGAGGGCATCGACGGCACCCGGATCTTCACCCACTTCCCGCCCGTCGACACCTACAACTGCTCGATGAAGGGCGGCGAGATCGCCCACGCGGCGCGGAACTTCAAGGACAAGGGCCGCGCCCGGCACTCCCTCGCGCCCACCGGCTGGGGCGACGGAGGCGGCGGCACGACCCGCGAGATGATCGCCAAGGCGGCCCGGATGCGCGACCTGGAAGGCTCGGCCACCGTCGCATGGGAGACACCCCGTGCCTTCTTCGAGAAGGCCGAGGCCGAGTACCCCGAGCCGCCCGTCTGGGTCGGCGAGCTGTACCTCGAACTGCACCGCGCGACCCTCACCAGCCAGGCCCAGACCAAGCAGGGCAACCGGCGCAGCGAGCACCTGCTGCGCGAGGCGGAGCTGTGGGCGGCGACGGCCGCCGTCCGCGCCGGATTCCCGTATCCCTACGAGGAGTTGGACCGCATCTGGAAGACGGTCCTGCTGCACCAGTTCCACGACATCCTGCCCGGCTCGTCCATCGCCTGGGTGCACCGGGAGGCCCGGGCGACGTACGCCCGGATCGCCGGGGAGCTGAACGGCGTCATCGACGCGGCCCGGCGGGCCCTGGCGGGGGAGGGGACCGCGGAGCTGCTCTTCAACTCGGCGCCGCACGGCCGCAAGGGCGTGCCCGCCGGAGGTGCCGGGGCGGCCAGCCTGCCGCAGGGTACGACGTGTACGACGCTGTCGCCCCGCACCGGAGGCGGATACGTCCTGCACAACGGCCTGCTCCGCGTCGAGATCGACGCCCGCGGCCTCGTCGTGTCCGCGTACGACATCCAGGCCGACCGTGAGACCGTCGCCCCCGGCCGGGCCGCGGGCCTCCTCCAGCTCCACCCGGACTTCCCGAACATGTGGGACGCCTGGGACGTGGACGAGTTCTACCGGAACACCGTCACGGACCTCACGGACGCGGAGTCGGTCCAGGCCGCTGACGGCGGCGTATCGGTGCGGGTCACCCGCGCCTTCGGCGCCTCCCGCGCCACCCAGGTGCTGTCCCTGCCGCCCGGTGAGCGGCGGCTGGTGATCGACACCGAGGTCGACTGGCACGAGACCGAGAAGTTCCTCAAACTGGCGTTCCCGCTCGACCTGCACGCCGAACGGTACGCGTCGGAGACCCAGTTCGGCCACGTGTACCGGCCGACCCACACCAACACCTCCTGGGAGGCCGCCAAGTTCGAGGCGTGCAACCACCGCTTCGTCCACCTTGCGGAACCCGGCTGGGGCGTCGCCGTCGTCAACGACTCGACGTACGGCCACGACGTGACCCGCACGGTACGCACCGACGGCGACCGGGGTACGACGACCACGGTGCGCGTCTCTCTCCTGCGCGCCCCGCGGTTCCCCGACCCCGAGACCGACCAGGGCGTCCACCGCTTCCGGCACGCACTCGTGCCCGGCGCGGCGATCGGGGACGCGGTCCGCGAGGGCTGGCGGCTCAACCTCCCGGAGCGGAGGATCACCGGCGCGCACGCGGTCGCTCCGCTGGTCACGGTCGACGACGACGCCGTGGTCGTCACGGCCGTGAAGCTGGCCGACGACGGCAGCGGCGATGTGGTGGTCCGCTTCCACGAGGCGCACGGGGGCCGGGCCCGCGCCACGCTCACGGCGGGCTTCGAGGTGGCGGACGTGACCGTGACGGACCTGCTGGAACGGCCGCTCGGCGACAGCGAGCCGCCGACGCGCGAGGGTGCGCGCATCACCGTACGGCTGCGGCCGTTCGAACTGGTGACGCTCCGGCTCCGCAGGTCGTGATCGGCTCCGCCGCGTGGGCGCGACCAGCCACGACGGCGCCGCAGACGAACGACGGCCCATCGCGGTACTTCCAGCGGGGCGCTCAGCCCCCGAGCTGGGCCCGCAGCCACTCCTCCACCTCGCCGACATGGGCCGCCGCGGCGGCCCTCGCGGCCTCCGGGTCCCGGGCGGCGAGGGCCCGGTGGATGGCGGCATGCTCGCGCCGGGTGCGCGCGAACGCGCCCTCCTCCTGGTAGCCCCGCCACACCCGGGCCCGGAAGGTGCGCGACGACAGCCCCTCCAGGATCGCGGCCATCGTCTCGTTGCCCGCCGCCGCGGCGATCTCGCGGTGGAAGGCGAGGTCGTGGGCGAGGATCTCCTCGGGGTCGTCGGTGGCGTTCATCGCCGTCAAGTGCTTCTCGACGGAGGCGAGTTGGCTGTCGGTGATGCGCGCGGCCGCGAGTGCCGTCGCCGTCGACTCCAGGATCCGCCGCACCTCCAGCAGCTCCACCAGCCGCGGCCCCCGGGACAGGTCGGCGACGACCCCGAAGGTCTCCAGCAGATCGCCGGCCTCCAGCGCGGTGACGTAGATGCCGGAGCCGTGCCGGGCCTCCAGGACGCCCAGCACCGTCAGCGCGCGGATGGCCTCCCGCATCGAGCTGCGCGAGATCCCCAGCCGGGCCGCGAGATCCCGCTCCGTGGGCAGCCGCTGGCCCGGCTCCAGCCGGCCCTCGGCGATCAACGCCTTGATCTCCTCGATGGCGCGCTGGGTCACCGTGCCCTTCTGCGGCACCTCTTCCTCGTCCACGCCGCTCCTCCTTCCCCCCGGTGCGCCGCAGTCTAACCAGCCGAGTGGTCCGACCACTATGGCCGAAATCCTCGAATTCTCCGTGCACGAGGGTGTTGACTCGGCTCATTGGTCTGATAAGTATGCGGCGTCTGCTCGAACACCCTCAACGAGGAGCCGCGAGATGCCCGCCAGCACAGTGAGGAAGCGCAAGCGGTCACGGATCATCGGCGTGGCGGCCCTGGCCGCCGGCGCCTCGCTCATGCTCGCCGCCTGCGGCAGCACCAAGGACACCGCCGGCGCGGGCGGCGGGGGCACCGGCAAGGTCGGCGTGATCCTGCCGCTGCTGACCTCGCCGTTCTGGCAGTCGTACAACGACTACGTGCCCAAGATGGCGAGGTCCGAGGGCGTCCAGGTGCTGAAGACGGTCAACTCCAACAGCGACCCCTCGCAGCAGATCACCGACATCGGCAACGAACTCACCCAGGGCGTCAAGGGGTTGGTGGTCGCCCCGCTGGACAGCGCCGCCGTCCAGGCCGGGCTCGACCAGGCCGAGCGCAGGGGCGTCCCCGTGGTCGCCGTGGACGTCGCGCCCGACAAGGGCAAGGTCGCCATGGTGGTGCGCGCCGACAACGTCGCCTATGGCACGAAGGCCTGCGACTACCTCGGACAGCATGTGAGCAGCGGCAAGGTCGTGCAGATCATGGGCGACCTCGCCTCGGTCAACGGCCGCGACCGCTCCGAGGCCTTCCGGACCTGCGTGCGGAAGAAGTACCCGAAGCTCAAGGTGCTGGAGATCCCCGCCAAGTGGGAGTCCGACACCGCCGCCGCCAAGCTCGACACCCTGCTGAACGCCAACCCCGACATCAAGGGCATCTACCTCCAGGCCGGCGGTGTCTACCTCGCGCCTACCCTGCAGACACTGAAGTCCAAGAACATGCTCAGGACCGCCGGGCAGCAGGGCCACATCACCATCGTCTCCAACGACGGCATCCCGCAGGAGTTCGACGCCATCCGCAAGGGCCAGATCGACGCCACGGTCTCCCAGCCCGCCGACGCCTACGCCCGCTACGGCCTGTACTACATCAAGGCGGCCATGGCCGGGAAGACGTTCCGGCCCGGACCCACCGACCACGGCTCCACGATCGTCAGACTGCCCAGCGGCATCCTGGAGGACCAACTGCCCGCGCCGCTGGTCACCAAGGCGAACGTCGACGACCCCGCGCTGTGGGGCAACACCGTCAAATGACCACGCCATTGGTGCAAGCGGAGGGCATCGTCAAACGGTACGGCCCCACCGTCGCCCTCGCCGACGGCCGCCTCACCGTCGTGGCCGGCGAGTCCCACGCCCTCGTCGGCCGCAACGGCGCAGGCAAGTCCACCCTGGTGGGCGTCCTCACCGGACTCCAGGCCCCGGACGAGGGCACCGTCCGCTTCGACGGCCGGCCCGCGCCCGCCCTCGCCGACCGGGACGCCTGGCGCCGCAGGGTCGCCTGCGTCTACCAGAAGCCGACGGTCGTCCCGGAACTGACCGTCGCCGAGAACCTGTTCCTCAACCGGCAGCCCACCGGCCGCGGCCTCATCAGCTGGCGCCGGCTGCGCCGCGAGGCCGCCGAACTGCTCGGCACCTGGGACGTGCACGTCGACCCGGAGGCCCGCACCGCCGACCTCCGGGTCGAGGACCGCCAAATGGTCGAGATCGCACGGGCGTTGAGCCTCGGCGCCCGGTTCATCGTGCTGGACGAGCCCACCGCCCAGCTCGACAACCGGGAGATCGAACGGCTCTTCACCCGCATGCGCTCCCTCCAGGACTCCGGCGTCACCTTCCTGTTCATCTCGCACCACCTCCAGGAGGTGTACGAGGTCTGCCAGACCGTCACCGTGCTGCGCGACGCCCGCTGGATCACCACCGCCCCGGTCGCCGACCTGCCGAAGGCGGCCCTGGTGGAGGCCATGGCGGGGGAGTCCGTCGCCGAACAGGCCGTACCGCGGCGGCGGGCCGGGGAGAGCGCCCCGGTCCTGCTGGAGGCGAGTGGGCTTTCCTCACCGGCGTACGACGACGTCGACCTCACCGTGCGGCGCGGCGAGGTCGTCGGACTCGCCGGCTCCAGCGGCAGCGGCAAGACCGAACTGGCCGAGTCCTTCGCCGGGTTGCACACCCCGACCGGCGGCACCGCCCGACTGGGCGGCGAGCGGCTGCCGTTCGGCGACGTACGGGCCGCCCTGCGGGCCGGGATCGGCTGCGTCCCGCGCGACCGGCACGAACAGGGACTGGTGTCCGGCATGAGCATCGGCGACAACGCCACGCTCGGCGTGCTGGAGCGGCTCGGCCGGGCCGGGTTCGTCGCCACCGACCGGCGGCGCCGCTTCGCCGCCGACCTGATCGACCGCCTCGACATCCACACCGAGGGCCCCGACCAGCCCGTGTCCGACCTCTCCGGCGGCAACGCGCAGAAGGTCGTCATGGCCCGCGCCCTCGCCTGCGACCCCCGCCTGCTGATCCTGATCAACCCCACCGCCGGCGTCGACGTGAAGTCCAAGGAGTCGCTGCTCGCGCGCATGGACGACGCCCGTGACGACGGCACCGCCGTCCTCGTCGTCTCCGACGAACTCGACGACCTGCGCCGCTGCGACCGCGTCCTCGTCCTCTTCCATGGCCGGGTCGTCGCCGAGCACCCGGCCGGCTGGCGCGACCACGAGCTGATCGCCTCCATCGAAGGAGTTGACCATGGCTGAGACCCGGGCGGCCCCGCCGCTCGCGCCGCGCAAGACCCCGGACGCGCGGTCGGCCCGCACCGTGCTGCTGCGCCGGGCCCGCGAACTCGCCCTCGTCCCCGCGCTGTTGCTGCTCATGGTGCTCGGCGCCATGGTCAACGACTCCTTCCTGACCGAGCGCAACCTGATCTCGGTCCTCGGCGCCTCCGCCGCGCTCGCGATGGTCGTGCTCGCCGAGTCGCTCGTCCTGATCACCGGCAAGTTCGACCTGTCGCTGGAGTCCGTGGTCGGCATCGCCCCGGCCGTCGGCGCCCTGCTGGTGCTGCCCGCCGCCCAGTCCGGCTGGGGCACCGCATGGCCGACCGCGCTCGCCCTCCTCGCGATCCCCGTGGTCGGCGCGGCCATCGGCGCCTTCAACGGCGTCCTCGTCGTCAAGCTCCGGCTCAACGCCTTCATCGTCACCCTCGCGATGCTCATCGTGCTGCGCGGCCTGCTCGTCGGCGCCACCAAGGGCAAGACCCTGTTCGGCATGCCCGACAGCTTCTACTCGCTCGCCACCACCACCTTCCTCAACGTCCCGCTGTCCGTGTGGCTCGCCGCGGCCGCCTTCGCCGTCACCGGGTTCCTGCTCAAGTACCACCGCACCGGCCGCGCCCTCTACGCGATCGGCGGCAACGCGGACGCCGCCCGCGCAGCCGGCGTCCGCGTGGACCGCGTCATGCTCGGCGTGTACGTCGTCGCGGGCGTCCTCGCCTCGATCGGCGGCCTGCTCCAGACCGGCTACGTCGGCGCGATCAGCGCCAACCAGGGCCAGAACATGATCTTCACCGTGTTCGCGGCCGCGGTGATCGGCGGCATCAGCCTGGACGGCGGCAAGGGCACCATGTTCGGCGCCCTGACCGGCGTCCTGCTGCTGGGCGTCGTACAGAACCTGCTCACGCTCGCCCAGGTCCCCTCGTTCTGGATCCAGGCCATCTACGGCGGCATCATCCTCGTCGCCCTCATGATCGCCCGGGTGACGACGGGCCGCGCCCAGGACTGACGTCCGCCGCAGACGAGGGACCGTCACGCATCCGACGACCGAAAGGACTTCAGTGTCCCAGGCCCCCGCCCGCGTCACCGCGGTCGACACCCACGACATCCGCTTCCCCACCTCGCGCGAGCTGGACGGCTCCGACGCGATGAACCCGGACCCCGACTACTCGGCGGCCTACGTCGTGCTGCGCACCGACGCCGCCGACGGGATCGAGGGACACGGATTCGTCTTCACCATCGGGCGGGGCAACGACGTCCAGGTCGCCGCGATCGACGCGCTGCGCGACCATGTGCTCGGCCGGGACGTGGCCGAGCTGTGCGCCGACCCGGGCTCGCTCTTCCGGGACCTGATCGGCGACAGCCAGCTGCGCTGGCTCGGCCCCGAGAAGGGCGTGATGCACATGGCGGTCGGGGCCGTCGTCAACGCCGTCTGGGACCTCGCCGCCCGCCGGGCCGGCAAACCGCTGTGGCAACTGCTCGCCGACGCCGAGCCCGAATGGCTGGTCGCCCAGATCGACTTCCGCTACCTCACCGACGCCCTCACCCCCGACGAGGCCCTCGACCTGCTCAGAAGAGGGAGAGAAGGCGCCGCGGAGCGCCGGGCGAGGCTGCTGGAGCGCGGCTTTCCCGCCTACACCACCTCCCCGGGCTGGCTCGGCTACGACGACGACAAGCTCGGCCGGCTCGCCGCGCAGGCCGTCGCCGACGGCTTCACCCAGATCAAGCTGAAGGTCGGCGCCGACCTCGACGACGACATCCGGCGCTGCCGGGTCGCCCGCGCCGCGATCGGACCCGACATCCGGCTCGCCGTCGACGCCAACCAGCGCTGGAACGTGGACGAGGCGATCCGCTGGACCCGGGCCCTCGCCGAGTTCCGCCCGTACTGGATCGAGGAGCCCACCAGCCCGGACGACGTCCTCGGCCACGCCGCGATCCGCCGCGCCGTGGCGCCGGTGAAGGTCGCCACCGGCGAACACGTCCACAACCGGATCATGTTCAAGCAGCTGCTCCAGGCCGGCGCCCTCGACATCGTCCAGATCGACGCGGCGCGCGTCGCCGGCGTCAACGAGAACCTCGCGATCCTGCTGCTCGCCGCCAGGTTCGGCGTGCCCGTCTGCCCGCACGCGGGCGGCGTCGGACTGTGCGAACTCGTCCAGCACCTCTCGATGTTCGACTACCTGGCCGTCTCGGGCACCACCGACGACCGGGTCGTCGAGTACGTCGACCACCTGCACGAGCACTTCGTCACCCCGGTCGTCATCCGCGACGGCCACTACACGGCGCCCACCGGGCCCGGCTTCTCGGCCGCCCTGCGCCCGGAGTCCGTCGCACGCTACACGTACCCCGGCGGCACCTACTGGGCCGCCGACCCCGACACCCAGAAGGGACAGGCCGCATGAGCGA
This sequence comes from Streptomyces sp. NPDC055966, assembly GCF_042269865.1. Classification (NCBI taxonomy): domain Bacteria; kingdom Bacillati; phylum Actinomycetota; class Actinomycetes; order Kitasatosporales; family Streptomycetaceae; genus Streptomyces; species Streptomyces sp. NPDC055966. Next base: position 31,660 of record NZ_JBHJYK010000020.1, read on the forward strand.
CTTCGCGGGTCTGAGGGCCCTGGTCACGGGCGGCGCCTCCGGCATCGGCCGGGCCACCGCCGACCTCCTCGCCGCCCGCGGCGCCCAGGTCGCCGTCCTCGACCGGGACCTCACCGGCGTCGACAAGCCGCTCCTGGCGTACCGCGCCGACGTCACCGACGACACCTCGGTGCGCACCGCGGTCGAGCGCGCCGCCGAGGACCTCGGCGGGCTGGACGTCCTGGTCAACAACGCCGGCATCGGCGCCCAGGGCACGGTCGAGGACAACGACGACACCGAGTGGCACCGCGTCTTCGACGTCAACGTCCTCGGCATGGTGCGCACCGCCCGCGCCGCCCTGCCGCATCTGCGCGGCTCCTCCCACGCCGCGATCGTCAACACCTGCTCCATCGCGGCCACCGCCGGACTCCCGCAACGCGCCCTGTACAGCGCCACCAAGGGCGCCGTGTACTCCCTGACCCTCGCCATGGCCGCCGACCACGTCCGCGAGGGCATCCGCGTCAACTGCGTCAACCCCGGTACGGTGGACACCCCATGGGTCGGAAGGCTGCTGGACGCCGCCCCCGACCCGGCCGCCGAGCGCGCCGCCCTGGCGGCCCGCCAGCCCACCGGCCGCCTCGTCTCCACTGCCGAAGTCGCGGGCGCCATCGCCTACTTGGCCGGCCCCCTGTCCGGCGCCACCACCGGCACCGCGCTCGCCGTCGACGGCGGCATGCAGGGCCTGCGGCTGCGCCCGGCGGGACAGTGAACACGCTGGGCCGCAGCGGCGTCGCGGTCACCCCGCTCGGCCTCGGTGCCGCGCCGCTCGGCAACCTCTTCACCCCGCTGGACGACGAGCAGGCGGAACAGGCCGTGACGGCCGCCTGGCAGCGGGGCATCCGGTACTTCGACACGGCCCCGCACTACGGCCTCGGCCTGTCCGAACGCCGCCTCGGCGCGGCCCTGCGGGCGTACGACCGTACCCACTACACCCTCTCCACCAAGGCCGGCCGGCTCCTCGAACCCTCCGACGCCACCGGCGACGACCTCGCGAGCGGCTTCGCCGTCCCCGCGACCCACCGCCGCGTGTGGGACTTCAGCGCCGACGGCGTCCGCCGCTCCCTGGAGGCGAGCCTGACGCGCCTCGGCCTGGACCGCGTCGACGTCGTCTATCTGCACGACCCCGACGACCACGCCGAACAGGCCTTCCGCGAGGGCTACCCGGCCCTGGAGAAGCTGCGCGCCGAGGGCATGGTGGGCGCGATCGGCGCGGGCATGAACCAGACGGAGATGCTCACCCGGTTCGTCCGCGACACCGACGTGGACGTGGTCCTGTGCGCGGGCCGGTACACGCTGCTCGACCAGAGCGCCGGCACCGGACTCCTCCCGCTGGCCGCCGAGCGCGGGGTGTCGGCCGTTCTCGGCGGCGTCTTCAACTCGGGCCTGCTGGCCGACCCGAGGCCGACAGCCACGTACGACTACACCCAGGTGCCCGGCGAGCTGCTGGCGCGCGCCCGGCGCCTGAAGGCGGTCGCCGAGCGGCACGGCACCACCCTGCGGGCCGCCGCGCTCGCCTTCTCCGGCGCCCACCCGGCCGTCGCCTCCGTCCTGGTCGGCGCCCGCTCGGCGGCCGAAGTGCACGACTGCGCCGACCAGTTCGCCGCCGACGTGCCCGCCGCGCTCTGGGCGGAGCTGCGGGAGTCCGGCATGCTGCCCCGAGAGGAGGGCCCGTCATGAGAGTCGCCCTGCACACCAAGGTCCGCGGTGACCGGATCGCCGACTACGAGGCCGCCCACCGCGAGGTCCCGAAGGAGCTCACCGCCGCCATCCGCGCCGCCGGTGCCACCTCGTGGACGATCTGGCGGTGGGGGTCCCCCCGCGCGAGCGAAGCCGAGCGTGGGGGAGGGACCGACCTGTTCCATCTGCTGGAATGCGAGGACTGCGCCCGGCTGCTCGCCGAACTGGAGCAGCTGCCCGTCAACGTGGCCTGGCAGGCCCGCATGGCCGAACTGCTCGACGTCGCGCACGACTACTCCCGGGGCGGCGCCGACGCCGGGCTGCCCGTCGTCCGGGAGCTGCCGTGACCGTCGACGCCCACCACCACCTCTGGGACCTCTCGGTGCGGGACCAGGACTGGATCCCCGAACACAGCCCGCTGCGGCGGGACTTCGCCCTCACCGACCTCGAACCCGAGGCGAGCGCCGCCGGAGTCACCCGCACCGTCCTCGTCCAGACGGTCACCGTGCCCGAGGAGACCCCCGAGCTCCTGGCCCTGGCCGACCGCCACGACCTGATCGCCGGGGTCGTCGGCTGGACCGACCTGACCCGCCCGGACATCGCCGACGAACTGGCCCGGCTGCGGCGGTTCCCGGGCGGCGCCCACCTGAAGGGCATCCGGCACCAGGTGCAGGGCGAACCCGACCCGCGGTGGCTGCTGCGCCCGGACGTACGCCGGGGCCTGGCCGCGCTCGCGGACGCCGGTCTCGTCCATGACCTCGTCGTCCTGCCCCACCAGCTCCCGGCCTGCGTCGAGGCCGCCCGGTCGGCTCCCGGACTCACCTTCGTCCTCGACCACGTGGGCAAGCCGCCCATCGCCTCCGGCGCCCTCGAACCCTGGGCCACGCACCTGCGCGCCCTCGCGGCCCTGCCCAACACCTTCTGCAAACTCTCCGGCCTGGTCACCGAGGCCGACCCCGCCACCTGGACCGTGGCAGACCTGCGCCCGTACGCCGAGACCGCCCTGGCGGCCTTCGGGCCGGAGCGCGTGATGTACGGCTCGGACTGGCCGGTGTGCACACAGTCGGCGACCTACGCCCAAGTACTGGAATCGGCAAGGGAATTGACCGCAGGGTTCGGTGCGAGGGAGCGCGCGGCCGTGTTCGAGGGCACGGCCCGGCGCGTCTACGGCCTCTGAGCCGGTTCGGCCAGCCGGACGGGCGGCAGGTACTCGCGCACATACGTCCGCTCCCAGCACGCGCCCGTCTCCCGCAGCTCCCGCCACGTGGTGTAGCGGTAGCGGAAGAGACGGGCCCGGACGAAGCGGGGCGGGGTGTCCGGCGGGAACGGGGAGCGGCGCAGCAGCCGCAGGGTGTCGCGGTCGTTCTCCAGCAGCCGCTCCACCAGAGCGCCGAACCAGTCGCCCGCGTAGGCGGGGGACAGCGCCGCGAACCACATCAGCCAGTCCAGCCGCAGATGGTAGGGCGCGAACTGGCGCGGCCAGTGCCGCACGTCCCCGGGCTTGCCCCGGAACTCGTACTCCCGCCAGTCCGCGTCCTCGCTCAGTGCGTCGTCCAGCGTGCCCTCGACGACCACCTCGTAACGGATCCGGCTGACGCTGCCGAACGCGCCGTAGGTGTTCACCAGGTGCAGCGGGTCGAAGGAGCGGTTCATGACCTGGCGGCGCGAGATCATGTTCGTCACCGGGTGGTAGCTCAGGAAGAGCAGCAGCGCGGCGAGCGCGAGCACCACGATCTCGTACCAGAGCGGAGCCGGGGGCGCGGACGGCGGAGAGCCGGGGAGCCGGAGCGCCGACAGGGCCAGCACGATGGTGATCCAGTTCAGCCAGGAGAAGTTGCCGGACAGCACCAGCCACAGCTGGGTGACGATCATCAGCGCGGCGGCGGCCGAGGCGACCGGCTGCGGGGTGAACAGCAGCACCGGGACGACCAGTTGGGTGACGTGGTTCGCGGCGACCTCGGCCCGGTGCAGGGGCTTCGGCAGGTGGTGGAAGAACCAGCTCAGCGGGCCCGGCATCGGCTGGGTCTCGTGGTGGTAGTAGAGGCAGGTCAGCTTCCGCCAGCAGGCGTCGCCCCGCATCTTGATCAGCCCGGCGCCGAACTCCACCCGGAACAGGATCCAGCGCAGCAGGAACAGCACCACGACCGGCGGCGCCACCGCGTCGTTGCCGAGGAACGCGGCCAGGAACCCCGTCTCCAGCAGCAGCGACTCCCAGCCGAACGCGTACCAGGTCTGGCCCACGTTGACGATCGACAGATACAGCGTCCAGGGCACCAGCCACAGCAGGATCCCGGCCCAGAGCGGCAGCAGGGAGTCCGCCCCGGCCAGCAGGGCCGCGGACACGGCGCAGCCCGTCCAGGCCCAGCCCGCGAAGAAGCGGTCCGAGTAGTGCAGTTGGAACAAGCCGGGCGCCTGCCGGAACGGCGCCCGCGCCACGAAGCGGGGGATCGGCAGCATGCCCCGCTCGCCCAGCAGGGCGCGGAACTGCCGGGCCGCCGTCAGGAAGGCGACGAGGTACAGCCCGGCCAGAGCCCGCTGGAGGACCAGCCGGCTCATCCCGTAGTCGGGAGCGGTGAACCAGTTCACGGCTGCGCGCCCTTCGTCGCGGCCACACCGCGGGCCGTCTCCATCATGACCGCCCCCGAGTTGCCAGCCAAACGGGTGCAAGGCAGACAATAGAGGGAAGTCACCCACAGTGATGCGGAGTGTACGGTGCGGATACCCGCCGGATCCATCGTCACGGCCCTGGCGCTCTCGGCCATGCTCGTCATGGCGGGCTGCGTCCGCCCGGGCGACAAGGTGGCCCAGGTGGGCGTGGAGGTCTACCTCCAGCCCGCCGCCGCCCAGGGTCCCGACCCCTTCACCGCCTCCACGGTCACCGAACCGATCCCCCCGGCCCGGCCGGGGACCGCCGGCCCGGCCACGTCTCCCGGCGCGGGCAGCGGCCGTCCGAGCGCGTCCGCGGGTGCGGGCGGTGCCGACCCGGGGGTGAGCGCCGTTCCCGCCCCACCCGCACGCGCACCCGCCGTCGTCGTCCCCGCCGTGCCCGCCGCGCCGACCGTCCCCGGTGCGAGCGTCACCGGTCCGGCCGCAGCCACGATCCCCCAGCCGGTGCTGCCCGCCGTGCTCGCCGTCCTGCCCCTGCGGGCGGTGCGCTCGCTGTCCGGGGCGACCCCCGGCCTCTACGGCGGCACCGCGCGCGTCTCCGGCTGCGACATCGAACGGCAGATCGCCTATCTCAGGGCCGACCGGGACCGCGCCGGGGCCTTCGCCCGCGCGCAGGGGATCTCCGCGGCGGCCCTCCCCGGCTATCTGCGCGGCCTCGCCCCGGTCCTGCTGCGCGCCGACACCCGGGTCACCGGGCACGGCTACCGCGACGGGCAGGCCGCCGCCTACCAGGCCGTGCTCCAGGCCGGCACCGCCGTCCTCGTCGACGACCGGGGCATGCCCCGGCTGCGCTGCGCCTGCGGCAACCCGCTGGGGCCGCCCGCCCCGGGGCACGGCGGCATCGGCGCCCGCGGCCTCGCCTGGCCCGACTACCGGCCGGACCAGGTCGTCGCCGTGACCCCGGCCCCTCGCGCGGTCACCAGCATCACGATCGTCGACGTCCTGACACGCACCTGGATCGCACGCCGGATCGGCCGCGACGTCACCCACGACCGGATCGTCCCCGCCCCCGCCTCCTCGGCCACCGCGCTGCCCCCGGCCGACCCCGACCACGACGGCACCGCTCCGACGGTCGGCGCACCGTCGTACGGTCTGCTGCCCGGTTCCCCGTCGAGCACCGGGGCGCCCACCCGCCCGGCCACCGCGGCCCCCGGGCTGGTCAGCCCGCAGCCCTCGCCGTCCCTCGGCCTCACCCTGGACACACCCGACGACCCCGACCCGCGGCACGACGACGACCCGCCCGGCGGCCCCGGCGCGTGAGCGGCGGCACGCTCCGCCCGAACAGGCCCCGAAAGCTCTCCGATCAGGTCGAGGAATCCGGTAAATGCTGGCAAGGTGTCCCCATGGCTGATCGGGGAGCGCGTGCCCTGTCACTCCCGGAGGACTGGCCCGCCCACCCGGACCCGATTCTGGCGCTCAACCGCATGGGGACGTTCGACTGGGACTTGGACACGGGCCTGTTCCACATGGACGCCCAGGCCCACGAGGTGTTCGACCTGCTGCCCGAGGAGTACGACGGGCGCCCCGAGTCGCTCGCCGTCCGGGTGCCGCCGCCGGAGGCCGCCCGGCTGGACGCGGTGGTCGCCCGGGCCATCAAGGACGGCAGCGAGAACTACGGCGCCTACTTCCGCATCCGCCGCCGCGACGGCACCAGGCGCTGGACCCGCACCCAGGGCTACATCCGCCGCGACGCCACCGGCCGCCCGCGCCGGGTCGTCGGCATCGTCCGCGACGCCACCGAGGAACTCGCCGACAGCTCCGCCCGCAGCCTGCGCGCCGCCCAGGACGAGGCGTTCCGCCAGCAGGCCGGTGTCGTCCAGGCCGTCTCCGCCGCCCTCGCCCACGCCCGCACCGTCCGGGACGTCATCGACGTCCTCAAGGACACCCACGGCATCCGCCGGCTCGGCGCGGCCAGCCTCGTGATGGGGCTGGTGGAGGCGGGCCGGATACGGCTCGTCGCCGAGGCTCCCGTCGGCAGCTTCGTCCCGGCCGACAAGGTGAACCGCATCGACGAGCCGTACCCGATGAGCGAGGTCGTGCGCACGCTGCAGCCGCGGTTCATCGAGTCCCCCGAGGAGTTCGCCGAGGGCTACCCGATCCTCTGGCCGCACCTCACCGACCTGCACATCACCTCGGCCGCCTATCTGCCGCTGATCGCCCAGGCCCGCCCCATCGGCGCGATGGGTCTGCTCTACGACGACCGGCGCGGCTTCTCCGCCGAGGAGCGCGCCGTCCTGGTCGCCCTCGGCAGCAGCATCGCGCAGAGCCTCCAGCGGGCCATGCTCTACGAGCAGGAGAAGGACCTCGCCCAGAGCCTCCAGCAGGCCATGCTGCCGCGCACCATCCCCAGCGTGCGCGGCGCCGACATCGCCGTGCGCTACCGTGCCGCCACCGCCGGGGGCGCCCTCGGCCGGGACATCGGCGGCGACTGGTACGACCTGATCCCGCTGCCCGGAGGACGGGTCGGCGCGGTCATCGGCGACGTCCAGGGGCACGACACGCACGCGGCGGCCGTCATGGGCCAGCTGCGCATCGTGCTGCGCGCCTACGCCGCCGAGGGACACACCCCGGCCACCGTGATGGCCCGCGCCTCGGTCTTCCTGCACGAACTCGACACCGACCGCTTCGCCACCTGCCTGTACGCCGAGGCCGACCTCGCCACCGGCGTCGTCCAGGTCGTCCGCGCCGGGCACATCGACCCGCTGATCCGGGACGGCGACGGCAGCTGCCGCCGGGTCCCGGTCCAGGGCGGGCTGCCGCTCGGCCTGTCCGCCGAGTTCGGCCGGCTGGAGTATTCCGTCACCACCCTCGAACTCGGCCCCGGGCACACCCTGCTGCTGTGCACCGACGGCCTCGTCGAGCGGCCCGGCGCCGACCTCGACGACGGCATGCGCGGCCTCGTCCGACTCGTCGGCGAGGGCCCGGACGACGTGCGGGACCTCGCCGACCGGCTGATCCGTCTGGCCGAGGAGCGCGGCGGCGACGACGACGTGGCGCTGCTCCTGCTGCGCCGCCGCGTCCCGGAGGCACCGAGGGCCGGCGGGCGGCTCCAGCAGCACGTGGCCCCCGGCTGCCCGGAGGCGCTGGCCCAGGCCCGGCACATGATCCGCGCCGCGGTGCGCGCCTGGGGCGTCCGGGACCGGTCCGACGAGATCGAGCTGGCCGCCGACGAGCTGATCACCAACGCCCTGCTGCACACCGAGGGCTCCGCGATCGTCACCCTGCGGGCGCTGGACGACGGAGACCACCGGCTGCGCATCGAGGTCGAGGACTCCTCCAGCGCCCTGCCACGGCGCCGCGACGCGGGCGAGGACGGCGTCTGCGGCCGAGGGCTGCTCCTCGTGGACCGGCTCGCCGACAGCTGGGGCGTGGAGGCACGCGGCAGCGGCAAGGCGGTGTGGTGCGAGTTCCGGATGCCCGCGCACATGTGATCCCACGAGCCCCGGATGGCACCCTGGACGTATGCCGGAACTGCCCGAAGTGGAAGCGCTCAGGGACTTCCTGACCGAGCACCTGGTCGGCCACGAGGTCGTGCGGGTGCTGCCCGTCGCCGTCAGCGTCCTGAAGACGTACGACCCACCGGTCGGCGCGTTCGAGGGCAGCCGGATCACCGCCGTGCACCGGCACGGGAAGTTCCTCGACCTCGTGGGGAGCTCCGGCCTGCACCTCGTCACCCATCTGGCCCGCGCGGGCTGGCTCCAGTGGCGGGACCGGCTCCCCGACGGTCCGCCCAAGCCGGGCAAGGGCCCGCTCGCGCTGCGCGTCGCGCTGGAGACCGGCGAGGGCTTCGACCTCACCGAGGCCGGCACCCAAAAGCGCCTCGCGGTGTACGTCGTGCGCGACCCGCACGAGGTCGGGGGCATCGCCCGGCTCGGCCCCGACCCGCTCGCCGACGGCTTCGACGAGGCGCGCTTCGCCGCCCTGCTCACGGGCGAACGGCGGCAGCTGAAGGGCGCCCTGCGCGACCAGTCCCTGATCGCGGGCGTCGGCAACGCCTACAGCGACGAGATCCTGCACGCCGCGAAGATGTCCCCGTTCAAGCTCGCCTCCTCCCTCACCCCGGAGGAGACCCGCCACCTCTACGGGGCCCTGCGCACCACGCTCACCGAGGCGGTCGAGCGGTCCCGGGGCCTTGCCGCCGGGCGCCTGAAGGCCGAGAAGAAGAGCGGGCTGCGCGTCCACGGCCGTACCGGCGAGCCCTGCCCGGTGTGCGGGGACACCGTCCGCGAGGTCTCCTTCAGCGACTCCTCGCTCCAGTACTGCCCGACCTGCCAGACGGGCGGCAAGCCGCTGGCGGACCGCAGGCTGTCCCGGTTGCTGAAGTGAGTCCCGTGCCGCCCCGGCCCTCAAGGCGCCTCAGTCCTGCGGCGCCTTGAGGCTCACCAGGGACTGGCCGTCGGTGGTGCGGACGTCGTAGCGGGCGATCTGGTCCGGGTGCAGCGGGGAGGACCCGAGCGCGGTGAAGGTGCCGGCGGCCGGCCCGGACTGGGTCCAGGTGCCGGCGACCTGTTCGGAGCCGTCCCGGCCGACGATCACGAACCGGCAGGTGCGCGGGCCGGTGCGGTCCTTGACCTTCAGCAGCAGCCGGCTGCCGGAGTCCTCGTCGTCGGCCGTGACCTCGGCCCACACCCCGGTCTTCGGATCGGTCGCCGCGGTGGCACGGGCGGCCGGCTCGTCATGGGCGGTGAAGGCCATGAGCCCGGAGCCGGCCGTGGCCAGCACCACGGAGGCGGCCAGGCCGTACAGGAAGCGGCGGCGGCGTACCCGCTGCCGGCGCGCGACCTCGCCGAGCAGTCGCTCCAGCAGCCGGGGTCCGGGCTGCGTCATGGGGTGCACAAAGCGCGGCGTGGCCCGGCGGTACAGCATCAACTGCCGTGCGGCAGGGCCGAATTCGGTCACCTGTGCCGCGCACTGAGGGCACTCCATGAGGTGGTCCTCGAAGCGGAAGGCGTCCGCCTCGTTCAGCACGCCGAGCGCGTACGCGCCGACGTCGCGATGCCTTTCCTGGGACCTCATGCCGAATCCTCGTGCCGATGGGTGCGGGTGGGGTTACTCCGTGCTCCCACCCGTACGCAGCCGACAGCCGAATCACTCAAGCCACCCGCAGAATCCCGGAGAGGAGATTCGGAGCGGCCCGGTCCCCGGATTGGTCCGGTTTCCAAAAAAGTCAGAACAGGTGGATCGCCAGGTGCCCGAGCGGCAGCCCGAGCCGCCAGGCCGCGGTCCACACCTTCGGCCCGTCGTCCTCGCCGAGCGCCCCCGGGCCGCCCGGCACCGCGTCCAGGTCCGGTGCGAGCAGCTCGGTCTCCTCCAGCCAGCGCCAGGCCTGAGCCGCGAGGGCGAGGTCGGGCGAGCGGGTGCCGGTCCCCTCGGCCCGGGCGGTCAGCTCGGCCATGCGCGTGCGCACCCACTCCTGCCACTGCTGGTCGTACGCCGTCAGCGACAGCCAGGTCTCCAGCTGGGAGATCACGCGGATGCCGGACAGCTCCCCGTCGGTGTCGGAGAGGAAGACGGTCAGCGCCAGCGCGTCCCGGCCGGCCCGGAACTCGAAGGACGTCGGCGGCATGAGGTCGCCGGTGCGCAGCAGCTCGTCGGCGATGTACTCGGCGTACAACCAGGCCATGGGAACGGCCAGTTCACCGCCGTCGGTGCCGTCCGTGCTCTCGTGCCCTCTGTGCAGCATCCCTTCCTGCCCTTCCTTCGGTGCGTGCGCGTGGCCCGGCCCCGTCGGGGCGGAGCCCCGGCCCGCCCGGAAACGCGGATGAGGACAGCCCATTGCCCCGATGGGGGGCTCAGCAAGGCGCTTTACCGAGGTTTGACCCGGCCTCCGGTTTCAGTGCAGGTCGGCCGCGTAACCCGGCAGGACCCGGCGCAGCGCGCGCAGCGCGTAGAACGCGCGAGATTTCACGGTACCGGGTGGTACGCCCAGGGTCTGCGCCGCTTCCGCCACACTGGCCCCGAGGAAATACACCAGTACGAGGACGTCACGGTGCTCCGGCGTGAGTGTCTTCACAGCTTCGCGCACATCGAGCATCTGCGCGGCCCGTTCGGCATGATCGGCGGTCACCCGGGCGGTCTCGGGGACCTCGCCGCCGTCCTCGGGCGGTCGTGCCTGCCGGGCCCGCCGGGCGTCGATCGCGAGCCGCCGGGCGACGGTCAGCAGCCAGGGCCGTACCGAGTCGAAGTCGTCGGCGTGCAGGGCCTCCGGATGCTGCCAGGCGCGCACCAGGGTCTCCTGGACGAGGTCCTCGGCGCGCTGCCGGTCCCCGTCGCAGAGCCGGAGCAGCAGGGCGAACAGGGGGCCGCCGTGCTCGCGCTGGAGCGCGGCCAGTTCGTGTTCGGCGGTCGTCGTCCCACGGGCCGGTGCGGCCGGCCGGTGGGTGAGCGGGGATGCGGCCGTCATGGCCGTATGCCAGCGCGGCGCGCGGCCGGGGGACAGGGGGCGGGCAGGGCCGTGCGACGGGCGGTCGATCGCGTCGGCGAACGGTCGGACGGGCGGCCTGCGCGGGGAACCGGATGGGCTAAGCAGGGCCCTGGTCCGTTTATCCGCGGAGCCGACTCCGTACCCATAGGAAGGTGATGGATAGTCAGTAAATACGATTTTATGGGGTGAGCTGATGTTCGGACGCAGACACCTGGTGGCCCTGGCCCTCACCGCCGCCCTCACGGCCGCGGCCGCCGGCGCGAACCACCTACGGCAGGAGTCCGGGCACCCCGCCCCGGCCGGCTCCGCCCGTTCCCTCGGCCGCGGCTTCACGCTCGTCGCCTCCGGGGACATCCTGCCGCACACCTCCGTCATCGACCAGGCGGCCTACTACGCCGCCGGGCGCGGCTACTACTTCGGGCCCATGCTCACCGAGACCGAACCCGCCCTCTCCCGCGCGGACCTGGCGCTGTGTCACATGGACACCGCCTTCGGTGCCGACGGCCACTACTCCGGCTACCCCGTCTTCGCGTCGCCGCCGCAGCTCGCCCGGGGCCTCGCCGCGGCCGGCTACGCCGGCTGCTCCACCGCCTCCAGCCACGCCCTGGACGACGGCCCCGCCGGCGTCCGGCGCACCCTGGACGCCATGGACGCGGCCGGGCTGAAACACGTCGGCACCGCCCGCAGCGCGGCCGAGGCCCGCGCGGTCACGCTCCTGAGGGCCGGCCCGGCCAGGGTCGCGCACCTGTCGTACACCGTCGGCACCGAAGGCCGCCCGCGGCCGGCCGGCGAGCCCTGGGCGGTCAACGTGATCGACGAGCGGCGGATGATCGCCGACGCCCGCGCCGCCCGGCGGGCCGGCGCCGACGTCGTCGTGGTCTCCGTGCACTGGGGCACCGAGTGGCAGCGCGAGCCGAGCGTGCAGCAGCGCGGCCTCGCCCGGCGGCTCACCGCCTCCGCCACCGCCGGACGCCCGGACATCGACCTGATCCTCGGCACCCACCCCCATGACCCGCAGGCCTACGAGAAGGTCAACGGCACCTGGGTGATCTACGGCATGGGCGAACAGATCGCCGGCGAGCTGGCCGACCGCGGGGGGATCCGGAGCCCGCGCGGCAACGCGTCCACCCTCGGCCGCTTCACCTTCGCCCCGCCCGCCCGGCCCGGCGGTCGCTGGCGGGTCACCAGGGCCGAGTTCGTCCCGCAGTGGTACGACCTCGACTCCGGGCGCGTGCTCGACGTGAACCGGGCCATCGCCCACGGCGCCCGGCTGGAGGCGGTGCGCGACCGCATCCGGGACGTGGTGCTCAGCCGCGGCGCCGGCGAGGACGGACTGACCATGGGGGAGTGATCAGCGCGTCGTTCCCCCGGCGGACGGCTGCCCGGCCAGCGCCGAGCGCCGGTAGGAGTAGCCGAAGTAGATGACGCACCCGATCACGAACCACACCGCGAACCGCACCCAGGTCTCCCACTGCAGATACGTGATCAGCCAGATCGAGAAGACCACGCCCAGCGCGGGCACCACCGGCATCCCCGGGGTGCGGAAGGTGCGCGGCAGCTCCGGCTGCCGGTAGCGCAGCACGATCACGGCCGTGCACACGACGACGAACGCCAGCAGGATGCCGATGTTGGTCAGCTCGGCGGCCGAGCCGATCGGCACGAACCCGGCGATGGCCGCCGAGCCCGCCCCGACGATCCAGGTCACCCGGGTCGGCACATGCCGGGTCGGGTGGGTCTTGGCGAACCACTTCGGCAGCAGCCCGTCGCGGGACATGGAGAACCACACCCGGGTCACGCCCAGCATGAACGTGAACATCACGGTGAGGATGCCGATGATGGCGCCCACCGCGATCACGTCCGCCAGCCGGTCCAGACCCACCGACTTGAACGCGGTCGCGAAGCCGCTCTCCTTGTTGATGTGCCGGTAGTTCTGCATGCCGGTCAGCACCAGGCAGGCCGCCACGTACAGCACCATCGAGATCGCCAGCGAGTAGAGGATCGCCTTCGGCATGTGCCGCTGCGCGTCCTTCGACTCCTCGGCCGCCGTCGACATGGCGTCGTAGCCGAACACGGCGAAGAACACCGTGGCCGCGCCGGTGAAGGCGCCGCCGATGCCGTACGGGAAGAACGGGTGGTAGTTCGCGGTGTCGATGTGGAAGAAGCCCACCGCGATCACCAGCAGCACCACCAGCACCTTCAGCCCGACGCCGAGGGTCTCGAAGCGGGCCGCGCTGCGGATGCCCAGGTTCAGCAGCCAGGCGATCAGCAGGCACAGGATCGCGGCGAACAGGTCGACCCGGTGCCCGTCCCCGGTGCCGGGCGCGCCCAGCATCCAGTGCGGCAGATGCGCGCCCGTCTCCCCGACCAGGAAGCTGAAGTAGCCCGAGATGCCGATCGCGACGACCGCCACGATCGCGGTGTACTCCAGCAGCAGGTCCCAGCCGATGAACCAGCCCGCGAACTCGCCGAGCACCGCGTAGCCGTAGGTGTACGCCGAGCCCGCCTTCGGGATCAGCCCGGCGAACTCGGCGTACGACAGCGCCGCGCACGCGCTCGCCACACCGGCGATCAGGAACGACACCAGCACCGCGGGGCCGGCCGTGCCGTTGGCCACCGTACCGGCCAGGGTGAAGATGCCGGCGCCGATGATGCCGCCCACGCCGATCGCGGTGAGCTGCCACAGCCCGAGCGACCGGTCCAGCCGCGGTCCCTCCCGGACCTCCGTGTCCTCGATGTGCTCGATGGGTTTGCGGCGGAGAATTCCTTCACCCGCGCGGAGCCTGTCCATGAGCCTCACCTCTTCGCCGACGGCAAACGGCTGACGGCGGATCATGATGGCTCAGCCGCGACCCGTACGGAAGACACCACGCACGACTGCGTCGGGCAGGGGGCGGGTGCCCCGGAGACCGCCACCCGCCCTTCCCACCACGACAGCGACCCCTCGCCGCGCCGCCCCCCGCCGAGCCACCGCCTCCCGGCCGCCCCACCGTCGCCGTACCCCGCGCCGTCGGCCCGCTCGGGCTCACCGGCGTCCGCGTGTGGGGACGGTGGCAGCGGCTCGGCTGATCGCCCGTGCCGGTGTGTTCGCGCCCGTTCTCGGCGCCGCTCCGCCAGGCCGTGCGGCTCGCATCCGCGCGCCACTCGGCCTGGTGCCGGCGAGGCCCTTGCCGAACCGGCCCCGACACCGTCCCGCAGGGACCGCCGGCGGTACGCACCGGTCCGGGCACAGGGCCCCGTGGCGTTCGGCTCGGTCTACGGGACGACCGTCACCGGCCAGCGGCCGGCCTTCACCAGGCGGACCGCCACCGAGCCGATGATCCGGTGCCCGGCCTGTTCCGAGGCGCCGACGACCACCGCGTCCGCCTTCAGTTCGTCGGCCGCCTTCACCAGGCCGGTGTAGGGGTCGCCGCGGAAGGTGTGGAACTCCCAGCGCACCTCGAATATCCCCTTGACCCGCTCCGCCGCCTCCCGGATCTGCGCCACCAGGTCCTCGGCGATCTCGTCGGTCGTCTCCGCCACCGGCGCCCCCAGCGCCGCCCCGGCCGCGAGGACCGGCTGCACGTACACCACGGCCAGCAGCGCGTGCTGACGCCGGGCGAGCCCGCCCGCGTACGACGCGGCGCGCATCGAGGAGTCGGAGCCGTCCACACCGACCACGATGACCTTCGGCCCGTCCGTGCCACGCTCGAACTGGTGCGCGTGCGAATGCGAGTGCTGCCCCTGCTGTTCCGTCACGGTCCGAGGCTATCGGAACCCGTCCCTCCCGCTCGGACACGGGCGGGCTCTCGACGGGCGATCCGCCCGGGCTCTTCCTACAGTCGGAACCATGACCGCGAGCGCGCAGCCCGCCGCACAGAGGGACCCCACGGCGCCGGTACGCCCGCCCGCAGGCGGGCGCCTCGGCTGGGTGCCCGAGGCCTTCGCGACCCTCTTCGGCGCCGTCGGCCTGCTGTGCGCCCTGCTGGCGCTCATCGAGCCCCTGCGGCGCCTGTTCCGCCCGGTCGCGGAGGCCCTTGAGGTGCTCCTGGTGCCCATCAGCGCCAACCTCGCCTACGCCGTCTTCCTCTTCCTGCTGGCCGGTGCCACCGCCGCCCGCAAGAAGGTGGCCTGGTGGCTGATCGTCGTGTACCTCGGCCTTCTCGTCCTCACCGACGCGCTCGCCGTGGGCGTCGGCATGTACACCGACGCGCTGCTGTCCCTGGTGGTGTCCGCCCTGCTGCTGGTCCTGCTCGTCGTGGCCCGCGCGGAGTTCTACGCCGCCTCCCGCCGCGCCGCCGTACGCCGGGCCCTCGGCGTGCTGGTGGCGGGCCTCGTCGTGGCGACCCTGCTGGGCTGGGGCCTGGTCCTGCTGTTCCCGGGCACGCTCCCGGCGAGCGAGCATCTGGCCTGGGCGGCCGACCGGGTGTGCGGCGGACTGGTCTCCGAGGGCACCTTCACCGGCCGCCCGCCCCGCCAGGTCAGCTTCGTGCTCGGCCTGTTCGGCGCCCTCGCCCTGCTCAACGCCGCCGCCACGCTCTTCCGCTCCCAGCGCCTGGAGGCCGCCCTGCACGAGGACGAGGAGGCCCGCATCCGCGCCCTCCTCGCGCTCTACGGCGAGCGCGACTCCCTCGGCTACTTCGCCACCCGCCGGGACAAGGCCGTCGTCTTCTCGCCCAGCGGCAAGGCCGCCGTCACCTACCGCGTCGAGGCCGGGGTGTGCCTGGCCAGCGGCGACCCCGTCGGCGACATGGAGGCCTGGCCGCACGCCATCGCCGCCTGGCTCGACCTCGCCCGCCGCTACGCCTGGGCGCCCGCCGTGATGGGCGCCTCGGAGGACGGAGCCCGCGCCTACGCCCGCGCCGGGCTCGGCGCCCTCCAGCTCGGCGACGAGGCGATCGTGCACATCGCCTCCTTCGACCTGGACGGCCGCGACATGCGGGTCACCCGGCAGGCCGCGCACCGGGTCGCCCGCACCGGCGCGACCTGCCGCATCCGCCGCCACTCCAGCCTCGGCGAACGGGAGATGGAGGAGATCGTCGACAAGGCCGACGCCTGGCGCGACACCGAGACCGAACGCGGCTTCTCGATGGCCCTGGACCGGCTCGGCGACCCCGCCGACGGCGACTGCCTGCTCGTGGAGGCCCTCTGCGAGGACGGCCGGCTCCTCGCCCTGCTCTCCTTCGTGCCCTGGGGACGCGACGGCATCTCCCTGGACCTGATGCGCCGCGACCGCGCCGCCCCCAACGGGGTCATGGAGTTCATGGTCGCCGAGCTGTGTGCCGCCGCCCCCAAGCTGGGCGTGCGCCGGATCTCGCTGAACTTCGCCGTCTTCCGCTCCGTCTTCGAGGAGGGCGCCCGCATCGGCGCCGGACCCGTCCTGCGGCTCTGGCGCCGCCTGCTGTTGTTCTTCTCCCGCTGGTGGCAGCTGGAGGCCCTCTACCGCTCCAACGCCAAGTACCACCCCGAGTGGTATCCGCGCTTCATCTGCTACGGCGACACCGCCGCCCTCGCCCGCATCGGCCTCGCCTCCGGCATCGCCGAAGGGTTCGTCTCCGTACCGTCGCTGCGCAAACTCTGGGGAAAGGGGCACCCGAGGGCCGGGCAGCGGCCCGCCACCACCGCGGGGCTGCCGCCCCTGACGGTGCTCGGCCTCGAAGAAGGGGACCGCGCCGGTGCCCTGGCGGGCGGCCCGGGCCTGCCCGACCAGGTCCGCGTCCGCCGCCGCACCCTCGACCGGCTGCGCGCCGCCGGCACCGATCCCTACCCGGTCGGCGTCCCCGCCCCCACCCACGCCCTCGCCGACGTCCCCGAGGGCCAGGACGTCACCGTCGCCGGCCGGGTCATGCTGGTCCGCGACTTCGGCGGCATCGTCTTCGCGGTGCTGCGCGACTGGTCCGGCGACCACCAGATCGCCCTCAGCCGCAGCGAGGCAGGGCCCGAGCTGGACCGCTTCACCGCCGACGCCGACATCGGCGACCACGTCACGGTCACCGGCCGGGCCGGCCGCAGCGACAAGGGCGAGCCCACCGTCTTCGTCACCTCCTGGCAGCTCACCGGCAAGTGCCTGCGCCCGCTGCCCGACAAACGCCGCGGCCTCGCCGACCCCGAGGCCAAGGTCCGCCGCCGCTATCTCGACCTCGCCACCAGCCCCGCCGCGCGCACGGTGATCCGGGTGCGCTCCGCCGTCGTACAGGCGCTGCGCCAGGGCCTGCTGGACCGCGGCTACGTCGAGGTCGAGACCCCGATGCTGCAGCAGATCCACGGCGGCGCCAACGCCCGCCCCTTCACCACCCACATCAACGCCTACGACCTCGACCTCTACCTGCGCATCGCCCCCGAGCTGTATCTGAAACGGCTGTGCGTCGGAGGCCTGGAGAAGGTCTTCGAACTGGGCCGCACCTTCCGCAACGAGGGCGTCTCCTACAAGCACAACCCCGAGTTCACGATGCTGGAGGCCTACCAGGCGCACGCCGACTACACCGTGATGCTCGACCTCACCCGCGAACTGATCCAGGGCGCGGCGAGCGCCGCCCTCGGCTCCCCGGTGGCCCGCAAGGACGGCCGGGAGTACGACATCTCCGGCGCCTGGCCGGTCAAGACCGTGTACGGGGCGGTCTCCGAGGCGCTGGGCGAGGAGATCGGTCCCGGCACCGAACTGCTGCGGCTGCACCGGCTGTGCGACCGCGCCGGGGTGCCGTACACCGCCGACGACACCCCGGCCGACGTCGTGCTGGAGATGTACGAGCGGCTCGTCGAGGAACGCACCCGGCTGCCCACCTTCTACAAGGACTTCCCGACCGACGTCTCCCCGCTGACCCGCCCGCACCGCACCGATCCGCGGCTCGCCGAGCGCTGGGACCTCGTCGCCTTCGGCACCGAACTCGGCACCGCCTACTCGGAGTTGACCGACCCCGTCGAGCAGCGCCGACGGCTCACCGAGCAGTCGCTGCGGGCCGCCGGCGGCGATCCGGAGGCGATGGAGCTGGACGAGGACTTCCTGGAGGCCCTGGAGTACGCGATGCCCCCGACCGGCGGCCTCGGCCTCGGTGTCGACCGGCTCGTCATGTTCCTGACGGGGCTGACGATCCGGGAGACCCTGCCGTTCCCGCTGGTGCGCCGCCGCTGAGGCCCGGCTCCGGGTCCGTCGTGCGGGCGGTGCGCAGGGGCAGGGCCAGCAGCGCGACCAGCGCGGCGGCCAGACACAGCGCCGTACCGAGGCCGAAGCAGTGCCGGACCTCGGTCGCGAGGGCGGCCCGGTACTCCGCCGGACCGTGCGGCCCGGTGGCCGGCGTGTGCTGCAGGGTGACCGTCATGACGCCGGCGAACAGGGACGTGCCGAGACCGGCGCCGAGCTGCCGGGAGGAGTTCAGCGCCCGGGGGAGCGCGCCGCTGCCCGACCGCGCGAAACCGGCCGGCAGGGCGAGCACACCGCAGCCGAAGGCGATCAGCAGCAGCGGCAGTTGCACCGCGCCGAAGCCGTAGCCCGCGCCCGGCAGGCTCAGCAGCACGAACCCGACGGCCGCCACCGCACAGGCCCCGGCCACCGTCCCCGCCAGACCGACACGGGCGGCCAGGCGCGGCAGGACCGCGCTGCCCGCGACCACCCCGGCCACGGCGGGCAGCAGCGCCCAGCCGACCCGCATCGGGGAGAGCCCGCCGAGCAGTTGGAGGACGAACGTGAGCAGGAGCACGACCCCGGCCAGGCTCGCCGCCAGCAGCGCCACCACGGTGTAGGCACCGAACGCGGCCCGCTCCCGGGACAGCAGGGCCGGCACCCGCTCGCCGCGCCACGCGAGGCCCAGCACGGAGGGCAGCACCGCGGCGCCCACGGCGATGAGGACGACCGTCGTGACGGACACGCTGCGACCGCCGAGCCAGTCCGCGAACCAGGCCAGGAAGCCCAGCGGCACGACGGCCAGCGCGGCACCGGCCAACCGGGCCCGGGCGGCGGGCGCGGGCGCCGTCTCGGCCAGCGCCACCGGGGTCAGCACCAGGAGCGCCAGCCCGGCCGCGGCCTGGACCCAGAAGACCGTGTTCTCCGTGTCGACGGTGTCCAGCAGCACGGTGCACGGCAGCAGCACGGCCGGGGTGGCGCAGGCGACGACCGCGAAGTGCACGTTCAGCGCCCGGTCCCGGTCCCGGCCCTCGGGATGCGTGGCGTCGATCAGCGCGAGCGCGCCCGCCGTGATGACCGCCGCCGCGACACCCTGCACCGCCCGCGAGGCGAGCAGCACCGAGGCGTCGGAGGACAGCGCGGGCGCCGCCGCGGCGAGGCTCGACAGCGCGAACCCGCCCATCAGCACCCGCCGGTGCCCGAACGCCCGGCCGAGCGCGCCCGCGAGCACCGGCAGCGCGGCGAAGCACACGCTGTACGCGGACAGCAGCCAGGTCAGCCCGGAGAACGACAGCTCCCGGTCGTGCTGGATGAGCGGCAGCCCCACCGCGAAGACAGTTGTGTCGAAGACGACCAGGATCTGCGCGACGGCCAGCAGCACCACGGCCAGTGTGCCGCGTGCTCCCCGGTCCGGCGCCCCGTTCGTTCCCCCGGCACTTCCCGCGGTCGTTCCCCCGTGCGCGGCCAACTCGGCTCGCCCCCCTGTGTGTCATGGCAGTTGCTGTGGACTGATTGCTTATCAGACGCTTACGTGCGGGGCCACAGCGGCTCCCGTGCTCGGCCGACCGGGTGCTTTCCCGCCGCCGCACCAGTGTCGTTGTGGTGCGCCGGAGTCCGGCGGGGCGACTGATGACTCATGCAGAAGGATCAGTTGCTCACGCGGCGCCGGATGCTCCTCGCCGGGGCCGCCGCGCTGGGGGCCGCGGGTGCCGCCGGGGCCGTCCTCGCGGGCGGCGACGAGGAGACCGCCCCGCCGGCCGCCGCCCCCGGTCCGCAGGCCCGTCAGGTGCCCAAGTCCTCCGCCTTCCGGCTCCAGCCGCTCACCGGCTACGGCCCGCCGCGCGCCTCACCCCGCAGGCTGAAGGTCCGCACCGAGCCCGTGCTCCGGATCTCCGGGCGCGGCCGGCACATGATGCTGACCTTCGACGACGGCCCCAACCCGGACTACACCCCGCACATCCTGGACACCCTCGCCAAGTACGACGTGCGGGCCATGTTCTTCCTGTGCGGCGAGTGCGTCGTCGAGAACAGGGAACTGGTGGCCCGGATGGCCGAGGAGGGCCATGTCGTCGGCAACCACACCTGGACCCATCCGCTGCTGACCGCCCTCAGCCGCAGGGAGATCCACGACGAGATGGCGAGCACCAGCGACGCCATCGAGGACACCTACGGCGAACGCCCCCAGTGGTTCCGGGCCCCCTACGGCGCCTGGAACCGGGCCGCCTTCCAGCTCGGCGCCGCGATGGGCATGGAGCCGATGGCCTGGACCGTGGACACCACGGACTGGACGATGCCGGGCACCTCCACCATCGTCGACCGGGTGGAGAGCGGCGCCGCCCCCGGGGTCGTGGTGCTCTCCCACGACGCCGGGGGCGACCGGTCGCAGACCGTCCGCGCCATCCGCGAATGGCTGCCCCATCTCCTCGACTCCGGATATCACCTGACCGTGCCGGCCAGACGCGTGTGAGGGGTGCGCGGCCCGTCCCCGGGGATGCGCCGGCCCGGCCGTGGTGGATGTCAGTCCACCGCGACCAGGCGGGCGAAGACGACGAGATTCCCGTCGTAGCCGTGCCGCTTCGAGAAGCCGCCGCCGCAGGTGATCAGGCGCAGTTCCGCGGTGCCCTTCGAGCCGTACACCCGGTCACCGGGGAAATGGGCCTTCGGGAACACCTCGATGCCGTAGACCTCGAACACCGCGGTCTTCCCGTCCTTGCGCAGGACGTCGATCCGGTTTCCCTTCCTGAGGGTTCCGAGTCCGTAGAACACCGCGGGACCGCGCCGGTTGTCGACGTGCCCGACGATGACGGCCGTGCCCTTCTCGCCGGGGGAGGCGGCACCGGTGAACCAGCCCGCGAGGCCGGCGTCGTCGGGCGGGGGCGCGCCGATCCAGCCGGCGGCGTCCAGGCCGACCGGCATCACCGGCGCGTCGACCCGGATCGCGGGGATCCGCACGCGGTCCGCCCCGGAGAACGGGAGCGGCGCCGCATGCGCGGCCCGGACGCCCGTGCCGGTGCTGGTGCGGGTGTCCGGGGCGGCCGCCGAAGCGGGCTGCGGCGGGCCGGCGTCGAAGTCTCCGGAACCATTGCGGACGAGTGCCAGCCCGGTCAGCAGAACAAGCGCCAGCACGCCCCACGGGGCGTGGCGACGCCGCCGCTGCTCTTCTTCGGCAAGCTCGGACCAACCGGACGCAGACATTCGCCTTCCCTTCTCGCCGCGGTCGCCGCCGCGTGCGTCGCGTATGGGAAAACGCTAAATCCCGCGCGGGCCGAGGACGACGGGGCGATCGGCGAACGGGTGGCCCGCGGGGCCTTCGGTGCGCCATCCGAGTTGCCGTTTCCGGGACTTTTCTGACGGTCCGTGACCTGCGGGAATATCTGATTGTGTGCTTTTGGTCCGGCGTGTTGTCTCACCAGGACGGACCATTCTCGGCATGCGGGCGTGTTCCGGGGGTCCGAAGGCCGCTTCCGGGCGGTGGAAGCCGGTGTGACGCCCGCGGTCCTGCGCATGCGCGAAGGCCGGTGCGGCAGCGGGTGTCGCTGCTCGTACCGGCCTTGCGGTCGTCCGACTCCGGGATCAGTAGGCGGAGTTGACGTTGTCGATGGAGCCGTAGCGGTGGGCGGCGTAGTTGGCGGCCGCGGTGATGTTGGCGACCGGGTCCGTGACGCTGTGGGCGGTGCCGGAGACGTGGTAGGCGTTGAAGGTGGGGTCGATGACCTGGAGCAGGCCCTTGGAGGGGGTGCCCTTCTGTGCGTTCACGTCCCAGTTGTTCTGGGCGGCGGGGTTGCCGCCGGACTCGCGCATGATGTTGCGCTTGAGGCCGTCGTAGCTGCCCGGGATGCCCTTGGCCTTCATGATGCCGAGGGCCTGCTTGATCCAGCCGTCGAGGTTGCCGCTGGTGCCGGCGGTGTGGTTGCTGGAGGCGGTCTTGGCCACCCGGGCGGGTGCCTGCGCCATGTCGGCGGCGTGCGCGTTGGCGGGCATCAGGGTGACGGCGGCGGCCGCGATGCCGGTGGCGGTGAGGCCGGTGAGGGTGAGGGTGCGCAGGCGGGTGGTGAGGGCGGTGTTGATGGCCATGTGGAAGGAACTCTCCAGTGGGGGTCGTCGTCGGAGGGGCGGGGCCCCGCGCTGTGGGCCGGAGCGGGCGGGTGCGGTGTCTCTTCGCCCGGTCCGTTTCGTGGCTTCCAGCAACGACAGCAATGGTTAGCGGGGCGTGGGCCGGAGCGCAATGATGTGACGTACTACCCTACTTCGGAGATATGTCCGGTATTTATGTTTTTGCGGGCTTTCTGTGCTGTTCGGGAGGGTGTGGCGCTACGAGGCGCGATAGGACGTGATCTGCGTCCTATGGGTGCCGTCACAGGCGAAGGCCCTGTCTGAGCCCTGCCGGGCCCTTTCGAGCCCTCGCCCGGGGCTCGGCCGACTCCTAGGGAAATACAGGGTTTCGGGGAGGTGCGGCGGCAGGGCCCTCGACCGCGCACGCGGGGCTTCGTAGCGTGCCTTGCCTGAGGATGCGGGCGGACCGTCCGCGCGCCGCGGATGCGGAGAGGCCATGAGGATCAGTACGGAGCGGCTGGGCAGCGAAATCCGGGCAGGTGCCGTCTCACTCACGACACGCTCCGTGGTGCGCGCGCTGGCGCTGTGCGGGGACCCGGTGATGCGGGTCCTGGGACGCCGCGCGCCGGCGGACCCCTATCCGGACTACGAGCGGATCCGGGCACGGGGCGCGATGGTCGGACATCCGCTCGGGATGCACATCACCACGGACCACGCGATCAGCCGGGCCGCCCTGCGCGACCCGAGGCTGGGCGTGAAACCGGCGCCGGAGCGTCCGGGCGGCATCCCCTGGCAGGTCGTGTCCGGGGAGGAGGCGCGGTACGTCCATCCGCTCGACGAGTCGATGCTGGTCCTCAACCCGCCCGAGCACACCCGACTGCGGCGCCTGGCGAGCCCGCTGTTCACCCCGCGGGCGATGCAGGAACTGACCCGGGACGTCGAGAAGGTGGTGGACCGCGTACTGGACCGGGTCGAGGGGCGGGAGCGCTTCGATCTCGTGACGGACTTCGCCCGCCGGATTCCCATCGAGGTGATCTGCGACCTGTTCGCCCTTCCGGACGCCGACCGCACGGCCTTCGTGCGGTGGGGCCAGGTCCTGGCCAACACCCTGGACGGCATTCGCACCCTGGGCGAGCGCCGGGAGGTACGGCGTGCCCTGGGCGAGATGACGCGGTTCCTGAGCGCCCTCGTGGAGGAGCGGCGCCGGGACCCCGGCGAGGACATGGTCAGCCGGCTGGTGGCCGGCGAGGTCGACGGCGAGCCGCTGGACGGCCGTACGCTCGTCGCTCTCGTCGGGATCCTGCTGCTCGCCGGCTTCGAGACCACGGTCAACGCGATCTCCGGGGCGGCCGTCGCGCTATTGCGCCATCCCGGGCAGAAGCACCTCCTGCTGGACGACCTCGCGCTCGCCGGCGAGGCCGTCGAGGAGTTCCTGCGCTACGACGCACCGGTGCAGATGCTGGGGCGGATCGCCCTCGAACCGGTCACGCTCGGCGGCGTGTCGCTGCCCGCCGGGGCGATGCTGGTGATCGTGGTCGCCGCGGCCAACCGGGACCCCGCGGTGTTCGAGGAGCCGCACCGCTTCGACCTGCACCGCCCCAACAAGCGCGACCACCTGGCCTTCTCGGCCGGGATCCACTACTGCCTGGGGGCGGGGCTGGCCCGGCTGGAGACCGAGCTCGCCCTGCGGCACCTGTTCGCGCGCCTGCCGCGCCTCGCACCGGCCGGCGAACCCCGGATGCGCCCTATCCGCAACGTCCGCGGGGCCGCTGCCGTGCCGGTCCTGTCCCGAGGGGAGCGGTGAACAGATGACCGGTCACCTTCTCGTCCTCGGCATCCCGGCGCACGGGCACATGCGGCCCCAGCTGGCGGTCACCGAGGAACTGGTCCGGCGCGGACACCGCGTCAGCTTCCTGACCACGGAGGCGTTCGCACCCGCCGTGCGGGCGACGGGCGCCACCGCGCTGGTCCACGATTCTTTGCTGGCGCCGGCCCTCGGCCCGGGGCAGCTGAGGGAACTGACCCCGGACATGCTGGCCTGGTCGGCGGTGCTGTTCCTCCAGGAGAGCGAGAACCTGGTGGCACTCGCCCGCGAGCTGTTCGCCGACGACGTGCCCGACCTGGTCTTCTACGACATGATCGTCTCCTTGGCGGGGAGGTCGCTGGGACTGCTGTGGGACCGCCCCGCCGTGGAGTCCACCCCGTCGATGGCGTCCAACGACCACTACGCGCAGATGGCCGCGATCGCGGAGTTCTCCGGGGTGGGCCGCGACCACCCGGCCGTGGTCGAACTCCTCGGCCGCGAGGCGAAGTTCGCGGCCGGTCACGGCCTCGACCTGGCGCCCGGCCGGCTGGTGGACTGGCGCGCCGAGCGGAACCTGGTGTACGCGCCCCGGGAGTTCCAGCCGGCCGGAGAGACCTTCGGCGCGGAGACGACGTTCGTCGGGGCGTGCCTGTCCCGGGAGTACCTGGCGCAGACCTGGGACGCGCCCGTGGACGGGCTGCCGCTGGTGGTGCTCTCGACGGGCACCCTCTACAACAACCAGCCCGCGTTCTTCCGCACCTGCGTGGACGCCTTCGCCGGGCAGCCGTGGCACGCGGTGGTCACCGTCGGCAACGGCTCGGACCCCGCGGAACTGGGACCGCTGCCCCCCAACGTGTCGGTCCACCGCTGGATCCCGCAGCTGGCGGCGGTGCGCCGGGCCGAGGTGTTCGTCACGGCCGCGGGCCTGGGCAGCCTGATGGAGTCGCTGGCCGCGGGCACCCCGCCGGTGCTGGTGCCGCTGGTGCCGGAGACCCGGGTGCTGTCGCGGCGGGCCGTGGAGCTGGGGCTCGGCACGCTCCTCGACACCGCCGACATGACCGCGGACACCCTGCTGGACGCCGTACGCCGGACGGCCGCCGACCGCGAACTGCGGGACCGGCTGCGGCGCATGTCCCGGGTGATGGAGCAGGCCGGTGGCGCGCCGCGGGCCGCCCTGGCGCTGGAGGCCCTGCTCTGATCAGGTCCTGCGAGGCTCCGTGGTGAGCCCGTCGTGCGCTGCCGTGTCCGACCAGCCGTTGTAGTGCAGCACCTGCTCCAGCGGCTGCCGGGGACCCGGGCGGAAGGTGCTGCGCAGCGGGTGGGCGGTGGGCAACAGGGCACCCTGGTGGACCGTGCGGGGCAGGCCGAGCAGGTCGGCGATCTGCCGCTCGCGGTCCAGGTGGACGGTGGTCCAGGCGGTGACCAGCCCCCTGCTGCGGGCCGCCAGCGCGTAGTTCCAGGCGGCGGGCAGCAGCGAGGACCACAGGCCCGCCTGGTTGCCGGACGGCAGTTCCTCGGAGTCCAGCTGGAGGCACGGGATCACCAGCACCGGCACCTCGTGCAGCCGGTCGGCGAGGTGGCGAGCGGCGGTCAGCACACGCAGGGTGGCGTCCGGGACGTGGTCCGGCTCCCGCAGCGCGGCGCCGTTGCGGGCGTAGAAGGCGGACCGGTACACGTCGGCCACCTGGGAGCGCACCAGCGGGTCGGTGAGCACCAGCCACCGCCAGCGCTGGCGGTTGTTGCCGTTGGGCGCTTGCAGGGCGATGCGCAGACAGTCCTCGACGACCGCGGGATCCACCGGACGCGTCAGGTCGAGACCGCGCCGTACCGTGCGCGTGGTGGTGAGCAGTTCCTCGCCGCTGAGACCGGTCACGGCCGGACCACCGCCTGGAGCACCAGGGCGAGATAGGTGACGACGATGTAGCCCATGGCGGGCGGCAGCGGCCAGGTGCCGCGGCGGGCCGTCAGGAAGCGGAGTGCGGCGGCGACGGGAAGCAGGGCCGCCAGACAGGGCAGCAGACCGAGCACGCCGGCGGGCCGGAAGAGGACCACGTCGCACAGCAGGGCCACGGCGACCGGCGCCAGCGCGGCGGCCGCGCCGCCCACGGGCCCCAGCGCCGACGAGTAGAGGCGGTCGTCCGGCACCGACTCCCAGGCGGTCTTGCGGGCGAACTCGAAGTGCAGGAAGACACCGGCGCACAGCCCCAGCAGCGGCAGCGCCCGCCAGTCGGCGGTCACCGGCCCGGACACGGCGAGCGAGAGGTACACGTAGGCGCCGACCAGCACCTGCACCGGATAGGTGACGGCCAGGTTGAGCAGTTGTCCCTCCCGGACCGGCGCGGACAGGCGCTCCACGACGGGCAGCAGGAGCGCGTAGCCGAGCGGCAGCAGGACCAGGAACGCGGCGACCGGGGAGAGCAGCGCGTTCAGCGCCACCACCACGACGGCGACGGCGGCCATGGCACCGCGCAGCTCCGCCGCGCTGATCGCGCCCGTGACGAGGGGCCGGTCGGGGTGGTGCACGCGGTCGTGGGCGAGGTCCTTCTGCTCGTCCAGCATCCGCAGGAACAGCAGGGTCAGCACGACACTGACGGCGCGTACGGCGGTGGCGCCGGTGGGGCGCCAGGCCGTGCCCGCCAGGGCCACCGCGGAGCCCTCCAGTGCGAGCACCCACAGCACGCCGTAGGCGGCGTAGACCTGTGGGCGGAACCTGCGCAGAACGAAACGGCCCAGGCGGGCCGGGACCAGGGGGAGGGCCACCGCGCTCACGGACGGGAGCCCTCGCCGCGGTCCAGAGCGCGCGGACCGGCGCCAGCACCCGCCGGTTCCGCCCGCTCCGGGGCGGCCAGCCTGATCCGGGCGTCGGCGACGGGCGCGCCGCGCTGGCTCAGCGTGCACGCGGTGTCCGAGCCGGGCAGGACGGGGCCCGTGCGGCACTCCAGGGGCAGGTCCAGTTCGCCGAAGGCACGGAACCGGGCGTGCAGGGCCGTCGGCCGCGCCGCGGGCGTCGGCAGGGTCCCGGCCGCCACGGAGGCGACGACCGCCAGCTGCCGGCAGGCCTCCAGCTCCAGCATGCCGGGCACGTGGTCGACCCAGTGGTCGAACATGACCGGGTGCGCGGTGTCGGGCACCAGACGGGCGGCGAGACCGCCGTCCGCGGTGGCCCGGGCGGGGGAGATCACGGCGTTGGCCGCGGACCCGCGATCCACCAGCTCGGGCCGGATCCGCTGCACCGGCGGCGCCACCGGGACGGCGGGCAGCTCCAGATCGGCGCGCCGCACGGCGCGCAGCCTGTCCCACTGCCGCGGCGCCAGCCAGGAGTACTCGATGCCGGCCGTCATGACGTCATGGCCGTCGGCCGTGCACAGGAAGCGCAGCCGCAGGCCCGTCACGCCCGACCTGCCCCGCGCACGGCGCTCGATCCGGGTGCCGATGACCATGTCGGTGGGGAACGCGCACCGCGCCGGCGGCCCGGGTTCGAGGACCTCGAACTCCACGGTCCGCAACAGGAACTTGTGGTCCAGGGGCACGCCGAGGAACTCGTGGGCCACGACGAAGATGCCCTGCCTGCACGCCTCCAGCAGCATCAGGGGATCGTGCCCGGCGCGCGGGGCGAGCGTGTCGTCGTAGAAGGCGTGCAGCCGGGGCAGTTGGGCGGCGAGGACCAGGTCGTCCTCGCCGTGGCGCCGCGCGTCGGTCAGGAAGACCTCGGCGATGGACGCCCGGTGCACCAGGGCCTTGGGCAGGGTCCGGTCGATCCGCATGCTTGCCTTTGCTCCTCAGCGTGTGGGGGTGCGCAGACCGGCGAGGTGTGCGCGCCAGGTGCCGGCGTCGGCGCCGTCCAGGACGGGCGCCCGGCCGGGCTGCCGCATCGGCAGCACCTTCGATCCGACGACGACGGTGTCCCACGGGTCCAGGGCCACGCCGTCCCGCCAGGCCGTCTCCAGCAGTTCGCGCGGCGAGGCGTCCGGGCGCGGCCCGGCGTGGGCGGCGACGGCGGACCGTACGCGCGCCAGGGCCGGTTCGAAGTCGAGCGAGCGCGGCGCGCAGCGGCTGTGGAGGAGCTCGGCGAGGTCGACGGCCCGTGCGGTGCGGTCCTTTCCGGCGAGCGCGGAGCGGAACATCTCCTCACGCTGCTCGTCGTCGAAGTGGACGGCCAGCTCGCGCAGGACGTCCGCGGGTTCGTCCGGGGTGTGCACCAGGTTGAGCAGGTAGCTGTAGCGGCCGAGCAGGTGGCGCAGCTGGCCCGGGGTCCTGGCGTCCGGGTCGGTGGGACCCTTCAGCTCGGTGAGCAGGACGGACGCGGGGACGTCGGTGTCGCGCTCGCAGCGGACCAGCAGCACCAGGGAGTCGGTGCTGTGCAGGAACAGCCGGGCGAGTCTGCGGCGCTCGGGGGTGGCGAGGTTCCACTGGTAGAACCAGAGCGAACGGATCATGGTGCGGGTGAGCCGGGTGGTCTCGGCGGCGACGATGCGAAAACCGTTGTCGGCCAGCCAGTCCACGGCGGGCAGCAGCCTGCGGGTGACCACGGCGTCGGGCTTGAGCAGCAGCGCGGCGTGGCGGTGGGTGAAACCGGTGAGGTCGCCGGTGAGGGTGTCGAGCTGCTCGAAGCTCTCCTGGTAGTAGGTGTCCGCGCCGTACAGGCGGCGCTTGCGGGGGTCGCAGGCCAGCAGCGGCGACACCTCGATGCCGTGGACGGACGCGGTGTGCTGGGGCGCGAGGGTGTGCTGGGGGCTCATGCCTGGGTGCTCCCGTCGGTCGGTGCGGGTGCGGGGCGGCGGGGTGGGGCCGCGCCGAGATAGCCGACCCTGAGGCAGTGGTCGAGCAGGCGGCGCAGGTAGGCCGGACCGCCCCTGGGCACCGGGTGGCGGCTGAAGGCGGCGGTGTTCGTGGTGTCGAAGCGGACGCGGCGGCGGAAGTAGCTTTCGTACAGCGACATGACCCGCTCGTGGTAGGCGCGCTCGCGGGCGGGCAGGGCCGCCGCGGAGAAGGACGACGGCGGGACGAACCTGGCCACCCGGAACGAGGGGTACTCGGCGAGCACGTCGGAGAACTCCCGCAGGGTGACGGCCTGTCCGACGGCGTGCAGGGTGAGCCCGCGGGCCTGTGCGAAGCGTTCGCACACCTCGGTGACCACGTCGGCGACGTGGTCCACGGGCACCAGGTCGAGCGCCGCGTCGTAGTGGCCCGGGACGGTGCGGGACAGCCCCTGGGTGATGAGTTTGACGACCGGGTAGAGGGTCTTGAACTCGCGGACGCAGCCGGTGCGGGTGGCTCCGGTGACGATGCTGGGCCGGACCACCGCCACCGGCAGCCCGTCGACGGCGGCTTTGCGCACCAGGGTCTCCGCCTCCAGCTTGCTGCGCTCGTAGGCGTTGCCGAGGCGCTGTCCGACGTCGAGTTCCTCCTCGCGGGCGGTGCCGTCGCGTTCGCCGCACACATAGGCGGTGCTGACGTGGACCAGGGGAATCCCATGGCCGAGGGCGAGGTCCAGCACGTTGCGGGTGCCGGCCACATTGACGTCCCGGTAGAGCTGTTCGGGCCGGCCGAAGTCGGTGACGGCGGCGCAGTGGACGATGCGGTCGGCCCGCGCCGCGGCCCGCAGGCCCTCGGCGCTCAGGCCGAGCCCGGGACGGGTGACGTCCCCGGACAGCCGCTCCAGCGCGGTCGTCGGGGCGGTGAGCCTCCTGCCGTTGTTGCGGACGATGTCGCCGTTGCTGTGGAGCACGGCCAGCACACGGTGGCCCGCGGCGGTGAGCCGCGCGGTCACCTCGGCTCCCACCAGTCCGCTCGCTCCGGTGACAAGTACGGTCGTCGGGTCGGCCATCGGTCGGTCCTTCACACGTGGTGGCATCAGGCGGCGTGGTGGGGCTGGGCACCGTTGCTGGCGACCAGGTCGCGGGCCTCCTCCAGGGGCAGTTCCGCGTCGAGGTAGGTGCCGATCCGCAGCCAGTCGTAGCCGAGCTCCAGCGTGGCCCGCCAGGTGTCCGCGGAGTCGAAGGACGAGGGGAAGGCATCGGCACCGGCCGTGTCCCGCACCAGGCGGACGAAGTCGCCGAGTTCGGCGCCGAGCCGCGAGCCCTCCTCGGCTGCGGTGACGGTGCGGCCCAGCAACTGCGCCGCGCGGCCGGCAAGCGGCCGGGTGGCCGGCGGCAGCAGCGCCAGACGGCGCACCAGATCGGAGTCGGCCGGCAGCGGGTTGACGCCGTAGGCGCTGAACAGGCCGCGCAGCGCGGCGTGGACGGCGCGCCGGGCGGTCAGTTCGGCGACCTTCCACTGCCCGCGCTGCAGTGCGCCGCGCAGGTCCTCGCGGGCGTTCTCCACCACGACGTTGGACCACACCAGGGCCATCGTCGCCGCGGCGAAGCGCTCGGCGGGCAGCGGGACCAGATCGACGCCGTCCGGTCCGCTGACGGCCGCGCCGTGCACGGAGAGCAGCGGGGCGGCGGAGTGCGGGGGCGGGGTCACCGGGCCGGGCGGGGCGGCCAGCGGCAGGCTCGGGGTGACGGTGCCGGCGCCCTTCCAGGCCAGCCGGATCAGTCCGTAGCGCAGGAAGGCGGCGAGCAGCGGGCCGCAGTCCGCGATGCCGGTCGCCCGCGCGGCGGCCCGTACGTCGGGCAGCGGCCTGCCCAGGACCAGCGACCGCCAGACCGCGCCGGCCCGGTCGCCGAGCGCGAAGACGTCGCGCCGGTCGCGGATGACGTGGACCCGCTCGCCGGTCTGCCAGCTGGTCACCCGGGCCGCGCGTTCGACCGTGAGCCGCTCGGGGCGCAACGGCACGCCGCCGACGCCCAGTTCGGCCGCGAAGGCGAGGCACTCGGCGAGGTACGCGTGCACGGCGGTGGGGTCGCCCTCGGCAGCGCCGGCCGCCGCGTCCAGGGCCCAGTAGCGGTCGCGGACGTCCGGCCGGCCGGCCCTTTCGAGCTGCAGGGAGAGCCACTTGGGTTCGAGGTAGGTCTCGCCCCGGCCGGCCGCCCAGGACTTGACGGCCTGGACCAGGCCGGCCCGGGCCCAGTCGGCCGCCTCGGCGCTCTCGTCGAGGCAGTCGAGCGCCATCGCGTGGCGCAGGGACTGCCGGGCCCGGTGCGCCCACCAGGCGCCGGCGATCTCCCGGAACCGCTCGACGCGGAGCAGGCCCTTGACCTCGGCGACCAGGGCGTGGCCGCGCAACGGGTGGCTGCCCAGGAAGCGCTGGCAGCGGTTGAGGAGGTCTTCGGAGAGCCGGCCGGGCCGCCCGGCGCCCGCTTCGAGGGACGCGAACTGGTCGGCGAGCTGACGCACCGACCGGGTGCGGATCTCGACCCGGCGGCCGTCCACGAACAGCAGCGACGGCATGGTCGGCAGCTGCGCCTCGTCCCGGCCGACGAGCAGGAAGTCGATGTCGGAGGAAGGGTTGCCGAAGCCCTCGGCGATGGAGCCCTCCAGGACGACGGCCCAGTCGGGGCCGGGAGGCAGCGTGGCGAGCGATGTGTCGAGCAGTCCCTGTAACTGCTCCTCGGTGAGGATCATGGTGCGGTGTCTCCGTCCTGCGAAGCTCCGTGCTTCACGACGTGGGCGTGGTGTCGGCGGGCGGGTCGGCCAGCACGGTGACCGTGCCGGCGGCGCCGTCGACGCGCAGCCGGGTGCCGCTGCGGATCTCGGTGGTCACGTTCCTGACCTGTACGACGGTGGGGATGCCCAACTCCCGTGCCACCACGGCGACATGGGTGAGCGGGCTGCCGCGCTCGATGACCAGGGCGGACGCCGAGGGCAGCGCGGTCACCCAGCCGGGGTCGGTGCGATAGGCCAGCAGGATGCCGCCGCCGATGTCGCGCGGGGCGTCGGTGACCACCGCGAGGCCCTCGGCGACGCCGGGGCAGGAGGGGGTGCCGCGCAGTTCCCGGGCTCCGGTGCGGGCGGCGGTGGCGGACCAGCCGGCCCGTTCGAGATTGCCGGACCAGTAGGGGGCGCCGTGCGTGGTGAACCGGGAGGGCGCGTGCAGCGCGGCGTCGGCGGCCAGCCGCGCGCGGCGCACGGCCACCAGGTCCGTCAGCTCCGTGTGGGCGATCATTCCCTCGTAGGCGCCGTGCACTTCCTCCAGACGAAGCAGGAACACGTCGTCCCACGCCTCGATCGCACCGCTGCGCGCCAGGTCACGGCCCATGGCGCGGAGCATCCGCTTGGCCGCGCCGAAGGCCCGGGTGCGGCAGAAGCGCAGCCGCTCGCGGTCCGCGAGCGAGGCGCGGGCCTTGCGCCGGACGATCTCGTAGACCCATCGGCGGGGGCCGCGCAGCCGCTCGGCGAGGTAGGAGTCGGCGTCCTCGCCCCGGCGCGGCGCCGCGCCGGAGCCGGGCAGTGCGCCGCGCAGCAGGGTGAAGAGCCCGGCCGGGTCCTCGTGCAGATCCGGGACCTCCAGCTTGAGCTCGTCGGGGCTGCGGTAGCCGTAGGCGGCGATGTACGCGTCGACCGCGGCCAGCACCTCGCCGTGGTCTCCGTCGCGCAGCGCCTGGTACACCTCGTCGTCGGAGGTGCGCTCCAGCAGGGCGCGTACCTCGTCGTCGGCCGCGACGCGCTTGCCCAACTCGGCCAGCGCCCACACCGGTTCGGCCGACTCCAGTCCCTCACCGGGACCGGCGGCGGCCCAGACGAACCATTCCGGGGCGTCGGGCAGCCAGCGGCGGGTGAGCAGGGCCAGCAGCCCGACGGAGAGCAGGATGGCGGCGTCGAGGGCCTGCATCGGCCCCCACTTCTCGATCAGCTCGCGCTGCAGGCGGCGGAAGCGCCGGTACGTCTCCTCGCCCGGCAGCGCGTCGTGGTCGACGTTGTCGAAGACCTCGTAGGACCGGTAGAAATCCCGGTGGAACGTGTCCACGGATTTCCTCATGGTGAGGAATCTGCGGGCGAAGACGGCGGTGCGGTACGCGCGGCTGACACGGCCGCGCAGGCCGGGTCGGGGAGTGAACGGGTGAAGTGTTCCGGCCAGCTCGTCGGAAATGTTTTCCTCGACTCCGAGGGACCTCTCCAGAACGCGCCGGTTCAGCGGGTAAAGGGGCGCCAGCCGCACCATGCGGTACCAGTGCAGAAGGTTGTAGTAGACCCGGCCGTGGAAATAGCCGAGCAGGTGCGGGGTCCATTCCTGGACTTCCCGTAATTGGGCCGGGGGGACGGCGAGGGCACGGGCGTAGCTCTCGTAGACCTTGGCGTAGGTGTCGGCCGCGAAGCTGTAGGTGAGGGGGGAGACGACGCCGCTGAAGCTCTCGATGATGTTGGAGTTGTCCCAGATGCGCAGCTCGCCCCGCGGCTCCCCGGCGGACGCCGGGGCGCGCCGGTCGGTGGGGCCGGCGAGCGGGCCGGTGACGGGGCGGCTCTGCAGGATCCAGACCTCGCCGTCGGCGATCGCCCACTCGATGTCCTGCGGCGTGCCGTAGTGCTCGGCCACCCGGACGCCGAGGCCGTGCAGCCGGGTCAGGTCCTCGTCGCTCAGGGCCAGGACCTCCCGGTCCGCCGCGGCGACGGGCCGCACCTCGCAGCCGGGGCCGGCACCGGCGCCGTAGCTCTCCCGCTTCTCGCCGACGACGGTGTGCAGCCGCTCGCCGGTGACGGCGTCCAGGGCGACCGTGTCGGCGTCGACGGCGCCGGAGACCAGCCCCTCGCCCAGCCCGTAGACGGCGCTGACCAGGTACCGGTCGGTGGCACCGGTCGTGGGGTCGACGGTGAACAGGACGCCACTGCGCTCGGCCGGGACCATGCGCTGCACGACGACGGCGACACCCGTCGCCGACAGCGCGAGGCCGCGCTGCGCGCGGTAGCGCAGGGACCGCTCCGAGAAGCCGGAGGCCCAGCAGCGGCGGACGTGGGCGACGACGTCGTCGAGACCGCGGACGTTGAGGAAACTGTCGAACTGGCCGGCGAAGGAGTGCTCGGCGCCGTCCTCCTCCGCGCCCGACGAGCGGACCGCCACCGGGCCGCCGCCGACGTGCTCGTAGGCCCGCCGGACGGCGTCGGTGACGGCCTCGTCCGGCGGGGCGTCCGTGATGAGAGCGGCGATCTCCGCGGCCGTCTCCGCCGCCGTCCGTTCCTCGCCGTTCTGGCCGTCGCCGGTCAGGAGTTTCGCGAGGCGCTCCTCCAGTCCGTTGCGCCGGGCGAATGCCGCGAAGACGTCGGTGCCGAGCACCGCCCATTCGGGGACCTGGAAACCGGCGGTCGTCAGGGAGTGGAGATTCTTTGCCTTTCCCCCGGCTTCCGGCGATGCTTCAGACCTTTGCTCGGATCCCGCGCTGAGCGACACCACGGATTCCCTCCGGCTGGGTGATCGATTCCATTTCCCACGGTGGCAGCGGCGGGGACGCATCGAAAACCCTCGCCCGACGGCTGTGGGTGTTCACCTATATTTTGGGAGGAAGTCGCCTGCTTCGGTGGAAAGTTCGGTGCGCAACGGCTCCAGACCGGGCCAGACGACGGCGGTCGAGCCCCAGGTGAGTCCGCCGCCGAAGCCGGTCAGCACCACCTTCTGACCGGGTGTCAGTTCGCCCTCGGCGGTGGCGTCGGCGAGCGCGAGGGGGATCGAGGCGGCGACCGTGTTCCCCAGGTCGGCGATGTTGGTGCGGAACCGCTCGACGGGCACGCCGAGCTGCCGGGCCACCGCCGCCAGGATACGGGAGTTGGCCTGGTGGAACACGAAGGAGTCGACCTCCTCCACGGCCCAGCCGGTCCGCGCGGCGATGTCCTGCGCCGACTCGGCCATCCGGCTCACCGCCTGCTTGAAGACGGCCTGTCCCCGCATCGAGAAGTAGGTGTCCTCCGCCTTGGCCGGCAGGCCCGTGGACCGCTGGCGCGATCCGCCGGCGCCCATCCCGATCAGGTCCACGGACGAGCCGTCGCTGCCCAGGCTGAAGTCCAGCAGCGCACCGGGCTCCGTCCGGGAACCGGCGCGCAGCAGCACCGCGCCCGCACCGTCGCCGAACACCACCCGGGTCGCCCGGTCCTCGGGGTCGAGGATGGTGGAGAACGTGTCGGCGCCGATCACCAGCACGCTGTCCACGACCCCCAGGGAGATGAGCCCGGCCCCGGACGCCAGGGCGTACACGAAGCCGGTGCACACGGCCTGCACGTCGAACGCGGGCACCGGGCCCAGCCCGATCCGGCTCGCCACGTTCGGGGCGGTCGCCGGGCAGAGCTGGTCCGGTGTGCTGGTGGCGAGGACGACCGCGCCCGCGTCGGCCGTTCCCGCCGAGGCGAGGGCGTTCCGCGCCGCCTCGACCGCGAGGTCGCTCGTGGCCTGCCCGGGCGCGATCGCGCGACGCTGTCGGATCCCGGTGCGGCGGCGGATCCACGCGTCGTCGGTGTCGAGCACGCCGGCCAGGTCGTCGTTGGTGACCACGGTCTGCGGCACCGCCGCGCCCAGCCCGGCGACGACCGCCGCGCGGTCCGGTGACCGCGGCCCGCCGGCCGTCCGTCCGTACCTCTCGTTTCCCGGCTTCACGGCACCTCACCTCATCGCTGTCGGCGCAACACACGAACAGAGAACGGCAAACCGGCACACGTGGGTTGCCGGACCCCGGTCGCCTAGGTGAACTCCTACAACCCCGCGGCGAGCCTGGAGCTTTCGTGCCGACCGGTGTGTCCTCGACCGTGGAGGCACCCGGCGCAGCCGCGCCAACACCCGCCTCCGACACGCCAGTTGCCGTACCCCCGCGCCGGGCCGACGATGGAGGCTCCCCTCGTGATCCGTATCGACCACGCCCGCGTCTTCGACGGCGAGGGGGTCCTGGACGACGTCTCTGTGTTTGTCGACGCCGGGCGCGTGGCCGCGGTGACGCCCACCGCGACGGCGGCCGCCGACCCGGCCGCGGCGAGGGCGGACGAGGTGATCGACGGCACCGGTCACACCCTGCTCCCGGGACTGATCGACGGTCACACCCATGTGATGGGAACCCTGCACAACCTGCGGCTGGCGCTGACGTTCGGTGTCACCACCGAGGTCGACCTGTTCAGCTTCCCGGCCGACCTGACCGGCTGGCTCTGCGACACGGCCGCGCACCGCGACGACCTCGCCGATCTGCGCAGCGCCGGAACCGTGATCTGCGCGCCCGGCGGCCACCCGGCGGCGACGATGCCGTTCCTGCCCACGCTCGACGGCCCGGCGGCCGCCGGGGACCAGGTGAGGCTGCGTCAGAAGGAGGGCGCCCACGTCATCAAGCTGATGCTCGACGACGGTTGCCACCACGGCGCCGACCTCCCGGCACTGGACCCGGTCACCGTGGCGGCGGTGGCCGACGCGGCGCGGTCGGCGGGCCTGCCGACCGTCGCGCACGTGGCCGACGTCGCGACGGTGCGGACCGCGCTGGAGGCCGGCGTGGACGCGGTCACCCACGTCCCGCCGACGGCACCGCTGCCGCAGGAGGTGGTGTACCGGGCCGCCGCCGAAGGCCGGTTCTTCATCCCCACCCTCGCGATGATGGAGATGTCCTGCGGCGCCCCCGGAGGCCGGGCCCTCGCCGCCGACACGCGCATCGCCGGCCGCCTGCCCGCGGACGCCCTCGCCGCGCTCACCGGCGGCACCGAGGGGCTCTGCGTGACCGTACCGTCGCCGGAGCTGGACTTCGGGAACGCACTGGAGTCCACCCGCCGGCTCCACGCGTCCGGCGTGCGGCTGGTGGCGGGGAGCGATGCCAACAACGCGCCGGGCCGGGCCTGTCCGGTGGTGCACGGCGTGGCACTCCACCGCGAACTCGAACTCCTGGTCGCGGCCGGACTCAGTCCCGTCGAGGCGCTGCGGGCCGCGACCGCGACGCCCGCCCGTCTCTTCGGGCTGTCCGACCGCGGACGCATCGCCCCGGGGCTGCGGGCGGATCTGGTGCTGGTCGAGGGCGACGCGACCAACGACATCACCGCCACCCGGGCCGTGCGGCGCGTCTGGCGCCGCGGCGTGCCCTTCGACCGCGAGGCGGCCCGTGCCGCGTGGCGGTCCGGCGCACAGGTCCCGACGGCCGGCCCGGGCTCCGCGGTGGGCTCGGGCTCCGCCCGCGTCGCCACCACCGTCGGCGGCGCCGAACTGACGGCCGTCGGCTCCACCGCACTGGCGGTGGCGGCGGCGCGCGCCGCCGAGAGCGGCCGTCCCGACCGGCTGTTCCAGGACCCGGTCGCGGTCCAGGTCGCCGTGGCCGCGGGCGGCGCACTCGCGGCGTGGTCCGGCCCGCGCGGCGAACTGCTGCGCCAGGCCATGGGGGACTACTTCGCCCTGCGCACGCGCTACTTCGACGACTGGCTCCGCGAGGCGGTCGCCGCCGGCTGTCGTCAGGTCGTCGTCCTCGCGGCCGGTCTGGACGCCAGGGCGTTCCGCCTGGACTGGCCGGCACCCGTGCGGGTCTTCGAGATCGACCGGGCCGACGTCCTCACCTTCAAGGACAAGATCATCACCGGCCGGGTCCCGCTCTTCGGCAGCGAGCGGATCCCGGTGACCTGCGATCTGCGCGACGACTGGCCCGGCGCCCTGCGGGAGCACGGCTTCGACCCCGGGCTGCCGACCGCCTGGCTGGTCGAGGGCATCATGGTCTACCTCACCGAGGAGGAGGGCGACGGCCTTCTCGCGCGGCTCGGCGCCCTCAGCGCGCCCGCCAGCCGCATAGCGGTCGAGTACGGCAGCCGGGCGATGTTCCACACCGGCAACACCCGCACGGCGCTCGACGCCACCACCGGGACCGACACCCTGCACACGCTCGCCGCGCTGTGGCGCAACGAGAGCACCGTGGACCCCCTCGCCCGGCTGGCCGCGCACGGCTGGACCGCCACCACGCGCGAATTGGCCGACCTCGCGGCGGAACACGGCCGGCCCACGCCTGCCGCGTTCGACCCGCGACAGCCCGGCACCGCCCGCATCACGCTGCTCAGCGGCCACCGGCACACCTCACCCGACCCGAGCTGACGAACGGCCCTGGACGGGGCGCCACCGGCCGGTGGCGCACCCCCGTGCGGTCGCAGAAATGCGCCTGCGGCACGGGTGTGCGCCGTCCGGTGACTATTTGGGCAGGCCCGGGAACAGGTTCGTGAACGGTTCCGCGGTCACCGCGATGCCCCGGCTGTAGGGGGCGTCGAAGTCCCAGATGAGGAACAGCATGAAGGCGATGGTCGCGGAGAACAGCCCGGCCAGTGCCAGTTCGCGCGCGGTGCGCCGGATCTGGAGCGCGAACACCATGCCGACGGTGACCAGCCCGCCGACGAGCAGCCCCCACCACACCACCGACGGCATGGTGGCCCCGGTGGAGTCGGAGCGGGCGTTGCGGGCCTGGTCGGCCGCGGTCATCTGGTCCAGCAGCGGCTGGTAGGCCTGCGCCTCGAAGTCGTTCCTCGGCTTGTAGTCGGTGACGTCCTGGCGCACCTTCTGGAGCAGCGCGGAACCGCGGTCGGTGACCCGCTCGTCGTCCGCCATCGTCTTCCACTCGTGGTCGACGACGTAGGAGACGTAGGCGTCGACGTCGTTGCGGATCCGGTCCCGCACGTCCGGCGGATAGACCCGGACCCGCTCCGAGATCTCGTGCAGCGCCTGGGCCTCGTTCTGCACGTAGTCACCGGCGGAACTGCGGGCCTCCCACACGCCCGCGATGGCGAGGCCCAGGACGATGGCGTACACGACGCCGATCCACATCGTCATGTACTCGATGACGTCCGGGGTCTCGCTGGGGTCCTCGTCCTCGGGAGCCCGCCTGTTGCGCACGAAGGTGACGAGCACCACCACGGCACAGGCGCCCAGCATCGCGAGGACGAGAACAAGCCAATCCGGCAACGGATACCTCCAAGGGTGAGCGGGCCGGCGCGTCAGCGCGGGCGCAGGGCCGCGACGGCGACGATCGCGGGGACGGTGATGAGCAGGACGTAGGTGACCGGCGAGGTGGTGCTCGGCGCCGGGTGGCGGACGGGGTGGGGGTGGTACACGGGATAGCGCACCGGGGCCACCAAGGGCCGGGGTGCCGACTTCGGCACCGGCGGCGGCGTGGGCTTCGGCACCGGCCGGGGAGCCGGGGGAGCCGGGGGAGCCGGGGGCGGCGGCGCGGGCCGGGCCGGGGGCCGCGGCCTCGGGGCGGGCTTCGGGGAGTGTCTCGGCGTCGGACGCGGACGCGGCGCCGGCTTCGGCGGTGGCGGCGGTGGTTTCGGGGTCGGGGTGGGCTTCGGCGGGCACGGGGGCGGGGGCTGTGTGGGGCAGGGCGGGTCGGGCCAGTGGGAGCCGTCACCGGCCCACGCCACCGCCACCGTGCCGTCCGGCCCCGTGGAGGCGTACGCGCAGGCGTCGGCCGACGCGCTGCCGGCCGGCCACCCCACCAGGGTCCAGCCCAGCGTCAACACGGCCAACACCCTTACGGCGGGCGCGCATCGGGTCACTTCGGGTCCATGCACGACGACGATCATGAGGGGCGAAATCCGGAAGTACGCCGTAGTGCCTTGGGATTGATCCGAAGGGAGGACATCTCATGATCAATGGTTTGACGCGCCGAAGCGCACGGTTGGCGTGAAACATGCGCCGGCGCGCGCCGGTGGCACACAGGTGCCGGAAAGAAATTCCCGGCACCGTTGAACACTCACGCCCCTCCGGTGCGTACCCATGGCCGTGCGGCGGCGCGTCAGGGCGCTGCAACATCCAGGCGAAAATGGGGAGTTGACGATGAAGACCTCCTGGCGGACCGTCTCACTGGCGGCGACAGCCGTCTCGGTGCTGGCGTTGACGACGGCGTGCGGTCAGGACAACAGCACCACCCCGGCCTCCGCGGCCCAGAACGTCGGAGCCACCGCGCCCGCGGGCAGCCCGACCACCGGCGCCGGTGTCGGCACGGGGGCCGCCAACGGGTACGGCGCCGACGGCAACCAGAGCTCCGCCTCCCCGACCCCGGCCGCCCCGGCGGGCAAGCTCACCGTGGCCGCCAACCCCGACCTCGGCAACGTGCTGACCGACGGCTCCGGCCTCACCCTCTACCGGTTCGACAAGGACACGGCCAACCCGCCCAAGTCGAACTGCGCCGGTGACTGCGCCACCACCTGGCCGCCGGTGCCCGCCGGCGATGCCAGCGCCGGGGCCGGCGTCGACAAGTCGCTGCTCGGCTCGGTCACCCGCGCCGACGGCACCAAGCAGCTCACCATCGGCGGCTGGCCGGCGTACCGCTACGTGAAGGACGTCAACGGCGGTGACGTCAACGGTCAGGGCGTGGGCGGCAAGTGGTTCGCGCTGGCCCCCAACGGCAAGAAGGCCTCGCTGGCCGCCCTGCCGGGCCTGTCCGTGCGCAAGGATCCCAAGCTCGGCGACATCATCGTCGACAAGAACGGCAGGACCGTCTACCGCTTCCTGAAGGACAAGGCCTGGCCCAAGGTCATCTCGAACTGCACCGGTGCCTGCCTGGTGAAGTGGCCGGCCGTCGCTCCGGTCAAGGCCGACGACACGCAGGGCGTCAAGAAGAAGGGCCTGATGGGCTTCACCCGTCCCGACGGCACGCCGCAGATGACCGTCAACTGCTGGCCGATCTACACCTTCTCCGGGGACAAGGCCCCCGGTGACACCAACGGTCAGGGCGTGGGCGGCACGTGGTACGCCGTCTCGCCCGACGGCAAGCCGGTCGGCGCCCCGGGCAAGTAGATCACCTCCCCAGGGTCGATCATCCCGCCCGGCCCGGAGCGCCACCGTGGTCCGCCCCCTCCGCAACCGCACGGAGGGGGCGGACCGTTGTGCTGTGCGCGGGCGTCCCGGACTCGAACAGCCATGACCCAGCGGGGTCGTACGGGCACATGCCGCAGGCAGTGACCGGGAACGGATGGTCAATTTCCGGTTCGGGTCGCTCCTTCGGCGGGCGATCAGTAGCCTCAGCTCGAACACCGGATCGCCTACCCCTGTCGTCCACGCCTTGGAGAGATACATGGAGCGTCCCGCCTGGGCCCCACGGAGCATCGACATCTCGGTGCCGAGCGTCTCGCGGATCTACGACTTCTACCTGGGCGGTTCGCACAACTTCGAGGTCGACCGGGACGCGGCGCGCAAGGCCATGGA
This sequence comes from Streptomyces sp. NPDC055966, assembly GCF_042269865.1. Lineage (NCBI taxonomy): Bacteria > Bacillati > Actinomycetota > Actinomycetes > Kitasatosporales > Streptomycetaceae > Streptomyces > Streptomyces sp. NPDC055966. The sequence continues at coordinate 72,422 of NZ_JBHJYK010000020.1, forward strand.
GTTCATGCCGGGCCTGCCGAAGGTCATGCAGGCCAACCGGGCGTTCATGCGGCGGGCGGTGCGCTTCGCGGTCCAGGAGGGCCTCACCCAGTTCCTCGACATCGGCTCCGGCATCCCGACGTTCGGCAACGTCCACGAAGTGGCCCGGGCGGCCGCGCCGGGCGCGCGCGTGGTCTACGTCGACCACGACCCGGTCGCGGTCGCGCACAGCCAGGCGGTGCTCGCGGACGACGCGGACGCGGACGTCGTCGCGGCGGATCTGCGCAAGCCCCGGGAGATCCTCGCGAGCCCCCAGGTGGAGCGGCTGATCGACCTGAACCGGCCGGTTGCCCTTCTCCTCGTTGCCATACTGCACTTCGTGGAAGACGCGGACGACCCCTACGGTGCGGTGGCCGAACTGCGCGAGGCGCTGGCCCCGGGCAGCATGCTGATCCTCACCCATGCCTCGTACGAGGGAATCCCGGTGCCTGCCGAGCGGGCCGAGGGCGCGGTGGACGTATACAAGGACATTCGCAACCCGCTGATCATGCGCTCGCGCGACGAGATCGCGCGGTTCTTCGAGGGGTACGACATGGTGGAACCCGGACTGGTGCAGATGCCGCACTGGCGCCCGGAAACGGCGCCGGAGGACGAGGATCCGTTCGCCTTCTCCGGATTCGCCGGCGTGGGGCGTACGGCGTGAGCGCGGAGCCGGACGGGCCGGAGGGCAGACTGCGCCGGTTCGCGACGATCTGGAGCCGGGCGGTCTACCCGGTGACCTCCACCTCGCTGACCCGCGCCGAGTTCGAGGAACAACTGCTTCCGCTCGCACGCCGGTTGAGCGGTCTGCTGCGGGCGCACAGCTTCGACGCCGACGGCGCGAAGGCCGTCGGCGCCGCCCTGGTGGGCGCGCACTGCACCGACCCCGAGGCGCTCACCCGCACCCTGGACTGCGTCGACGCCTATCTGGTGCTGTACTGCGGCGAGGAGGGCCCCGAGGCCCCGCAGGACGCGCCCCGGCTGCGCTCCTCGCGGTTGCAGCACGCGATGGCCGCCGGGTACGCGCAGGCGCTGCGCGAGCGCACCCTCGCCGAGCAGGAGTCCATCGCCCAGGCCGCGTTGCGCGCCCAGGGCGTGGTCGCCCAGGCGCTGCACGCGAGCGAGGCCCGCTTCCGCGCGGTCTTCGAGGGCGCCGCGATAGGGATCGGTATCGCCGATCTCGACGGCCATGTCCTCCAGGTCAACGAGGCGCTGCTGCGCATGTTCGGGCTGTCCTCGCAGACCCTGCGCGGCCGCCGGGTGCAGGACTGGGTGCACCCCGAGGACGCCCCGCAGACCTGGAAGCTGTACGAGGAACTGGTGCGCGGCGAGCGCGAGCACTACCACATGGAGAAGGCGTTCAACCGCCCCGACGGCACGGTCCTGTGGACCAACCTGACGGTCTCCCTGCTGCGCGACGCCGACGGCGACCCGCAGTACCAGCTCGCCCTCATGGAGGACACCACCGAGCGCCGTCTGCTCAACCTCCGGCTGCGCTACGAGGCGACGCACGACGCGCTGACCGGCCTGCCCAACCGCACCCTGTTCTTCGAGCGGCTGGAGAAGGCGCTGGCGGCCGGCGAGGGCCAGCGCTTCGGCCTGTGCTACCTCGACCTGGACGGCTTCAAGACCATCAACGACAGCCTCGGGCACGCGGCCGGCGACCGGCTGCTGGTGGAGGTCGCCGACCGGCTCCAGTCCTGTGCGACCGCGCCCGGCGAGATGGTCGCCCGGCTCGGCGGCGACGAGTTCGTGGCCCTGACCACCGGCCCCGGCACCGAGCGCACGGTGGACGACCTCGCCGAGCGCATCATGACCGCCCTGATCACCCCGATCAGCATCGACGGCCGGGACCTGATGGTGCGCGGCAGCCTGGGCATCGTCGAGGGCCCGGCCGGCGAACGCACGGCGGCGGAGGTGCTGCGCAGCGCCGACATCACCATGTACCGGGCGAAGTCGGCGGGCGGCAACCGCTCCGAACTGGCCGACCCCGAGGCCGACGCCCGCGCCATCACCCGCCACGGCCTCACCACGGCCCTGCCCACGGCCCTGGAGCGCGGCGAGTTCTTCATCGAGTACCAGCCGCTGGTCCACCTCGGCGACGGCAGCGTGCGCGGCGCCGAGGCCCTGGTGCGCTGGCTGCACCCGCAGCACGGCGTGCTCGGCCCGGACCGCTTCATCCCGCTCGCCGAGCACACCGGCCTGATCGTGCCGCTCGGCCGCTGGGTGCTGGAGGAGTCCATCCGCCAGGCCCGCGCCTGGCGGGAACGCTACGGCGAGGAGACCGCCGCCGGCCCACTGCGCATCAACGTCAACCTCTCGCCCTGCCAGCTCAGTCATCCGGGGCTGGTCCAGGACACGGTCGAGATCCTCGAACGGGCGGGCGTCGCACCGGACGCGCTGTGCCTGGAGGTCACCGAGTCGGCCCTGATCGGCGCCGACGACGATCTCCTCAAACCCCTGCGCCGGCTGGCCGAGATGGGCGTCGACATCGCCCTGGACGACTTCGGCACCGGTTACTCCAACCTCGCCAACCTGCGCCGCCTGCCGGTGAACGTCCTCAAACTGGACCGCTCCTTCACCCAGGGCATGCAGCAGTTCCCCGCCGACCCGGTCGACCTCAAGATCGTGGAGGGCATCGTCACCCTCGCCCACAGTCTCGACCTCGCGGTCACCGTGGAGGGCGTCGAAACCGGCGCCCAGGCCGAGCAGTTGCGCGTCCTGGGCTGCGACACGGCCCAGGGCTGGTACTACGCCCGCCCGGGCCCGCCGGAGCGGCTGCACGACCTGGCGCTGGTGGACGCGACGGGCTGAGCCGCGGGCGGGAGCTACCGCTCCAGCAGCATCCGCTGCAACTCCCGTGCCGCACGCGGCGGTGCCACGTCACTGCGGTGCGCGAGCGCGATCGTACGATGCAGTCCGGGGCGCGCCAGCGGGGTCACCCGTAGGCTGCGCCCCGACCTCGACGCCACCATGCGCGGCACCACCGCCGCGCCCAGCCCTGCCCGCACGAATCCCAACACCGCATCCATCTCGCCCCCTTCGACGGCGAACTCGGGCTCGAACCCCTCCGCGCGACATGCCGCGACCGTCAGTTCCCGCAGGTCGTACCCGTGCCGGAACATCACCAGGCGTTCACCCTCCAGGTCGGCGATGCGCACCGTCCGCCCGCCCCGGCCGGGTGCCGGTGCCTCGGGTGAGGACACCACGACCAGCTCCTCCCGCAGCAGCTCCACCGTCGTCAGCGCGGGCGCCGGCGCCGGCAGCGGCAGCACGACCAGCGCGAGATCGAGGGCGCCGCGCGCCAGCTCCCGTACCAGGTCGTGCGAGCCGCTCTCCTCGACGAGGAGCCGGATGCCGGGATAGCGGTCGTGGAAGGCGCGCAGCACGTCCGGCAGCAGGCCCGTGCACAGGCTCGGGGTGGCGCCGAGGCGCACCCGGCCCCGGCGCAGCTGCACCAGCTCCTGCACCTCGTGGCGGGCCGTGTCCGCGTCGGCCAGGATCCGCCGGGCGAGCGGCAGCAGCGCCTCGCCCGCGTCGGTGAGCGTGATGTTGCCCCGGGCGCGCAGGAACAGGTCCGCGCCCAGCTCCCGCTCCAGCGCCCTGATCTGCTGCGACAGCGACGGCTGGGCGACGTGCACCAGTTCGGCGGCCCGGGTGAAGTGCCGGGTCTCGGCGACGGCGACGAAGTACTGGAGCTGCTGGAGCTGCATCCCCACACCATAGCCTCAGCCTATGGAAACAAGCTGCATCATGTCTTGGACCGATCGGGTCCTCCGGCCCTAGCGTGCTGTGCCATGGCACTGGCAACGCGGACGGACCGACGGCCGTCCATGGCGCGCACGATGTGGGACTCCTCCGTCGGCAAGAAGACCGTGATGGCCGTCAGCGGCCTGATCATGCTGGCGTACCTGGTCGTCCACATGATCGGGAACCTGAAGATCTACTTCGGCGCGGGCGAGTTCAACCACTACGCCCACTGGCTGCGCACCATCGGCGAGCCGTTCATGCACTACGAGTGGACGCTCTGGCTCATCCGGGTCGTGCTGGTCGTCGCCGTGGTCGCCCACGCCACGTCCGCGTACCAGCTCAGCCGCCGGGACATCAAGGCCCGGCCCAGCAAGTACGTGCACTCCAGGCCCCGGGCGAGCTACGCCACCCGCACGATGCGCTGGGGCGGGATCATCCTCGGCCTGTTCATCGTCTGGCACGTCCTGGACCTGACCACCGGCACCGTGCACCCGGGCCGCTTCGAGCACGGCCACCCGTACCAGAACGTCGTCGGCGACTTCTCGCACTGGTACAGCAACGTCGTCTACATCGTCGCGATGCTCGCGCTCGGCCTGCACGTCCGGCACGGCTTCTGGAGCGCCGCGCAGACCCTCGGCGTCGGCAGCCGCACCCGCGACCGCGCCCTGAAGACCCTCGCGAACGTCCTCGCGCTGCTGCTCACGGCCGGTTTCATCGCCGTACCCGTGGGCGTCATGACCGGAGTGGTGAGCTGACATGACCGACTACGCGCACTACACGACCGGGGAACCGGCCGTCGACACCAAGGCCCCCTCCGGCCCGATCCACGAGCGCTGGGACAAGCGCCGCTTCGAGGCCAGGCTGGTCAACCCCGCCAACCGGCGCAAGCACACGGTCATCGTCGTCGGCACCGGACTGGCCGGCGGCTCCGCGGGCGCCACCCTGGCCGAACAGGGCTACCACGTCGTCCAGTTCTGCTACCAGGACTCCCCGCGCCGCGCCCACTCCATCGCCGCACAGGGCGGCATCAACGCGGCGAAGAACTACCGCAACGACGGCGACTCGATCCACCGGCTCTTCTACGACACCGTCAAGGGCGGCGACTTCCGCGCCCGCGAGTCCAACGTCCACCGCCTCGCGCAGATCTCCGTCGAGATCATCGACCAGTGCGTGGCCCAGGGCGTGCCCTTCGCCCGCGAGTACGGCGGCCTGCTCGACACCCGCTCCTTCGGCGGCGTCCAGGTCTCGCGCACGTTCTACGCCCGCGGCCAGACGGGACAGCAGCTCCTGCTCGGCGCCTACCAGGCCCTCAGCAGGCAGATCGCCGCCGGGAACGTGGAGATGCACCCGCGCACCGAGATGCTCGACCTGATCGTCGTGGACGGACGGGCGCGCGGCATCGTGGCCCGGGACCTGATCACCGGCCGCATCGACACGTACTTCGCGGACGCCGTCGTCCTCGCCAGCGGCGGTTACGGCAACGTCTTCTACCTGTCGACCAACGCCATGAACTCCAACGCGACCGCCGTCTGGCGGGCGCACCGGCGCGGCGCCTACTTCGCCAACCCCTGCTTCACGCAGATCCATCCGACCTGCATCCCGCGCACCGGCGACCACCAGTCCAAGCTGACCCTGATGAGCGAGTCGCTGCGCAACGACGGCCGGATCTGGGTGCCGAAGGCCCAGGGCGACACCCGGGCGCCGAACCGGATCCCCGAGGACGAGCGCGACTACTACCTGGAGCGCATCTACCCCTCCTTCGGCAACCTCGTCCCCCGCGACATCGCCTCCCGCGCCGCGAAGAACGTCTGCGACGAGGGCAGGGGGGTCGGGCCCGGCGGGCAGGGCGTCTACCTGGACTTCGCCGACGCCATCGGGCGCATGGGCCGCAAGGCCGTCGAGGCCAGGTACGGCAACCTCTTCGACATGTACCAGCGGATCACCGACGAGGACCCGTACGAGGTGCCGATGCGGATCTACCCCGCCGTGCACTACACGATGGGCGGACTGTGGGTCGACTACGACCTGCAGACCACCGTCCCCGGCCTGTTCGCGATCGGCGAGGCCAACTTCTCCGACCACGGCGCCAACCGGCTCGGCGCCTCCGCGCTGATGCAGGGCCTCGCCGACGGCTACTTCGTGCTGCCCGCCACCATCAACGACTACCTGGCCCGCCACCCGCACCAGGAACAGGTCACCGCCGAACACCCCGCCGTCCAAGAGGTGTTGGCCGAGACCGAGGACCGGCTCCACCTGCTGCTGTCCGTCGACGGCGACCGCACCCCGGACTCCTTCCACCGCGAACTGGGCGAACTCATGTGGGAGTTCTGCGGCATGGCCCGCACCGACGCCGGGCTGCGCAAGGCGCTGGAGCGCATCCCGCAGATCCGCGAGGAGTTCTGGCGGCGCATCAAGGTGCCCGGCACCGGCGAGGAGTTCAACCAGTCGCTGGAGAAGGCGAACCGGATCGTCGACTACCTGGAACTGGCCGAGCTGATGTGCCTCGACGCGCTGCACCGCGCCGAGTCCTGCGGCGGCCACTTCCGCGAGGAGTCCCAGACCCCCGACGGCGAAGCGGCCCGCCGGGACGAGGAGTTCGGCTACGCGGCCGCCTGGGAGTTCACCGGCACCGGCACCGCTCCCACCCTGCACAAGGAAGACCTGGTCTTCGAGTACGTCCACCCCACCCAGCGGAGCTACGCATGAAGCTCACCCTGCGCGTCTGGCGGCAGCGGAACGCCGACGCCGACGGAGCGATGTCCACGTACGAGGTCGACGGGATCTCGTCCGACATGTCCTTCCTGGAGATGCTGGACGTCCTCAACGAACAGCTCATCCTGTCCGGCGAGGACCCCGTCGCCTTCGACCACGACTGCCGCGAGGGCATCTGCGGCGCCTGTTCCCTCGTGATCAACGGCGACGCGCACGGCCCCGAGCGCACCACCACCTGCCAGCTGCACATGCGGTCCTTCGAGGACGGCGACACGATCGACATCGAGCCGTGGCGGGCCGCCGCGTTCCCGGTGATCAAGGACCTGGTCGTCGACCGGTCCGCGTTCGACCGGATCATCCAGGCCGGCGGCTACGTCACCGCGCCCACCGGCTCCGCGCCGGAGGCCCACGCCACGCCGGTGCCGAAGGCCGACGCCGACTTCGCCTTCGAACACGCCGAGTGCATCGGCTGCGGAGCGTGCGTGGCCGCGTGCCCCAACGGCGCGGCGATGCTGTTCACCTCCGCCAAGGTCAACCACCTGAACGTGCTGCCGCAGGGCGCGCCCGAGCGGGAGACGCGGGTGCTGGACATGGTGGCGCAGATGGACACCGAGGGCTTCGGCGGCTGCACCCTCACCGGTGAGTGCGCCACCGCCTGCCCGAAGGGCATTCCGCTGGTGTCGATCACGACCATGAACAGGGAGTGGCTGCGGGCCACCCGGAAGGTGGCCAAGCGGTAGCCCACCGCAGAGACGTTCGCCGACAGGGGGCGGACGGGCGGGGCCGGGAGTGGTGCTCATCCCCGGCCCCGTCTGGTTTTCCTTGATCGCGGGCGACCGGCGTTCAACATTCCCACATCCGTTCTCCTGGCCCCGGTCACGCGCACGCCAACCGGCATCGGAAGAACAGGAGCGACGGGCCGTACGCACGCAGCCCGCCGTCCCCGTCGCCGAACCGGCCCGTGACCAGGAGTGAGCCATGACCGGCGTGTCCACCCTCGACCGTCCCCCGCAGCCCGCGGCCCCCACCCGCTACACCGTCACCCTCGCCCGCGACGAGGACGACGTCCGGGCCGCGCAGCGGCTGCGGCACGACGTCTTCGCCGGGGAGATGGGGGCCCTGCTGGCCACCCCGCAGCCGGGCCTCGACATCGACGCCTTCGACGCCTACTGCGACCACCTGCTGGTCCGCGACACCGTGACCGGCCAGGTCGTCGGCACCTACCGGTTGCTGCCCCCGGAGCGGGCCGCGGTCGCCGGGCGGCTCTACTCCGAGGGCGAGTTCGAGCTGGGCGGGCTCGACGCGATCCGGCCCTCGCTGGTCGAGGTCGGCCGCTCCTGCGTGCACCCCGACCACCGCGACGGCGCCGTCATCAGCCTGATCTGGGCCGGCATCGCCCGCTACATGGTCGACCGCGGGCACGAGTGGCTCGCCGGCTGCTGCTCGGTGCCGCTCGCCGACGGCGGCGCCCTCGCCACCGGCACCTGGGAGCGGGTGCGGGCCAAGCACCTGGCCCCCGAGGAGTTCCGGGTACGGCCGCTGCTGCCCTGGGTCCCGAACACGGAAGCCCCCGCCGGGCACCACGAGCTGCCCGCCCTGCTGCGCGGCTACCTCCGCCTCGGCGCCTGGGTGTGCGGCGAGCCCGCGCACGATCCGGACTTCGGGGTCGCCGACCTGTACGTGCTGTTGTCGATGCGCCGGGTCAACGCGCGCTATCTGCGGCACTTCCTCTCCCTCGTGCCGGCCTGATGAGCGTCTGGCTGCCGACCGCGCCCTGCTCCCCGGGCGCGTGTGTGGAGCCGGCCCGCGCCGCGGTCGCCGTACCCCGGGCCGTGCTGCGGCTGGCCGCGGTCGTGGCCCTGCTGCTGGCCGGGATCGCCCTGTCCCCGCTCGGCGGGAGGATCCCCGCCGAGTGGGTCAGGCGGTGGTGCCGCGCGCTGGTGCGGGCCATGGGAGTCCGGGTCCGCCTCACCGGCACCCCCGCCCCGGCCGGCGGACTGCTGCTCGTCGCCAACCACGTCTCGTGGCTGGACATCCCGCTGCTGACCGTCGTACGCCCCGCCCGCATGCTCGCCAAGACCGAGATACGGCAGTGGCCGGTGGCGGGCGCGCTGGCGGCGCGCGGCGGGGTGCTGTTCATCGAGCGGGACCGGCTGCGGGCCCTGCCCGCGACGGTCGAGCGGATCGCCGGGGCGCTGCGCGCGGGCGCGGCCGTGACCGCCTTCCCCGAGGGCAGCACCTGGTGCGGGCGGGCCCACGGGCACTTCCGCCGGGCGGTGTTCCAGGCCGCGCTCGACGCGGGCGTGCCGGTGCAGCCGGTCGGCCTGCGCTACCGGCAGGAGGGCGGCGCCCCGGGCACGGCGGCGGCGTTCGTCGGCGAGGACACCCTGCTCGCCTCCCTGTGGCGGGTGGCCCGCGCCCGCGATCTGGTCGCCGAGGTGGAGATACGGCCGCTGATCGCACCGGGCACCTGTGCGGACCGGCGGACACTGGCCGCCGCGGCTCAGCCGATGGCGTCCGAGCCCGTCTGGGCCCACGCGGCGTTGGCAGCGCCCCGAAGGGAGGCGGGAACTGCCGCCGTCGTCCCGCAGCCACCCGTCACGGCATGACCCGCGCCAGATAGGGCGCCGTCGCACTCCCCGCCGCCCCCGCCACGCGCTCCGGCGGGCCCGACGCCACGATCCGCCCGCCCCGGTCACCCCCGCCGGGGCCCAGGTCGATGACCCAGTCCGCGCCCGCGACCACCGTCATGTCGTGCTCCACCACCACGACCGTGTGACCGGCGTCGACCAGGCCGTGCAGCCGCTCCATCAGCAGCTCCACGTCGGCCGGATGGAGCCCGGTGGTGGGCTCGTCCAGCAGGTACAGGGTGTGGCCGCGCCGGCCGCGCTGCAGTTCGCTCGCCAGCTTGATCCGCTGGGCCTCGCCGCCGGACAGCTCGGTCGCCGGCTGCCCGAGCCGCAGATAGCCGAGGCCCACGTCGAGCAGGGTGCGCAGGCTCCGGGCGGCGGCCGGGACGTCGGCGAAGAACTCCGCCGCCGCCTCCACCGTCAGGTCGAGCACCTCGGCGATGTCCCGCCCCCGGTACGTCACCTGGAGCGTGCCGGGGTTGTAGCGGGCCCCGCCGCACTCCGGGCAGGGGGCGTACGTGCTCGGCAGGAACAGCAGCTCGACGCTGACGAACCCCTCGCCCTGGCACGTCTCGCAGCGCCCTGTGGCGACGTTGAAGGAGAACCGCCCGACGCCGTACCCGCGTGCCCGCGCCTCCTCGGTGCCGGCGAACACCTTGCGGACGACGTCGAACAGGCCGGTGTACGTGGCCAGATTGGAGCGCGGGGTCCGGCCGATCGGCTTCTGGTCTACCCGGACCAGCCGGTCCACGCCCGCCAGTTCCTCCGTCAGCTCGCCGATGAGCGTGGACTTCCCGGAACCGGAGACCCCGGTGACGGCGGTGAACGCGCCGAGCGGGAACGCGGCCGTCACCTCCCGCAGGTTGTGCCGGGTCACCGGGCCGACCGTCAACCAGCCGCGCGGCGAACGGACTTCACGGGCCGCACCCGGGGACTCGTCGAAGAGGAACGCCGCCGTCGCGGACTCCGCCACCGACGCCAGCTCGGCCGGCGGCCCGCTGTACAGCACGCGTCCGCCGTGCTCGCCCGCGCCGGGGCCGACGTCCACCAGCCAGTCGGCGCCGCGCACCACCTCCAGATGGTGCTCCACCACGAACACCGAGTTCCCGGCCGCCTTCAGCCGCTCCAGCACGGCTCGCAGAGCCTCGGTGTCCGCCGGGTGCAGTCCCGCCGACGGCTCGTCCAGGACGTACACCACGCCGAACAGGCCGGAGCGCAACTGGGTGGCCAGCCGCAGCCGTTGCAGCTCGCCCGCCGAGAGGGTCGGGGTGGCGCGGTCGAGGCTGAGGTAGCCGAGGCCGAGTTCGACGACCGGCCCGATCCGGGACTTCAGGTCGTCGGTGAGCACCCGTGCGGTCTCGGTGTCACCGTCGAGGTACGCGGCCAGGTCGGTCAGTGGCAGCGCGGCCAGCTCGGCGATGGTCCGCCCGCCGAAGGTCACCGCGAGCGCCTCCGGACGCAGCCGGCTGCCCCCGCACACCTCGCACGGCCTGGTGGCCAGGAAGCGCTCGGCCTTCGCGCGCAGGGTCGGGGACTTGGTGTCCGAGAAGGTCTTCAGCACATACCGGCGGGCGCTCATGTACGTGCCCTGGTACGGCCGTTGGATGCGGTCGGCCTCGCGCACCGGGTGGACGGTGACCACCGGCTGCTCGTCCGTGAACAGGATCCACTCGCGCTGCCCGGCGGGCAGTTCGCGCCAGGGCCGGTCGACGTCGTAGCCGAGTGTGTCGAGGATGTCCCGCAGGTTCTTGCCCTGCCAGGCCCCCGGCCAGGCGGCGATCGCGCCCTCGCGGATCGACAGCGCGGGGTCCGGGACGAGCAACTCCTCGGTCGTCTCCGGCACATGGCCGAGCCCGTGGCACTGCGGACAGGCACCGGCCGCCGTGTTCGGCGAGAACGCGTCGGAATCGAGCCGCTCGGCGCCCGGCGGGTACGTCCCGGCGCGCGAGAAGAGCATGCGCAGGGAGTTGGAGAGGTTGGTGACCGTGCCCACCGAGGACCGCGAGGTCGGCGCCGAGCGGCGCTGCTGGAGCGACACCGCGGGCGGCAGCCCGGTGATCTCGCCGACCTTGGGCGCCCCGACCTGGTGGATCAGCCGGCGCGCGTACGGCGCGACCGACTCGAAGTAGCGCCGCTGGGCCTCGGCGTAGATCGTGCCGAACGCCAGCGACGACTTTCCCGAGCCGGACACGCCGGTGAACACGGCCAGTACGTCGCGCGGGACGTCCACGTCGACGCCCTTGAGGTTGTGCTCGCGGGCCCCGCGGACGCGGACGTAGGGGTCATGTGGGTGGTGCATCGACGGGCAACTCCAGTCCGTGCCCGCGCACCGCTACTGCGGAGGGTTGTCGGTGTCCTGCTGCCTCAGCTGTTCCTTCAGTCTGTCCTGCGCGGTGTCGACCTGGGACTGGTACTTGCCCTGGGTCTTCTCGTCCACGTAGTCCCCGGCCTTGTCGACGCCCTTGCCGGCCTGATCCTCGTGGCCCTTGAGCATCTGCTTGAGCTTGTCCATCATGGACATGGCAGCCCTCCTCGTCGCTTGAGGCTTCCCCTCCCAGGTTCACCGTCCCCGGCTGCGTTCGCATCTCGGAGTCTCAGGCCCCCGGGGCGAACAGCGCGGCGAGCCGCCGGTAGGAGTCCAGCAGGGCCGTACGGTCGTAGGTGCTGGTCGTGACCAGCACCTCGTCGGCGTCCGTCTCCTTCAGCACCGTCTCCAGTTGCTGTCCGACCTGCTCGGCGGTGCCCGCGAGGTGCCCGGCGAGCCCGGCGTCGAAGAAGCCGCGCTCCTTCGCGGTCATCGGGCGGGCCTCGGTCTCCTCGGCCGGGGCGAGCGGCGGGAAGGTGCCGTGGGTGCGGGCGTACGCCATCGACCAGGCCTCCGGGACCAGCAGCCGCCGGGCCGCCTCCTCGGTGCCGGCCACCGCGATCGTGCCGGAGATCACGACGTACGGCTCGGGCGCCCAGGGGGAGGGGCGAAAGCCGGTGCGGTACGCGTCGATGCCGCGCAGCATCTTCTCGCGGCCGCGCAGATCGCCGATGACCAGGGGCAGCCCGGTGCGCGCCGCGACCCGCGCGCCCTCGCCCAGGGCCAGCACGAACGGCGGCACCCGCAGGCCCTCCGCGGGGCGGGCGTGCACCCCGGTCGGCGCGGTGCCCTCGAACCAGCCGAGCAGCTCGCCGAGCTGGGCGGCGAAGTCCTCGGCGTCCTCCTTGTCCCGGCCGAGCGCCCGGCGCACCCCGTCGGTGAAGCCGACGGACCGCCCGAGCCCCATGTCGATCCGGCCCGGGAACAGCGCCTCCAGGACGCCGAACTGCTCGGCGACGACGAGCGGCCGGTGGTTGGGCAGCATGACCCCGCCGGTACCGACCCGGATCGTGCGGGTGGCCGCGGCGATGGCGGCGGCGAGCACGGTCGGCGCGGAACCGGCCACCCCGGGCACGCCGTGGTGCTCGGCCACCCAGAACCGGTGGTAGCCGAGCGCCTCCGCCTCCCGGGCCAGCGTGACGGTGTCCCGCAGCGCCTCGGCGGGCGCCCGGCCCTCGCGGGTGCGGGAACGGTCGAGGACGGAGAACCGGGCCCGGGCGATCACTGAACTGCTCACGCAGATGTCAACGCTCTGGAGGGCCGGGGATTCCCGGGCGCCGGCCGCTGGCTAGGGTGGCGGCGTGACCGACAGCAGCAGGCGGCCGCTCGCCGTGTTCGACCTCGACAACACCCTCGCCGACACGGCCCACCGGCAGCACTTCCTGGAAGGAAAGCCGCGGAACTGGGACGGATTCTTCGCGGCCGCGCCGCAGGACCCGCCGATCGCCGAGGGCGTCGCGCTGGCCGTGGCGAGCGCGAGCGAGTGCGAGGTCGTCTATCTGACCGGCCGGCCCGAGCGCTGCCGGCGCGACACGCTGGACTGGCTCGCGGCCCACGGGCTGCCCGAGGGACGGGTGTTCATGCGCGGAAACGCCGACCGCAGGCCCGCCCGGTTCACCAAGCTGGAGATCCTGCGCCGGCTCGCCCAGGGCCGCGAGGTCCGCTTTCTCGTCGACGACGACGAACTGGTCTGTGACGACGCCGAGCGCGCCGGGTTCGGCGTCGTACGGGCACGCTGGACCGCGAAGTCCGAGGCGCTGCAAGAGGCTCAGGAGCGCGAAGGCCGTACGTGAGAGACGGGCGTCAGCCCTCGTCCTCGATCCGGAAGCCCACCTTCAGCCCCACCTGGTAGTGCTCGATCCGCCCGTTCTCGATCTGGCCGCGGACCTGGGTCACCTCGAACCAGTCGAGATTGCGCAGCGTCTGGTCGGCGCGCGCGATGGCGTTGCGGATGGCCTGGTCGACGCCCTCGTGCGAGCTGCCGACGATCTCGGTGACGCGGTAGGTGTGATTCGACATGGGAACGCTCCTCTCGTGTCACGCCATCCTCCACCGTGCCCCATCCCCGCCCGGGCCGCCCCTTGACCTTCGCATTGGTCCATACCAAAATCCCAGCACACCCGCACGAGCGCCGCCGCTCGTCCCCCCACGTCGGGCCCCCACACCTGTCCGCACCCCTTGCCAGACAGAACAGGACCCCTCGTGAGACGTCGTCTGCTCGCCCTCGTCTGTGCCACCGGTTCCCTCGTGAGCGCCTGCGGGATGCTTCCGGGCGCGCACCCGCGCACGACCGTCACCGTGTGGCTGATGAAGGACAGCGCCTCCAAGGACTTCCTCCGGCGCTTCACCGACGACTTCGAACGCACCCACCGGGACCTGCGCCTCGACATCCGCATCCAGGACTGGACCGGCATCGTCGCCAAGGTCCGCGCGGCCCTGAAGGCTCCCTCCGGCGACGGACCCGACGTCGTCGAGGTCGGCAACACCCAGGTGCCGCTGTACGCCGACGGCGGCCGGCTCGCCGACCTGACCCTGGAGTCGATGCGGGACTGGGGCCAGGACGCGTGGCTGCCCGCCCTCGCCGAGCCCGGCAAGGACGGCAACGCGCAGTACGGCATTCCCTGGTACGCGGCCAACCGCGTCGTGATCTACCGCAAGGACCTGTTCGAGGCGGCCGGCATCACCGCCCCGCCGAAGACCCGCGAGGAGTGGCTCGCCGACACGGAGCGGCTCGACTCCGGCGGGAACCAGGGGATCTACCTCGCCGGCCAGGACTGGTACACACTCTCCGGGTTCGTCTGGGACGAGGGCGGCGACCTCGCCGTGCAGAAGGACTACGACTGGAAGGGCGCCCTGGACACCCCGGCCGCGCTGCGCGGCATGGACTTCTACCGGCGGCTCCAGGCGCTCGGCCGGGGTCCCGTGGGCGCCGACGAGGAACACCCGCCGCAGGCCGGGGTGTTCGCGGGCGGCAGGGTCGCCCAGATCGTCGCCGTACCGGGGCTCGCCCAGTCGATCGTGCAGCAGAACCCGTCCCTGAAGGGCAAGTTGGGCTTCTTCCCGGTGCCCGGGAAGACCGCCGCGCGGCCCGGCACGGTGTTCACCGGCGGCTCGGACCTCGTCGTCCCGCAGAACACCAGGGACCAGTTCGCCGCGACGGCCGTCGTGGGCGCGCTCACCGGCGCCACGTGGGACACCGAACTCGCCCGCACCATGAACTACGTGCCCAACAAGACCACGCTGGCGGGCGCGGTCGCGGGAGAGGAGGGGGTCGCCGCCATGGCCGCGGGTGCGGCGCACGGCCGGGCGACCCCCAGCACCCCTCAGTGGGCCGACGTCGAGGCCGACAACCCGATCAAGCGGTACATGACCCGGGTGCTGACCGGGGCGGACCCGCAGACCGAGGCCCGCCGGGCCTCCCGCAGGATCACCGAGGAGCTGACCCCCCGTCTGTGACGAACCGCCGGCTCACCGGGCCATGCTCAGCGACAGCGCGAACCGCTCCTGCGCGTCGGTCCACCAGTGGGTCAACTCCAGCCCTGCGTCGGCGAGTTCCTCGGTCACCCCGGCGCGGCGGAACTTCGCCGACACCTCGGTGCGCAGCTCCTCGCCCGCCGCGAAGTCCACGGCGAGGTCCAGCGCGGGCACCTTCACGGTCTGCGCGAGACGGGAGCGCAGGCGCATCTCGATCCACTCGCGCTCGGGGTCCCACAGGGCCACGTGGTCGAAGGCGTCCGGGTCGAAGTCGGCGTCCAGCTCACGGTCGACGACGGCCAGCACGTTCTTGTTGAACGCCGCCGTCACCCCGGCCGCGTCGTCGTAGGCCCGCACCAGCACCCGCTCGTCCTTGACGAGGTCGGTGCCGAGCAGCAGCCCGTCGCCCGGTGCCAGCAGGGCACGCACGGCGGCCAGGAACTTCGCGCGCTCGTCGGGCAGCAGATTGCCGATCGTGCCGCCGAGGAACGCCAGCAGCCGGGGCCCGGGGGTGGCGGGCAGTTCCAGCGGGGCGGTGAAGTCCGCGATGAGCGCGTGCACTTCGAGGCCCGGCCGCTCCTCGACGAGTGCCTGCCCGGCCTGGGTGAGGGCGCTCTCGCTGACGTCGACCGGGACGTACGCCGCGGGCGCGAGCGCGTCGAGCAGATGGCGGGTCTTCTCCGAGGAGCCCGAGCCCAGCTCGATCAGCGTGCGGGCACCGCTGGCCGCGGCGATCTCGCCGCTGCGGGCGGCGAGGATCTCCCGCTCGGCGCGCGTCGGGTAGTACTCGGGCAACTCGGTGATCCGCTCGAACAGTTCGCTGCCGCGGGCGTCGTAGAACCACTTCGGCGGCAGCCACTTGGGGTGGTCGGTCAGGCCGTGCAGGACGTCGGTGCGCAGCGCGGCGTCCGTCGCGTCCTCGGGCAGGGTGCGGGTGACGAGAAGGGGGCTCACGTACAGGGCTCCTTCGACGATGGGGGTCCCCCCGCTCGGGCGGAGTCGAGAGCGGGGGAGGACGCGGGGTCCTCCAGCGGGGCGAGCAGCACACCGGCGCGGCTCGCGGTGAGCACGGTGCGGTCGGGGACCTCCTGCCAGAGCGGGTCGTCGTCGTACGGCTCGGAGGCGCAGACCGTGCTGCGTCCGGGCTCCGTGCGGTACCAGAGGCTGTCGCCCCAGCGGGTGGCGGCGATGGTCTCGCCGTCCGTCAGCAGCAGATTGAGCCGGGAGGCGGGCGCCGCCCCGGCCAGCTGGCGAACCGTTTCGCCGAGTGCCTGGCCGGGTCCGTCGCCCGAGCGCAGCCGGTGCAGGACCAGCGCCCAGACGAACGCCGAGTCGCTGCGGGCCTCCAGCGTCAGCAGGTCGACCGGCGGCAGGGCGGACAGCAGCGGGGCGGCCACGTCCGGCCAGCCCGCGACGGCGCCGTTGTGGCTGAACAGCCACCGCCCCGACGCGAAGGGCGCCGCGGCCGCCTCGGCGTCCGCGCCCGCCAGCGTCGCGTCCCGTACGGCCGCGAGGACGGCGCCGGAGCGCACCACCCGGGCCAGGTCGGCGAAGGACAGGTCCGTCCAGATCGGCCCGGCCCGCCGGTAGCGCGCCGGGACGGGATCCTCCGGGGCGTACCAGCCCACGCCGAAGCCGTCGGCGTTGACCGTCCCGGACGCCTGGCGCTGCGGTGCCCACGACTGGTGCACCAGACTGTGCGGCGGCTCCGTGAGGAGCTGCCCGAGCCGTATCTCCGGCCCCAGGTAGGCGATGTGACGGCACATCAGAGGGCCTCCGAGCGGGCGGTGCGGAACCCGGAGAAGATCTGCCGGCGGATCGGGTAGTCCCAGTTGCGGAACGTGCCCCGGCAGGCCACCGGGTCCACGGCGAACGAACCGCCGCGCAGCACCTTGTACTCGGGGCCGAAGAACACCTCCGAGTACTCCTTGTACGGGAAGGCCCGGAAACCGGGGTACGGCAGCAGGTCGCTCGCCGTCCACTCCCACACGTCCCCGATCAACTGCCGTACGCCGAGCGGGGATTCACCCGCCGGGTAGCTGCCGGCGGGCGCCGGGCCGAGGTGGCGCTGACCGAGGTTGGCATGCTCGGGCGCCGGGTCGGCGTCGCCCCACGGGTAGCGGCGCGAGCGGCCGGTGGCCGGGTCGTGCCGGGCGGCCTTCTCCCACTCCGGTTCGGTGGGCAGCCGCCGACCGGCCCAGCGGGCGTAGGCGTCGGCCTCGTACCAGCACACGTGCAGCACCGGCTCGTCCGGCGGGACCGGCTCGGTGGCCCCGAACCGGCGGCGCAGCCACTGCCCGCCCTCCCGGTGCCAGAACAGCGGGGCCGTGATCGCGTGCTGCCGGATGTGCGCCCAGCCCTCCGGCGTCCACCAGCGCTCGCTGTCGTAGCCGCCGTCCTCGATGAACGCCTGGTACGCCGCGTTCGTCACCGGGGTCGTGTCGATCCAGTACGGCGCCACCTCCCGCACGTGCGCCGGGCGTTCGTTGTCCAGTGCCCACGGCTCGCCGGAGGTGCCCATGGTGAACGGGCCGCCGGGTACGAGGACTTCGGCCGGGCCGGTGAACGTCGGCGCCGGGTCGGGGTCGGGGGCGGTCAGCGCCCGCGGCCCCTTTCTGAGCTGATGGGTGATCAGCATCGTCTCGTCGTGCTGCTGTTCGTGCTGGGCGATCATCCCGAAGGCGAAGCCGGCCTCGGTCAGCCGGGAGCCGTGGAAGTCGGCGCCCTCCAGCAGATCCAGTACGCGGCCGCGCACCTCGGCCGCGTAGTGCCGGGCCTCGGCGGGCGGCAGCAGCGGCAGCGAGGGGCGCGCGGCGCGCGGGTGCTCGAAGGCGTCGTACAGGCCGTCGATCTCGGGCCGCATCGCCTCCCGGCCGCCGACCGCCCGCAGGAGCCACAGCTCCTCCTGGTTGCCGATGTGCGCGAGGTCCCACACCAGCGGGGACATCAGCGGGGAGTGCTGGGCGGTCAGGTCCGGGTCCTCGACGCAGGTCGTCAGCAGCGTGGTGCGGTCCCGGGCCGTGACGAGCGAGGCGAGCGCGCGCTCGCGCAGGGCCTCGCTGTCCGGGGCGTCCGGCTCGGCCGTACCGGTGTGCGTGCCGGTGTCGGGGGCGCTCATGTGCGGATGTCCTTCCTGCGGTGGTCGGGGGGAGTGCCTCCCGTGTTTCCGGTGCGGTGGGGCCGGGCCGGCTCCGTGCGGCGGCGCCGGTCCAGCAGGTCGTCGGCCGGGCTGCGGCCCCGGGCGACGTGACGGTCCCGGTACGCGGCCACCGCGCCGATCACCTCGGCGTCGGCGCCGAGCCGGGGCAGCGCCTCCAGCGCCGCCGCGAAACACTCGGCGGCGATCTCGCGCAGCTCCGGGTCGGCGAGCCCGGAGCGGGCCGCGTCGGTCCACAGCGGATTGTGCGGCGCCGGCCGGTGCAGCGTCCGCTCCGCCAGCGGTTTCACGCTCCGGTACGCCGTCTCGGCGGCCGCCGGATCGTCGAACAGCGCCGCCGTCACCGCGAGCGGCACGATCCAGCCGTCCTCGCCGGGCTGCGCGTCGATCATGCGCAGCTCCAGATGACCGCGCGGCCGGACCGGCGGGAACAGCGTGGTCAGGTGATAGTCCAGGTCGGCCCGGGTGGGCGGCCGGGGTGTGCCGGAGCGGGTCCACTCCCGGAAGGTGAGCCCCTCGGGCACCTCCCACGGCCCGCCGCCGTCCCGGCGGACGCACATCACCGGCGAGTCCAGCACATGCCGGGCCCAGGCGCCGCGGGCGTCGCCGTGCAGCGGGGGAGCGCCCGCGCGGCCGGCGCCGATCTCCATCCACAGCAGCTGCCGGGTGGACTGCCAGCCCGTGGGCTCCTGGCCGATCAGCGGGGAGTTGGCGAACGCGGCCACCAGGACCGCGCCCAGGTGATGCGCCAGCCACCAACGCCGCTCGTGTCCGAGCGGTCCGGGCTCCTCCTGCCCGGCGTCCACGCAGACCTGCACGGACGCGGAGGAGCACATCATGTGCCGGCCGGCCGGACCGGTGCGGTCCAGGCACGTCTCCATGGCGTCGTAGCGCGGCTCGTGCAGGAACCGGCGCGGGGTGTGCCAGGGATCGTGGCCGACGCCGACGAGGGTGAGACCGTCCTCGGCGAGGACGCCGCGCACGGTGTCCAGATCGGCGGAGACGGTGCGGATGCACTCCATCAGGGAGGCGGCGGGCGGCGAACTCAGCTCCAGCTGGCCGCCGGGCTCCACGGTGAGCGGCGACCGCAGGGGCAGGGCCCGCAGGGCGGCGTAGGCCGCCCGAAGTCGTTCGGGTGTCACGGGGAGCTGCGGCGCGCGCAGCTCGTGGACCAGCCATTCCAGTTCGACACCGAGCGCGCGCGGCGGCCCGGTCTTGAAGCAGATGCCCCGGACCAGAGCCTCCACCTCGGCCTCGGTGACGGCGGTGCGGTGGTCCGTACAGTCACCACCGTCACTCTTCGAGTCGGACATGTCGGGATCCTCCTGAGATTCCACCATGCCATCTGCCCGGTTCGTCATGGGGCCGGGCAGGCATGCGCTCTACCCAAGACCCTGGAGCTGGTTCGCACAAGAGTGCCCCACCGGATGTTCCGGTTCGGTCATATCCGTTTCCCGCGCGTTCTCCGGGGTGTTCCGGCGCGGGAAACTCCGTTGCGGCGTACGACCAGCATCGCCCAGGATGCGTGCATGAGCACGACGGGGGAGACCGCGCGGGCGGTCGTCACGGCGTCCACGGGGGTGGCGCCGTGAGCGCACGCCTGCGCGGGATCGCCGCGGAGACGGAAGCGATCGTGGCCGCGGGCCGGTACCGCGCGCCGGACGGCCGGGAGGTCTTCCTCGCGGCGGACATCGAGGCCGCGCGGGCCGGGACGCGGATGTTCGGGCCCGAACCGGTCTCCGTACGGCAAACGGGTGACGCGCCCGCGGCCGGGGAGGCCGTTGCCGAGAGCGCGCGCGGCACGCAGGGCGCCGAGGATGCCGGTTGCGGGGGCACCGTCTTCGAGGTGACCGGTGAGAGCAGCCTGGAGGCCGCCCGCCGGCTGTCCGGCGCTCCCGTCGCCGTCCTGAACTTCGCCTCGGCCCGCAATCCGGGCGGTGGCTACCTCAACGGCGCGCAGGCCCAGGAGGAGGCGCTGTGCCGCGCCTCCGCGCTGCACACCTGCCTGCTCACGGCCCGCCGCTTCTACGATCACCACCGCGCCGACCGCGACCCGTTCTACACGGACCGGGTGATCCACTCTCCGGCCGTTCCGGTCTTCCGCGACGACCGCGGCCGGCTGCTGACCGAGCCGTTCCGCGCGGGCTTCCTGACCGCGGCCGCCCCCAACGCGGGCGTCGTACGGCGTACGGCACCGCAGCGCGCCGACGCGTTGCCGGGCGCCCTGGCGGCCCGTGCCGAGCGGGTGCTGGAGACGGCCGCCGCCCAGGGCTATGGCCGGCTGGTGCTGGGTGCCTGGGGCTGCGGCGTGTTCCAGAACGACCCGGCGCAGGTCGCGGGCGCCTTCCGGGCCCTGCTCGGACCCGGCGGCCGGTTCGCCGGGAGTTTCGGCCACGTGGTGTTCGGGGTGCTGGACCGGACGCCGGGAGCGGTGGTGCGGGAGGCCTTCGCGCGGGCGTTCGCCTGACGCCTGACGGCCGGCGGCGGTGCCGGTCAGGTCCAGTTGTAGCGCTCGTGCAGGCGCCGGCGGACCAGGTCGAACCGCCCGCGGTCCAGTGCGCACGCCTCGCGCCGCATGCCCTGCTCGTGCAGCCGCAGCACGCGGTCCACATCCACCCAGGAGTCCCGGTCCGAGCGGTCCCACGGTCCGCTGCCGATCGCCACGTAGTCGCGGTCGCCGTCGTGCCGCTTGCTCGTCAGCTGGACGGCGAGGACGGTGCCCGCCGCCTCCCGGGCGACGACCAGCACCGGGCGGTCCTTGCCCCGGCCGTCGTGCTCCTCGAAGGGCACCCAGGTCCACACGATCTCGCCGGGGTCGGGGTCGCCGTCGTGGGCGGGGGAGTACTCGGTGCGCACCCGGCCGACCTCGCGCGGGTCGGCCTCGGTGGTGGCGTGGGGGCCGTACCGGCCGGGGACGTTCTCTTCGGTAAACGTGCTCACGGGGGCACACCCTAGCGGTCGGCCGCGACGGGGCAACGGGCGCCCGTCGAATGGCTGTTGCGGTGGGTGCGGGGGCGTCCCGGGAGCGCCCCGGCGGGTCAGGCGTCGGCCCGGCGCGTGCCGAGGGACATGCCGGGGCGGCGGCGGTGCACGGTCACGTACGTCAGCCCGGCCGCACCGGCGGTGAGCCCGCGGGCGGAGCCGTGCGGCAGCCAGACCAGGGCGCCCTCGTGGCCGACGGGTTGGTCGAGCGCCGGACCGTGCGGTCCCCGGGACCGGGCCGGCCCGCCGTCGGCTACGTCGTGCGGCCCGGCATGGACCGCGGTGGCGCCCGTGACTACCGGCTGCCCGCCCGCGTCCTGCTGAGCCGGTGGGCCTCCGCCGATCCGGCCGAGGCGCGCGCGGCGGCGACGGAGACGGGCCGGGCGTGGGGCGGCTTCCTGGAGGCCCCGCTGAAGTTCCGCGCACCGGGCGTCACCATCCCGATCGGCCTCGGCATAGGCCGGCTGGTGTTCCGGGCGCTGAACGCCGTGGAGGCGGTCCTGGCGGTCGTGATGATCGTCGCGGTCGCGGTGGGCGGTGCCCCGGCCGCGGTCGTCGCACCGACCACGGCGGTCGCCGTGCTGCTCCTCGCTCAGCTCGCCGTGGTCCGCCCCGTCCTCAACCGCCGCTCCGACCGCGTCATCGCGGGCGAGGACCTGCCCCCCTCGCACAGCCACCTCTGGTACGTGGCGCTGGAACTCCTCAAGGTCGCCGCCCTGATCGCCCTGGGAATCGCCCTGCTCACGGCGTGACCGCTCCCGCACGACCCCGGCAGGCAGCGTGCCCTTGCCCTCACGCCGCCGCAGCGTTCGCCGTCCGCTCCGGTGGCCATTGCTCGTGCCAGCGCAGCTCTGCTTCCAACTGCGCGGCGAGGGAGACCAGTCGGGGCTCGCTGCCGGCCGGGCCGAGGAGCTGGGCGCCGACCGGCAGGCCGCCGTCCACGAAGCCGGCGGGCACGTTCACGCCCGGCCACCCGAGCACGTTCCACGGCCAGGCGTACGGGCAGGCGGCGATCATCGCGCGGTCCAGGGCCGGCCCGCCCAGCCGGTGCAGCGCGCCGACGAGGGGCGGGGGAGCGGCCGTGGTCGGCGCGAGGATCACGTCGTACGAGGCGAAGAACCGGCCGATCCGCCGGTGCAGCACCGGCTCCGCGCGCCGGGCGGCCCGCAGCGGGACCCCGCCGAGCAGCCGGCCCAGCCGGGCCGCGTCCCGGGTGCGCGGATCGAGCAGCGCCGGGTCGGGGGTCTCGCGGACCAGCTCGGCGATCCCGGCGGTGGCGCGCGGCAGGAAGGCCAGCCCGATCTGCCCGTACGGCGGATCGGCCTCCTCGACCTCGTGTCCCAACGCGGCCAGCCGGTCCGCGAGTTGGACGATCCGGGTGCGGATCTGCGGGTGCAGCCGGGCCGGCAGCGCGGTGAACGGCGGCTTCAGGGACAGCGCGACGCGCAGCCGGCCGGGGTCGCGGCCGACGGCGTCCGCCACCGTGAGGGCGGCCGGCCGGTGCGGGTCCCGGGGGTGGTTGCCGCTCGCCGCGTCCAGCAGCAGGGCCGCGCCGGCGACCGTGCGGGCGAGCGTGCCGTTGACCGTGATCCCGTGGAAGGACTCGGCGCACGGCCAGGTCGAGATGCGGCCGCGCTGCGGTTTGATGCCGACCAGATGGGTCCACGAGGCCGGGATCCGCACCGAACCGGCGCCGTCGGAGCCCAGCGCGGCGGGCACGAGTCCGGCGGCGACGGCGGCGGCCGAGCCTCCGGAGGAACCGCCGGGGGTGTGCCCGGTGTGCCACGGGTTGCGGGTGTCCCCGAACGCCGGCCCCTCGGTGAACGGCCACTGGCCCAGCTCACAGGTGTTGGTCTTGCCGACGATCACCGCACCGGCCGCGCGCAGCCGCCGTACCGCCTCGGCGTCCGCGGCGGCCGGCGGGAAGTCGCCGCGGCAGCCGAACGCGGTCGGCTCGCCCGCCACGTCCATGTCGTCCTTCACCGCCACCGGCACCCCGAGCAACGGGCGCCGCGTCCCGGCGGCCAACTCCCGGTCCGCGGCGTCGGCCTCGGCGAGCGCGGCCTCGGCCCGCACGATCCGGAACGCGTTCAGCGTCCCCTGCGTGGCCTCGATCCGCGCCAGCGTCCGTTCCACCAGCGCGCGTGAGGTCACCTCCCCATCGGCGAGCGCACGGCGCGTCTCCACGAGGCCGGTGGCACGGTCGGGAGTCATGGGCAGCACCTCCGGGAGGCTCCGGGCACGACGTCTACCGAACGGTAACCTCAAGTCCCGGACTTCCACAGCCATTTCACCTCGGGAGGCGGTCGCCCCTCCCGTGCGAGAGGGGGCCGGAGCGGACTCCGGCCCCCTGTGGGGTACGCCCCTCGCGGGTGACCGTGGCCTCAGGCGGCCGCGGCCTCGCCCACGTTGCCGTGCAGACGGGCGACGACCTCGGTCAGCTGGGCGGCGACCTCGGCGTCGTCCGCCGGGTGGGTCTCGGCGAACCGGGTCACGGAGCCCGGGATGGACAGCTTGATGTCCTCGATCACCTTGCCGCCGGCGATGCCCACCGCCTTGCGGGTGTCGTCCTGCGCCCACACGCCGCCGTACTGGCCGAAGGCGGTGCCGATCACGGCGACGGGCTTGCCGCCGAAGGCGCCGGCGCCGTAGGGGCGGGACAGCCAGTCGATGGCGTTCTTCAGCACGGCGGGGATGGTGCCGTTGTACTCGGGCGAGAACAGCAGGAACGCGTCGGCGGACTGGGCGGCCGCGCGCAGCTTCGCGGCGGCGGCCGGGACGCCGCCCTCGACGTCGACGTCCTCGTTGTAGAAGGGGACGTCGGCCAGGCCGTCGTACAGCACGACCTCGGCGCCCTCCGGAGCGAGCTTGACGGCGGCCTCGGCGAGCTGGCGGTTGTGCGAACCGGCGCGGAGGCTGCCGACGAGCGCGAGGATACGAACAGACATGGGAACTCCAAGGGGCTGAAACATCGCTGTTACGATCCGGACCGGGGTCCGTTTAATTGTGTACCACCCTAAGCGGACCGCGGTCCAGTTCTGTTCCCGATGCTTTACGCTGGCTTCATGTCCGCCGCCCTGCCGCCCTTCCCGACGCCCGAGGAGCCCCTCGACGCTCCCCAGCTGCTTCAGGTCGCGCCCTCCCCCGAGGAGCCGTGCCTGCGCGCCGACGCGGCCCGCAACCGGGCCCGCCTGCTGGAGGCCGCGGCCCGGCTGATCGCCGAGCACGGCGTGGCCGGCGTCACCATGGAGGCCGTCGCCGCGGCGGCCCAGGTGGGCAAGGGCACGGTGTTCCGCCGCTTCGGCGACCGTACGGGGCTGCTGATGGCCCTGCTCGACCACTCGGACCGGCAGCTCCAGGCCGACTTCCTGGGCGGGCCCCCGCCACTGGGCCCCGGGGCGCCGCCCCTGGACCGGCTGCGCGCGTTCGGCGTGGCGGTGCTGTACCGCTCCGCCGAGCAGCTCGACCTCCAGCTGGCCGCCCAGCCGGACCCCACCCGGCGCTTCTCGCATCCGGCGATCGGGGCGCGGCGCACGCACATCGCGATGCTGCTGCGGCGGATCGTGCCGGACGCCGACTGCGACCTGCTGTCCCAGACGCTGCTGGCCTCGCTCGACCCGGCGCTGATCCACCATCAGCACCGCCAGCGCGGGATGCCCATGGAGCGGCTGGAGGCCGGCTGGACCGACCTGGTCGCCCGGGTGACCCGCACCGAGCCGCCACCCCGCTGACGCTCGCTCAGGAGTGCTCGGCGAACAGGTCGAGGAGCCCCTGCGGGGCGTCGGCGCGCAGCAGCCGGTCACTGTTCTGGGCCGACTCCCGCGCGGACACCTCGGCACGCCGGAACATCCGGTCCTCGTAACGCGCCAGCGCGGCCTCGTGGTTCCCGGGGTGCGCGACCAGCGCGAGGCCCAGTTCGGCGCCGTCGATCAGCGCCAGGTTGGCGCCCTCGCCCGCGAACGGCGACATCAGATGCGCCGCGTCCCCGAGCAGGGTGACCCCGGGCACCCGCTGCCAGCGGTGCCCGACCGGCAGCGCGTGGATGCGCCGGGGCACCAAGGGCCCGTCCGCGTCGGCGACCAGGGCCCGCAGGCGCTCGTCCCAGCCGTCGAACTCCTTCAGCACGGCCGCCTTCGCCGCCTCCGGGTCGCCGAAGTCGATGCCGTCCAGCCAGTCCTCCGGCGCCTCGACGGCCGTGTAGACGTGCAGACTGCCGTCGCTCTCGCGGTGCGCGAGGAACCCCCGGCCCGCGCCGAGCGCGAACAGCATGCCGCCGCCGACCACCGCCGCGCTCGCCGGGTGCCGCAGGTCGGCCTCCGGCAGATCCGCCTCGACGAACGACACCCCCGTGTACGCGGGCCGGGCGGGGGAGAGCAGCGGGCGGATCCGGGACCAGGCGCCGTCCGCGCCGACCAGCAGGTCCGTGGTGAACGCCGTGCCGTCGGCGAGCGTCACCTCGTGCCGGCCGCCGCCCAGCGGGCGCGCCCCGGTGACCTTGGCGCCCCAGCGGACCGTGCCCTCGGGCAGCGAGCCGAGCAGCAGCGCGCGCAGCTCGCCCCGGTCGATCTCGGGCCGGCCGCCGGTGCCGTCGTCGGACTCGGCCAGCCGGACCGTGCCGTACCGGTCGAGCACCCGCACGGCCTGGCCGCCGGGAAGGACCCGCCGCAGGAACTCCTCGTGCAGTCCGGCGGCGCGCAGCGCCTCCTGGCCGGAGTCGTCGTGGATGTCGAGCATGCCGCCCTGGGTCCGTGCGTCTGCCGAGGCGTCCAGGTCGAACAGGGCGGCCTCGACGCCGTGCACCCGCAGCACCCGGGCGAGCACGAGCCCCCCGAGCCCCGCACCGACCACGGCGACGGGGTGGTGCGGGAGGGGAGAGGAAGAGGAAGAGGAAGAGGAAGGAGAGCTGGTCATGGTGGGCTCCTGGTAGGTGGTGCGTCAGTCGGGCACCGACGTTCGCTCGATGCCGTTGATCAGGGTCCGGAAGGCCCACGACAGACGGGCCTCGGGAGTGCCGGACAGCAGGGCGCCGGCGCTCTCGGCGATGCGCGGGTGGGTGTCGGCAGGTGATGAGCGCAGAGCGCGGGACAGCGCCTGCCAGTCGGCTGGGGACTCCTCCCCGGCGTGCTCCGCGGCGGTCGCGGTGGCGTGCTGGAGCAGCAGGTCGACGCCCCACGCCGCCTGCGCGCGCGGCACCCCGCCCTCGTGGAGCAGCTCCAGCAGGGTCTCGATGAGCCGCAGATAGTGCGGGCCGCTCGGCCGTGCGGTCAGCGCCGAGCGGGCGAGGCTCGGGTGGTCCAGGAGCATCGCCGTGTACGCGGTGAGCACCCGCTCCAGCCGCTCCCGCCAGTCGCCCGCGGCCGGAGCGGGCCCGACCGTGCCGAGCAGTTCGTCCAGGACGGCCGCGTGCAGCTCGTCGGTGTTGCGGACGTACACGTACAGCGAGGCCGGACCGGTGTCCAGCTCCTGCGCGAGGCGCCGCATGGTCACCTTGCGCAGCCCCTCCGCGCGCAGGATCGCGACGGCGGCGGTGACGATGCCCTCCCGGGTGAGGGCGGGCTTGGCGGGGCGCTCGCGGCGGGAGCGGGGGGAGTGCGGGGAGCCGGGGGAGTCGGGAGCGGTCATGGATCCACCGTAACGAACATGTTCGCCGCGAACAAGTTCGTAACGAACATGTTCGTTACGATCGTGGAATCCCGGACCGCACGGGATTTCGTCGAACGATGAATCACGTCGCCCCGCCCGATCCCGGCCCCCGCGCCTCTGCCAAGATGCGGTCTGTCATGGTGCAGATACCGAACACGCCCACGAGCGCCGACGTCGCCCGCCTGGCCGGAGTCTCCCGCGCGACCGTGTCCTATGTCCTCAACAACACCAGTGCTGTACGGATCAGCGAACCGACGCGCCGGCGCGTCCACGAGGCCGCCCGGGAACTGGGGTACGTGCCCCATGCCGCCGCCCGCAGCCTGCGCGCCGGGCACAGCCGCATGGTCCTGATGCCCGCCCCCGTGATCCCGGCGGGCCCCCTCTACAGCGGGTTCCTCAACGAACTCCAGCAGGCGCTCGGCCGTCTGGACTACACCGTCGTGCAGTACGGCACGGACGGCTCACGCGGCGACGAAGCCGCCCGCGCCTGGGCCGAGTTGCGGCCGGTCGCCGTCCTGGTGCCCGGCGCGGAACTGGGGCCGCAGGGGGTGCAGGTCCTCAAGCGCTCCGGTGCCCGGGCGGTGGTCACGCTCGGCCCCGTGCGCGTCGACGGCGCGCACGCCCTGTTGACGGACCACGACGCGGTCGGCCACTGCGCGGGTGCCCATCTGCACGCCGTCGGCCGGCGCCGGATCGGGGTCGTGGTGCCACGGGAGCCCGGCCTGGAGTTCTACTCGCGGCCCCGGCTCGCCGGCGTGCGCGAGGCCCTGCGCGGCACGGACGCGGCCGCGACCGAGCTGCCGCTCGCGTACACGGAGGCGTCCGCCGCCGGACTCGCCGCCCAGTGGCGGGAGTTGGGGCTCGACGCCGTGTTCGCCTACAACGACGAGTACGCGATGCTGCTGATGCGCGCCCTGCAGGACGAGGGGGTCCGGGTCCCCGAGGACGTGGCCGTGATCGGCGCCGACGACCTGATGCTCGGCCGGCTGCTGCGCCCCCGCCTCAGCACGGTCCACGTCGACCTGCCGTCCGGCCGCGACCTGGCCGACCTGGTCGACCGGGCGGTGCGCGAACCCGGCGGCGAGCCGGAGGTGCACACGGTGCTGGGGGCCTCGGTCGTCCGGCGGGAGTCCACCTGACCCGCCCGACCGGGGCCCCGGCCCGTGCAGCCGTACGCTCGCGGTCGCGCTACTGCACGCCGCCCTGCTGGGCGGCCACGCTCTTGCGGACCTCGTCCATGTCCAGCTTCCGCGCCTGCCCGATGACGTCCGTCAGGGCGGCCTCGGGCAGGGCGCCCGGCTGGGCGAACACGGCGATCTTGTCCCGGACGATCATCAGCGTCGGGATCGACTGGATGTTGAAGGCCTGCGCCAGCTCCGGCTGTGCCTCGGTGTCCACCTTGCCGAAGACCAGGTCGGGGTTGGCCTCGGCGGCCTTCTCGTAGACCGGCGCGAACTGCCGGCACGGCCCGCACCAGGACGCCCAGAAGTCGATGAGAACGAACTCGTTCTCGGTGACCGTCTGGTCGAAGTTGTCCTTGGTCAGCTCCACGGTGCTGCTCATGGTGTGAATCCCTACTTCCCGGTGTGGGGGTTGTGCCGTCGGCGCAAACACGGCTGTCAGGCCGCCTATTCCACAGGCGCACACCTGCGTGTCCGCAGGCGCACACCCGTGTGTCCGCGCGCGTACCCATGTGGCCGCCGCGCACACCACCCGCCAGACTGACCCCATGACGGAAACGGAATCCATCGCGTACGACGTCGTGGTGCTCGGGGCCGGACCCGTGGGGGAGAACGTGGCCGACCGCACCCGTGCGGCCGGACTCACCACCGCGATCGTCGAGAGCGAGCTGGTCGGCGGCGAGTGCTCGTACTGGGCCTGCATGCCCAGCAAGGCCCTGCTCAGGCCCGTGATCGCCCAGGCGGACGCACGCCGTCTGCCCGGCCTCGACCGGGCGGTCCAGGGCCCGCTCGACACCCCCGCGGTCCTCGCCCGCCGCGACGACTACACCTCCCACTGGAAGGACGACGGCCAGGTCGCCTGGGTCGAGGGCATCGGCGCCGACCTGTACCGCGGCCACGGCCGGCTCGCAGGTCCCCGGACGGTCACCGTGACCGCGCCGTCCGGCGCGGTCACCACCCTCACCGCCCGGCACGCCGTCGCCGTCTCCACCGGCACCCGCGCCCAACTGCCCGACCTGCCCGGACTCGCCGACGTCAAGCCCTGGACCAGCAGGGAGGCGACCAGCGCGGAGGCGGCACCCGGCCGGCTGATCGTCGTCGGCGGCGGTGTGGTCGCCACCGAGATGGCCACCGCCTGGCAGGCCCTCGGCTCCCGGGTCACCCTCCTCGTCCGGGGCAAGGGCCTGCTGAACCGGATGGAGCCCTTCGCCGGGGAACTGGTCGCCGAGGCGCTCACCGACGCGGGTGCCGACGTCCGCACCGGCACGTCCGTGGCGTCGGTGACCCGGGAGAACGGCACGGTCGTGGTGGTCACCGACGCGGGCGACCGGCTGGCGGCCGACGAGATCCTCTTCGCCACCGGCCGGGTCCCGCACACCGACGACATCGGGCTCGACACCGTCGGCCTGGCCCCCGGCTCGTGGCTGGACGTGGACGACAGCCTGCGCGTCACCGGCACCGACTGGCTGTACGCCGTCGGTGACGTCAACCACCGCGCCCTCCTCACCCACCAGGGCAAGTACCAGGCCCGCATCGCAGGTGCCGCCATCGCGGCCCGCGCCGCCGGCCACCCCCTCCCGGAGGAGCCCTGGGGCGCGCACGCCGCCACCGCCGACCATCACGCCGTCCCCCAGGTCGTCTTCACCGACCCCGAGGCGGCCGCGGTCGGCCTCTCCCTCGCCGAGGCGGAAGCGGCCGGCCACCGTGTCCGCGCCGTCGACGTCGAGTTCTCCTCGGTCGCCGGAGCGGGTCTGTACGGCGACGGCTACAAGGGCCGCGCCCGTATGGTCGTCGACCTGGAGGACGAGATCCTGCGCGGCGTCACGTTCGTCGGTCCCGGCGTCGGTGAACTCATCCACTCCGCCACGGTCGCCGTCGCCGGACACGTCCCGGTCAGCCGGCTGTGGCACGCGGTCCCGTCGTACCCGACCCTGAGCGAGGTGTGGCTGCGGCTGCTGGAGGCGTACCGCGACAACTGACCGCCGGGCGGGCGGAGTTCGGGTGACTCGGCGTCGGGGTCTACGGCAGGTCGAAGCCGAGGGCCTCGGCCGCCGCCCGCGGTGCCGGCTGGGCCCACAGGGCCGCGGCGGCCTCGTTCGTGGACAGGGAGCGCAGTTCGGCGCGGTCCAGGTAGAGGGTGCCGTCGAGGTGGTCCGTCTCGTGCTGGACGATACGGGCCGGCCAGCCGGCGAACTCCTCGTCCAGGGTGCGGCCCTGCTCGTCCTGGCCGCGCAGCCGTACCGCGGCGTGCCGAGCCACCACCGCCTGCCAGCCCGGCACGCTCAGGCAGCCCTCGAAGAACGCGGCACGCGCGTCGCCGACGGGCTCGTACACCGGGTTGACCAGGACCCGGAACGGCTGCGGGACGCGGCCCCGGACCACGGCCACCTCCTCGGGCACCGGGGCGGGGTCCTCGACGACCGCGATCCGCAGTGGCACGCCGACCTGCGGCGCGGCGAGACCCACACCGGGAGCGGCGTGCATGGTCAGGCGCAGAGCCTCGACGAAGCGGGCCAGCAGGGCGGGGCCGAGCTGACCGTCGTACGGCACGGCGGCGCGCCGCAGCACGGGCTGTCCGGCGGCGACGATGGGCAAGGGACCGCCGGCGGCGAGGAGTTCCTCGACCCGCTCGGCGAGCGGCGCGTGATCAGGGGAGGGTGCCATCGCGTCAGGATGCCATGCCACCGTGCCGTGGGCGGCCCCGGTACACGCGCCGAGGGCCCGGTCCCCGTACGGAACCGGGCCCTCGTCCTGCGTTCACTCCCGCGGGAGGTCGCCCGCGAGCGCCGAGGCGATCCGCAGGTGACGCTCCGCCTCCTCGTGCCGGGCCTGCCGCTGGAGCGTGCGCCCCAGCAGCAGCCGGGCGTAGTGCTCCACCGGGTCACGCTCGACGATGGTCAGCAACTCGGCTTCGGCGCGGCGCAGTTGGGCCGAGTGGTAGTAGGCGCGGGCCAGCAGCAGCCGGGGTCCCGTCTGCTCCGGCACCTCCTCGACCAGCCCGGTCAGCACCCGTGCCGCCCCCGCGTAGTCCCTGGCGTCGAAGAACTGCCGCGCACGCTCCCAGCGCTCGGCGGGCGTTCCGTGGTCGTAGTACGTGGTCTCCACTCGCGTCTCCACTGTGACCTCCTTCGACGGCCCCAACAGAACGCGTTCGTTCAATATTCCACTAACCGTTCCGTGTCCCGGAGCGCCGTGCGGGGCGGGACCGCCTCCAGGACGGCGCGCGCGGCGTAGTGGGCGAGGCCGATGACGCGGGAGTCGACAGGGGGGGGTGCGCTCCAGCAGGCCGGCCGACTCCAGGCCGTGGGCCGGCCGGGGAGGCCACCAGTGCGTACGGGGCATGCGTGAGCCCCGGCGGGGCCACCGCCCGGTCACGCCGGCACCCGTGAGCGCGCCGCACTTCCCGGTTACGGTGCTGCCATGCCCCAGGAACTCCCGGATCCCGCTCTGATCGAACGGCTGTGCCGCGACCTGCCCGAGGGGCGCGTCGCCACCGACCCCGCCGTGCTCGCGGGGTACGCGCACGACGAGGCCGCGTGGGCGCCCCACGGACAGCCCGCGGCGGTCGTACGGCCGCGGACCGCCGAGGAGGTGCGGACGGTCGTCCGCGCCTGCCTCGACCACGCGGCCCCGGTGGTCACCCGCGGGGCCGGCACCGGTCTGTCCGGCGGCGCGAACGCCGTCGACGGGGCGGTGGCGCTGTCCACCGAGGCCATGACCGCCATCAGGCGGATCGACCCGGTGGAGCGGCTCGCCGTCGTCGAACCCGGCGTCGTCAACGAGGATCTGCGCACCGCCTGCGCCGCGCACGACCTCTGGTACCCGCCGGACCCGGCCAGCGCCCGCTGGTCCACCATCGGCGGCAACGTGGCCACGAACGCGGGCGGGCTGTGCTGTGTGAAGTACGGCGTCACCCGCGACTACGTGCTGGGCCTGGAGTTCGTCACCGGCACCGGGCAACTCGTCCGGGTCGGCCGCCGTACCGCCAAGGGCGTCGCGGGCTACGACCTCACGGCCTGATGGTCGGGTCCGAGGGCACCCTCGGTGTGATCACCGAGGTGACGCTCCGGCTGCGGCCCCGCCGCCCGCCGGAGCACACGGTCGCCGGGTACTTCTCGTCCCTCGTGGACGCCGGCCGCGCGGTCGCCGCGGTGGCCGCCGCCGGGATCGTCCCCTCGGCCCTCGAACTCATCGACCGGTACTGCCTCCAGGCCGTCGACGCGTGGCAGCGGATGGGACTGTCCGCCGACGCCGACGTGGTTCTGCTCGGCCGCACCGACGCGCCAGGCAAGGCGGGCGACGAGGAGGCCGACACCATGCTGCGCTGCTTCGAGGACGCGGGCGCCACCTGGGCCGACCGCTCCACCGACCCGCAGGAGGCGGACGCCCTGTTCGAGGCGCGCCGGCTCGCCTACCCGGCCGTGGAACGGCTCGGCCCGGTGCTCACCGAGGACGTCTGCGTCCCCAGGTCCGCCGTCCCCGAGATGCTCGGCCGCATCCACGCCATCGCCGCGCGCCACGACACGCTCATCGCCAACATCGCGCACGCCGGGGACGGCAACCTGCATCCGCTGCTCATCACCCGGCCGGGCGACGACGAGGCGCGGGAGCGGGTGCAGGCCGCCTTCGACGAGATCATCTCCGAGGCGCTGGCGCTGGGCGGCACGGTCACCGGCGAGCACGGGGTCGGCCTGCTCAAGCGGGAAGGGCTGCGCGCCGAGCTGGGCCCGCAGGTGATGGCACTCAACCAGGCCGTCAAGGACGCCCTCGACCCCCGCGGCCTGCTCAACCCCGGCAAGGTCATCGGCCGGTGAGGCGGCCCGCGGCGTGCGGTCCACGGCGCTAGGGTCGCCCGCATGACCGACGACTCCCTGCGCTCCGTGACCGTCGAGCGCACCAGCACCGGCCGCTTCGTGGCCACGAACGCCCGCGGCGGCTCCGTCTCCTTCGGCACCGGGGCCGCCGGGGACACCGAGTTCACCCCGGTCGAACTGCTCCTCGCGGCGCTCGGCGGCTGCACGGCGGTCGACGTGGACGTCGCGACCACCCGGCACGCGGAGCCCACGTCCTTCACCGTCGCCGTGCAGGGCACCAAGGTCGACGACGACCTCGGCAACCGCCTCACCGACCTCGCGGTGACCTTCCACGTCACGTTCCCCGACGGCGAGGGCGCCGAGCGGGCCCGGGCCATCCTGCCCCGGGCCGTCAAGACCTCCCACGACCGGCTCTGCACGGTCAGCCGCACGGTGGAGACGGGAACGCCCGTGACGGCGACCGTCGCGGACGCCTGACTCCGTGTAACACCGAGGCGCGCCGACACCCCCCGAAATGCCGGGTATTCCGGACCGTTTGCTGCGGCAGTATGTCGGCCTCATGGCGGGACCGGCCGAGGCCTGGCCTTCTCCGCAAGGTACGAACCAAAGTGATGATCACGCCCTGGGGAGGTGCTGCGGATGGTCCGCTCCGTGCTGCGCAAAGCGGCCGGCTGGCTGCTGATGATCGTGGTCGCGACCAACGCCACGTACTTCCTGGCCAGTTGGTTCCTGGACCCCCGGTCCAACTTCAAGGAGCTGCGGCCCGTCCGCAGCGAGGCCCAGATCGACCGGGCCCTCGCGCCGTACGGCCTCGACCCGCGGGTCCCGCTGGTGCACCGCTGGTGGGACTGGCTCACCTCGGTGGTCCTCCACTTCGACTGGGGGAAGTCACCCACGGGCGTCTCCGTCAACGGCGAGGTCGGCTACCGTGCGCTGGTCAGCGCGGAGTTGGTCCTCGTCGCGACGGTCCTGTCCGTCGTCGTCGGCGTCGCGCTCGGCGTGTACACCGCGGCCCGGCAGTACGGCTTCGCCGACCGCATCTCGCAGGCGGTGTCCATCGCGGTGCTCAACGTCCCGACGTCCGTGGCCGCGCTCGCGGTGGTCTTCGTCGCCATCTGGCTCAACCAGCACGCCGGACTGCACTTCCTCTACGTCGCCGGGGAGAACTCCCCCGACGTCACCGGAACACTCCCGGTCATCGGCGACCGCCTGCTGCACCTGATCCTGCCGACCCTGACCCTGACCCTGATGGGGTACGTCGGGTACCACCTGACCCAGCGTTCGCTGCTCCTCGACACGATCGACGCCGACTTCGTGCGCACCGCCCGGGCCACCGGGCTCACCCGCGGCCAGGCGATCCGCCGGCACGCGCTGCGGGCCGCGCTCATCCCGACGGCGGCCTCCGTGGCGTTCGGCATCCCCGCGATCTTCACCGGTGCCGTCATCACCGAGACGGTCTTCGGCTGGAACGGCATGGGCCGCTACTTCGTCCAGACCATCGCCAAGAACGACGTGCACGGCGCGGTCGCGACGGCCGCCTTCGCCGCGGCCCTCACCGCGATCGGCGCGATCCTCGCGGACATCGCCACGGTCTTCCTCGACCCGAGAGTGAGAGTGAGCTGACGTGGCCACCGACGCGACCCCGAACGCCCCGGCGCGCACGACGTCCGACGCCCCGTCCGGTACGGCGGCCCACCCCGCGCCGCAGCGGACCGACCTCGGCCTCGGCCTGCTCTATCTGCGCCGCTTCACCCGCAACCGCCCCGCCGTCGCCGGCGTGGTCATCCTCCTGCTGCTGGTGCTGTTCAGCGCCGTCGGCGACCGGTTCACCTCCTACGCCTACACCGACGCCGACTTCACCGCGCTCACCCGGCCGCCGAGCGCCGCGCACTGGTTCGGCACCAACCAGGGCGGCAACGACATCTACGCCTGCGCCGTGCACGGGCTCCAGCGCTCCCTGGTGATCGCGGTGAGCGTGTCCGTGCTGACGATCGTCGTCGCCGCGCTCGTCGGCGCCGGCGCCGCCTACGCCGGCGGCCGCGTCGAGCGGGCGACCCTCGCCCTCGTCCACTTCCTGCTGATCGTCCCGTCGTTCCTCATCCTCGCCCTGGTCTCACACCGGCTCGCCGGCGACTGGCGTGTCCTGATCGTCGTCCTCACCGTGTTCGGCTGGATGCCGACCGCGCGGGTGATCTGGTCCGTCTCGACCTCGCTGCGCGAGCGGGACTATGTGACGGCGGCGCGGTTCATGGGCGTCGGCCCGCTGCGCATCGTCCTGCGCCACATCATCCCCAACCTGGGCTCCCTGCTGATCGTCAACCTCACCCTGGGCGTCGTCACGACCGTGCTCAGCGAAACCGCCCTGTCGTTCCTCGGGTTCGGCGTGCAGACCCCGGACGTCTCCCTCGGCACGATGCTCGCGGACGGCGCGGGCACCGTCACCAGCGCCCCCTGGCTGTTCGCCTTCCCCGCGGGACTCGTCGTCCTGCTCACCGTGTCGATGACGCTCATCGGCGACGGACTGCGCGACGCCCTCGACCCCACGTCCGTGACCGGCTCGGCGGGAGGCCGACGATGACCCTCGCGACCCCTGCGCCCAGCCCCGCGGCCGCCGGCGCGCCCACCCCCGTGCTCTCCGTGCGCGACCTGCGGATCTCCTTCCCCTCCGAGGCCGGCCCCGTCGAGGCGGTACGCGGCATCGGCTTCGACCTGCTGCCCGGCCGCACCCTGTGCATCGTGGGCGAGTCCGGCTCCGGCAAGTCGGCCACCGCGACGGGCATCATGGGCCTGCTGCCGCCCTCCGCCGACGTCGGCGGCCATGTGCTGCTGGAGGGCCGGGACCTGATCGGCCTGGACGACCGGGAGCTGTCCCGCGTCCGCGGCAGATCCATCGGCATGGTCTTCCAGGACCCCCTCTCCGCACTCACCCCGATCTTCTCCGTGGGCCGACAGCTCTCCGACGCCCTGCGGGTCCACCAGGACCTGACCCGGCGCGCCGCCTGGGAACAGGCCGTCGAACTCCTCGACCTCGTCGGCATCCCGGACCCGCGCGGCCGCGCCGCCGCCTTCCCGCACGAGTTCTCCGGCGGCATGCGCCAGCGCGTGGTCATCGCCCTGGCCATCGCCAACCGGCCCTCCGTCCTCGTCGCCGACGAGCCCACCACCGCGCTCGACGTCACCGTCCAGGCGCAGATCCTCGACGTCCTGCGCCGGGCGCAGCGCGAGACCGGCGCCGGACTCGTCCTCATCACCCACGACCTCGGGGTCGTCGCGGGCCACGCGGACGACGTCGCCGTCATGTACGCGGGCCGGTTCGTGGAACACGCGGGCGTCGAGGAGCTGTTCCGCCGGCCGACGATGCCGTACACCGCGCGGCTGCTCGCCGCCGTACCGACCGTGGACGGCGGCGAGCGCCGGCCTCTCGTGCCCATCGGCGGGGAACCGCCCTCCCTGGTCGGCCTGCCAGCCGGCTGCCCCTTCGCGAGCCGCTGTGCCGTCGCCCTCGACGCCTGCCGCGCCGACGAACCCGCGCTGCGTCACGTCGGCGGGCACGGGCAGGTGGCCTGCCTGCGGGCCGAGGAGATCGCCGACGGCACCCTCGACCCGGCGGGCGGCGCCGCACCGGCCGACGGCGGGGTGCCCGCGGTCCGGGCCGGGGCCGGTGAGGTGGTGCTGCGCGTCGAGGACCTCGTGAAGACCTTCCCGGTCACCAAGGGTGCCCTCCTCAAACGCCGGATCGGCACGCTGCACGCCGTCAGCCGCGTCGGCTTCGAGCTGCGCGCCGGCGAAACCCTGGGCCTCGTGGGCGAGTCCGGCAGCGGCAAGACGACGACGCTCATGGAGATCCTGCGGATGCGGCGGCCCGAGGGCGGCCGGATCGAGATCGCCGGCACCGACGTCGCCACGCTCGCCCCCGGTGCGCGCGCCCGCGCGCTGCGGCAGGACGTCCAGATCGTCATGCAGGACCCGCTCGGCGCCCTGGACCCGCGCATGCCGGTCTTCCAGCTCCTCGCCGAACCCCTGCGGGCCGCCGGCCGGGACCGCGCCTCGATCCGCACCCGGGTGCGCGAACTGCTGGCCCTGGTCGGCCTGGACGACACGGCGGGCGCCCGTTTCCCGGCCGCGCTCTCCGGGGGCCAGCGCCAACGGGTCGGCATCGCCCGCGCCCTGGCGACGGAGCCGAAGCTGCTCGCCCTGGACGAGCCGCTGTCCGCCCTCGACGTCTCCGTGCAGGCCGGGGTGATCAACCTGCTGGCACGCCTCAAGGCCCAGCTCGGCCTCGCCTACCTCGTGGTCGCGCACGACCTGGCCGTGATCCGGTACGTCTGCGACCGCATCGCGGTGATGTACCTCGGCCACATCGTCGAGACCGGCGAGACCGAGGCCGTCTTCGCCGACCCCCAACACCCTTACACCCGGGCACTGTTGTCCGCGGTCCCGGTGCCCGACCCGGCGCGGGAGCGCGCCCGCGAACGCATCGTCCTGGAGGGCGAGCAGCCCGGCGCCGCCCGACTGCCCGCCGGCTGCGTCTTCGTGGACCGCTGTCCGCTGTACCGCCGCGCCGACGACACCGTACGGCAGCGCTGCCGCACCGAGCGCCCCGCGCCCGCCCCGGTGCCCGGCCGCCCCGGCCACCAGTACGCCTGCCACGCGGTCTGACCCGCCCGTCTCCGGCACCGCGTCCACTTTCCGCACCCCCCGCCGACCCAGAAGGAACGATCTGTCATGCGCGCACGACTGGCCCTGCCCGTCGCCCTCCTCGCCGCGATCTCCGTCACCGCCACCGCATGCCGGTCCTCGTCCGGCACGGGCTCGGACGCGAAGGACACCCCGGCTGCGGCGTCGGGGGCCGCCGACTACGACCCCACGCCGTACGACCGGATCAAGGACGGCGGCACCTACACCTCCGCCGGGACCTTCGACGACCAGGGCAACCCGTTCAACGTCAACGCGACGCTGACCGCGAGCCGGGTGTGGTCCTGGTACAACGCCGACGCGATCACCTACTCGCCGACCGGCGACGTGCAGTACAACCCCGACTACTTCAGCGATGTGAAGGTGTCCGTCGAGGGCGGCGACCAGAAGGTCACGCTGACCATCAACCCGAAGGCCGTCTTCAACGACGGCACCCCGATCGACTGGACCGCGATCAGGGCCACCTGGCAGGCGAACAACGGCTCGGACAAGGCCTACGCCGCCTCGTCCACGGACGGCTACGACCGGATCACCTCCGTCGAGAAGGGCGAGAACGCCAAGCAGGCCGTGCTCACCTTCAAGGGCGTCGACCCCTCCTGGTCCAGCCTGTTCACGACCTTCCTGCACCCCAAGGCGGCCACGGTCGAGAACTTCGACAAGGCCTACGTCAAGAAGGCCCACCCGGAGTGGGGCGCGGGACCGTACACGGTCGGCTCCTGGGACACCCACTCGGGGAACATCACCTTCGTCCGCAACCCCAAGTGGTGGGGCCGGAAAGGCAAGTTGGACAAGCGCGTCTACGTCAACCTGGAATCGACCGCCGCGGTCAACGCCTTCAAGAACGGCCAGCTCGACTCCGTCCCCGCCGTCGACGCCGAGAGCCTCAAGCAGGTCAAGGGGCTCAAGGGCACCGAGATCCGCCGCGGCGGCAGCCCCTTCGAGTACTCCCTCTACCTCAACACCAAGTCCCCGCTCCTCGCGGACAGGGCCGTGCGCAAGGCCGTCGAGGAGAGCGTCGACCGCACCCAGATCGCGAAGATCCAGTTCCAGGGCCTCGACTACCGGGAGCCGCTGCCCGGTTCGGCCGTGCTGTACAGCTTCCAGAAGGGCTACCAGGACAACGTCTCGGCCGTGCTGACGTACGCGCCGGCGCAGGCGCGGAGGGAACTCGACGCGGCGGGCTGGAAGCCCGGAAGCGACGGCGTCCGGGCCAGGAACGGCAGGAAGCTGGAGATCGGCTACACGCTCCTCGGCGACGACCCGCTGGGCAAGGCCACGGCCGGCGCCCTCGCCGCGATGCTGAAGCAGGCCGGCATCCGGCTCGTCATCAACAAGGCCGACGAAGCAGACTTCGCCGGCATCCTCAGCGGGCGCAAGTTCGACCTGTTCGTCTCCGGCAACCGCTCCACGGACCCGTTCGGCGCCCGCTACCTGTGCGACTTCTACTGCTCGGACCGTGACTCCAACATCACCGGCGCCGGCACGCCCGCGCTGGACAAGGAGATCCGCGCGACCGGCGCCATCGCCGACCGCGACCGGCAGATCACGGCGGTCAACAAGGTCGAGCGCGACGCTCTGCGGCAGTACGCCTTCCTCCCGCTGTACAGCGGTCCTTCGACCTACGCCGTGAAGAAGGGCCTCGCCAACATCGGCGCGACCATCTTCTACAACCCGCTCCCGGAGACGGTGGGTTGGCAGAAGTGACCTCAGGGGTGTGATCATCCGCGGGGAGGATGCAAGGGCCGCCCACCCCCGATGAGGATGTCCGGGTCATGTTCGTCCGTCACGGAAGGGACATCCCTTGCGCATCCCCCGGTTATTCGGAACAGCCCTGGCCACCACGCTGCTGCTGACCGTCGCGGCGCCGGTCGCGTCCGCCGCCGCGAGACCGGCCGCCGCACCGGCCGCGATGGACCCGGCGTCGCTCGGCCGGACGCTCGACGCGGTGCACGACGCGGGCATGTACGGCATCTACTCCTCCGTGCGCGACGGCTCCGACCGGTGGGCCGGCGCGTCCGGGGTCGCCGACGAGGACACGGGCCGCCCGGTGCGTGCGGACATGCGGCACCGGATCGGCAGCATCAGCAAGACGTTCGCCGCCGTGGCCGTCCTCCAGCAGGTCGAGCGCGGCCGGATCCGCCTCGACGCGCCCATCGGCGATTACCTGCCGGACCTGATCCCGGGTGAGCGCGGCCGCGAGATCACCGTCCGCATGCTGCTCAACCACACCAGCGGCATCGGCGACTACGTCCTGAGCGCCTTTCCCTCGCTCGCGCAGGGGTCGACCGCCAGCCTCGACGAGGACCGCTTCCGCTCCGTCCCGCCCGAGGAACTGGTCCGGCTCGGACTGGCCGCGCCCGCCACCGGCCGGCCCGGCGAGAAGTGGTCGTACTCCAACACCAACTACGTCATCGCCGGACTGCTGCTCGCCAAGGTCACCGGCCAGGACCCCGAGGCGTACATCACCCGCCACGTCATCGACCGGGCCGGACTGCGGCACACCTCCTACCCGCGCTCCGCGTACATCCAGGGCCCGCACGCCCGCATGTACGAGAACTTCTACGGCCTGATCGACCCGCCGCGCGACTACAGCGTCTACGACATGTCCTGGGCGTACACGGCGGGCGCGATCGTCTCCACCACCGACGACCTGAACCGGTTCTACCGCGCCCTGCTGGGCGGAAGGCTCGTCGGACCCGAGGCCCTCCGGCAGATGCAGACCACGGTCCCGGCGGTCGGCATGAACTACGGACTCGGCATCTACGCCGTCGACGTGACCGGCTGCGGCCGCTTCTGGGGGCACGACGGCGCGGTCTTCGGCGCCGGCACCGTCGCCCTGTCCAGCCCCGACGGCAGCCGCCAGGTGGCCGTGGGCTGGAACCTCATGAAGTACGAGCGCCTCAACTCCGACGGCACCGGCTTCGAACCGAGCCCGATCGACGACGCCCTGAACCACTACGTCGTCGCGGCCCTGTGCCCGTCGGCGACACCGGCCTCGGCCCGCACGGCGGCCACCTCGCTGCGGCGGATCCTGACCGGCACGGGCACGGGCACCGTCACGGGCACGGACCTCTCGCCGGCCCCCTGGGCCGCGGTACTGCGCTGACGGCACCGCACGGCACGGCGCCGGGCGGGCCGGTCCGGCGTCACGGCGGGCCCGGGTCGGCGGAGCGGGGAGGCCGGGCCCAGCCCAGGGACCGCTCCACCGCCCGACGCCAGTTCTCGTACTCCGCCTCCCGCAGCGCGGGGTCCATGTCGGGCAGCCACTGCCCGGCCCGGTGCCAGTTGCGGCGCAGCACCTCCAGGTCCGGCCAGTAGCCGGCGGCGAGCCCGGCCGCGTACGCGGCGCCGAGCGAGACCGTCTCGGCGACCATGGGCCGCACCACGGGCACGTCCAGCACGTCGGCCACGAACTGCATGAGCAGGTTGTCCGCGGTCATGCCCCCGTCCACCTTGAGCTGCTGGAGGGGGACCGAGGAATCGGCGTTCATGGCGTCGACGACCTCTCGGGTCTGCCACCCGGTGGCCTCCAGCACGGCCCGCGCCAGGTGCCCCTTGGTGATGTACGAGGTGAGGCCGACGATGACCCCGCGGGCGTCGCTGCGCCAGCGCGGCGCGAACAGCCCCGAGAAGGCGGGGACGATGTA
This sequence comes from Streptomyces sp. NPDC055966, assembly GCF_042269865.1. Lineage (NCBI taxonomy): Bacteria > Bacillati > Actinomycetota > Actinomycetes > Kitasatosporales > Streptomycetaceae > Streptomyces > Streptomyces sp. NPDC055966. The sequence continues at coordinate 113,490 of NZ_JBHJYK010000020.1, forward strand.
GCAGCCGCCGTTGTCCTCGACCGTCCGGGCGAGGGTCTCGATCTCCGGAGCGCTGCTGATCAGGCCCAGCCGGTCCCGGAACCACTGGACGAGCGCTCCGGTGACGGCGATCGACCCCTCCAGGGCATAGGCGGGCCGCTGGTCGCCGATCTTGTAGGCGACGGTGGTGAGGAGCCCGTGCCGGGACCGCACCATGTCGGCGCCGGTGTTGAGGAGCAGGAAGCTGCCCGTTCCGTACGTGCACTTCGCCTCGCCGGGGGAGAAGCAGGTCTGGCCGAAGAGCGCGGCCTGCTGGTCGCCCAGCGCGGCCGTGATGGCGACGCCCGGCAGCAGCGCGCGGGCATCGCCGTACAGCTCGGCGGACGACCGGATCTCGGGCAGCATCGAGCGAGGCACTCCGAAGAAGGCGAGCAGTTCGTCGTCCCAGGTCAGCGAGCGGATGTTCATCAGCATCGTGCGGCTGGCGTTGGTGGCGTCGGTGATGTGCAGGCCCCCTTCGGGGCCCCCGGTGAGGTTCCAGATCAGCCAGCTCTCCATCGTTCCGAACAGCACCTCGCCGTCGTCGGCGCGCTGCTGGAGCCCCTTGACGTGGTCGAACAGCCAGCGGAGCCGCAGCGCCGAGAAGTAGGTCGAGGGCGGCAGACAGCACCGTTCGAGGAAGAACTCCTCGCCGGGGTTCTCTCTCAGCTCCTCGACGAGCGGTGCCGTGCGGGTGTCCTGCCAGACGATCGCCCGGCCGAGCGGGGCGCCGGTCCGCCGGTCCCAGAGCACGGTCGTCTCGCGCTGGTTCGCCAGACCGATGGCGATGACCTGCCCCGGTTCGACACCGGCGACGGACAGGGCCTCGGGCACGATGCGCCGGAGGTTCTGCCAGATCTCGACCGCGTCGTGCTCGACCCAGCCGGGCTCGGGGAAGTGCTGCTGATGCTCCTTCTGCGCCACCGAGACCAGCCGCCCGCGGCGGTCGAAGAGGATGCATCGGGTCGAGTTGGTGCCCTGATCGATGGACATTACATACCGTTCAGCCATGATCGGGTCTGCCTTCCGAGGGGTCGAGGAGGCGGCCGGCCCGGCCTACCATCGGGTGGCTCCGAGGTCCCGGGAGATCGCCCGCGAGGCTTCGCGGATCAGGGTGATCAGACCTGGGCGGGGACGGCCCTGGCTGTCGCAGATCCGCTCGACCGCCCCGGACAGTCCGACGGCGCCGACGACGAGGCCGCCGTGCCCGCGGATCGGGGCGGCGAGCCCGGCCTCGCCCATGCTCATCTCCTGGATCTCGGCGGCCCAGCCCAGTTCCCGGACCTCGGCGAGCGCCCGGGTGAGCTGCTCGCGATCGACGAGGGTGTGCCGGGTGTACGCCTCCAGCCCCGTCTCCCCGCCGGCCTCGATCGTCGCGGTCCCGTAGGCGAGCAGCACCTTGCCCAGCGAGGAGGCGTGCAAGGGCAGCAGCGAGCCCACGTCCAGGGTCTGGAAGGTGTCGTCCGGCCGGAACACGTGGTGGACGACGAGCACCCTGCCCTCCAGGGGCGTGCCCAGGCGAACCGCCTCTCCGCTGCGGGCGGCGAGGGCATCGGCCCAGTTCAGAGAGCGCGAGCGCAGCTCGTTGACGTCCAGGTAGCTGGTGCCGAGGTGCAGCAGGGCGGCGCCGAGCTGGTATTTCCCGGTCGCCGCGTCCTGCTCCACGAAGTCCACGTGCTGAAGCGTGCGCAGGATGCCGTGCGCGGTGCCCTTGGCCAGTCCCAGAGAGGCGGCGACCTCGCCGAGCCCGAGGCGGCGGGGCCCGCCGGCGAGCAGGCGCAGGATCGCCGCCGCCCGTTCGATCGACTGGACCGGTCCGGCCATGAGGCGAGCCTATTACCGCTTCGGGGGCTTCGCCGTACGGGCGGGCCGGGCCCCGTAGGCCCCGGGAGATCCGCGTTCGGTAATGCCGACCGCCGTTCATTGACCTGTCCGAATTGTCTCCGTAACTTGCTGCTCAGCCGGTATGCGCCGGGACACGGCGTCGCACCGGTCGCTCACATCACCGGGAGAGACCATGGCGGCACAGCTCAACACGCTGCTTCGGGCGGCCTACCACCACGTGTGTCCGGTACCGCCCGTCGCCGGCGCCGTCACCGCCGTACGCCGGTCCACGGCGGCGGTCCTCGCCGACTGGAGCCTGCCCCCGGGCGTCGTCGAGGACGCGCTCCTCGTGGTGTCCGAGCTGGTCACCAACGCGATCATCCACGCCCGCCCGCCGGCCGTGCTGCGGGTGTCCTGGAGCCCGGACGACGGCGACCGCACGATGAGCATCGCGGTCACCGACGCGGGACCCGACCTCGCGACGGGCCGTTCCCTCGCCGGGGTCGATCCGGACGAGCACGGCCGGGGCGAGACGATCGTCCACGCCCTCGCCACGCGGCACGGCATACGCGTCCATCCCGGCGGGGTCACCCGCTGGGCCGATCTCGCGACCGGTTAGAACGGGGCCTCCGCAGGCCGCGGCCGGGGGCTGTCGCTGATCCGTCGGAGCGCTATGCCCGGAATGCGTAGATATTCTGTGGGGTGTGATCGAGCTTGGGCGGCCGCGGCCCCGCCACCGCCGCGGCCGGGGGAGTTTTGTGCGGCTGTCGCCGGTCGTCCTGACCGTCGTCATCGCAAGCCTGGCCTATTCCACCCCTCCGGACATGGCCTTCAGCCGCCTCCTGCCCGCGGCGCCGGCCCTCGCCGCCTCCATGTGGCCGGTGCTCCCCACCGTCCTGCTGGGCACCGTCTGCCTCTTTCTGATGATCGGGCTCAGTCTGGTGTTCCCCGGACTGGGGACGTGGTGGACGGCCGCGGGGATCATCGCGGTCACCGTGGCGGCCGCGTACGGCAGCCACGTCCGGCTCCAGCGGGAGCGGACCCTCTTCCAGGTGCGGCTCGTCGCCGACGCGGCCCAGCAGGTGGTGCTCAGCCCCATGCCGCACCGCCTCGGAGGCGTCGAGATCGAGTCGCTGTATCTCGCGGCCGCGGCGGAGGCCCGCATCGGCGGGGACTTCTACGAGGTGGTCGACACGCGCTTCGGGGTCAGGCTGCTCATCGGTGACGTCCGGGGCAAGGGCCTGCCGGCGGTGGGGGCGGCCGCGGCGATCGTCAACGCGTTCCGGGAGGCAGCCTACGGCGAGGCCGACATGGTCGGCGTCGCGCGCCGGCTGGACGCCAGCAGCACCCGGTACAACGCCGCCTTTCCCTCCGAGGGGCCGACCGAGCGCTTCGCCACCGCCCTGCTCGTCGAGATCCCGCACGGGGGCGGGCGCATCGGGATCCTCAACTGCGGACACCCCCCGCCGCTGCTCCTGAACCACGGCGAACTCCGCGCCCTCGAACCCACCGCCCCCTCGCCGCTGCTCAACCTCGCGGACCTGATCGGCGATCACTACCACGTCGACACGTACGACTTCGTCCCCGGCGACCTGCTGCTCCTCTACACCGACGGGGTCGCCGAGGCCCGCGCCCACGACGGCGAGTTCTTCCCGCTGGCGGCCTGGATGAGCCGGCAGCCCCCGACACCGCCGCACGAACTGCTCACGGCGCTGCACCGCGACCTCCTGCGCTACAGCAGAGGACGCCTCGACGACGACATCGCCGCCCTCGCCGTGCGCCTGTGCGAACCCTCGGAGTGAGCCCGGTCCCCGGCTCGCGGTCTCGGCGGTGAAGGTCACCGGGGCCGGGAATCGGCGATACCGGCGTCAGGAACCAGGCGACCAGGCAGTCGTCGAAGAACGCACGCCGAACCGCGCCGAGTTGTAGGTGTCGACCAGATTGAGGCTCAGGTCGGCGAGCGGCGCCGTCACATCCCGCGTGGCGCGACCGGTCCCGGCTCCGGACACACGGCGCCGGGACCCGGGCGGCGAGGCGACGTCACGCCGGGCCCCGCTTGGGCCGACGGCATCGACGTGCACGGGATCGGGGCCGCGCCGGATATGGATCACAGACCTGCCGCGGCGCTGTGGGGGTTCCTGGCGGCCAGGGCGAGCCCCTCGCTCCGGGGTCGATCTCGGCGAGGGCGCACGTCGACGGCGGCCAGGACGTCATCGCCACGGCCCGGCGCCGCGGTTACCGCGCCGCCATGCGCCGGGACGGAATGGCCGACCGCGTCCGAGTCCTCGCCGGGGACAGGACCGAGGCGGCCGGCGAACGCGCCGCCCGTGATCTCCTCGACGGCCCCGGCTGCCCAGCGCGGTCGTCGCCTTCAACGACCGGTGCGCCATCGGTGTCCCGGCCGCGCTGACCCGCGCCGGGGTCGCCGTCCCGGGCGAGGTGTCCGTGGCCGGCTATGACGACGACACGCTGTCCCGGCTGAGCTGCTTCGCTACAGTCAACAGAGGTACGTGTCAGCCGAGTTGGAGGGTCAACGCACCCTTCCACGCGGCTTCAGCGGTGTCGCCGGCAGTTCCGGTGCGGGCAGTGGGCCTCCGTCGTAGCCCCGCACCTCGCCGAAGCGGGCCCCCTTCATCCAGTCCTCGCGGGCCTCCACGATCTCTTCCTGGGACCGTCCGACGAAGTTCCACCACATGACGAGTTCCTCCGCGAACGGCTCGCCGCCCAGCAGCATGATTCCCGCGTCCGACTCGGCGTGCAGCGGCAGTTCGGTGCGGCCGCAGCCGAGGTAGAGCATCGAGCCGGGGAGCACCGGCACGCCGTCCACGCGTACCTCGCCGGACATCGCGAGCACGCCGTACTCGAAGTCCGGCTCCAGGGGGAGGCGGACATCGGCGCCCCGGGTCAGGGCGAGGTCCGCGCCGATGATCGGGGTGTACGTCGTACCGGGGGAGGCCGAGCCGTCGAGGCCGCCCAGGATCACCGTGGCGGTCAGGCCCGGAGCGGTGACCGTCGGCAGGTCCGGGTGGAACTCGAACTCCGGGGCGGTGTGCCGGTGTTCGTCCGGCAGGGCGACCCAGAGCTGGGCGCCGTGCAGGAAGCGGGCGTGCGGCCGCGGGCTCTCCTCGGAGTGGCTGATCCCGTGGCCCGAGGTCATCAGGCCCAGCTGCCTGGGGCGGATCGTCTGCAGGCTGCCGGTCGAGTCGCGGTGCAGTACCTCGCCGTCGTGCAGCCAGCTCACCGTCTGAAGGCCGATGTGCGGATGCGGCGGGACCTGCATGCCGGGCTCGTCGGCGATGTCGTCCGGGCCGTAGTGGTCGACGAAGGCCCACGCGCCGATCATGCGCCGGCCCAGGTTGGGCAGCAGCCGGCGCACCTCGGTCGACTCGCCCAGCTTCACATGACGGGGGCTCAGCAGCTCGCGCACGGGTTCGGCGACGACGAACCCACGGCCGCCGCAGACACTGGGCACGGGCGCGCGGTCAAGGTTGCTCATGCCGCCCAACCTAGCGGCCGGCGCCCCGCGCCGCCGGGCGGACGGGCCACCCGACCCGCGAATGGAGTCCGAGCGGTGCCGTCGGGCCGGGGATCACGGAGTCTCGCCGGTTCAGGGGTCCGGGCCGGGTCACCGAGTCCGTGCGCCGGCGGGGCCGGGATTTCGGCGGGTACGGCGTCGGCACGCCGAGCGAGGGGACGTACGTGCCCGCCCGCCTCCGCCGACGGCCGCGCGCCGGCACGGTCGTCGTCGGCGCGCAGCCGGTCGCGTACGACGTGCTGCGCGCTGGCAACGGCGGGCCGGCCGGCGTGGTGCGGGGGCGCGGGTCGCGGGGGGATCGGCACCGATGTGCGCGCAGAGGTGCCGATGACGCAACGCACCGACGGGCCGGTCGAGTTCGCCGCGCCGTGGTCGTGCCCGGCGCGGGCGAACTCGCGATGGGCGCGCCGAATTTTTCCGCGGTCCCTCCCCGGTCCCGCTCAGCCCGCGTGACCGGCGAACTCCGTCGCCCCCTCCTCCGCGAACGCCACCGCGTCCGCGTGCCCGAACAGGCCGGGCAGCCCGCCGGTGTGCACGAAGACCGTCTTCTCGCCCGGCCGGATGCCGCCGTCGGCGACGGCCGCGCGCAGGCCGGCCAGGGCGCGGCCGGTGTAGACGGGATCGAGGACGAGGCCCTCGGTACGGGCGGCCAGCCGCAGCGCCTCGGCGGCCGGGCCGGTCAGCGTCGCGTACCCGCCGCCCACCTGGTCCCGGCGCACCCGCAGCTCTTCGGCCGTGACCTGCCGCGCCGTCAGCGGCGTCGCGAACGCCGCGACCGCCGCGGCCGGGTCGGCCAGCGCGCCCACGTCGACACCGAGCACCGCGCCCGCGCCCAGGGCCGCGACCAGCCCGGCCATGGTGCCGCCCGAGCCGAGCGCGACCACCACCGTGCGCAGCTCGGGCAGTTGCTCGTCCAGCTCCTCGCCGCAGCGCACGTAACCCCGGGCGCCGAGCACGCCCGACCCGCCGAACGGGATCAGTGCGGGCCGGGCACCCTCGGCCCGCAGCCGCGCGCACACGTCGGCCGCCGCCGCGTCCAGCCCCGCCTGGTCGACCTCGCCCGCCCAGGCGATCCGCGCCCCGAACAGCCCGTCCAGGGCCAGGTTCCCGGACCGTGCGGCGCCGGGCGTGCCGCGCAGCACGAGCACGGCGGCCAGGCCCAGCCGGGCGGCCGCGGCGGCGGTCAGCCGGGCGTGGTTGCTCTGCGGGGCGCCGGTGGTCACGAGCGTGTCGGCGCCCTCGGCGAGCGCCGCGCCCGCCGTCCACTCCAGCTTGCGGATCTTGTTCCCGCCGCCGCCCAGACCGGTCAGGTCGTCCCGTTTGATCCACAGGTCCTCCGGGCCGAGCCCGAGCGCGGCGGCGAGCCGGGGCGCGGGTTCGACGGGGGTGGGAAAGGTGCCGAGCGAGACGGGGGAGGCGTTCATGGCGTACGTCCTTCGGCGCCGGTCGGGCGCGGTTCAGATACGGATCGCGGTCGTCGCGTACCAGTCGATCACACCGGCAGCAGCCGCGCGATCAATGCGCTGAGCTGACGGGCCGTACGGCACTCGTGCATCCCGACCAGCTCCGCGTAGGCGGGCGCGGCCGAGTCGCCGGTGCCCCAGCGGTCCCGGGGCTCCGGGTTCAGCCAGTACACCCGCCGGGCCCGCCGCGCGACCTCGCGCACGGCGGCCAGGTTCGGATCGCTCATGTTGGTGCGCGCGTCCCCGAGGACGAACACCGTCGTGCGCGGGCCGACCGCGGCGCCGTACCGCTCGGCGAACTCGCCCAGCGCCACGCCGTAGTCGCTGCTGCCGTGCCAGCCGGTCAGCGTGGCCTCGGCGCGGATGCGGGCGCTCAGCCCGTCCGGGTCGGCCCGGCCGTGGTCGAGCAGTGCGGTCACCTCGTCCAGCCGGTTGACGAAGGCGAACACCCGGATCTTGCTGAACTGGTCGTGCAGCGCCTGCACCAGCAGCATCGTGAAGTCCGAGAATCCCGACACCGAGCCGGACACGTCGCACAGCAGGACCAGTTCGGGGCGGACCGGGCGGCGCCGGCGCAGCACCGGCCGCATCGGCACCCCGCCCGTGGACAGCGAGGAGCGCAGCGTGCGGCGCAGGTCGACCGAGCCACGCGCGGCCCGGCGCCGGCGCGCGGCCAGTCGGGTGGCGAGCTTGCGCGCGAGCGGCCGAACCGCCCTGCGCAGCTCGGCCAGTTGGTCCCGGCCCGCGAACAGGAAGTCCACCCGGTCCGCGGTCGGTACGACACCGCGCCGGGCGATCTCGTCCCGCCCGCGCCGCTCGGCCACCCGGCGCCGCGCCTCCGCGCCGACCATCCGCCGGAACTGCTCGATCCGGCCGCGGATCTCGTCGTCCAGCAGCCGGTCCGCGAAGCCGTCGCCGCTGCCGTCACCGCTCCCGCCCCGGATGTCCGCACGCACGCGTGCCAACAGGGTCTGCGGGCGCAGCCGGTCCAGGGTCTGGTACGCCGAGAAGCCGTCGGAGCCGGGTGAACCGCCGTATCCGCCCATGCCGTCGACGGCCTCGGCCGCCAGCCGGGCCATCGACACCCGGTCGCCCGCGGCCAGCGCCTCGGCCAGGCGGTCGCGCAGCTCGTCCCGGCCGGATCCGGCGCCGTCCGGGCCGCCCACCGCGCGCGGGAAGTACAGGTCGAAGACGGGGTCGAACACCGCCCGCTGCCCGGGCGCGTGCAGCAGCGTCGCGGCCAGCCCCTCCCGCAGCAACTCCCGGTCCGCGAACCCGAGTTCGCGCGCGGCGCGGGCCGCGTCCACGCTCTCGCCGGTGCCGATCCGCATCCCGTGCGCGCGCAGCGCCCCGACCAGGCCGGTGATCCGCTCGGCGACCTCGGTCACAGGGCGTCCAGGTCGAGCTTCGCCGCCGCCTTCTGGATGTCGTCCTGGTGCTTGAGGATCACCCCGAGGCTGTCCCGGACGACCGTCTCGTCCAGCGCCTGCGCGCCCAGGGCCAGCAGGGTGCGCGCCCAGTCGACGGTCTCGGCGACGGACGGCGCCTTGCGCAGGTCCATCGCCCGCAGCGCGCCGACCACCCGGACCACCGACCCGGCCAGCGCCTCGGTCAGGCCCGGCACCTTCAGCCGGACGATCCGCCGCTCCAGCTCCTCCTCGGGGAAACCGATGTGCAGGAACAGGCAGCGCCGGCGCAGCGCCTCGGACAGCTCCCGGCCGGCGTTGGAGGTGAGGACGACGAACGGGCGGCGGGTCGCGGTGACCGTGCCCAGTTCCGGGACCGTGATCTGGAAGTCGCTGAGCACCTCCAGCAGCAGCCCCTCCATCTCGACGTCGGCCTTGTCGGTCTCGTCGATCAAGAGCACCGTCGGCTCGTCCCCGCGGATGGCGGTGAGCAGGGGGCGGGGGAGCAGGAACTCCTCGCTGAAGATGTCGGTGCGGGTCTCGTCCCAGTTCTCGTCGCGGCCCGCGCTGATGCGCAGCAGCTGCTTGGCGTGGTTCCACTCGTACAGCGCCCGGGACTCGTCCACGCCCTCGTAGCACTGGAGCCGGACCAGCCGGGCCCCGGCCACCTGGGCGACGGCCTTGGCCAGCTCGGTCTTGCCCACCCCGGCGGGGCCCTCGACCAGCAGCGGCTTGCCCAGCCGGTCGGCGAGGAACACGGTCGTCGCGACGGCGGGCGAGGCGAGGTAGCCGGTCTCGGCGAGGCGGGCGGAGACGTCGTCGACGGACGTGAACAACGGGGCCTCCGGCGGGTCGGGAGCGGGGTCCAGCTCCTATCTAAGCGCTTGTTCAGTGTCCGTGTCACGTAAATACACCGATCGGTTTCCGCCTGGCCCGTCGCCCGGGTAACCTCGCCGTATGGCCACCACCCCCGACAAGGCGTCCTCCCGCGACCGGCTGCTCGACGCGGCCGCGCGGCTCTCCTACCGTGACGGCGTCGGCATCGGCATCGAGGCCCTGTGCCGGGAGGCCGGCGTCTCCAAGCGGTCCATGTACCAGCTCTTCGACAGCAAGGACGCGATGCTGGCCGCGAGCCTGGAGCGGCGGATCCCGCGGTACGAGGCCCGCCTCGCGCACCCCGACCCGGACCACGCGACCCCGCGCGAGCGCATCCGCCACGTCTTCGAACAGGTCACCGAGGCCGCCGCGGACCCCGACTACCACGGCTGCCCCTACCTGGCCGTCCTGGTCGAGCTGAAGGACCCCGAGCACCCGGCGAGCGTGGTCGCCCGCGCCGTCAAACAGCGGCTGACCGAGAGCTTCCGTGCCGAGGCCGAGCGCGGCGGCGCCCGCGATCCCGAACTGCTCGCCCGCCAGCTCGTCCTGGTCTTCGACGGCGCCAGCGCGCGGGCCGGCGCGCGGGTGGAACACCTGGCGGACGGACTGGCCGTGACGACGGTGACCGCGCTGATGGACGCGGCCGGGATGGACTGACCGGCCGTCGGCGGCCCGCGTCCGTCGCAGCCGCAGGCCGACACGGCCCCGCGCCCCGTACGGGCCAGCACAACGCGCCCCGCGCTCGCCCACCCGGTCCAATGAGACGGTGACCACCCCGCCGCACGACTGCCTCGCACGCAACGCCTGGATCTGCGGCGCCTATCTGCGCACCCGCCGGCACATCCTGCTCGACGCGACTGCCCAGCACCTCCGCCTGACCGCCCTGTCGGTGCTCATCGGGCTCGTCATCGCCCTGCCGCTCGCGGTGCTGGCCCGCCGCTGGGGCTGGGCCGCGGGACCGGTCCTCGCCGCGACGACGATCCTCTACACGATCCCGTCGCTCGCCATGTTCTCCCTGCTCCTGCCGGTGTACGGCCTGTCCGCCACCCTCGTCGTCGCCGGACTCGTGCTGTACTCCCTCACCCTCCTCGTCCGGAACATCCTCGCGGGTCTGCGCGCGGTCCCCGAGGAGACCCGGCAGGCCGCGCGGGGCCTCGGCTACGGCCCGGTCCGCCTCCTGCTCACCGTCGAGCTGCCGCTCGCCCTGCCCGCCGCGATGGCCGGGCTGCGCATCGCCACCGTGTCGGCGGTCTCGCTGGTCACGGTCGGCGCGATCGTCGGCTTCGGCGGCCTCGGGAACCTCATCTACGCGGGCATGAACACCTACTTCAAGGCACAGGTGCTCACCGCGTCCGTGCTGTGCGTGCTGATCGCCGTCGCCGCCGACCTGCTCCTGCTCGGCGTGCAGCGGCTCGTCACACCGTGGACGAGGGCCGGCCGGGCCCGCACGCCCGCCGCACGCGGGCGGCCGCGCACCCGGCTCCCCGGTACGCGGGCGGGCCGCACATGAACGACCGGACGGCGGCCCGGCGATGAACACGCTCACCGCGGCCTGGCACTGGCTCACCGACCCCGCGCACTGGTCGGGCGACGACGGCATCCGGCACCGGCTGCTCCAGCACCTCGTCCTCACCGTCGTCTGCCTCGCCGTCAGCTGCGCCGTCGCACTCCCGGTCGCCCTGGTCCTCGGCCACCTCGGCCGGGGCGGCGCGCTCGCCGTGAACGTCTCCAACATCGGCCGTGCCGTGCCCACCTTCGCCGTCCTGGTGCTGCTGCTCCTCACCCCGGTCGGCCGGTGGGGCGAGGGGCCCACCGTGGTGGCACTGGTGCTGTTCGCCGTCCCGCCGCTGCTCACCAACGCCTACGTCGGCATGCGCGAGGTCGACCGCGGCGTCGTCCGGGCGGCCCGGGGCATGGGGATGACCGGAGCGCAGATGCTGCTGCGCGTGGAGCTGCCCCTCGCGCTCCCGCTGGTCATGACCGGGGTGCGGATCGCCGCCGTCCAGCTCGTCGCCACCGCCACCATCGCCGCGCTCGCGGGCGGCGGCGGCCTCGGCCGCATCATCACCGCCGGGTTCAACCTGGCCAGCACCCCCCAGGTGGTGGCAGGCGCGATCCTGGTCGCCGCGTTCGCGCTCGTCGTCGAGGGCGTCTTCGAGACCGCCGAACGGCTGGCACCGGTGTGGGCCCGGGGCGGCCGATGAGAAGAGCCCTGCCCGCCGCCCTCCTCCTCGCCCTCACCGGCTGCGCCACCGGCCCCTCCCTGGAGAACCGCGGCGAGGTCACCGCACCGCCCGGCGACAGCCACCACCTCACGATCGGCTCCGCCGGCTTCACCGAGAGCGACCTGCTCGCCCAGCTGTACGCCCAGCTCCTGAACCGGGCCGGCTACAAGACCTCGATGATCACGGTCGCCAACCGGGAGCTGTACGAACCGGCGCTGGAGTCCGGCCAGATCGACGTCGTGCCCGAGTACGCGGCCACCCTCGCCGACTGGCTGAACGCCAAGACCCACGGCGCCGACGCCACCCCCGTCGGCTCACCCGACCTCGACGCGACGATGCGGGCCCTGCGCCGGCTCGCCACCCCACGCGGCCTCACCGTCCTGCCGCCCGGCCGAGCCGTCGACCAGAACGCCTTCGCCGTACGCGCCGACTACGCTCGCGAACACCGCCTCAAGAGCCTCAGCGACCTGGGCGCCTCGGGGCTGAAGGTGCGCCTCGCGGCGGGCGACGAGTGCGTCCAACGGCCGTACTGCGAACCGGGGTTGAAGAAGGTCTACGGCATCGACATCACCGGCGTCGACCCCAAGGGCGTCGGCACCACCCAGGCCAAGCGCGCCGTGCAGGCGGGCCGCGACCAGATGGTGCTGACCACCACCACGGACGCCACCCTGGACCAGTTCGGCCTGGTGCTCCTCGCCGACGACAAGCACCTCCAGAACGCCGACTACGTCGTCCCGGTCGTCAACCGCTCCCGCGCGGGCGGCGAGGGCGTGACCAAGGCGCTCGGCACGCTGGGTGACGTCCTGACAACGGCCGACCTGGCGTCCATGAACCAGCAGGTCGACAGCTGGCGCCGGCTGCCCGCCGACGTCGCCCGCACCTATCTCACGGACAAGGGCCTGCTGAACTAGGGGGTGCCGTTTGGATCATCCCGGCGGCCCGGTCCGGCTCAGGCGTCCGACACCGAGTCGAACGGCACCTGCCCCCGCGCCACGCCCCGCGCGTCCGCGTCCACCGAGCGGCGCAGCGCCTCGTGCAGCTTCGCCGGGGTGAGCACGCCGAGGAAACGCGCGCCGTCCAGCACCGCGACCCACCCGGCGTCGTACTGGAGCATCACCCCGAACGCCTGCTTCAGCGGCGCGCCCACCGGTACCCACGCGGTCATCCGGTGCGTGTGCGCGCCGACCGTGCCGCCCGCCGCCAGCGCGTCGAGGCCGACCCAGCCGTGCAGATCGCCGTCCGGGTCGAGGACGACCGCCCAGCGCGCGCCCCCGGCCCGCAGCCGCTCCCGGGCCCGCTCGGCGGGCTCGTCCGGCCGGGCCACGAGCGGCTGCTCCAGGTCGTCCGGCTCGATCTCGGTGACCGACAGCCGCTTCAGGCCGCGGTCGGCGCCCACGAAGGAGGCGACGTACGGCGTGGCGGGCGCCCCCAGCACCGCCCCCGGCGTGTCGAACTGCTCGATCCGCCCCTGCCCGTACACCGCGATCCGGTCACCGAGCCGGACCGCCTCCTCGATGTCGTGCGTGACCAGCAGCACCGTCTTGCGCACCGCGGCCTGCATGCGCAGGAACTCGTCCTGCAACTGCTCGCGCACCACCGGGTCGACCGCGCCGAACGGCTCGTCCATCAGCAGCACCGGCGGATCCGCGGCGAGCGCCCGCGCCACCCCGACCCGCTGCCGCTGCCCGCCGGACAGCTGCTCCGGGTAGCGCGGGCCGTACGTCGCCGGGTCGAGCCCGACCAGATCGAGCAGCTCCGCGGCCCGCGCCCGGGCCTTCGCCCGCTTCCAGCCGAGCAGCGCGGGCACCGTCGCGGTGTTGTCCAGGACGGTGCGGTGTGGGAAGAGGCCCACCTGCTGGATGACGTACCCGATCCGCCGGCGCAGCCGCACCGGGTCGACGCGGCCGACGTCCTCGCCCTCGACGAGGATCCGGCCGGAGGTGGGTTCGATGAGCCGGTTCACCATCATCATGGTCGTCGTCTTGCCGCAGCCGGACGGCCCGACGAGGGTGACCAGCTCACCCTCGCCGACCTCGAAGGAGAGGTCGTCCACGGCCGTCGTACCGTCCGGATACCGCTTGCTGACCTGCTCGAACCGGATCATTCCCCCACGCTAACGGCGCCGTCCGCGCCCTGCGCGCCGGCGTGGTGAAACGGGGCACCGGTCAGCCGAGCAGGATCACCTCCAGCGTGCGCGGGCCGTGCACGCCCTCGACCCGGTCCAGCTCGATGTCGCTCGTCGCCGAGGGACCCGAGATCCACGTCAACGGCCGTGCCGCATCGAGGCGTTCGAGGGCTTCGGGCACGGAGGAGACGACCTGGTCCGGAACCCGGACGACACAGATGTGGTGGTCCGGGATCAGCGAGATGCGGCGGCGGCCCTGGTCGGGGGAGCCGTCCAGGACGATCGTGCCGGTCTCGGCGATCGCCACCGCACACCCCGTCACCACACTGCCGACCCGGTCCAGCCGCTGCGGGGTGCTCACCGCCCTGTCGTGGATCCGTACCGGGTCCGCGGCGGACATCCACTCCGGCGGCAGCCCCGGCGGCACCAGCACCTCTTGCGAGCCGCGCTCGGCCAGCAGCCGCATGACCAGGTACGGCAGCTCCTCGTCGTCGGCGCGGTGCACGAGCGCCCGGTAGTCCGCCAGGTTCTGTGCCAGCAGGTCCACCGTCTGCGCGGTGGTGCGCCGCCCGTGCGCGCGCAGATAGTCCCGGCCCACGACCTCCTCGTACGGCCGCTGGTCCGGACCCACGTCGGCGAGCGCGCGCCGCACCCGGCCCAACACCCGTTCCCTGCTGCTCACTTGGCCCCGTCCTCTCCGCCGCGGGTGCGCTGCCACCAGTCCCGGAACGGCTCCGCCGGCACCGGTGGCAGATCCCGGGTGCCGGTCCAGGCCCGCCCCGGGCCGGGCAGCGTGCGGGGGTGCAGGCGACGGGTGCGGGAGGCGAGCCGTTGTCCGGTGCGCAGGGCGCCGGGGTGGGTCAGCGCCCAGCGGGCCGCGCGCACGGCGGCCCGCTCGGCCGCGTGTCCCTTGGCGGGCCTCAGCAGCACCCGGTTGCCCTCCCGCACGGCCGGACCGCCCTCGGCCACCCGCTCCCGCAGGTGCACCAGCACCTCCGGGATGTCGATGGCGACGGGGCAGACCTCGTAGCAGGCCCCGCACAGGCTCGACGCGTACGGCAGCGAGGCGTCGATCTCGCTTGCGGTGCCCCTCAGTTGAGGGCTGAGGATGGCGCCGATCGGGCCCGGGTAGACCGAGCCGTAGGCGTGTCCGCCCGCGCGTTCGTAGACCGGGCAGACGTTGAGGCAGGCCGAGCAGCGGATGCAGCGCAGGGCCTGGCGGCCGACCCGGTCGGCGAGGGTGTCGGTGCGGCCGTTGTCGAGCAGGATCAGGTGGAAGGCGCTCGGACCGTCGCCGTCGGTGGTGCCGGTCCACGTCGAGGTGTACGGGTTCATGCGCTCGGCGGTGGCGGAGCGGGGCAGCGTCTGGAGGAAGACCTCCAGGTCGCGCCAGGTCGGCACCACCTTCTCGATGCCGACGACGGAGATCAGCGTCTCGGGGAGGGTGAGGCACATACGGCCGTTGCCCTCGGACTCGACGACCACCAGGGTGCCGGTCTCGGCGACCATGAAGTTGGCGCCGGAGATGCCGACCTTGGCGCGCAGGAACTTCTCCCGCAGATGCAGCCGGGCCGCCTCGGCGAGTTCGGCGGGCGTGTCGGTCAGGCCCTCGGGGGCCGGGCGGCCCCACGCGCCCATCTCCTTCGCGAAGATGTCCCGGATCTCGCCCCGGTTGCGGTGGATGGCCGGGACGAGGATGTGCGAGGGCCGGTCCCTGCCCAACTGCACGATCAGCTCGGCGAGATCGGTCTCGTAGGCGTGGATGCCCTCTTCGAGAAGGGCTTCGTTGAGCCCGATCTCCTGCGTGGCCATCGACTTGACCTTCACGACCTCCGACTCGCCCGTCTCCTTGACGAGTCGGGTGACGATCCGGTTGGCCTCGTCGGCGTCCGCGGCCCAGTGGACCGTGCCGCCCGCCACGGTGACCGACTCCTCCAACTGCACCAGATAGCGGTCGAGATGGCGCAGCGTGTGGTCCTTGATGCGCCGGCCCGCCTCCCGCAGCTCGGCCCAGTCGGACACCTCCGCCACCGCCCTGGCCCGCTTGGCGCGGATGGTGTGGGTGGCGTGCCGCAGATTGCCGCGCAGGGTCGCGTCGCCGACGGCCTCTGCGGCCGCCTCCGGGAACGGGGGAGACGCCGGGTGGGTGGGTCGGGGAAATGCAGGCATGCCGACGAACGTCCCGCTCATACGGCCGGTTCCTCCTCCGTGCTCGCCAGGATCTCCGCGATGTGCACCGGCCGCATGTCCGTGTGCAGCCGGCTCATCGTGCCGCCGATGTGCATCAGACACGAGTTGTCGGCCGCGCACAGCACCGACGCGCCCGTGGACTCGGCGGCGCGCACCTTGTCCGCGCCCATCGCCGCCGACACCGCGGCGTTCTTCACCGCGAACGTGCCGCCGAACCCGCAGCACTCCTCGGCCCCCGGCAGCTCCACCAGTTCGAGCCCCTTGACCGCTCGCAGCAGCCGGTGCGGCCGGTCGCCCAGTCCGAGGCCGCGCAGCCCGTGACAGGTCGGGTGGTAGGTGACCTGGTGCGGGTAGTACGCGCCCACGTCAGTGACCTTCAGGACGTCGACCAGGAACTCGGTCAGTTCGTACGTCTTCGGCACCACCGGCGCCAGCGTGCGGGCCAGGGTGTCCCCGCGCCCCTCGGCGCGCGCCCGTTCGCCCATCCTCGGGTACAGCTCCCGCACCATCGCCGCGCACGACCCGGACGGCGTGACGATCGCCTCGTACCCGCCGAAGACATCGGAGAAGTGCCGGGCCAGAGGCTCCGTCTCATGGCGGTAGCCGGTGTTGTAGTGGGCCTGCCCGCAACACGTCTGGTCCATCGGGAAGTCGACGTCGACGCCCAGTCTGGTCAGCAGTTTCACCACGGCCCGGCCGGTGTCGGGATAGAGCGTGTCGTTGACACAGGTCAGGAACAGGGCGACACGCATCGCGGCTCCTCGGGGTCGGTCATCGGACGAGTGCAGATTAGTGGGCGGGTACCGCCGGGGCGAGAGGGCGACTCCGTGCGCCGCGTTCATGGTGCGCCGCGTTGACCGTGCGGCGGGTTCATTTCCGGTCGAGCCGCGCCTCGGCGGCGTGCCAGCGGGCGTCGTCGCCGCGCGGCGTGTACCGGGTCAGCGGCTGGGTCCGGGTGAGCAGCCCGCGCAGCGCGGCGAGGTCACCGGCGAGCCCGTGGGCGCGGGCCTGCACGAGCACGTTGCCGAGGGCGGCCGCCTCCGTCGGCCCCGCCACCACGGGCAGCCCGCAGGCGTCGGCCGTCAGCTGGCACAGCAGCGCGTTGCGGGTGCCGCCGCCGACGAGGTGCACCACGTCCACCGGGTGGTCGGCGAGGCGCCGCGCGTCCGCGACGGCCCGCCGGTGGGCGAGGGCCAGCGAGTCGAGGACGCACCGGGTGACCTCGCCCCGTGTCCCGGGCACCGGCTGCCCCGATGCCCGGCAGGCCGCGGCGATCCGCTGCGGCATCCGTCCCGGCGCGAGGAACGCCTCGTCCCCGGCGTCCACCACCGAGCGCAGGCCCGGCGCGGTGCCGGCCTCGCGCAGCAGCAAACCCAAGTCCGGCTCGCCCCAGGCGCGTTGGCACTCCTGGAGCAGCCACAGCCCCATGATGTTGCGCAGGTAGCGGACGGTGCCGTCCAGCCCCAGTTCGTTGGTGAAGTTCGCGGCCCGGCTCTCCTCGGTGAGCACGGGGGCGGCCAGCTCCAGCCCGGCCAGGGACCACGTGCCGGTGCAGATGTACGCGAAGTTCCTCCCGGTCGCCGGGACGGCGGCCACCGCGGAGGCGGTGTCGTGCGAGCCGACGGCCGTCACCGGCACGGGTCCGGCCAGCCCGGTCTCCTCCAGCACCTCGGGCCGCAGCACTCCGGCCGGATCCCCCGGCTGCCGCAGCGGCGCGAACAGCCCGAGGTCGATGCCGAGCCGCTCGGCGATCCCGTACGCCCACGTCCGCGTCCGGGGATCGATGAGCTGGGTGGTGGAGGCGTTGGTCAGCTCGGTGCCCTGCTCACCGGTGAGCCAGTGGCTGAGCAGATCGGGGATGAGCAACAGCCGTTCCGCATGGGCGAGTTGACGTGACGACCGGGCGGCGGTGAGCTGGAGGAGGGTGTTGAACGGCGCGTACTGGATACCGGTCGCGCCGTACAGCTCCCCGGCGGGCACCGTCGCCCACACCTTCTCGGCGGCGCCCTCGGTGCGGGCGTCGCGGTAGTGCACCGGGTTGCCCAGCAGGGCCCCGTCGGCGTCCAGCAGACCGTAGTCGACGGCCCAGCCGTCGATGCCGACGGACGCCACCTGCCCGGCCGCCCGCAGCCCGTCCAGGACACCGCCGTACAGCGCGAGCACGTCCCAGCGCAGCCCCTCCGGGACGCGCACCGGCCGGTTGGGGAACCGGTGCGCCTCACCCAGCTCCAGCGCGTCGGCCCCCACGCGGCCGACCATCACCCGCCCGCTGGACGCGCCCAGATCGACCGCGGCGTACGACCTCACTCCCGCGCTCATCGCAGGAACGCGGCCGCCACGCCCGCGTCGACCGGGATGTGCAGCCCGGTGGTGTGCGTCAGGTCCCCGCCGGTGAGCGCGAAGACCGCAGCGGCCACGTGCTCGGGCAGCACCTCCCGCTTGAGGAGGGTCCGCTGTGCGTAGAACTCGCCCAGCTTCTCCTCCGGCACCCCGTACACGGCGGCCCGCTGCGCGCCCCAGCCGCCGGCGAAGATCCCGGACCCGCGCACCACCCCGTCCGGGTTGACCCCGTTGACCCGGATCCCGTGCTCACCCAACTCGGCTGCCAGCAGCCGCACTTGATGGGCCTGGTCGGCCTTTGTCGCCGAGTAGGCGATGTTGTGAGGCCCGGCGAGGACGGCGTTCTTGGACGCGATGTAGACGATGTCACCGCCCATCTGCTGCGCGATCATCACCCTGGCCGCCTCCCGCGACACGAGGAAGGAGCCCCGGGCCATGATGTCGTGCTGGAGGTCCCAGTCCTCGGCGGTGGTCTCCAGCAGCGGCTTGGAGATGGAGATCCCGGCGTTGTTCACGACGAGGTCGACCCCGCCGAAGGCGAGCACGGCGGCCCGGAACGCGGCGGCGATCTGCTCCTCGTCCGTCACATCGACGCTGACGGCGACGGCCCGGTCGGACCCGCCCAGCTCCTGCGCGACGGCGGCGGCGCTGTCCGCGTTCAGATCGGCGACGACGACGCACGCCCCCTCGGCGACGAGCCGCCGCGCGACGGCCCGCCCGATCCCGCTGCCGGCGCCCGTGACGAGCGCGACCCGGGTGGCCAGCGGCTTCGGCCTCGGCATCCGCCGGAGCTTGGCCTCCTCCAGCGCCCAGTACTCGATACGGAACTTCTCGGACTCCTCGATCGGCGCGTACGCCGACACGGCCTCCGCGCCCCGCATGACATGGACGGCGTTGACGTAGAACTCGCCTGCCACGCGCGCGGTCTGCTTGTCCTTGCCGAAGGAGAACATCCCCACGCCCGGGATCAGCACGATCGCCGGGTCGGCACCGCGCATGGCGGGGGAGTCGGGCAGCGCGTGCCGCTCGTAGTAGGCGGCGTACTCCTCCCGGTAGGCGGCGTGCAGGTCCCTCAGCCGCGCGACCGCCTCCGCCAGGGGCGCGGCCGGCGGCAGGTCGAGCACCAGCGGCCGTACCTTGGTGCGCAGGAAGTGGTCCGGGCACGACGTCCCCAGCGCGGCCAGCCGGGGATGCTCGGCCCGCGCCAGGAAGTCCAGCACCACGCCGGCGTCGTCGAAGTGCCCGACCTGCGGCTTGTCCTGGGAGGCGAGGGCCCGTACGTACGGCGCGAGCGCCGCCGCCCGCTCCCTGCGCTCGGCCTCGGGCAGGGCGCCGTACCCCTTGACGAGCGGCCCGAAGGGCTCCGCCTTCCCCCGCTCGGCGAGGAACTCCTCGGCGGTGCGGATGATGTGCAGCGAGTTGCGCTCGCACTCCCCGGAGGTGTCGCCCCAGGCGGTGATGCCGTGCCCGCCGAGGACGCATCCGACGGCCTGCGGGTGGGCGGCCCTGACCGCGGCGATGTCCAGCCCCAGCTGGAACCCCGGCCGCCGCCACGGCACCCACACCACGCTGTCCCCGAAGCACTCGGCGGTCAGTTTCTCCCCGTCGGCCGCACAGGCGAGCGCGATTCCCGAGTCCGGATGCAGATGATCGACGTGCGGGGCGTCCACCAGAGCGTGCATGGCGGTGTCGATGGACGGCGCCGCCCCGCCGCTGCCGTGCAGGCAGTAGTCGAACGCGGCGACCATCTCGTCCTCCCGCTCGACCCCGGGATACACGTCCGCGAGCGCCCGCAGCCGATCCAGCCGCAACACCGCGAGCCCGGCCTCGGTGAGGGTGCCGAGGTCCCCTCCGGACCCCTTGACCCACATCAGCTCGACGTCACCACCGGTCACGGGATCGGTCCCGGTGCCCTTCGCGGACGCGTTGCCGCCGGCGTAGTTGGTGTTACGGGGGTCGGAGCCGAGCCGACGGGAGCGGGAGAGGAGGGCGGCGGCTTCGGGGTGGGAAGTCATGAGAAACGGTTCCTTTCAAGCAGGGGGTGCGTAAACCAGGGGCGCGGGGCTGCATCGATGTGCGGCTCCGCCGCGTGGGCACGACCAGCCACATACGACCCGCACCCCGCAACGGCGCTCAACCGGGCAGACGCTCACGCCCCCCAGCCAGCCTGCTGCCCCCCGACTCGCTCAGCGGCAGTCCTCTCCGCCCAGCCCGAGAGGGCATACGCCGCGATCGGCTCGGGATCCACCTCCATCTCCCCCCGCACCTCCCGCAACAACGCCCGCACATCGGTGTTGTACGCATCCATCAACACCCCATGGGCGCCGAGCACATCACCGGCGGCCTGAGCCTGCGCCAACGCCGCCCGGTCGACCAGCAGAGCCTTCGCCGTGGCCTCCTGCACGTTCATCACGGACCGGATGATCGCCGGAATCTTCGCCTCGATGTTGTGACACTGATCGAGCATGAACGCGATCCCGGCCTCCGCCGCGAACCCACCCCCGCGCACCACCTCGTACATGATCCGGAACAGCTGGAACGGGTCGGCGGCCCCCACCATGAGGTCGTCGTCGGCGTAGAACCGCGAGTTGAAGTCGAACCCGCCGAGCCTCCCCTCCCGCAGCAGCGTGGCGACGATGAACTCGATGTTGGTCCCCGGCGCGTGGTGCCCGGTGTCGACCACGACCTGCGCCTTCGGCCCGAGCTTCAGACAGTGCGCGTACGCCGTGCCCCAGTCCGGCACGTCCGTCGCGTAGAACGCCGGCTCGAAGAGCTTGTACTCCAGCAGCATCCGCTGCCCCTCGCCGAGCCGCTCGTACACCTCGGCCAGCCCCTCGGCCAGCCGGTCCTGCCGGGCGCGGACGTCGTCCTGGCCGGGGTAGTTCGTGCCGTCGGCGAACCACAGCTTGAGATCGGCGGAGCCGGTCGCGTCCATGATGTCGACGCACTCCAGCAGATGATCGAGCGCCTTGCGCCGCACCGCCGCGTCCGGATGGCAGATGCTGCCCAGCCTGTAGTCGTCGTCCTGGAAGGTGTTGGAGTTGATCGCGCCCAGCCTCAGCCCGCGCTCCTCGGCGTACTTGGCCAACGCCGCATAGTCCTCGACCTTGTCCCAGGGGATGTGCAGGGCCACGGTCGGGGCCACGCCGGTGAACTCGTGCACCTTCGCCGCGTCCTGGAGTTTCTCCCAGGGATCGCGGGGCACGCCGGCCTGGGCGAACACCTTGAAACGGGTTCCCGAGTTTCCGTACGCCCACGACGGTGTCTCGACGGCCTGGGTCTTGAGCGCGGCCTTCACCGCGGCGAGGTCGGTCACTGCGGGCTCCTGGTGGTGTGGTCGGAACAACGAGGTATGTGAAACGATTCAGAACCGCAAGCTAGGGGCCCCTCGGAAGGGTGTCAAGGACTCCGGTCGAGCCGGTTTTCCGTGACTCCGCCGTGACCTTGGGCTATCGAAATTTTTTCGATACGGACCCATTGACGTGACATGGCCGCGGTGCCTACGGTCCCGGCAATCCAGTTGAAACCTTTCATGATGCTGTGGGTGCGGGCCTCGCGGCCGTTTCCGCCGGTGTCGTCGAGGAGCCTGCCATGACCCACCCGCCCGACACGGGACCGGCGCCGGTGCTGGCGCTGAGGGGCGTCTCCAAGTCCTTCGGCGCCGTACGTGCCCTCAGGGGCGTCTCCCTGGAGCTGCTGCCCGGCGAGGTGCACGCCCTCGCCGGAGAGAACGGCGCGGGCAAGTCGACGCTGATCAAGACCCTCGCCGGGGTGCACCGGCCGGACACCGGCCAGGTGCTGCTCGATGGCGAGAGCGTCGTCTTCCACGGCCCCGGCGACGCCCGCGACGCGGGGATCGCCGTCATCTACCAGGAGCCCACGCTCTTTCCCGACCTGTCGATCGCCGAGAACATCTTCATGGGCCGCCAGCCCCGGCGGGCCCTGCGCCGGATCGACCACAGGGCCACCCGCGCGGCCACGGCCGCCCTGATGAAACGGCTCGGCGTCGGCCTCGACCCCGACCGGCCCGCCCGCGGACTGTCGATCGCCGACCAGCAGATCGTCGAGATCGCCAAGGCGCTCTCCTTCGACGCCCGGGTCCTGATCATGGACGAGCCGACGGCCGCCCTGACCGGCAGCGAGGTCGCCCGGCTCTTCGGCGTCGTGCGCACCCTGAGCGAGCAGGGCGCCGCCGTCCTGTTCATCTCCCACCGCCTGGAGGAGATCTTCCGCATCTGCCACCGGGTGACCACGCTGCGGGACGGCGCCCGGATCGCCTGCGAGCCGCTCGACGGCATGACCGAGGACGACCTGGTCCGCCGGATGGTCGGCCGCGAGCTGGCCGAGCTGTATCCGAAGCAGGAGGTGGAGCCCGGCCAAGTGGCCCTCAGCGTACGGCGGTTGACCCGCGAGGGCGTCTTCACCGACGTGTCGTTCGAGGTGCGGCGCGGCGAGATCGTCGGTCTCGCCGGGCTGGTGGGCGCCGGTCGTACGGAAGTGGCCCGCGCCGTGTTCGGCGTCGACCGGTGGGACGCGGGCGAGGTCGAGATCGACGGGCGCCGGCTCACGGGCGGCGCGCCCTCCACGGCGATGGCCGCCGGCCTCGCCCTCGTCCCCGAGGACCGGCGCGCCCAGGGCCTGGTGATGGACATGTCCATCGAGCGGAACATCGGGCTGACCGGGCTGCGTGCGACCGTGCGCGCCGGGCTGATGGACCGCGGCGCCGAGCGCAGCCGTTCCCTGGACTGGGCGGTGAGGCTCCAGGTGAAGTACGCCCGGATCGCGGATGCCGTCGGCACCCTCTCGGGCGGCAACCAGCAGAAGGTCGTCCTCGCCAAGTGGCTCGCGACCGGCCCGAAGGTGCTCATCGTGGACGAGCCGACACGGGGCATCGACGTCGGCACGAAGGCGGAGGTGCACCGGCTGCTGTCGCAACTCGCCGCCGAGGGGGTGGCGGTGCTGATGATCTCCTCCGACCTGCCCGAGATCCTCGGCATGGCCGACCGGGTGCTGGTGATGCACGAGGGCCGGATCACCGCCGAGATCCCCCGCTCCAGAGCCACCGAGGAGACCGTGATGGCCGCAGCCACCGGGAGGGCCGCCGCATGACGGTGACCACCCCCGGCTCCACCCCCGTCGCCGAAGCAACCCGGTCGCAAGGGACCCGGTTGGCCGACCGCGTCTTCACGATGCGCGAACTCGCCATCCTCGTCGTCTTCCTGGTGATGATCGCGGTCACCCAGGCCGGTAACAGCCAGTTCCTGTCGGAGCAGGGCATCAAGGACCTGCTGCTCAACGCGACCATCCTGGTGCTGGTCGCCACCGGCCAGTCCCTGGTGGTGATCACAAGGAACGTCGACCTGTCGGTGGGCTCCACTCTCGGCATCAGCGCCTTCGCCGCGGGCACGTACCTCCACGGAGGCGGGAACCCTGTCCTCGCGATCGTCCTGGCCGTCCTGCTCGGCGCCGGCTTCGGCGTCCTCAACGGCCTGCTCGTCAGCCTCGGCCAGGTGCCGGCCCTCGTCGTCACCCTCGGCACCCTTTACATCATCCGCGGCATCGACTCCATCTGGGTCGGCTCACGCCAGATCACCGCGGCCGACCTCCCTGGTGGCTTCGTCGACTTCGGCTCCGGCGGCGTCGCAGCTATCCCCTGGCTCGCCGTGATCGCGCTCGCCGTCCTCGTCGCCACCGCCTACTACCTCAAACACTTCGGCGGCGGCCGGGAGTTGTACGCCCTCGGCTCCAACCCGGAGGCCGCCCGGCTGGCCGGCATCCCGGTGCGCCGGCGGATCCTCACCGCCTACACCGTCTGCGGAGCGCTCGCCGGACTTGCCGGGGCGATGTACCTGGCCCGCTTCGGCAACGTCGACTCGGGCACCGGCAACGGCTACGAACTCACCGTCGTCAGCGCGGTCGTGGTCGGCGGCGTCGTCTTCACCGGCGGCTCGGGCAGCGTCTACGGCGCCGCGCTCGGCGCCCTGCTGCTCACCTCCGTGAACAGTGTGCTGCCCGCGCTCGGCGTCAGCTCCGTGTGGGTGCTCGCGATCAACGGGGTCCTGCTGCTCCTCGCCATCGCCGTCGACCGGATCGTCGCGCTGAGGGTGGCCGCCGCCCTGAAGAAGAAGTCGGTCCGGCCGGGGACCGCCCTGCCGAAGGAGAACGCCGGTGCCTGAGTCACTGACCCGCGCCGTCCGCTGGGACACCGTCGTCGGCGCGCTCCTGATCGTTCTGTTGCTTCTGTCGTTCGGTTTCGTGGACGGTTTCGACAACGCGCTGAACCTGTCCTTCCTGATCGGTAACACGCTTCCGATCGCATTGATCGCCCTGCCGATGACCCTGCTCGTGGTCTGCGGCGAGATCGACCTGTCGGTGGCGTCCACGGCCGGGCTGTCCGGGGCGGTGCTGGGCAAGCTCTGGAACGAGGGCATGGCGATCGAGACGATCATCCCGCTGTGCCTGCTGCTGGGCGTGGTGTGCGGACTGGTCAACGGCCTGCTCGTGACCCGGCTCGGCCTGCCCTCGCTCGCCGTCACCATCGGCACCCTCGCCGCCTACCGGGGCCTCGCCCAGATCGTGCTCGGCTCCGACGCGGTCACCGACTTCCCGTCCCAGTACCTGGACTTCGGGTCCGGCCGGCTCGGCGGCACGTTCCTGCCGCAGGCGTTCCTGCCCTTCCTCGCCCTGCTCGCCATCGCCGTGCTCGTGCTGCACGCCACGCCGTTCGGGCGCTCGCTGTTCGCGGTCGGCGCGAGCGAGGAAGCGGCGCGCTTCGCCGGGATCCGGGTGAAGCGGACCAAGCTGCTGCTCTTCGTCGCCACCGGCTTCATGTCGGCGCTCACCGGTGTCTTCTGGGTGCTGCACTACGCCAGCGCGCGCTACGACAACGCCACCGGGCTCGAACTCTCCGTCGTGGCAGCCGTGTTGCTCGGCGGGATCGACTTCGACGGGGGCCGCGGGACGCTGGGCGGTGCGATCGCCGGGGTGTTTCTGCTCGGTGCGCTGCAGAACGTGATGAGCCTGCTGAACGTCTCCGCGCAGTCCCAGATCGTCGTCACCGGTGTGCTGCTGGTCGTCTCCGTGCTCGGCCCCCGGGTCGCGCGCCAGATCGCCGTCGCGCGGGTGAGCCGCAGAGCCGCCTCGGCTCCGGCCCCGTAGCCCGTCCCCAGCCCTCCCTCACAAAGGACCCTCCGCCATGCGCAAGCCGTCCCTCCGCCGTACCTGCGCCGCCCTCGCCGCCGGAACCTCCCTCGCCCTCGCCCTCACCGCCTGCGGCGGCACCACCAAGAACGACGTCAGGAACAACGACTCCGTCGCCCCCACGGGCAAGGCCGATCCCCATGCGGCCCTCAAGAAGGGGCTCACCGTCGGCTTCCTGCCCAAGCAGGTGAACAACCCGTACTTCACCACCGCCGACAAGGGCGGCGAGAAGGCACTCGCCGAACTCGGCTCGACCTACAAGGAGGTGGGCCCCTCCAGCGCCACCGACACCGCGGGGCAGGTGAGTTACGTCAACACGCTCACCCAGCAGCAGGTGAACGGGATCGCCGTGTCCGCGCAGGACCCCGGGGCGCTGTGCACCGCGCTGAAGCAGGCCATGGGCAACGGCATCAAGGTCGTCACCTACGACTCCGACACCGACCCCGGCTGCCGCGACGCCTTCGTCTCGCAGGCGTCCGCCGAGGACCTGGGTCGTACCGAGGTGCAGCTGCTCGCGCGGCAGATCGGGTACAAGGGCGAGATCGCGATCCTGTCGGCCGCGCAGACCGCGACGAACCAGAACACCTGGATCGGCTACATGAAGGACGAGCTGAAGGACCCCAAGTACAAGGACGTCAGGCTCGTCAAGATCGCTTACGGCAACGACGACGCCCAGCAGTCCTTCCAGCAGACCCAGGGACTGCTCCAGGAGCACCCGGACCTGAAGGGGATCATCTCCCCGACCACCGTCGGCATCAAGGCCGCCGCCCAGTACCTGTCCGGCTCGAAGTACAGGGGCAAGGTCAAGCTCACCGGTCTCGGCACGCCGAACGACATGCGCACGTACGTCAAGAACGGCACCGTCGACGCCTTCGAGCTGTGGGACCCGGCGGCGCTCGGCGACCTGGCCGCGCGGGCCGCGGTCGCGCTGGCCTCGGGGCAGATCACCGGCAAGGAGGGGGAGACCTTCAAGGCCGGCGCCACGACGTACACCCTCGGCAAGGACGGCGTCATCACCCTCGGCAAGCCGACCGTGTTCGACGCGAAGAACGTCGACCGGTTCAACTTCTAGTGAAGCGAGGGGCGTTGATGCAGCGCGTGTGTTTCCTGCTGAAGGTCAGGGCGGACCGCCTCGACGAGTACCGGGAGCGGCATGCCGCCGTCTGGCCGGAGATGCTCGACGCCCTGAGGGCGACCGGCTGGCACAACTACTCGCTCTTCCTGCGTGAGGACGGCCTGCTCGTCGGCTATCTGGAGACCGAGGACTTCGCCGCCGCCCGGGCCGGCATGGCGGCCACCGGCGTCAACGCCCGCTGGCAGGCGGAGATGGCGCCGTTCTTCGAGTCGCCGGACGGTGCCCGGCCCGACGAGGCCATGAGACCGCTCACGGAGGTGTTCCACCTGTCATGACCGCCGCCGGAAGCGGGCTCGCGGCACCCCGGGTCACCCCCCTCGGCCGCACCCTCCTCGATCACCGGGCCCTGTACTTCGTCTCGTACGACGGGCTCGTCAACAACAACTCCTTCCAGAAGAGCGGCCTGTTCACCTACCGGGGCCGACAGTACGCGGCCTGGTACGCGGAAGACCGCCGCGCGACCGTCGCCCGCCGCACCGCGGGCCGGGCGGACTGGGCGGCGGTGCCGCTGGACCACCGGCTGGGGAGCGACGACTCGCACAACGTGATCTCGATGGGCGTCTCGCGGCGTGACGGCCGGCTGCACCTGGTCATGGACGCGCACAGCAGCGGCTTCCGGTACGTGAAGTCCGTCGCCGGGCTGCTCGACCGCCCCGCCGACACGCCCTGGGACCCGTCCGTCTTCGGCGCCGTACGGACCACCCTCGACGGGCTCGCCCTCACCACCCGCTTCACCTACCCGCAGTTCCTCACGACGCCCGAGGGCGACCTCCAGCTCAGCTACCGCGTCGGCATCTCCGGCGACGGCCGCAACGCCCTTGCCGAGTACGGCCGTTCGGGCTGGACGGTGCTGGGGGAGTGGACCGCGTCGACGGGCACGTACACGAGCGCGCACGGCTCCAGCACCGCGCGGAACATGTATCTGCACGGCATCGACTACGACGTCCACGGCCGGCTGCACGCCCTGTTCACCTGGCGCGAGCAGGACGGCGCCGTGATGTGCGGCGGTGGCGGACTGACCAATCACGACACCGGCTACGTCCACTCCACCGACCGGGGCCGGACCTGGCGCAACGACGCGGGGGCGGTCGTCGCCACCACCGGCGGCCCGGATCCGGTCGCCGTCACCGATCCCGGTCTCGTCGTGGACCCGCTCGGCCCCGACCACTGCCTGATGAACCAGGAGAGCCAGGCCACCGACTCCGCCGGGCTGCCGCACGCGATCATCAGCCACGTACCGGGCCGCCTCGGGCCGTGCACCACGGACTACGTCGCCGGCCGCATCGCCCACGGACGCGCCTTCCACCTCCGCAAGAGCCCGGACGGGACGTGGCGGAAGACCGAGATCCCCGTCCCCCTGAACTCCAGCCAGCGCACCAAGCTCGTCCTCGACCGGTACGACAACGCCTACGCGGTCCTTCCCCACGGCCGCATCGCCGCCGCCTCGAAGGCCTCCGGGTACACCGACTGGACGGCGCTGTACGACGGCGGCGAGCTGAACGCCTTCGGCGAGGTGGTGATCGACGAGACGCGGGCCGTGGCGGAGGGCGTCCTGTCCTTCCTGTACCAGGAGAGGTCCACCGGCCAGGTGCCCTCGCCCCTCTACGTGGCCGATTTCGCCCTGCCCGCATGACGGTAATGTGAAGGCCGCCCGCCGTCCGTCCCTTTCGTCCCTGGAGGTCCTCGCCCGATGACCCAGTCGGTGGGTATCAAGGACGTCGCCCGCGCCGCCGGAGTCTCGGTGGGCACGGTGTCGAACGTCATCAACCGCCCGGACACCGTCGCGAGCGAGACCCGGGCCCGGGTGCTGTCCGCGATCGACCGGCTCGGCTACGTCCGCAGCGAGTCCGCGCGCCAGCTGCGCGCGGGCCGCAGCCGGATCATGGGCCTGCTCGTGCTCGACATGGGCAACCCCTTCTTCGTGGACGTGGCACGCGGTGCCGAGCGGGCGGCCCGGGAGGCGGGGCTCGGCGTGATGGTCTGCAACAGCGCGCAGAACGCCGCCGAAGAGGCCGAGTACCTGTCCCTGTTCGCCGAACAGCGGGTGCGGGGCGTGCTGCTGACCCCGGCCGACGCCACCGGCCGCAACATCGAGGCCTTCCGCCGCCACGGCATCCCGTTCGTGCTGGTCGACCGGGTCGCCGAGGGCACCACGGAGTGCTCGGTCTCCATGGACGACGTCGCGGGCGGCGCCCTCGCGGTGCGTCACCTGGTGGACGCCGGGCACCGCTCGATCGCCTACGTCAGCGGACCGCCCGGCCTCAACCAGGTCCGCGACCGCCGTACCGGCGCGCTGAGCGCGCTCGCCGAGGCCGGGCTCGGCCAGGGCGCACTGCGGGAACTGCCCACCGAGCGTCTCGACGTGGCCGCCGGCCGGGACGCGGGCGCCCGTCTGCTGGGCCTCGCCGACCGCCCCACCGCCGTCTTCTGCGCCAACGACCTGCTCGCCCTCGGCGTGCTCCAGGCCATGTACGCGGCGGGCGTGCGCGTCCCGGACGACCTGGCGATCGTCGGCTACGACGACATCGAGTTCGCAGCGGCGGCCGCCGTACCGCTGACCTCCGTACGGCAGCCGGCCGTCACCATGGGCGCGCTCGCCGCCGAGCTGCTGCTGGAGGAGACCGAGCAGGGCGAGGGACGGCGGCCGCACGAGCACCGCCGGGTGGTGCTCCAGCCGGAGTTGGTGGTGCGCCGCTCCAGCCTGGCCGCCCGCTGACTCGAAGTTCAGTAGAAAACCATGATCCCCGGGGTCGGCCGACGGCCGGTCGTGTGCTGAACTGGGTCCCGTCCGTACCGTCCGCCCCGGGAGCCCCGTTGAGCCTCAGCTACCGCCAGCCCGGTGTCGTCCTCACCGACCGCCGCTTCGCCGTGCCCCTCGACCACGCCGACCCGGGCGGCGAGACCATCGAGCTGTACGCCCGCGAGGTGGTCGCGAGCGACAAGGCCGGGCAGGACCTGCCCTGGCTGCTGTATCTCCAGGGCGGGCCCGGCTTCGGGGCGAATCGTTTCGTCGGACGTCAGGCCTGGCTCGACCGGGCCCTGAAGGACTACCGCGTCCTCCTTCTCGACCAGCGCGGCACCGGCAGCTCCACGCCCGCCACCCGGCAGACGCTCCCGCTGCTCGGCGGGCCCGCCGAGCAGGCCGACTACCTCGCCCGCTTCCGCGCCGACTCCATCGTCCGGGACTGCGAGGCCATCCGCCCCGAGGTCACCGGCGGCGCCCCCTGGACCGTGCTCGGCCAGAGCTTCGGCGGCTTCTGCACGGTGTCGTACCTCTCCCTCGCGCCCGAGGGCCTCTCCGCCGCTCTCGTCACCGGCGGTCTGCCGTCCCTGCACGCCCACGCCGACGACGTCTACCGCGCCGCCTACCCGCGCGTCGAGCGCAAGGTCACCGCGCACTACGCCCGCTACCCGCAGGACGTCGAGCGGGCCCGTCGCATCGCCGACCACCTCCTCACCCACGACGTGGTCCTCCCGAGCGGCTACCGCTTCACCGCCGAGGCCTTCCAGTCCCTCGGCCTGATGCTCGGCATGAGCGACGGCAGCCACCGTCTGCACCTGCTCCTGGAGGACGCCTTCGTCCGCACCCCGGCCGGCCCGGAGCTGGCGGACGCCTTCCTGGAACAGGTCATGAGCCTGCTGTCGTACGCCAGTTACCCGCTGTATGCCCTCGTCCACGAGACGATCTACGGCCAGGGCGCCCGGCCCACGGCCTGGGCCGCCGAACGGATCCGGGCCGAGTTCCCGCAGTTCGACGCGGCCAAGGCCCTCGCGGGCGACGCCCCGGTGCTCTTCACCGGCGAGACGGTCCACCCCTGGATGTTCGACGCCGACCCCGCCCTGCGCCCGCTGCGCGAGACGGCCGAACTCCTCGCCGCACGCACCGACTGGACCCCGCTGTACGACCCGGCCCGCCTCGCCGCGAACGAGGTGCCGGTCGCCGCGGCCGTCTACCACGACGACATGTACGTCGACGCGACCCACTCCCTGGAGACCGCACGCGCGGTGCGCGGCCTGCGGACCTGGGTGACGGACGAGTTCGAGCACGACGGGCTGCGGACGGGGGCGCCGCGGGTGCTGGACCGGCTGCTGGCGCTGACGAGGGACGAGGTGTAGCGCGCGGCACTCCCGCAGGTCAGTAGGGTGGAGCCCATGCCGGAACAGATAGCTGACCTCTCCGACCTGCGCGGCGACTGCGCCCAGTGCTTCGGGCTGTGCTGTGTCGCCCTGCCCTTCGCCAGGTCCGCCGACTTCGCGCTGAACAAGCCCGCCGGCACACCGTGCGCGAACCTCCGGCGCGATCACCGCTGCGGCATCCACGCGGACCTGCGCACCAAGGGCTTCACCGGCTGCACGGTCTACGACTGCTTCGGCGCCGGGCAGAAGGTCGCGCAGGTCACCTTCGGCGGGCAGGACTGGCGTACCGGGTCCGAGGAGCACGCCCGCCGGATGTTCGACGTGTTCCCGGTCGTACGGCAGCTGCACGAGCTGCTGTGGTACCTGACCGAGGCGCTCGGCCTGCCCGCCGCCCGGCCCGTCCACGCCGATCTGCGCCGGACGCTGGAGGAGACCGAACGGCTGACCCGGCAGAGCCCCGAGGAACTGGCCGCCCTGGACGTGGCCGCGCACCGGCAGCGGGTCAACGTGCTCCTGCTGCGCACCAGCGAGCTGGCCCGGGCGGACGTCGGCGACGGGAAAAGCGGAAAGAGCGGTAAGAGCGGAAAGAAGGGCAAGGGCGGTGGCAAGGACCGGCGGGGCGCGGATCTCGTCGGGGCCCGGCTGCGCGGCGCCGACCTGCGCGGGGCGACTCTGCGGGGCGCCCTGCTCATCGCCGCGGACCTCACCGGGGCGGATCTGCGGGGCGCGGACATGATCGGTGCCGATCTGCGTGACGCGGACCTGACCGACGCCGACCTGACCGGTGCCTTCTTCCTCACCCAGCCGCAGGTGAACGCCGCGCGGGGCAGTGCCGGTACTCGGTTGCCGGAGTCAGTCCGCCGGCCGGTGCACTGGGCAACCAGCGGCTGAGTGCCGGGACGTGTCGTCGTTCGGCCGCGGCGTCGTCGTGGTTGATCGCGCGCACGCGGCGGTAGCGGCATGTTCAGCGCAGCCCCGCGCCCCTTCAGGGCGTCTGGCCAACCCCAACCGCAACCCCTCCGGCATCACCGTCAGCCGCTCGATCACCTTCAGCCGGTAGGCGGGGTCGGCCCGCAGGTCGTAGCGGCGCAGCAGCAGGCCGAGGACCAGGGTGGCCTCGTGCAGGGCGAACTGGCGGCCGATGCAGGCCCGGGCGCCGGTGCCGAACGGCTTGAAGGTGTGCGGCGGGCGGGCCCGTACGGCCGCCGCCTCGAAGCGGTCCGGGTCGAAGCGCTCGGCGTCCTCGCCCCACACCTCAGGGTCGCGGTGCAGCATCGGCGTCAGCACCATCGCCCACGCGCCCCGGCGCATCGGATGGTCGCCGCCGAGCACCGTGTCCCGCACGGCCTCGCGGGCGTAGGCCGGCGCGGTGGGCCACAGGCGCAGTGACTCGTCCAGCACCCGGCGGACGTAGCGCAACTTGGCGACCTGCTCGTACGCGGGTCGTTCGGTGTCGCCCCAGACGCGGTCCACCTCGGCGCGGGCGCGGGCGGCGATCTCCGGGTGGCGGGCGAGGTAGTACAGGGCGAAGGAGAGCGCGCCCGAGGTGGTCTCGTGGCCCGCCACCAGGAACGTGATCACCTGCTTGCGGACGTTCTCGGCCGACAGCTTCTCGCCGGTCTCCGGGTGCGCCGTCCGAAGCATACGGTCGAGCAGGTCGCCCTCCCCGCGGCCGCCCCGGCGCCGGGCCGCGACCAGGTCGTCCACCGTGCGGTTGAGGTAGGTCATGTCGGCCGCGTTGCGCCGGGCGGCGGAGCGCAGCAGCAGCGGGGCGAGCGGCCCGGGCACGCTGTTCAGGCGCTGGGCGTAGGTGAGCGTGCCGACCATCGCGGTGACGAAGGGGTGCGGCCGGTCCCGCTCGAAGGAGCCGAAGTCGTGCCCGAACCCGGTGCGCGCGATCGTCTCCAGGGTCAGCTTGGTCATGTCCCCGGGCACGTCCACCGTGCGCCCGGCCGCGCTCTCCCGGTCCCAGTGGCCGGTCAGCCGCTCGGCGACCGCCAGCATCATGCCGTGGTAGCCCTCCATGGCCTCCCGGCTGAAGCCGGGCGCCAGGACGTCGTGCGCCAGCTGCCAGTTGGGCTCGTGGTTGTAGGCGGTGAACAACCCGTCGCCGGCGACCGGCCGCAGATTGGCCACCCCGAGTCCGACGTGCTTGGCGAACCGGGTCTCGTCGGCGAGGTCGGCGGCGAGCGCCGCGCCCCACACGAACACGAACTCCTTGCCGAAGGCGCGGCGCCGGAAGACGGGGCCGAGCTCGCGTGCGAGGCGCATCGAGTCCTGGACGGGCGTGCGCCGGTTCACGCCGAGGACGTCACCGAGCAGCGGCACCCGGCGCGGCGGGTGCGGGATGCGGTCCAGCTCGGGCCAGCCCAGCTCGGCACTGCGGAAACCCCTCGGCAGCTCGGTTTCCCTGCTCTCCGCCGTCTCCGCCGTCTTCGTCGTCCGCGCCATGACGCCGATCTCCCTTGATCCAGCGAGCTGTTGAGCCGGTGCCGCCCGTGTTGTACGTGAGTTCAATAACGCGGCCCCAGTGTGATCCGTCCCTCGAACCGGCGTCAAGGCTTGTTGAACCGGCGTCCAGTAAAGTGACGGCATGGCCGCGAACCAGGGGGAGCGCGCCCGGCGCCGACTGAGCACCGGGGAGCGCCGCGAGCAGCTGCTGTCGGTCGGCGCGAAGCTGTTCTCGGACAGTCCCTACGACGAGGTGTGGATCGAGCAGGTCGCTGAGATCGCCGGGGTCTCGCGCGGGCTGCTGTACCACTACTTCCCGACCAAGCGGGACTTCTTCGCGGCGGTCGTGGAGCGCGAGAGCGAGCGGATGCTGCGCATGACGGCGGCCGTGCCCGGTGTGCCGGTGCGCGAGCAGCTCGCCGCCGGACTCGACACCTACCTCGGCTATGTCCGCGCCCACGCCCACGGCTTCCGCGCCTTCCATCGCGCCGACGCGGCCGGGGACCAGGCCGTGCGCCGGGTCTACCGGCGGGCGCTGGCCGCCCAGGAGGAGCAGATCCTCGCCGCGCTCGCCGCCGACCCCGAGTTCGGGTCCGCCTCCGAGACCGTTCCCCAGGTGCGGCTGGCGGTGCGCGGCTGGCTCGCCTTCACCACCGCCGTGTGCCTGGAGTGGCTGCGCGAAGGGGAGTTGAGCCAGGAGCAGGTGCGCGATCTGTGCGCCCGGGCGCTGCTGGGCGTCCTCGGCTGACCTCTCGTGTCATCGAGGCGTGGTTGGCGCACGCCCCGTTCTTCGGTAGGTTAGGCAAGGCTTACCTAAGGAGGTCTCGGGATGGGTGACACACAGGACTGGACGGCCGCACCCGGCGCGGCGGAACGGGCGCGGTCGGTGCTCGCCGCCGCATGGTCGTGCGCGGTGACCGCGGACGGCGTCCGCGAGGAGTACGTCGGTGCGCACACCGTGCCCGACGACGGCGCGGTTCGGCTCGCGGTGCCCGACGACAGCGGCCTGCTCACCGCGGCGATCTGCGCCCCGCGCCAGGAGCCGTCCGCCGTGCTGGAGTTCGCCGACGTCGCCCCCGTACCGGTGCGCGGCCGGATCCGGGCCCGGCTCCACCTCGCCGGCTGGTTCGCCGCCGACGGCGGCGAGCTGCTGTTCCGGCCCACCCGGGTGGTGCTGCGGCAGTCGGGCGGTGCCGTGGTCGTCGACCTCGGCGAGTTCGCCGCCGCCCGGCCCGACCCCCTGGCCAGCGCCGAGGCCCATCTGCTGACGCACCTCGCCGACGCCCACCCGGACGCCGTCGAGCGGCTCACCCGGCTGGTGCGGCCCGAGAGCCTGCACGCCGCGACCCGTGTGCTGCCCCTCGCCGTCGACCGGCACGGACTGACCCTGCGCATCGAGCGCACCCGTGCCCACGGCGACGTACGCCTGCCCTTCCACGCACCCGCCGACGACGTCACCCAACTCACCGAGCGCGTCCACGCCCTGCTCGCCCAGGCCGCGACCGCGGGCTGCCCCCGCGCGCTACAGCGGCAGCGCGCAGACGGCGACGGGTGAGGCGAACGGCTCACCGGCCGGGCGGAGTTCACCGCTGTCCCGGTCCACCTGGAAGACGGTGACCGTGCCCGAGCGCTGGTTCGCCGCGAACAGCAGCGTGCCGTCGGGCGAGAACGCGATCTGCCGCGGGAAGTCCCCGCCCACCGGCACCGTGCCGAGCAGCCGCAGCCGGGCGCCGTCGGCCTCGACCGCGTACCGCGCGAGGGTGTTGTCGCCCCGGTTGGCCAGGAACGCGTACCGGCCGTTCGCCGTCACCAGGAACTGCGCCGGGTAGTTGGTGGTGCCGCCGGCCGACCCCGTGGACTGCGGCGCGCCGATCGTCAGCCGGCCGGAGGCCGGGTCGTAGGCGCAGACGGCGACGGTGTCGTCCACCTCGTCGGCCAGGTACGCGTACCGCCCGCCCGGGTGGAAGGTGAGATGGCGCGGGCCCGCCCCGGGCCGGGTGTGCGCCTGCGACACCTCCGTGAGCGTGCCCTCGGCCTCGTCCAGGCGGTAGGTGTAGACGGTGTCGGTGCCGAGGTCGACCGCGAGGACGTGGCCGCCGTCCGGGCTCGTGATGAACTGGTGCGCGTGCGGCCCCTGTTGACCTGGTCCCGGGGCCGGAGAGGTGTGCGTGACCAGGGCGGTGCGTTCGCCGAGGGCGCCCGAGGCGTCGATCGGGTGCACGGCGACGCTGCCCGAGCCGTAGTCGGCGCTCAGCAGCCAGCGCCCGGACGGATGCACCGACACATGGCAGGGGCCCGCACCGCCGGTCGCGCGCGTGCCGAGGACGTGCCGGTCCGCGAGCCGTACGGCCGTCACCCCGCCGTCCTCGCGCTCGTCCACCGCGTACAGCGTGCGCCCGTCCGGGTGCACCGTGAGGTACGACGGATCGGGGACGCCGGTGAGCGTGTCCGCGCCGGAGATCCGGCCGGTCACCGGGTCGTACGAGGCCAGCCCGATGCCCGTGCCGCCGCCGACGACGGAGGTGTACGTGCCGATGAACAGCGGGCGGGGGCCGGACGGGTCTCCGGGTGGTGCGGCGGACCGCGGATTCCCGGCCGGGAGCGCGCCGGCGGCCGGCGGGGCCGCCGGGGACGGCACCGCCACCACGGCAGCCGTCCCCGCCACGGCCCCGACGAACCGGCGCCTGCTCCAGCGCCCGCTCTCCGCCGTTTCCTCCGTGTCCATGCCGCACCTCAGGTCGTCGCTCGCCCCGGTCGTGACAGCAGCCACCTTGGCCCCATCGGCCGTCAACGGCAAGTAGGGCAACGGGGATTGCGCACCATGCAACGCGAGGTCACCACTCGCCGTCCTCGACCGGCTTGCCCGGCGGGGCGTCCTTCAGCGGCGTCACCTGGCCGGCCGACGGCTCCTGCCAGGGGTCGAGATCGTCGCCGAGCCACTCGCCGACCGGCTTGACCTCCTGGAGGGCGTCCGCCGGGGCCAGATCCTCGGCATCGGCGTCGTAGTAGTCGAACCAGGGCAGGCCCGCGCGGGTGTACGCCGCCCGGTCCACCGGTGACGGCGGAGGCGCCTCGCCGGTGATGTGCCGCCACTGCGGCGGCGTGACCAGGTGAACGAACACGCGCCCGGCGGGCTCCTCGGACCAGTCGGTGAGCGGCCGGTCGTCCCGGTACACCTCCTGGCGCATCGAGCCGCCGACGCCGAGCCCCATGGCGGCGGGCGCCGCCGCCCCGGGCGCGGCCGGCATCATCGCCGCGCCGTATCCGCCGACCGGCGGACCGGCCGTCCGGGCGCGGTTCGCGGCCGCCTGCCTCTCCTGCTCGCGGCGCCGCCACTCGGCGAGCGGGTCCGCGCGCAGCGCGAAGGACCGCAGCTGCACCCCGCCCCACACCTCCTCGCCGGTGACCTGCCCCTCCACCGTCGCGCCGAGGCCCAGCGGCACGGCGACGAACTGCCGGACCGTCCCCTCGCCGGAGTTGACGCCGTCCAGCCAGGGCTGGCGGGGCAGTACCACGTAGTTCTGCGGATCCCGGGCGAGCCGCTCGCTCCAGGGCTTGCCGGAGACCGCGCACACCTTGCCGACGCCGACCTGGAGCGCGGCCGGTTCCGTCGTGCCCGCGAAGCTCAGCCACATCGCCTCGCGCAGATACACCGGCAACAGCACGCCCCCGCGGGCCCGCCACCGCTCGGGCACCCGGTCCGCGTGGTCGGCGACCGGCCGGACCGGGAACTCGCCGAGCCCCGGCGGCAGCCCGTGCGTGCCCGTCTCGGGCAGCCGCAGCGTGCGCACGAACCGCACGGTCGCCCCGCCCGGCAGCCGCAGCGTGTTCCCGGTGATCCGTACCCCGGCCCCGGTCATCCGGTGACCCCCCTCCCGTCGCGCTGTCCGCTCCGCCGCAGAACGTGCGCCTCGGCCGAGAACGTCCGTCCTCACCGAGAACGCTCGCCGAACCCCGTACGGTTCCGCCACAGCTCGTCCTGCACACCCAGGCGCTCGCGCAGCCGGGTGGTGCGCGGCAGCTTGGCCCGCTGCTCGCGGGAGACCCGGTCGAGCTCCTCCAGCAGGCGGCGGGTGCGGTGCTCGGTGTCCAGTTCGTCGATGATCCGGTTCGCCTCGGTGAGCACGGCACCCAGCAGCTGCCAGTTCTCCCAGTTCCCGGCGACCTCTTCCCGCAGCAGCACGGCCAGCCGGTCCCGGGTGCCGGCGGCCGTGTGCAGCTCGGCCGTCAGCCGGGCCTCCGCCGACTCGGCGTCCTCGCTGAGATGGGTGGTGACCAGCACCGCGAAGCTGACCACCGCGTCGCCCATCTCGGACAGCAGCTGCTCCACGGTCGCCCCGACCCGGGGCGGGAACAGCTCCTCGGACCCGCGGGCCTTCGCCAGGTCCGTGAAGGAACGGGCCAGCACCCGCAGGACCACCGTGCAGATCTCCAGCGTGTCGAGGCCCGTGCGCAGCACCACCCGGTGCAGCAGTCCCTCCTTGACGCGCGGGTTGAGCCGCAGGCTGTCCTCGGCCTGCCGCAGCGACGCGTCCACGTGGGCGATGTGCTGGTCCAGCCGCCGGGCCTCGTGCAGCCGCTCGGCCGCCCGCTGCCAGGGGATCCCGCCGGCCGCCTCCTCGCCCATGCGCAGCATCAACTGCCGCAGCCGGCGCGCCAGGTCCTCGATCGAGCGGCCCGCCTCGTCCACCCACACCGGGGGCGGCAGCAGCAGGTTGCAGGCCGTGCCGACGACCGCGCCGATCAGCGTCTCCACGATGCGTGCCCACGCCGTGAACCCGATCGTGGTGACCCCGAGCACGAGCATGGCGCTGATCGCCACCTCGGCCACGTACTCCTCGACCCGCACCAGATGTCCGACGGCCAGCGCGGCCACGATCAGCAGCGCGAGGCTCCACCAGGTCAGGCCCACCAGCACGCTGAAGGCGATGGCGACCAGCACCCCGGCCACCACGGCGTTCACCCGGCGGATGCCGTTGGTGAGGGTGGCGTAGAAGGTCACCTGGACCACCAGCAACGCGGTCAGGGGCGCGGTGAGCGGGGCCGGCTCGGGGCTCAACCGCAGGGCGATGACATAGGCGATCGTCGCCGCCGTCGCCGAGCGCAGCGTCTGGACGACCACCGGCTCCCGGCGGCGCTCCACCAGGCGCAGCAGTCCCCGGCGCCACTTCGGTACGTCGTGCATCCCTTGGCCTGTTCCCGTTCCCCGGACGCCTCGAACGCCCCCGGTCGAGGGCCGCGCCCCGGCGGGCGGGCCGGATCAGGCGTACAGCTTGTCGAGGAAGGCGTGCAGATGGCCCCGGGCGCGGGCGATCTGCTCCGCCACGCTCAGGCTCTCCTCGATCCGGATGCCGGACTCCGGCACCTTCCTGCCCCGCACGTACAGGGAACACGCCAGGTCGGTGCACATGTACAGGCCGACCGAGTTGCCCTCGCGGCCCGCCGGTCCCGCCTTGCGCGCGGTCATGAGCGTCACCCCGCCGCGCGGATGCGTCGTCAGGCACACCGAGCACATGCTGCGGTGCAGGAACCCGCGCTGCGCGGCCTGGAAGCGCAGGGCGACGCCCACGAGCCGGCCGTCCCGTTCGGCGACCACATAGCTGCGGTCGGGCGCGCCCGGATCCCGCCAGCCGAGGAAGTCCAGGTCGTCCCACGGACGTTCGTCGAGGTCGCGCGGGACCGCCAGCCGCTTGGCCTCCCCCTTCGAGCAGTTGACGAAGGAGGTGCGGATGTCCTGCTCGGTGAGCGATTTCATGGGGGAGTCCTTCTGGGTGCGCAGGCGATGGTCAGCCTAGGATGCCTAGGTTTTCGACTAGCTTATGTAGCCAAAAGGAGAGTGGCCAATGGATTTTCCCGGATCTCCGCCGGACAGGCCCTGGCCCGGGACGGCGCCTCCCACTCGCAGTACGTCACCGGCACCAGCGACGGCGGGCTCACCGCGCACCCGGGCGGCGCGCACGCCGGGAGAGCCGGATCTTCGGGGGTGCGTACGACGACGCGCCCGCGGCGGAGCGCCCGCTGTACGGCGCCCTGGACTTCCGCCGGCAGGTGGTCGGCGCGGCCCCCCCGCTTCGGCTCCTCGCGCCTGAGGCTCACCGGCGCGGTCCTGCGACGCGCCACCGTCTGCTACCCCGACAGCGCGGCCGAGCCCACCGACTTCGGGGTGGCCGCCGCGATGCCGCTGATCGCGCTCGTCGAGCGGGACGAGCAGGACCCGCTCAACGACTACGTCGAGAGCCATGTGCACGCCGGTGTGCTCCTGGACACCGACGTCGAGGCACTCGTCCTCGACGCGGGCTACCGGGGCACCGAGGTCGAGACGGCGGCCCGGCGCCTGCCCTGCCCCGTCGAATGGCGCCCCGGCCACCGGCTCACCGTCACCGCGCTGCCCCGCCACGCCGACTACCGGGGGCCGCGGTACGCCGACCTCGGCGCCCCGATCGCCGAGCGCGGCC
Organism: Streptomyces sp. NPDC055966; assembly: GCF_042269865.1. NCBI lineage: Bacteria > Bacillati > Actinomycetota > Actinomycetes > Kitasatosporales > Streptomycetaceae > Streptomyces > Streptomyces sp. NPDC055966. The sequence continues at coordinate 152,870 of NZ_JBHJYK010000020.1, forward strand.
TGCTCACCCCGCGTGTCATCGGCGACGCGGTGCGCACCGGCCGCCACGAACTCCAGCACCTGAAGACGGTCTGGCACACCCTGGCCCGCTTCGGCGCGCCGGAGGGCGCGGGCACGGCCCGGGCGCCCGCGGGACAGGCACGCCCTACTCCGTCCGCGCCTGGGGCGGCCACACCCCCGGCCTGAGGACGCCCGACGCGTAGGCGCGGGCGACCAGTTCGGTACGGTTCGCCGCGTTCCAGCGGGCCGACAGCCGGCGCAGGTGGTAGGTGACGCCGTCCTTGCTGAGGCCCAGTTCGCGGGCGGCCTCGGCCGTGCTCGCGCCGCCCGCCAGCAGGGCCAGCACCCGCCCCTCCACCGTGGTGACCGGGGCCGGTTCCGGCTCGGGCGGCGCGCACTCGCCCTGCACCCGGAGCATCACCAGCAGGGCCGGGGTCTCGTCCACGGTGTCGCTCACCGGGTCCGCCGTCAGCTCCCCGAACCGCTCCGCCCCGCCGGGCGCGCGCCAGCGCACCGACACCTGGTAGCGCGAGCGGTGCCGCAGGCGCAGCGCCTGGGCGATCCGCTCCACCTGCCCGGCCTCCTGCGGCCGGAACAGCTCCAGCACGTCCCGGCCGCGCAGCCGCCCCGGCGTCGTACCGCACTCCGCCGCCATCGCGGGATTCGCCAGCACCACCTGGCCGTACACGTCGCACACCGCGACCGGCACCGACACCCGGTCGAAGACCAGCAGGGCCCGGTTGCGCCAGACCACCGCGTCGGCCTGCCCCAGGTCCATGTCCACCTCCCGATGCGCCGAGCCGTCCCTCGGTCCGTGCTCGTCGATCGCCGCTCGTCGGTCCCCGCACATCCAAGACGAGAATCCAGGTCAGCGGCAAACCGCACGCCTCCCGCGGGCCGGCGCAAGCCCCGCGGCCGAGTTTTGACTGCGCGATCGTGTAGTGCCACGGCGCCGGCACGTGCCACCGGTCGCCCACGCTGGATCCAGTGCTCCGTTACCGCGAGTACTCCGTTACGGCGAAAGGCAGTTGTCGCGTCATGCCCCCCACCGCACCGCACCCCGACCCGGCCGCGGCCCTGCCCGGCGTCCCCGTCGTCGACATCACCGCCACCGGTCCCGGCCGTACCCCGATCCAGCAGGTCATGGAGCTGATGCGCGCCCACGGCCCGGTGCTGGTGCGCCGGCTGCACGGCCGCGACGTGATGTTCGTCGCCGACGCCGATCTCGTCGCGGACCTCGCCGACGAGGACCGGTTCGCCAAGCACATCGGCCCCGCCCTGGAGAACGTGCGCGAGTTCGCCGCCGACGGCCTGTTCACGGCGTACAACGACGAGCCCAACTGGGCCAAGGCGCACGACATCCTGATGCCCGCCTTCGCGCTCGGCTCGATGCGCACCTACCACCCGGTCATGCTCAAGGTGGCCCGCCGGCTCATCGACTCCTGGGACCGCGCGGCCCACGGCGACCAGGCCGTGAACGTGCCCGACGACATGACCCGCATGACGCTCGACACCATCGGACTGGCCGGGTTCGACTACGACTTCGGGTCGTTCGAGCGGGCAGAGCCGCACCCCTTCGTGGAGTCGATGGTCCGCTGCCTGGAGTGGAGCATGACCCGCCTGGCCCGCACTCCCGGCCAGGACCACTCCGCCGCCGACGCCGCCTTCCGCCGCGACGCCGACTATCTCGCCCAGGTCGTGGACGACGTCATCGCCTCCCGCGCGGGCACCGACCAGAGCGGCGCCGAGGACCTGCTCGGCCTGATGCTGAGCGCCCCGCACCCCGCCGACGGCACCACCCTGGACCCGGCCAACATCCGCAACCAGGTCATCACCTTCCTCATCGCCGGCCACGAGACGACCTCCGGCGCGATGTCCTTCGCCCTGTACTACCTGGCCAAGCATCCGGCCGTGCTCCGCCTGGTGCAGCGCGAGGCCGACGCGCTGTGGGGCGACGACGCCGACCCGGAGCCGACGTACGACGAGATCGGCCGGCTCACCTACACCCGCCAGGTCCTCAACGAGGCCCTGCGGCTGTGGCCAACGGCCGCCGCCTTCAGCCGCAGGGCCCGCGAGGACACCCTGCTCGGCGGCCGGATCCCGATGCGCGCCGGACAGGCCGTCACCGTCATGGCCCCGATGCTGCACCGGCAGCCGGTGTGGGGCGACAACCCCGAGCACTTCGATCCCGAGCGGTTCACCGCCGAGGCGGAGGCGGCCCGCCCGGTGCACGCCTTCAAGCCCTTCGGTACCGGCGATCGCGCCTGCATCGGGCGGCAGTTCGCGCTGCACGAGGCCACCATGCTGCTCGCCATGCTGGTCCACCGCTACCGGCTGCACGACCACGCCGACTACGAGCTGCACGTCAAGGAGACCCTCACCCTCAAACCCGAGGGCTTCACCCTCACGCTGACCCCGCGCACCGCCGCCGACCGCGTCCACGCCCCGCTGCCCGGCGCCGCGCGCCCGCAGGAGGACGCCGGCCGGACCCCGGACACGCTCCCGGCCCGCGTCCGCCCCGGCACCGGCGCCCTGTTCCTGCACGGCAGCAACTACGGCACCTGCCGCGCCTTCGCCGCCCAGCTCGCCGACGAGGCCGCCGCCGTCGGCTGCGCCACCGAGGTCGCCGCCCTGGACGCGTACGCCGACGGGCTGCCCACCGACCGGCCCGTCGTCATCACCGCCGCCTCCTACAACGGCCGCCCCACCGACGACGCGACCGCCTTCGCCGCGTGGCTGGACGGCACCCCCGACCTGACCGGCGTCACCTACGCCGTCCTCGGCGTCGGCGACCGCAACTGGGCCGCCACCTACCAGCACTTCCCCACCCGTGTCGACACCCGCCTCGCCGAACTCGGCGCGACGAGGCTGACCGAGCGCGCCGCCGCCGACGCCTCCGGCGATCTCGCCGGCGCCGTACGGGAGTTCACCGCCCGGCTGCGCACCACCCTGCTGACCGGGTACGGCGACTCCGACGCCGCGCCGCGGACCACGGACGAGCCCGCCCACGCCTACGAGGTCCGCACCCTGGCCGGTGGCCCGCTGGACGCCCTCGCCGAGCGGCACGACCTGCTCCCGATGACGGTGACCGAGGCCCACGACCTGACCGCGCCCGGCTACCCGCGCACCAAGCGGTTCCTGCGCATCGCCCTGCCCGAGGGCGTCACCTACCGCACCGCCGACCACCTCACCGTGCTCCCCGCCAACGCGCCGGAGCCGGTGGACCGCGCGCTCGCCGCGTTCGGCCTCGACGCCGACACCGTCCTGGACATCCGGGCCACCCGCCCGCGCCGCGACGGCCTCGCCGTCGACCGCCCGCTGACGGTACGCCAACTCCTCACGCACCACGTCGAGTTGCAGGAGCGCCCGACCGCCCGGCAACGGGCCCTGCTCGCCGAGGCCAACCCCTGCCCGCCCGAGCGGGCCGCCCTCGCCGCGCTCGGCGACGACGACCCGCGCACCCTCCTGGAACTCGTCGAGGACCACCCCGCGCTGCGCGGCGCCCTGGGCTGGCCGCTCCTGCTCGACCTGCTGACCCCGCTCAAGCCGCGCCACTACTCGGTGTCCTCCTCCCCGGCGTCCGACGCGCACCACGTCGATCTCATGGTCTCCGTGCTCGACGCCCCCGCCCGCTCGGGCCGCGGCCGCTACCGGGGCACCGGCTCCGGCCATCTCGCCGCCCTGAAGCCCGGCGACACCGTGTACGCCCGGGTCCAGCCCTGCCGCGAGGTCTTCCGGATCGACGGCTCGGCGCCGGTCGTCATGATCGCCGCCGGTACCGGTCTCGCCCCGTTCCGCGGCGCCGTCGCCGACCGTGCCGCGGCCCGCGCCGCGGGCACCGAACTCCCGCCCGCCCTGTTGTACTTCGGCTGCGACGCCCCCGACGCCGACTACCTGCACGCGGACGAGCTGGCCGCCGCCGAGGCCGCCGGCGCCGTCTCGCTGCGCCCTGCCTTCAGCGCGGCGCCCGAGAACGGCGCCCTGTTCGTCCAGCACCGCATCGCCGCCGAGGCCGACGAGGTCTGGGACCTGCTCGACGCGGGCGCCCGGGTCTACGTCTGCGGCGACGGTTCCCGCATGGCCCCCGGCGTACGCGAGGCGTTCCGTACCCTGTACCGGGAACGCTCCCACGACGCCGACGGGTCCGCGGCCGACGACTGGCTGAACTCGCTGGTGGCGGACGGGCGTTACGTCGAGGACGTGTACGCGGCGGGCTGAGCCGAGGGGGAGGGGCACGCGGTGGGGGACGCAGGAGCGGGCAACTCCCCGGCGGCGAACTCACCGGTGACGAATCCGCCGGCCACTGAATCGCCGGCGGACCCGGCGACGCCCGGGCCTGTGGTGGCCGGTTCGGCGGCGCAGGATCCGGTGGCGACCGGGTCTGCGCTGGCCGATTTGGTGGCGGCCGATTCGGTGGTGACCGGGTGTGTCGTGGCCGGTTCGGTGGCGGCGGATCGGGTGATAGCGGATCCGGTGGTGACCGGCGTTGCGGCGACCGGCGAGGCGGCGGCGGAACTGGTGGTGGCTGGTCCTGCGGTGGCGGACTTGATGGCGCAGGATTCGGTGCCGACCGGGTTTGTGGTGGCTGGATCGGTGGCGGTGGATCGGGTGGTGGCGGATGCGGCAGCGGCCGGTGTCGCGGCGATCGGCCGGGCGGTGGCGGATCCGGTGGTGCCCGGCGTTGCGGTGGCGGGCTCGGTGGCGGCGGATCGGGGAGGCCGATGCCCGCCGGGTGCGGGAGACGGTCTCGCCGCACCTCGTGGCCGTGCTGGGCGAGATCACGCGGCCCACGGGACACGCGCAGCGGAACCCCTCTTAGCTCATAGCGTGAACTAAGACGGTGGGAAAGTCGCGTTCCGGCTGCCCGAAGGGGTATGTTGCAGGTCGGGCAGGGTTTGTGAAGGGAGCGGCATGGCGGGGCGGAACGGGCGCACGGTACGCGACCTCAGGCGGGGCAACCGCACGGCCGTATTGCAGAAGCTGTACTTCGACGGCCCGCTCAGCCGGTTCGAGCTGGGCCCCGCGACGGGCCTGAGCTCCGGCTCGGTGAGCAACGTCGTCGCGGATCTGGTCGCCGACGGCCTGGTCGAGGAGGCGGGCAGCGTCGACTCCGACGGCGGCCGGCCGCGCACCCTGCTGCGCGTCAGTCCGCGCAGCGGACAGATGATCGGCGTCGACGTCGGCGAGACCCGGGTCCGGGTCGAACTGTTCGACCTGGCCCTGACCGAACTCGCGCGCACAGAACGCCCGTTGACGCCGCAGGGCTACGACGTCGAGGTGATCGCCGGCCACATCCGCGACGGCATCGCCGAGGTCCTCGGTGCCGAACAGGCCGTTCCCGAGCGGCTGCTCGGCGTCGGTGTCGGCGTCCCCGGCATCGTCGAGCACACCCCGGACCGGGGCGCCGTCGTGCACGGCCAGACCATCGGCTGGGACGCCGTACCGCTGGAGCGGCTGCTCCGCTCGGCCTCCCGACTCCCGGACGAGATCCCGTACTTCATCGACAACGGCGCCAAGACCCTGGGCCAGGCCGAGATGTGGTTCGGCGCCGGACGAGGGGCCCGCAACGCCGTCGTCGTGCTCTTCGGCTCCGGCGTCGGCGCCTGCCTGGTCACCCCGGAGGTGGAGCACGGGCGCGCCGTGGAGTGGGGGCATCTGACGGTCCGGGTGCGCGGGCGCCGCTGCCGGTGCGGTGCGCCCGGCTGCCTGGAGGCCTACGCGGGCGCCGAGTCGCTGCTCGCCCGCTGGCGCGAGGAGGGCGGCCGGCCGCCCGAGCGCGCCGACGAGGAGACCGCGCTCACCGCGATGCTCGTCGCCGCCTACCCGCCCGAGGGCACCGCGCCCGACCCGGTGGCCCTCGCCGTCCTGGAGGAGACCGCCGAGTACCTCGGCGCGGGCCTGTCCGACCTGATCAACCTCTTCCAGCCCGAGCGGATCATCGTCGGCGGCTGGGCCGGGCTCCAGCTCGGCACCCGCTTCCTGCCCGCCGTACGCCGGCACGCGGCGACGTACGCGCTGCGCCACCCGGCCGACCGGGTCACCATCGACCTCGGCCGGCTCGGCCCCGACGCGGTCACCGTCGGCGCCGCGATCCTCCCCCTGGCCGACTTCTTCGCGAGCGGCGGCCGCCGTCCCGAACCCCTCGCCGAGGACCGCCTGCCGGCCTGGCGCGCCGCCCTGCGCGAACGCGCACCGCGCTGAGCGGCGCCGCGGCCCGGCCAAGGGGGATGACGTCGCGGGTAATCGACCCGTGCGCGGGATCCGGGGAGCATCGGTGATGTCAGGGCGACCGAGCAGCGTCGCACCTGGTCCCGACGGCCCCACACCCTGCGGAGGCACCCCATGCCGTACTTCGAGAGCCCCGTCGACGGAACCCGGCTGCACTACACCGACCACGGCCCCGCGACCGGCCCCGTCGCCGTCTTCGTCGCCAGCGCCTACCTCGGCCACGAGATGTGGGAGTACCAGACCCTGCCGCTCGCGGAGGCCGGATTCCGCTGCGTGGCCCTGGACCGGCGCGGCCACGGACGCTCCGACGACACGTGGTCCGGTTACGACCTCGACACCCTCGCCGACGACCTGCACGGCCTGCTCGACCACCTCGACCTCGGCGAGGTCACCCTGGTCGGGCACTCCGTCGGCACCGCCGAGGTGGTCCGCTGCGTGACCCGGCACGGCACCGGTCGCGTGCACCGGGTCGCCCTCGTCGCCGGGGTCTGCCCCGGGATCGTCCGCTGCCCGAACCTCCCCGAGGGCGTCGATCCCGCGGACATCCGCGCCGACGAGGAGCTGTTCCGGCGCGACCGGCCCGCCTACTACACGCTCCTCGCGGACGACTTCTTCGCCGTCCGGTTCCCCGGCAACGACGTCTCGCCGGCCTACGTCCGCCATCTGATCGACCTCTGTCTGACCGCCGGGCCGCGCGCCTCGACCGGGGTCCGGGCGGTGGTCGCCGGTCTGGACATCGCCGACGAGCTGCCCGGCCTCGACCTCCCGGTGCTGGTCGTGCACGGCACCCACGACGCCTCCGCGCCCCTGGCCCTCACCGGCGAGCGTGCGGCCCGGCTGGTGCCGGACGGCACCCTGAAGGTGTACGAACGGGCCGGTCACGGCCTGTTCGCCACCCACGCGGACCGGCTCACGGCCGACCTGCGGGAATTCATCGAGGCGGGGGCCGTGCGGCAGACCGCCGAACTGGCCGGGGCGGGCGCCGGCGCACGGTGACGCGGCTCACGTACGGCTCCGGAACACCCGGGGATGGTTGCCCGTTGAATCACATGTGGGTGCGGGCGAGGCCTTCACTGGGAGGCGTCTGCCCTGCGTGCCCACCGCCAGACCGCCCCGGTCGTGATTCCCCCGTCGCGACCGGGGCTTTCCACGTCGCTCACGCCCTCGCCGGGACCCGGCCCTCACGGGTCCAGGCCAGCAGTTCCCCGGCCGACCAGGTGGTGACCACCCGTTCGGCCCGCACCCCGCACTCCTCGGCCCGGGCACAGCCGAGGATCTGCCAGTCCAGCTGGCCCGGAGCGTGCGCGTCGGTGTCGACCGAGAACAGCACCCCCGCCGCCACGGCCCGGCGCAGCAGCCGTCGGGGCGGGTCCAGCCGCTCGGGCCGGCTGTTGATCTCCACGGCCGTACCGGACTCGGCACAGGCGGCGAACACCGCGTCCGCGTCGAACTCCGACTCCGGCCGTCCCCGCCCCGTGATCAGGCGCCCGGTGCAGTGCCCGAGCACGTCCGCGTGCGGATTGCGTACGGCGGCCGCCATCCGCCGGGTCATCGAGCGGGCGTCCATCCGCAGCTTGGAGTGCACGGACACCACGACCACGTCCAGCAGTCGCAGCAGCTCCGGCTCCTGGTCCAGGGAGCCGTCCTCCAGGATGTCGCACTCGATGCCGGTGAGCAGCCGGAACGGCGCCCAGCGCGCGTTCAGCCCCGCCACCACGTCCAACTGCTCGCGCAGCCGCTGCGGCGACAGGCCCCGGGCCACGGTCAGCCGGGGGGAGTGGTCGGTCAGCGCCGTCCATTCATGGCCGAGCGCGGCCGCCGTCCGCCCCATCTCCTCGATCGGGCTGCCGCCGTCGGACCAGTCCGAGTGGGTGTGGCAGTCCCCTCGGATCAGCGCCCGCAGCCCGGCCCCGGCGCCCTCCGCGGGCACGCCGCCCCCGCCCTCGTCCTCCAGCCCGCGCAGATACCCGGGCACCTGGCCGGCCAGTGCCTCCCGCACCACCTGCGCGGTCTTCGGCCCGACCCCCTTCAGCGCCTCCAGCGTCCCCGCCGCCGCACGCTCGGCGACCTCGCCCTCGGGCAGCGCGGCCAGCGTCCGGGCGGCCGTACGGAAGGCCTTCACCCGATAGGCGGGTGCCAGTGACCGCTCCAGGAGGAAGGCGATGCGTTCGAGCGCGGCGACGGGTTCCACGCAACCAAGGCTGCCTCAGGCGCGCCGGGGAGGCGCGGGGAGCGGCGCGACCGACCGCATGCGGTCCACGCTGTCGAAAACGCTCCGGATCACCCCGGACCCGGATGCGTTCTAGGCTGATGTGCATGACCGAACAAGCAGCTCCCCACATCTCCCATCCGCGGGTCCTGGTGCTCGGGGTGTGCCCGGGCAAGCCGGGCGAGCCGCCCTTCCGGATCATGGAGATCGACGGTCAGGTGATCGGTGCGGTCCGCAACGTCACCGACGTACTGGAGACCGCCGCGTCGCACGGCATCACCATCCACGACCTGGACGACCCCGACGCGGTCCGCTGGGTCGGCGGGGGCAAGTACACCTGGTCGCTGCACTGAGCCCGGCGCCGCTCAGCCGTTGCTCGTCGTCACCGACACCGAGTCCACCACCAGTTGCTGCGGGAACCGGGTGGAGCCGTCGGGGTCGCCGGGCCAGTAGCCGCCGACGGCGAGGTTCAGGATCAGGAAGAAGGGTTTGTTGTCGAACACCCATGTCCGGCCGCCCAGGTCGGCGGGCGTGCGCCGCTCGTAGACCGTCCCGTCCACCGACCAGGTGACCGAGCCGGGCGCCCAGTCCACGGCGAAGGTGTGGAAGGCGTCCGCGAAGGCCTGGCCGTTCGGCAGGGTGTAGCCGGCTCCGATGCCGCCGGAACCCGAGTAGCCGGGCCCGTGGATGGTGCCGTGCACGGTCGAGGGCTCGAAGCCGACGTTCTCCATCACGTCGATCTCGCCCGAGTCCGGCCAGTTGACCGGCGTGCCGAGCATCCAGAAGGCCGGCCACATCCCCTGCCCGCGCGGGATCTTCATGCGCGCCTCGACGTGACCGTACCGGGCGTCGAACTTCCCGGCCGTGTTCAGCCGGGCCGAGGTGTACTGGCAGGTGCCGTACCAGCACTGGTAGCCGGCCGGGTTCTCCTTGCGGGCCGTGATCACCAGATGCCCCTGGCCGTCCAGAGCCGCGTTGTCCGTCCCGGACGTGTAGTACTCCCGCTCGTGGTTGTTGACGTTGTCGCCGGTCTCCAGCGTCCACTTCGAGGAGTCGACCGCGGCGCCCGCGGGCCCGTCGAAGGTGTCGGAGAAGGTGTTGACGGCTGCCGCCCGCGGAGCGGCGGTCTGGGCCCGTGCCGGTCCGACGGCGGCGGTGCCGACCAGGGCGGCGGACAGGGCGGCGAAGAGGCAACTGCGGAGCAGGCGTGGGGAAGCCATGACTCTCCGTTCACTGTGGGGGGGGTGCGAGTCGCCTCTTGATTTAAGGGGTGAGATAAGAGGCCGTCAACACCCTGGTCCGGACCTGTTTCTGACGTGATGTCAGATGAAAACGCGTTACTTCGCTGGTAAGGGATTCGCTTGACCGGCGTAATTGCGATGTCATGCGGTTAAAGAATTACCCTTGGGGCGGTGAGAGTTTCCTTGAAAAGGGGCCGCATCGTCGTTGCGGGCACACGGCGTGCCGAAGACTGCTGCGCATGGCCACGAACGTCCTCGACGCAACCGTCCCCACCGGTGCCGATCGCCGCCCGCCCTGGCGATCACCACAGGGCGATCCCCCGTACGCACGCCCTGTGCTGCTGGTTCTCGTCGTACTCGCCGCCGTGCTCTACGCCTGGGGCATCGACCGCAGCGAGTACCACACGTTCTACGCGAGTGCCGCCCGCAGCATGACGGAGAGCTGGAAGGCTTTCTTCTACGGCTCTTTCGATCCCGGTAATTCCATCACTCTCGACAAATTGCCGGGATTCCTGTGGCCGCAGGCGCTGTCCGCGCGGCTCTTCGGATTCCATCCGTGGTCGCTGACCCTGCCCCAGGTCCTGGAGGGCGTGGCGAGCCTGCTGGTGCTCCACCGCATCGTGCGCCGCTGGGCCGGGGCGCACGCGGCGCTGATCGCCGGCGCGGTGTTCCTGGTGACCCCCGTCGCGGTCGGGCTGTTCCGCACCTCGGTCGAGGATCCCATGTTCACGCTGTGTGTGCTGCTCGCGGCCGAGGCCACCCAGCGGGCCGCCCTCGCCGGCCGGCTGCGCCCGCTGATCATGGCCGGCGTCTGGGTCGGCGTCGGCTTCCAGGCCAAGATGCTGGAAGCGTGGGCCGTGCTGCCCGCGCTCGCCCTGGTCTACCTGATCTCGGCGCCGCTCACACTGCGCCGGCGGCTGGCCCACCTCGGCATCTCCGCCGTGGTGATGACGGCCGTGTCGGCGTCGTGGATGCTCGCCGTCACCCTCACCCCGGCCAAGGACCGGCCCTATGTGGACGGCACCACCAACAACTCCGCGTTCAGCATGGTGGTCGGCTACAACTTCCTCACCCGCTTCTCCTCGCTCGGCATCAGCGCGGCCTCGACGGGCAGCGTCACCTCGACCCAGGGCGGCGGAGGCGGCCACGCCCGCACCGGGCAGGGCCCCGGCCAGGCGGCGGGGTTCGGGGCCGGGCCGGGATCCGGCCGGGTGGCGGGCACGGGCGCCGCGGGTACCGGCTCCGGCGGCGCGGGCGCGTACGGCGGAGCCGCTGCGTTCGGCGGAGACCTCGCCCGCACCGGTCACCGTGCGCACAGCGGTGACCGTGCCTTCGGCGGTGCCGGTGCCCTCGGCGCGGGCGGTGCGCAGGGCACCGGCGCGGCAGCCGCGCGGACAGGTGGTGGCGGCGGTTTCGGCGGTGACCAGAACGGCTGGTCGAAGATGTTCGGCACGTCGCTCGCCTCCCAGACCGGCTGGTTCTACCCGATCGCCGCCGTCGCCGCGGTGTGCGGACTGCTGTGGTCCCGGGGGCGGCCGCGCACCGACCGGCTGCGCGCCGGGTACGTCCTGTGGAGCACCTGGCTCGCCCTGTACTTCCTGGTCTTCAGCGCCGGCAGCGTCGCCGGGCACACCTACTACATGGGAGTGATCGCCGTACCGCTCGCCGCGCTCACCGGGGCCGGGACCGTGCTGATGTGGCGCGCCTACCGGGCCGGCGGGCCCCGCGCCTGGGCGCTGCCGGGCGCGGTGGCGGCGACGGCGGCCTGGGCCGCCTATCTCGCCGGGCAGTTCACGTCCTTCGCGGCGTGGCTGGCGCCCACCGTGGGCGTGCTCGCCGTCTCCGGTCTGGTGCTGCTCTTCCTGGCCCGGCCGGGCGGGCGGAGCGCCGGCGGCCGGCTCGCGCTCGGCGGGCTCGCCGCCGCGCTGGCCGCCCTCCTCATCGCCCCCAGCGCCTGGGCGGTGCAGGTCTTCGCCCCGTCCTACCGCACCAACACCATGGGCGCGGTCGGCCCGTCCGCCTCCGGGCGCGGCTTCGGCACGACGCGGTCCGGGACCGGACGGCTCGGGCAGACGGCCTGGACCGGCGCCGGCGCCTTCGGGCGGGCGAGCCGGGGCAGCAGGCGCGGCATGACCGGGACCGGAGCCGCCGGGGGCATGGGCGGCATGGGCGGATTCGGCGGCGCCTCCGGGAGCGGCGCGCTGACCGCGGCGCAGCAGCGGCTGCTCGACTACACCCGCGCCCACCAGGGCACCGCGGCCTATGTGTTCGCCACCACCAGCTGGAGCACGGCATCGCCGTACATCCTGGCGGACGGCGCCCACGTGCTGTCCATCGGCGGCTTCAGCGGCCGGGTGCCGTTCCCGACCGAGGGCCGGTTCCAGCAGCTCGTCGACAGCGGCGAGGTGCGGTACGTGGTGCTCGGCGGCGGACGCGGCATGGGCGGCATGTTCGGGGGCGCCGCGCAGCCCGGCACCGGTGCGAAGACGGCCACCGGCACCGCGGAGGGTGCCACGGCGGCCACGGGACGGACGGCCGTCACGCAGATCACCGCCTGGGTCCAGGCCACCTGCACCAAGGTCCCGGCCTCGGCCTACGGCGGCACGGACTCCGCCGCCGCGCCGCCGTCCCTGGCGGGCCGTATCGGGGCGACGGCCAGCGCACAGACGCTCTACCTGTGCGGACGGGGCCAGTAGCATGAGCCCGGCAGCTGGTGCCGATCATGCGAGGAGCGGATCGTGCGGGACATCTCCGTCTTCAGCGGCAGCGCGCATCCCGACCTGGCCCGGGAGGTCTGCGCCCACCTCGGAGTGCCGCTCAGCCCGACCCGGGTCAGCCGGTTCGCCAACGACTGTCTGGAGGTGCAGCTTCAGGCCAACTGCCGGGAGCGGGACGTCTTCCTGATCCAGCCGCTCGTCCGGCCGGTGCAGGAGCACCTGGTGGAGCTGCTGCTGATGTGCGACGCCGCCCGGGGCGCCTCGGCGGCCCGGATCACGGTCGTCATGCCGCACTACTCCTACGCCCGCTCCGACAAGAAGGACGCGCCGCGCATCTCACTGGGCGGGCGCCTGGTCGCCGACCTGCTGGTCGCGGCCGGCGCCCGCCGGGTGCTCGCCATGACCCTGCACGCCCCGCAGGTGCACGGCTTCTTCTCGGTGCCGGTGGACCATCTGCACGCGCTGCGCGAACTGGCCGCGCACTTCAGGCAGTACGACCTGACGCGCACCACGGTCGTCTCGCCGGACCTCGGCAACGCCAAGCAGGCCGCCGCCTTCGCCCGGCTGATCGGGGCGCAGGTGGCGGCCGGCGCCAAACAGCGCTACGCCGACGACCGGGTGAGCATCAGCTCCGTCATCGGCGACGTCACCGGCCGCGATGTCATCGTGCTGGACGACGAGATCGCCAAGGGCAGCACGGTACTCGAACTCCTCGACAAGCTCCGTGAGTCGGGGCCCCGCTCGATCCGGGTGGCGTGCACGCACGGGGTGTTCGCGGGCGGCGCGGCCAAACGGCTGAGCGAGCAGCCGGACGTCCTGGAGATCGTCTGCACCAACACCGTGCCGGTGCCGGAGGACGAACACACCGGGAAACTCCGGGTGTTGTCCATCGCCCCCGCCCTGGCCGAGGCGGTACGGCGCATCCACAACGGCGAGTCGGTGAGCGCCCTGTTCGAGCACGCCTAGCGGCCCTGGAAGGGATCCGGCGGCAGATGACGGTCACAGCGAGCCGGACGCGGCTCCGGGCCGGGCCAGGGCCGCGTCCAGGCTCGGATGCGCGGGCAGCAACCGGGACAGCCCGGTGGCCTCCAGGACGCGCAGGACCAGTGGCTGCGCGCACACCAGGTACAACTGCCCGCCGCCGTCCAGCACCCGGGTGCGGGCCCGGTGCAGCAGCCGCAGCCCCGAGCAGTCGAAGAACTCCACCGGGCCCAGGTCGATCACGAGCCGGGCGCCGGGCCGGCCGGTGAACCGGTCCAGCAGCGGACCGATCTCCGTCGCCGAGACGAGGTCGATCTCGCCCCGCAGCTCCAGCACCGTGTGCGCCCGGTGCTCGTAGACCCGCAGATGGCGGTGGAAGGGTGCGCGCTCGTCCCGCACGACCGTCTCACCTCCCGCCCGCGCCCGGCCGTTCCGGGTCGGTCCCCGACCGTCAAGTTACCCTCCGCGGAAGGAATTTGAGCATGTTCGATTGACATATGTCGACGGGTTTCGACGCCTGTCGATCGGATGTCCGACGAACGCCGGGCGCGCGTGCTCAGTCGGCCAGCAGCACCAGCTTCCCCGTCGTCCGGCCGGTCTCGCCCAGGGCGTGCGCCTTCGCCGCGTCGGCCAGCGGGAACGTCCCGGCGATCGTCGCCGTCAGCTTCCCGGACACGGCCAGCTCGGCGATGGCCTCCATCCCGGCGCGGTCGGCGTCCACCAGCATGCGCACGGCCCGTACGCCGAGCCGCTCGGCCTCCTCGTAGAGCTCCCGGGAGCCCACGGGCAGGATCGACACGAGGACACCGCCGGGCCGCAGCGTCCGCAGCGAGGTGACGGAGGTGTCCCCGCCGAGGGTGTCCAGGACGACGTCGACGTCCCGCACGGTCTCGCTGACGTCGGTCGTCCGGTAGTCGATCGGCTCGTCCACGCCGATCTCCCGCAGGAAGTCGTGCTTGCCCGCGCTCGCCGTCCCGATCACGTACGCGCCCCGCGCCTTGGCGATCTGCACGGCCACGTGCCCGACCCCGCCGGCCGCCGCGTGGATCAGCACGCGCTGCCCGGGCCGGACGTCCGCGTGCTCGGTCAGCGCCTGCCAGGCGGTCAGGGACACCAGCGGCAGCGCGCCCGCCTGCACATGGTCGAGGGAGGCCGGCTTGCGGGTGAGGGCACGCACCGGTGCGAGGACGTACTCGGCGTGCGAGCCGGCGCCGTAGGGGTAGGGCAGCATGCCGAAGACCTCGTCGCCCGGCGCGAAGGCGGCCACGCCGATCCCGGTCTCGGCGACCTCGCCGGACACGTCCCAGCCCAGCACGAACGGCGGCTCGCCCAGGAAGACGCCGAGGGCCCGGTGCTTCCAGTCGGTGGGGTTGACCCCGGCGGCCCGTACCCGGACCAGCACCTGGTTCGGTCCCGGCTTCGGCCGCTCCAGCTCCACTTCCCGCAGCACCTCGGGACCGCCGAGGACGTCCTGGCTGATGGCTCGCATCGTGTTCACATCGCTCATGGTCACCCAGCCTGCCCGGGTTCGCGCGGCCGGGAAATGGCATGACAGTCACCTTTCGATAGGATCCTGCCATGGCTGATGTACCGCCGCGCACCCGGCGCCCCGAGCGGGTGGCCGTCCTCGCCCTGGACGGTGTCTACCCCTTCGAGCTGGGCATCCCCAGCCGGATCCTCGGCGCGGCCGACGGCCGCTACGAGGTGCTGACCTGCTCGGTCGACGGCCGGCCGGTGCGCAGCAGCGCCGACTTCACGATCGGCGTCCAGCACGGCCCCGAGATCCTGGACACGGCGGACACGGTGGTCGTCACCTCGATGCCCCCGGCCTGCATCCCCGACGAACTGCCCGCCGAGGTCACCGCCGCCCTCGCCCGCATCCGCCCGGACGCACGGATCGTCTCGATCTGCACGGCCGCGTTCGTCCTCGCCGAGGCCGGCCTGCTCGACGGCCGCAGCGCCACCACCCACTGGCACATGACGGAGACGTTCCGGCGCCGCTTCCCGCAGGTCGACCTCGACCCGGACGTCCTCTTCGTCGCCGACGGGCGCATTCTCACCTCGGCCGGCGCCGCCGCCGGGGTCGACATCTGCCTGCACATGGTGCGCACCGACCACGGCAGCGAGCTGGCCAACTTCGTCGCCCGCTGCTGTGTCGTCCCGCCGTTCCGGGACGGCGGCCAGGCCCAGTACATCGAGCAGCCCGTCCCGCAGAGCGGCGCGGCCAGCACGGCCGGGACCCGCCTGTGGGCCCTGGAGCGCCTCGGCGAGCCGCTCACCCTGACCGACCTCGCCGGCCACGCCCGGATGAGCCTGCGCACCTTCGCCCGCCGCTTCCACGACGAGGTCGGCCTCAGCCCCGGCCGCTGGCTGATCCAGCAACGCGTCGCCCGCGCCCGCCATCTCCTGGAATCCAGCGACCTGCCGGTGGACCGGATCGCCGCCGAGGTCGGCTTCGCCACCGGCGCCTCGCTGCGCCAGCACCTGCACGCGGCGATCGGGGTGTCCCCGCAGGCCTACCGCAGGACGTTCCAGCAGGCCCGCTGAATCACGGCGCGGCGTACACCAGTTCCCCGCCCACATAGGTGAGCGCCACGGCCGCCTCGGCGATCGCCTCCGGCGGCCCGGCGAACGGATCCCGGTCGAGGACCACCAGGTCGGCGAGCGCCCCTACGGCCACCCGGCCGGTGTCGTCCAGGTGGTTCACGTACGCCGACCCGGCCGTGTACGCGGTCAGCGCGTCCGCGAGGTCCAGCCGCTGCCCGGGCAGGAACACCGGTCCGCCGCCGCCCGGCTCGACCCGGTTGACCGCGACATGGATGCCCTGGAGCGGATCGGGGCTGCTCACCGGCCAGTCGCTGCCCGCCGCGAGCCGCGCCCCGGACCGCAGCAGCGCCCCGAACGGGTACTGCCAGGCGGCCCGTTCGGCCCCGAGGAAGGGGATCGTCAGCTCGTCCATCTGCGGCTCGTGCGCGGCCCACAGCGGCTGGATGTTCGCGGTGGCGCCGAGCCGGGCGAACCGCGGTACGTCGTCCGGATGCACGACCTGGAGGTGGGCGAGATGCGGCCGGGTGTCGCCCGGCCCGTTCGCGGCCCGCGCCGCCTCGACGGCGTCCAGCGCGTCCCGTACGGCCCGGTCGCCGAGCGCGTGGAAGTGGCACTGGAAGCCGAGGGCGTCCAACTCGGTGACGAACCTGGGCAGTCGATCAGGATCGACGAAGCTCTTGCCCCGGTTGGCGGTCACGCACCCGCACCGGTCCAGATAGGGGTCGAGCAGCGCGGCCGTACCGTTCTCGGCGACCCCGTCCAGCATCAGCTTCACGGCGGTCGCCCGGAATCGCCCATGGCTCAACTCCCGGCGCTTTTCGACCAGTTCGGGAATCTGCTCGGCGCCGCGCTCCCGGTCCCACCACAGGGCGCCTCGCACCCGCGCCGTGAGGGAACCGTCCCGGGCCGCGGCGAGATACGCCCCGGCCGGGTCGTCCATGCCGAGGAAGTCGCCGACCAGCGCGTCCTGCCACGCGGTGATGCCGAGCGCGTGCAGATGCGCCTGCGCGTGCAGCAGCGCGGCCAGCCGGTCGGCGGGGGTCGCGGGCGGAGCCAGCCGGCCGACCAGCTGCATCGCCCCCTCCTGGAGGGTGCCGCTCGGCTCGCCGGAGGCGTCCCGCTCGATCCGTCCGTCGGCCGGGTCGGGGGTGTCCCGGCCGATGCCGGCCAGCTGGAGCGCCCGGCTGTTGACCCAGGCGCCGTGATGGTCCCGGTTGGGCAGGTACACCGGCCGGTCCGGTACGACCGCGTCGAGCAGTTCCCTGGCCGGCGTACCGCCCGCGAACGCCTCCATCGACCAGCCGCCGCCGAGGATCCACGTCCGCTCGGGGCGGGCCTCGGCGTAGGCGCGCACGGCGGCCACGGACTCCTCGGCCGTCCTCGCCCCCGTCAGGTCGCACTGGCTCAGCTCCAGCCCGGCCGGCACCGGATGGACGTGCGCGTCCTGGAAGCCGGGCAGCAGCAGCCGTCCGGCGAGGTCCACCACCTCGGTGCGCGGCCCGGCGAGCGCGCGCACCTCGTCGTGCCCGACGGCGGTGATCCGGTCACCGGTGACGGCCACGGCGCTCGCCGTGCGGCCCGTCGGGGTGAACACGGGGCCGCCGGTGAAGAGAAGATCAGCGTGCATGATGCCTTTCCCTGAAATCACGTGCTCGACAGGTCAGTTGGAGGTGGGGGCGGAGGGGAGCAGCTCGGGTGCGTCGGCGTCGGTGCCCGCGCCCGTGCGGAAGTACGGCGATCTGCGCGCCCACTTGGCCCACGCGGCCGCCCCGAACCCGGAGGCGATCATCGCCACCGGCATCAGCAGCAGGAACCAGCCGTTGTCCGCGCGCAGTTCCAGATGGTCGGCCGAGCGGTAGAAGGACCAGCCGAGATAGCCGCCGAGTCCCAGCAGCGCGAGCGCGCTCAGCGCGGGCAGCACCACCGCGCGCAGGCCCAGCCGCCAGTCCTTTCGCAGCGCGGCGCGGAAGCGCACGGCGGCGGCGAGCGCGGTCAGCGCGTACGACAGCGCGACCACGATCCCGACCGCGTTCACCGTCGCGTCGATCATGTCGGCGAGGCGCGGGATCACCAGCGCGAGCAGCGCCACCGCCACTGACAGCCCCCCGATCAGCAGCGTCCCGGCCGCCGGGGTGCCGTACCGGCGGCTGACCCGGGACCACACCGGCCCGAGCGTACGGTCCCGGCTCATCGCGAACATCCCCCGGGCCGTCGGGATGACGCCCGCCTGGAGCGAGGCCACGGCCGAGAACATCAGCGCCACGAGCGGCAGCGCGGCCAGCGGCTGCTGGGCCAGCCGGTCCCCGAAGTACGCCAGCCCCTCGGCGCCGTGCCCGGCCAACTCCCCCTCGGAGAGCACCCGTTGGAAGGCGATCGAGCCGAGCAGGAACAACCCGAGCATGGTCACCAGGGTGATCGTCCCGGCCCGGGAGGCGTCCCGCGGGTCGCGCACCTCCTCGTTGACGGTGAACGCGGCCTCGAACCCCCAGTAGCAGAACACCGACAGCAGCATCCCCTGGGCCAGGGCGGACGCCGAGGGGATCGCGAAGGGGTCGAACCAGGAGAGCCGGAACGGGTGCGGGCCCACGGCGATGCCGTACCCGCAAAAGCCCAGCAGCACGGCGTACTCGAAGACGAGCAGTCCCGTCTGCAGCCGGGCGGCCGTACGCACGCCCGTCACGGCGGTCAGCGTGACCGCGACCAGCACCACGATGCCGACCGCCGTCGTCTGCGCCGTCGACCCCGCATCGAGCGCGAGCGAGCCGATCCGGTGCACTCCCGCCTCCCCGGCCAGCTGGAGCAGCGCCGAGCCGGTGACCGCCGTGGTGTAGGCGAGGAACGCCACGCTCGCCACGCAGTTGACCCAGCCGACCATGAAGCCGAGCCAGGGGCTGAGCGAACGGCCCACCCACACATAGCCGTTGCCGGCGTTCGGCTCCACCCGGTTGAGCCGGGAGTAGGCCCCGGCGATGCCGAGGACCGGCAGGAACGCCAGCAGCATGATGGCCGGCAGGTGCAGGCCGACCACCCCGGCCGTCACCCCGAGACCGATGCCGATGCTCGTGGTCGCGGCCGTACTGGAGGCGGCGACGGCGATCCCGTCCAGCACGCCCAGGGACTTGCGCAGCTCGGGCTGCGCGGGGGGATCCACACCGAGGGGGGTATCGCTCATCGCCGGCTCTCCGCTCGCACCGGGGGGCCTGGTCGGCCCCGGTGACCGCAGATGAAACCGCCGGTGCACTTCACAGGTCAACGGTGTTGTCATAAGGTGCCGGGCACGTCCGGGGGAGGGCTCCCGGGATCCGAGGGAGGGCTTTGATGAGCGAACGGGTCGTCCCGCCCGCCGCGCGGCAGCGCCGGCGCCCCACCAAACAGGGCGTCGTCCTGTCCGCGGAGCTGATCGTCGAGACCGCGCTGCGGCTGATCGAGGAGCACGGCTCCGAGGCGCTGTCCGTGCGCCGCCTGGGCCGGGCCCTCGGCGCCGATCCCAGTTCCCTGTACCGGTACTTCCGGCACACCGACGACCTGATGCTGGCCGTCGCCGACGAGCTGATCGGCCGCTCCATGCGGCCTTGGCGGCCGACCGGCGACTGGCTGGCCGACCTGCGCGACCTGGGCCTGCGCATGCACGCCGGCGCCCTCGCGCACCCCCGTGCGGCGGTGCTCAGCGCCCACCGGGTCACCGGCCGCGCGCAGGAGATCCAGGCCGTGGAGACCATCCTCGGGGTGCTGCGGCGGGCCGGGTTCCCGGACCGGGAGGCGGTGCGGATCTACCACGCCTTCGTCGACCAGGCCCTCGCCTTCGGCGCCCTGGACTCCGCCGGCACCGCCCTGCCCCGGGCCGCCCGCGAGGCCGAGGCGGAGGTGTGGCGCGAGACCTACGGCCGGCTGCCCGCCGCCACCCACCCGCACATCGCGGCCACGTCCCGCCACCTCGTGGCCACCATGCGCGCCAGTTCCTACCCGGCCGCCCTCGATCTGTTCCTGACGGCCGCGCGGACACGCCTCGACCACGTCCGTGCGGACGGGGCGGGCTGACGGTCACACTGGACGGGATCCGTATCCCGAGGAGGCCGTACGCGATGACCCCACCGCCCGCCCGCACCACCGCGGAGCGCACGAAGGACACCCTGCACCGGCTGGAACACGACGTCGACGCCTGGGTGGCCACCGCCGGTCCCGACGCCGGCGCTCCCCATCTCGTGCCGCTGTCCTTCGTGTGGGACGGCGCCACGCTGCTGCTCGCCACCCCGGCCGAAAGCCCCACCGGCCGCAATCTCGCCGCGACGGGCCGCACCCGCCTCGGCCTCGGCTCCACCCGGGACGTCGTCGTCATCGAGGGCACCGTCCAGACGGTGCCCCCGGAGGACCTCCCGGAGGAGGACGCGGAGGTCTTCGCCGGCAAGACCGGCTTCGACCCCCGCCAACTCGCCACCCGTTACCTGTATTTCAAAGTCCTTCCGCGACGCGTGCAGGCCTGGCGCGAGGAGAACGAACAGGAGGGCAGGGAGCTGATGAGAGACGGTGCGTGGCTCAGCGCCCCGTAGCGGCGCGGGGCCGCACCGACATGCGGCCCCGCCGCGACGGGGGAACGCGGCGGGGCCTTGCTGCACGACTGCCCACCCCGATACGGGGTCACACCTCCCCGGCACAGATTTTTCTAAATTCCGCCGGTTCCCGGCGCGTCATCAGCTCCCGTCGACGGGCTCCAGAACGAAGACCGGGATCTCCCGCGAGGTCTTCTCCTGGTACTCGGCGTACGGCGGGTACGCGGCCACGGCCCGCTCCCACCACAGCTCCTTCTCCCCGCCGGTGACCTCACGCGCCCGCAGGTCCCGCTTGACCGGGCCGTCCTGGAGTTCGACGTGCGGATCGGACGTGATGTTGAAGTACCAGACCGGGTGCTTGGGCGCACCGCCCTGCGAGGCGACCACCGCGTACGTCCCGTCGTGCTCCACCCGCATCAACGGCGTCTTGCGGATCTTGCCGCTCTTCGCGCCCCGGGTCGTCAGGATGATCACCGGAAGCCCGGTGTCCATGAGCGTCGTTCCCTTCGTCCCGCCGGAGCCCTCGTACAGCTCGACCTGCTCGCGCACCCACTGGGTCGGGCTGGGCTCGTACTCACCCTCAAGAGGCACGGGTTCATCCCCTTCGTCGGTTCAACGGCTGTCTGCCACCGCGCACAACACCGGCGGCCGCGCGGATCATCCGCACCGAGGATCCCTTCCCCCGTACGGCCCTCACCTCACAGGCAATCGAACTCCACCGCCCCGGCGGCACGGTGGTCCCGTCCCGGCCGCGCACCACCGGCGAGGGCGAACCGCGGCGGATCGCCGAGCCGTACGCGGACGGCTGCGACGGGCGGCCGGACCGGCCGGAGGACGAGCGCGGCCGCGCCGGCACCCCGTGGATCCTGCGCCTTCGCGTCGCAGGAGAGCCGTACCCTGGAGTCATGACCGGCCATCCGGGTGGATCCGCGACGGCCGGCCGGCGGCCCAGGGCCCCGGAATCCGGCCGGTTGTCCTCCCTCGCACCCCTCATCTTCAGCCAGATCCCACGGTTCACCGAAGTGGCCGAACTTGTCGTGGACCTATAGGTGCCTCGGGCATCTAATGAAGATCGGTACCACGCACTTCTTCGTCTGCGAGGTCTACTCATGACGGAACTGACGGACATGACCGGCCCGGCAACCCCGGCCGACCCCGTCGCCTTCCCGCAGGACCGCACCTGTCCCTACCACCCGCCCACCGGATACGCGCCACTGCGGGACGGGCGTGCCCTGTCCCGCGTCACCCTCTTCGACGGCCGTGAGGTCTGGGCGGTCACCGGACACGCCGCCGCCCGCGCCCTGCTCTCGGACCCCCGGCTCTCCTCCGACCGCCGCCGCCCCGAGTTCCCCGTGCCCGCGGAGCGCTTCCAGGGCATCCAGGACCGCCGGGTGGCCCTGCTCGGGCTGGACGATCCCGAGCACAACCGGCAGCGGCGGATGATGATCCCGGAGTTCACCGTCCGGCGCGCCACCGAGCTGCGGCCCTGGATCCAGCGGGTCGTGGACGGTCTGCTGGACGACATGATCGCCCAGGGCCCGCCCGCCGAACTGGTCTCGTCCTTCGCGCTGCCCGTGCCGTCGACGGTGATCTGCTTCCTGCTCGGCGTGCCGTACGCCGACCACGAGTTCTTCGAGGAACAGTCCCGCAGACTGCTGCGCGGCCGGACGGCCGACGAGGCCGTGGCCGCCCGCGCCCGCCTGGAGGAGTACATCGGCGGGCTGGTCGACGACAAGGCGAAGGCGGCCGAGCCGGGCGACGGCATCCTCGACGACCTCGTCCACCAGCAGCTGCGCGACGGCGTCCTGGAGCGTGCCGACGTCGTCTCCCTGGCCCTGATCCTGCTGGTCGCGGGCCACGAGACCACCGCCAACATGATCTCGCTGGGCACGTTCACCCTGCTCCAGCACCCCGAGCGGCTCGCCGAGCTGCGCGCCGACCCGGCGCTGCTGCCCGCCGCCGTCGAGGAGCTGATGCGGATGCTCTCCATCGCGGAGGGGCTGCAGCGGGTGGCGCTGGAGGACATCGAGATCGGCGGCGAGACGATCCGGGCCGGCGAGGGCGTGCTGTTCTCCACCTCGGTGATCAACCGCGACCCGGCCCAGTACGAGGACCCCGACAGCCTGGACTTCCACCGCGGCACCCGCCACCATGTGGCGTTCGGCTTCGGCATCCACCAGTGCCTGGGGCAGAACCTGGCCCGCGCGGAACTGGAGATCGCCCTCGGCGCGCTGCTGTCCCGGCTGCCCGGCCTGCGCCTCGCCGTGCCGGCCGAGGAAATCCCCTTCAAGCGCGGCGACACGATCCAGGGGATGCTGGAACTCCCCGTGACCTGGTAAGAGGCTCAGCTCATGCGATTCAAGGTCAGCATCGACACGAACGTCTGCATCGGCGCGGGGCAGTGCGCGCTCGCCGCCCCGAAGGTCTTCACCCAGGACGACGACGGCTTCAGCACGCTGCTCCCCGGCCACGAGGACGGCACGGACGAGCCGATGGTCAAGGAGGCGGCCCGCGCCTGCCCGGTCTCGGCGATCACGGTGTCGGAGACCACCGGCTGATCCCGTCCGCGCCGGCGGCCGCCACCAGCGCCCGCGCCGCCTCGCGGGCCTCGGCCGCCGGCCGCGCGTCGCCCGTGACACCCGCCGTGACCATGGCCCCCTCGGCCAGCAGGAAGAGGGGGCCGGTGAGTGCGGCGGGCAGTCCGGCCGCGTCCACGAGCGAGGCGAGGTAACCCCGGAAGGCCTCCTTGTGGGCGCGGACCTGCTCGGCCACCGGGGCGGACGCCGTGCCCAGCTCGCCGTAGGCGTTGAGCCAGGCGCAGCCGCGGAAGCCGGCCTCGCCGAACCATTCCTGGAGCCAGTCGAACACGGCAGGGATCCGCTCCCGCGGGTCCCGCTGCCGTGCCACGTGCTCGGCCAGACGCCCGCGCCAGCGCTCGTCCCGCCGGGCCAGATACGCCGTGACGAGCTGCTCCTTGGCCGGGAACAGCTGGTACAGACGCTTGAGCGACAGCCCCGAGGCGCCCCGCACTTCGTCCATGCCGACGGCCTGGATGCCGCGGGCGTAGAACAGGTCCTCCGCGGCGTCGAGCGCGCGGTCCCGGGCGACCGCGGTGTCCATCGGCGGCATCGGCACTCCTTGACTCCCTGGCAGGTTCCTTTTGACTCCCTGACAGGTTCCTTGACGTGAGAACGATCGTTCTCCTACGGTAGCAGACACATGGAGAACGCACGTTCTCTTGTCGACTCGGCCGCTGCCCAGGCGCGGTCCGAACCCAGGAGGAGACCATGGCCGACCGCCCGCCCCTGCCGCCGTTCACCCGTGAGACCGCCGTACAGAAGGTCCAGGCCGCCGAGGACGCCTGGAACACCCGGGACCCGCACACGGTGGCGCCCGCCTACTCGGAGGACTCGGTCTGGCGCAACCGCGGCACCTTCGTCACCGGACGCGCCGAGATCGTCACGTTCCTCACCGCGAAGTGGGAGCGCGAGCTGGACTACGCCCTGCGCAAGGACCTGTGGGCCTTCGACGGCAACCGCATCGCCGTCCGCTTCCAGTACGAGTGCCACGACGCCGCCGGGCAGTGGTGGCGCTCGTACGGCAACGAGCTGTGGGAGTTCGACGAGCACGGCCTGATGACCCGGCGCGAGGCCAGCATCAACGACGTCGCCATCGAGGAGCACGAGCGCCGCATCGCCGGACCCCGGCCCGGGAGCGAGCGCGGGGCGTCCTTCCCCCTCCGGTAGGTCCGGCGTTCAGTAGGGTTCCCGGATGACCCGACAGGCCGAGAAACCCTTCCTCTACGTCGTCGTCTGCGCGGCGGGCGTCGCCGCCGGCGTCGACCGGCTGATCACCGCCGCGCAAGCGCGGGACTGGGCGGTCGGTGTCATCGCGACCCCCGTCGCGGCGGGCGGCTTCTTCGACCTGGAAGCCGCGGCGGCCCAGACCGGCCGTCCCGTGCGCTCGGCCTGGCGGACCCCGGCCGACCCGCGTCCCTTCCCGCCGCCGGACGCCGTGGCGGTGGCACCGGCCACCTTCAACACCGTCAACAAGTGGGCGGCCGGCATCGCCGACACGCTCGCCCTCGGCACCCTGTGCGAGGCGGCCGGCCTCCGCATACCCGTGGCGGTCCTGCCCTGCGTGGCCGACGCCCTGGCCGCCCACCCGGCCTACCTCGACAGCCTGGCCCGGCTGCGCGGCATGGGCGTCCGCTTCGGCGAGCCGTACAACGGCGAAGTCCGGCCGGACGGCAGCCGGCCGGACTTCGCATGGGAGCGGGCCCTGGACCTGCTCGGGCCGCTCTAGGGGCCTAACGGCAGGTCAGCTTCGGGCCCTCCAGCATGGCTCCGGTGTACATGCTCTGGCCCTGCGGCACCCAGTAACCGAGCTTCGAGACCACCGTGGAGCACTTCGCCCCGAGGGTGACCCTGACCCGGAGCTTCTCCGGGTGGCCGGGCTGGAGTTCGGTCACCGTGCAGTCCAGGGAGTTCGCCAGCCGGGTCTTCGACGGGTAGCGGCCCACCAGCGGGTTCACACAGCGGCGGTCGGCGCTGCGGATCTGCACGCCGGTGCCCTCCTCGCCGATCATGCCCAGCCGCGCGTTGCCGTCGCCCTCGTCGCTGTTGCGGCGGATCGTGTACGTCACCGTCGTCGTGGCGTTGCGGCGCAGCACGGTGTTGTCGGCGCTGACCACGTGCGTGGCCTTCGCCATCGGCGCGGTCAGCGACACGGTGGCCTTGACCGTGCCCTTCAGGTCGACCCCGGCCGGCACCGACCTCACGCGCACCGTGGCGGAGATGTCGTACGCGCCCGGACCGGCGTACAGCCGCGAGCCGGGCAGCGACCCGGTGCCCAGGGACTTGCCCGCGCGGTGCACCTCCCAGGAACCCTCGGTGCGGCAGACGTACTGCACCTTGGCGTCCGTGCCCCGACAGGTGGCCGGGGCCGTGATGTTCAGTCTCGGGGAGCCGGTGTCCGCGCACAGGCTGACCTGGGCCTGCTCGCCGTGCGAGCCGCGCAGGGTGCCCGCGGCCGCGCACAGTGTGCCCGGCGTCTCGGGCGCGGGGGCGGATGCGGATGCGGCAGTGGACTGCGCGCAGGCGGGGGTGACGAGGGCCAGGGGCAGCAGCGCTGCCCCGGCCAGGGTTCTGAACGTGGTGGAACGTGTCGGCACCGCGTTTCCTCCGAGGCGGCCGTGACCGGCCGGACGCCGGTCGTCTGCCGCCGAGGATGAGCCGACAGTACGACGATCCGCGCCTCCCACGCCGGACGATCACCTGACGGCAGCAACCACAGCGCCCCCAAGGAGCGCGGGGCCGGATCGATGTGCGGCTCCGCCGCGCGGGCGCCGGACGGCATGTCAGGGCACCCCGACGGCGCATCCGCCCCCCCAGCGGAGCGCCACCGCGCTTTTCGGACGTACTGCGCGTTCCCCGGAGCGGAGACGTCCCGGTCCCGGCGGACGATGCTCAGCCGCTCACCCCAGCGGTCACCTCACTGTCAGGGCGCCTGCGGTCCTCAAGGAACCCGCGGCGCGGCACGTGTCAGGATCACGTCGCCCGCGTGTTCGCCCCGTCAAGTCCGGGCCCGGTCAGGCCGTAGGCTCGGTCCCGACCATCGTTTCCGACGGCGGGAGCAGCATCGATGCAGTACGTGAAGCTCGGTTCCACGGGCCTGGACGTCTCGCGGATCTGTCTGGGCTGCATGACCTACGGCCTGCCCGACCGCGGCGTCCACGAGTGGACCCTCGACGAGGAGGCGTCCCGCCCGCTCATCCGGCAGGCGCTGGAGGCGGGCATCAACTTCTTCGACACCGCCAACGTCTACTCCGACGGCACCAGCGAGGAGATCGTCGGCAGGGCCCTGCGCGACTTCGCGAACCGCGACGAGGTCGTGCTGGCCACCAAGGTGCACGGCCGGATGCGGCCGGGCCCCAACGGCGCCGGACTGTCCCGCAAGAACATCATGACCGAGATCGACCACAGTCTGCGCCGCCTCGGCACCGACTACGTCGACCTCTACCAGATCCACCGCTACGACCACGCCACCCCGGTCGAGGAGACGATGGAGGCCCTGCACGACCTGGTCAAGGCGGGCAAGGTGCGCTACATCGGCGCGAGTTCGATGTACGCCTGGGAGTTCTCCAAGGCGCAGTACACGGCCGAGCGGCACGGCTGGACCCCGTTCGTGTCCATGCAGAACCACTACAACCTGCTCTACCGCGAGGAGGAGCGGGAGATGCTGCCGCTCTGCGCGGACCAGGGCGTCAGCGCGCTGCCGTGGAGCCCGCTGGCGCGCGGCCGGCTCACCCGTGACTGGGGCACGGTCACCGAGCGCAGCGCGAACGACAACTTCGGCAGCAGGCTGTACCTGGAGAGCGACCGCTCGATCGTCGAGGCCGTCACCCGCATCGCCGAGGCCCGCGGCGTCCCCCGCGCCCAGGTCGCCCTCGCCTGGCTGCTGCACCGGGCCACGGTGGCGGCCCCGATCGTCGGCGCCGCCGAGCCGCACCACATCGAGGACGCCGTCGCGGCCGTCGAACTGGAGCTGAGCGAGAAGGAGATCGAGGAACTGGAACAGCCGTACACGGCACGGGCGATCAGCGGCCACTGAACGGTCACCGACCGGTCAGTGCGGTCCGTGCGGTACGAACTCCGTGCCGCACGGACCGGCCCCCTCGCTCACGGGCAGTGGCACCCGCTCGCCGCTCATCGTCAGCGTCCGGTAGTACGCGCCGATCCGCTCGGCCGACCGGCCGACATAGTGCCCGATGAACGAGCGCCGGAAGCGGTCGGCGGTGCGGTTCGGCCCCGAGCCGTGCACCAGGCTGCCGTTGAAGAACAGCACGTCACCCGGCGCCAGATCCACCGGGACCGGCACGAGTCCGGGCGGCGGCGGCACGTACTCGCGGGCGAACGACGCCTCCTCGTCGGCGAGTTCGGGACAGAACAGGTCCATCCGGTGGGTGCCCGGGACGACGTCGAGGCCGCCGTTGTCCCGGTCGATCGGCTCGCAGGCCACCCACGCGGCGATGCAGGTGCCCGGCTCGACCCGGAGGTAGAAGTTGTCCTGGTGCAGGGCCTGCCCGCGCGCCCCCGGCGGCTTGAAGTAGAACATGCTCTGCGCGGCCAGCACCTCCTCGCCGAACAGCACCTCCAGCACGGCCCGCAGCCGGGCGTCCAGCAGGAACTCCCGGGCGGGCGGGCTGAATTCGTGCGGCTGCATCACCCGGGGATGGCGGCGCAGCGGGTCGGGATCGGCCGGGCGGGGCTCGAAGCGGCCCGGCACCGGACCGGCCGCGTGCAGCGCCGCGAAGTACGCGCACAGCCGCTCGGTCTCGGCTCGGCCGAACAGGGCGCGTACGACCGTGAATCCGTCCTCCTCGAACCGCTGCCGGAGTGTCCCGGGCAGCCTGCCGGCGTCGTCCGTGGCTGTCATGTGTCCGCTCCTCAAGTCGGGTGGCCCGGTCGTCCGTCCGGCACGCTAGGCGCATGTGCCCGAGGGGAGGATGTCCGTGTGTGCTGAGGGCCTGCCCGTGACGGCTGCCGCCGGTGACCCGTCCCCGCCGCCGGACCTGGTGGTGACCGGGCGTTACGACCAGGGCCCGGGCTACCGCGTCCACCGGCCCGGGGGTTCGGCGAGCTGGCTGTTCACCTTCACCACGGGCGGACACGGCCTGCTCCGCCAGGGCGGCGCCCGCACCCGGGCGGGCGCCGGGGACCTGGTGGTGCTCGCGCCCGGCACCGCTCACCGGTACGCCGTCGCGCCCGGCGCCGAGCGCTGGCGGTTCTGGTGGGCGCACTGCGGGGCACGCCCGTCCTGGACGCCCTGGCTCGCGCCGTACGCCGTGGGCGACGGGCTGTACGCCGTACCCTCCGTCCCCGCCGCGCCGCACGAGCGGATCGCGGCGGCCTTCGCCCGGATGCTCACGGACCGGGGCGCCGCGCGCGGGCCGGATCCCGTGGTCGTGGCCGACGGCTTCCCGGCCCGCGAACTGGCGCTCTGCGCGCTGGAGGAGGCCGTCCTGCTCGCGGTGTCCGGTGCCCGGGCCGTGCCGTCCGTAGCGCAGGACGATCCCCGGGTGCGCCGGGCCGAGGAACTGATCGCGGCCGACCCCGGCGCCCCGCACACCGTCCGCTCGCTCGCCGAGAGCGTCGCGCTCTCCCCGTCCCGCTTCGCCCACCTGTTCACGCTGTGCACCGGCCGGTCCCCGATGCGGGCGCTGCGCGAGGCCCGGCTGCGGCACGCGGCCCGGCTGCTGCGGAGCACCGACCTGACGGTGGAGCGGGTGGCGGCGGCCTCGGGATTCCCGAGTCCCTACCACTTCAGCCGGATCTTCCGGGAACACCACGGGATGCCGCCCGGCGCCTACCGGGCGGGTGAGCGGCGGTAGGAGAGGAATTGGTTTGCCCGGGCCGACCGCTTTTGACAAATAGTCAACCGAAGACCTTCCGCCCGGAATCGCGAGAAGCGCGAGATCCCTTGTTCCAAAGTGCCGCGCTGTGCAAAAGTGTGCGCTGTCCGCGTGCAGACAATTACATTCCCCGCTGCATGCGCCAGGCCGCTCCCCGTACACCCCCACGCTTCAAAAGAGCCGCCTCAGGTGGACGTCCGAGCTGCCCCATCACCTCGCCATACCAGTTGGTATGGACTAATTCCCGTATCCGTCTGGAGGAATTGCGGCCGTGAATGAGGCAGGCCTGTCGGACGAGGAGCTGAGCGCCGAGCTGAAGAAGTGGACGGGCACGACTCCCGCGCTGCATCCCGTCGGTGAACTGCTCGACCGGCACTGGGAGGCCGCCTTCGCCTACGCCCGGCTGTGCACGGACGGCACGCACGGCGCCGGCATGCTCACCACCGCCGCCTTCACCCGGCTCTTCGGCGCCTCGCTCCGGCAGGCCGGCCCGAGCGCCGCCTGGCGGCCCCAGCTGCTCGTCACCGTCCGCCGGATCGCCGCCGAGTGGGACGCCGACGGCCGCCAGGAACTCCTGCACCCCGCACTGCGCTCCAGCGCCACCGGTGAGCGCGCCTCCGCCCGGCTGCTGCCCCCGCCCGGCCGCCGCCTGCTCTCCCGCGCCTTCCAGGGGGTGCCGCAGACCTCCCGCGCCGTGCTGTGGCACACCGAGGTCGAGGCCGAACCGCTCGCCGTACCGGCGGCGCTGCTCGGCCTGGACGAGGAGGACACGCGCGTCGAACTGCGCCGGGCGCGCGAGCGGTTGCGCGAGGAGTGCCTCCAGGTCCACCGCGAACTCGCCCCCGAGGCCGAGTGCCGGAGCTATCTGCGCATGCTCGACGTGACCTACCGGCGCGGCGGTATCGAACTGGACCCGGACCTCGCCGGACACCTGGCCCGCTGCACCCACTGCCGCCGCACCGCCGACCAGCTCGCCGCCTTCAACACCGGGCTGGGGCTCGCGCTCGCCGAGGCGGTGCTCGGCTGGGGCGCCCGGGACTACGTCGAGTCCCGCGCGCGCCGCACCGAGGAGCCGCCCCCGCCCGCCCCGGACCCCGCGTCCCTGACACCCCGGTCCGGCGAGTCCTTCACCTCGGCCGCCGCCACGGGCCACCACGCCGGCCCCGCCGCTCCCACCCGTCGTCGCGGCCCCGTACCGGTCCCGGGCCGCCGCCGTACCACCGCCCCGGCCGAGCCCGGCACGTCCGCCCCCGCCAGCTCCGACGGCGAGCCCGCCCCCTCGCGCCGCTCGGACCGGCGCGCCGCCCGACGCGCCCGGCGCCGCAACGTCGCCCTGGCCGTGGGGACCGTGAGTGCTCTGGTCGTGCTGCCCCTGCTGCTGTGGTCGGTGCTCGGCTCCGGGGACCACCCGGCGCGGGGCACGGGCGGTGACGCGTCCAGAGCGCCGGGTACGGGAACGTCGAGCCCCGGCGCCTCCTGGGCCGGGACGGGCGCGGCCGGGCAGGGCGCGGTGCGCGGGCGGCTGCGCAACCTCGCCTCCGGGCTCTGCATCGGCGTCGTCGGCGGCAAGGCCGTCCAGGGCGCCGAGACCGAACTCGCCGCCTGCGGCGCGACACCGAGCCAGCAGTGGACATACGAGTCCGACGGGCTGTTGCGCGACTCCGCCGCGCCCGACCTGTGCCTGGACTCCAGCCTCGGCTACTCGGTGCGCCTCGCCCCCTGCTCGGCCACCGGCGCGGCCGCGCGCGCCATCCGCTACGACTTCACGCTCCAGGGCGTGCTCGTGCCGCGCTGGAACCAGGAGCTGGCGCTCACCCCGGCCGCCACCGACGGCTCCGGCGCCCTGGTCACCAAGAACCGCGCCACCGGCACCGACCAGCGCTGGTCCGTCGACACCGCCAAGCCCGAGCTCCAGATGCAGAACGTCAACTGGGACAGCGACAGGCCCGCCGCACCGGCCGCCACCCGCCACCCCGCACCCCCCGCACCGAAGCCCGGCCCCACGGCGTCCGGCACCACCGCCGCACCGGCCCCCACGCCCACCTCGGTGGCCCCGACGCCCACACCGTCCGTCCCGTCCGATCCCTGTGCGGCGTACCCGTACCAGTGCGGCTGGGGCGGCGGGGGTTACGAGGGCGGCGGGTGGCACCACCGCTGACTCAGGGGTGGTGCGGCGGCGGGGCGGGAGGGTTCCCAGGGGCAGGGGCGGCTCCGGCCACACCAGCAGGCCGGCGCCCTCGCACGCGGCCACCGCCTCCCGCTCGACCCGGCCCGACCGCTCCTCGCGCACACAGGGGCGGTCGCGTCGAGCAGTTCGGCCGACGACGTCCCGCGCAGCGCCGCGCCGTGCGCGAGCCCCGGGACCTTGGTGCCGGTGACGTGCAGCAGGACCACCTCGGCGCCGTCCGGCGCGTGGTCGCGCAGGGCGTCCACGCAGGCGGGCCAGGTGCCCTCGACGAGCCGGGCGAACACACGCATCCGGCCGGCCTCCCCGGGTCTCGACCCCCTCTCGGAGAATTCCCGAGTGGATCACGTGGTGCCCGCCCATGAAGACCTGTCGTCCTGAACGGCTCAGGAGGACCGGCTGCCCGCCGCGCCCAGGAACTCCGCCCAGCCGCCCACCGGGGACTGCCCGGGCACCAGGGTGCGCAGCTTGCGCAGCACCGCCTGGTCCTGCGCCTCCAGCCAGTGCACGAGCTGCTTGAACGACACGAACCGCACGTCGTCGCCGTACGCGGCCATCTTGCCGATCGCCTCCTCGACGGCGTCCATGTAGATGCCGCCGTTCCAGCGTTCGAAGTGGTTGCCGATGAAGAGGGGAGCGCGGTTGGTCGTGTACGCGCGGTCGAAGCCGGCGACATACGCGTCGCGGGCCTGGGTGCGCCAGGCGTCGTACTGGGCGCGGTCGCCGTTCGGGTTGCCGGCGGACTGGTTGAACATCATGTTGTAGTCCATCGACAGCACCTGGAAGGAGTGTCCCGGGAACGGGATCGACTGGAGCGGGAAGTCCCAGATCTTCCCGCCCTGCACCTTGCCCGGCCAGATCTGCAGGCCGCCGGGGGAGCTGGCGTCGTACTTCCAGCCGAGCGCGGCGGCGGTGGGCAGCAGGTTGGACTGGCCCTCCAGGCACGGAGTACGGCCGCCCATCAGCTCCTTGTGGTAGTCGAAGGGGAGCGGGTCGAGGTCCGTGAAGCCGGTGTTGGTCTTCCACTGCGTCACGAAGGCCATCGCCTGGTCGATCTCGCTGCGCCACTCGGCCGAGGACCAGTTGCGCACCCCGGTCGCCCCGCAGAAGTGGCCGTTGAAGTGGGTGCCTATCTCGTGGCCCTCCAGCCAGGCCGCCCGGACCTGCTGGAGCGTGTTGTGGATGTGCCGGTCGGCGAGGTAGCCGATGTCGGAGGCGCCGACCGCGTGCTGCGGCGGGCGGTACAGCGTCTTCTTGGACTCGGGCAGGGCGTAGATGCCGCTGAGGAAGAACGTCATCCCGGCACCGTGGTCGGCGGCCACCTTGCGGAACCGGGAGAACAGCTTGTTGCTCAGCTCGCCCGCGCCGTCCCAGGAGAACACCACGAACTGCGGCGGCTTCTGGCCCGGCTTCAGCCGGTCGGGCGTCGGCTGGTGCGGCTGGGGGCCGGTGTCGGCGGTGGAGCCGTCGCCTATCAGCTTGGCCGGCCGCGCCTGGGCGGTGGCCTTGTCGCCCGAGGAGTCCGGGCCGCCGACCGAGAGGCCGGTGCCGGAGGAGCACGCGGCCAGCGTGCCCAGGGCGCCGGCCGCCGCGCCCGCCGTCAGCACCCGCCTGCGTGAGATCCCGCTCATCTTGTCCCCGAATTCCTTCTCCAAGGCCCTCTGCGGGGCCTGTTCACCGTGCGGTCGTCGGGTTCGATCGCGGAAGCGGCGAGAAAGATCGGGGCGGACGGCGGCTGTTGCCGTCCTGTGACAGTTGTGGCGCGCTCATGACGAACCCCGCCGGCCCGGCAGGGGCGGCGGGGTTCGTCGCGGGAGTCGTTTCAGCAGGTCAGCAGGTCAGTCGGCCGGTAGGTCAGGGAGCCGTGCCGGGGGCGAGGACCGAGAGGAAGACGGACGAGGAGTTTCCGCCCACGGGCACCGCCCCGCCCGTCCAGGTGACCTTCAGGGAGTCACGCTCGTCCGGCGGGGTGACCAGCAGAGCGGCCGGGGTGGCCGTCCTGGCGCCGCTGATACCGGGGTTGGAGAAGGACAGCCCCGCCCAGGCGCTCTGCCCCGGCCTGAGCGTGACCGTCACCGGGGAGCCCGACTCGCGCCTCGGGTCCGGGCCGAGCCGGCCGCCGGAGGCGCTCACGAAGGCCGCGCCCGGGAAGCCGTGCAGGGTGCAGGTGCGGCCGGAGGTGTTCGTGAGCACGACCGGGAAGTTCTCCTGGCCGGCGCCCGGGTCGTTGCCGCCCACGGAGGCGCGCAGCTGCGAAGTGTGGCAGCGGTCGGCGGAAGCCCCGGAGGGGGCCGTACCGCCGCCCTTGGTGGTCGTCGCCTGCGGGGCGGACGACGCGGCGGCGCCGGGGCCGGTGGTGGCGGAGCCCGGGGCGGACGCGGCCGACCCCGGGCTCTGGGTGTCGCCCG
Source organism: Streptomyces sp. NPDC055966 (assembly GCF_042269865.1). Taxonomy (NCBI): domain Bacteria; kingdom Bacillati; phylum Actinomycetota; class Actinomycetes; order Kitasatosporales; family Streptomycetaceae; genus Streptomyces; species Streptomyces sp. NPDC055966. The sequence continues at coordinate 186,345 of NZ_JBHJYK010000020.1, forward strand.
TCGCGGGCGCGGCCGTGCCGGGCGCGGTCAGGGGCGGGTTGCTGTGGACGTCGTGGCTGTTGCTGCCGCAGGCGGTCAGGAGGCCCAGCACGGCGAACGTACCGACGAGCAGGGCCCCGTGCCGCGTGGACCGGGGTGCGTACACCATGTCGCTCAACACTCCTGTGGGGGTCAGGGCACACGAGGGAACGGGTGCCCGAGGCGCCGAGTGCGCCGTCATGGGGATCCGATGCGCACAGTGCCCGAAAAGTTCGGCACACGCAGGGTTTCTTCCCCGCCGGGACCACCGGCAGGCGTCCCTCAGCCGACCCGCAGCGAACGGAGTATCCCGTCCGTGGCGTCACCGGTTCCCTGCTCGCGCACCTGTACGTACACCTGTGGTTGACCGGAGCCGTTCGCCGGGGTCAGCGCGGACTCCGTGATCGAGCCGCCGTCGGGGCAGCCGCTCCAGGTCCGCACCAGTCCGTGGAAGCCGGTGCCGGCGAAGGTGCGGCTGCCGGAGTAGCGGCAGCCGGAGTGGGTGAGGGCCTCGACCTTCCCGGCCAGGTCGCCGTGCTCGCTGACCCCGACGAACACGCCGTTCACCGGCTTGGCCAGGTCGGACCACCGGGTCAGGTCGTCGGCGACCACCAGCCCCGGCTCGTGTCCCCTGGCCAGCCCCAGTGCCCCCGGGTCCCAGCCGGAGTCCCGCAGTTCGTGGCCCCAGCCCGCGGGCACCTGGACGACGACCCGCCCGGTCGAGTCCGTCACGCGCGTCCCGTCCGAGGAGGCGGCGCGGTGGTGCAGGACGACGGTCACCGTGACCGCGGCCGCCGCGGCGGCGAGCACCGCGGCCAGCGACATCGTCACGACGTTCAGCCGCCCGCGCACGCCGTCCAGCCGCCGGGCGTCGCCCGGCGCCACGGCCGGGGCCGCCGCCAGCCGGTCCAGCTCCCGCGCGAACGCCTGCGCGCCGGGCCAGCGCCGCGACCGGTCCGGCTCCAGGGCCCGCAGCACCGCCCGCTCCACGTCCTCGCCGAGGTCCGGCCGCAGCCGCCGGGGCGGTACGACCCGGCCCGGGGGGCCCGGCACGGTGGCGGTGAGCAGCTCGTAGCCGACCGCGCCCAGGCTGTAGACGTCGGCCCGCTCGTCGATGCCCTCGCCCGGTTCGGCCTGCTCCGGCGGCTGATAGCCCGCCGAGCCCGCGGCCAGGGTCAGCACCGAGGCCTGCGCGAGGCTCTTGGCGAGGCCCAGGTCGGCCAGCAGCAGCCGCCGGGTGCCGTCCGGGGCGGTGTGCAGCAGCACGTTGGTCGGTTTGATGTCCCGGTGCACGATGCCCGCCTCGTGCAGCGCGGCGGCGCTGCGCGCGGCCTCCGCGGTCAGCGCGAGCGCGTCCCGCACCGGCAGCGGGCCGCCGGCCAGCAGATCGGCGAGGGTGCCGCCGTCGGCGTACTCCATCACGAAGTACGGCCTGCCGTCGGGGAGTTGACCGATGTCGTAGACCTGCACGATCCGGCTGGAGCCGGCCCGGCGCAGCAGCCGGGCCTCGGACAGGAAGCGTTCGCGGATGTCGAGCCGGTGCGTCCAGTTCTCGGCGAGGACCTTCACCGCGACCGGCGCCTGGAGCTCTTCGTCGAGGGCGAGCCACACCGTGGCGAAGGCGCCGCTGCCCAGCGGCCGTTCGAGTCGGTAGCGGCCGATCCGCTCCAGGGGGTGCATACGACTATCATGCCTGGCCTGAGATCGACTCGAAGAGGGGCTTGTCCGTGCAGGACCAGACGCCGCTGGAAGACCTCGCCCGGTGGGCCGCCGCCGGCGACCACGTCGCCCTGGAGCGGCTGCTGGCGGAGATCCGCCCGGAGGTGGTGCGGCGCTGCGCGCGCTTCCTGCCCTGCCGCGAGGACGCCGAGGAGGCCGCGCAGGACGTGCTGCTCCAGGTCGCCCGGCACATCACCGCGTTCGAGGGCCGCAGCCGCTTCGGCACCTGGCTGTACACCGTGGTCGCCAACTGCTGCCGGCAGAAGTACCGGGAGCTGAAGCGGCGCGCCGCCGAGCAGCCCGCCACGATCGAGCCGGCGTACGCCGTCGACCCGCGCACCACCAGCGTCATCGCCGGCTCCCGGGTCGACCTGCTGGAGGCCCTGGACCGGCTGGAGCGCACCCACCCCCACCTGGTCGCACCGCTGGTCTACCGGGACATCTGCCAGCTGGACTACGCCGAGGTCGCCGAGCGCGTCGGCATCCCCCTCGGCACCCTCAAGTCCCGCCTGCACGAGGCCCGCAAGCAGGTACGGCCCTGGCTGGCCGGGTCGTAGCACCCCCGTCCCGGACTACCGGTCCTCCTCGTACAGCGGCAGTTCCGCCCAGATCGTCTTGCCGTCGGGGGTATGCCGGCTGCCCCAGCGCTGGGTGAGCTGGGCGACCAGCAGCAGACCCCGGCCGCCCTCGTCGAAGATCTTGGCGCGGCGCAGGTGCGGGGCGGTGTGGCTGGTGTCGGAGACCTCGCAGATCAGCGTGGCCGCGTCGTGGATCAGCCGCAGCCGCACGGGGTGGGCGCCGTACCGGAGGGCGTTGGTGACCAGCTCGCTGACCACCAGCTCCGCCGTGAACGACGCCTCGCTCAGCCTCCAGGCGTCCAGCTGCTCCACGACCTGCTTGCGGATCGGCGCGACCAGCGCCAGGTCGGCCGGGACGTGCCAGGTCGCCACCTGCGCGGCGGGCAGGCCCCGGGTGCGGGCGAGCAGGAGCGCCACGTCGTCGGCGCAGCCGCCCGGCGGCAGCAGGCGGTGCAGGACGCGGTCGCAGGTCTCGTCCAGGGAGCCCGCGTACGCCCCGAGCGCCTCGAACAGCGTGTCCCGGCTCGTCTCCGGGTCCTGCTCCCGCGCCGACACGAGCCCGTCCGTGTACAGCGCGAGGACGGTGCCCTCGGGCAGCTCCACCTCGGTGGACTCGAAGGGCAGCCCGCCCAGGCCCAGCGCGGGACCGGCGGGCAGCTCCAGCGCCTGAGGTGTGCCGCCGGGCCGGATCACCACCGGCGGCGGATGCCCGGCGCGGGCCGCGGTGCAGCGCCGTGACACCGGGTCGTAGACGGCGTACAGGCAGGTCGCGCCGAGTTCGCCGGGGCTGCCTTCGCCGCCGGACTCCTGCGACAGCCGGACCACCAGGTCGTCCAGATGGGTGAGCAGCTCGTCCGGGGCCAGGTCGATGTCGGCGAGGGTGCGCACGGCGGTGCGCAGCCGGCCCATGGTGGCCGAGGCTTCTACGCCGTGTCCGACGACGTCCCCGACGACCATGGCGACCCGCATCCCGGACAGCGGGATCACGTCGAACCAGTCGCCGCCCACCCCGGCCCGCGCGGCCGGCAGATAGCGCGAGGACGCGTCCAGCGCGGCCGTGCGCGGCAGGGTGCGGGGCAGCAGGCTGCGCTGGAGCGCGAGGGCGGTCTCCCGCTCACGGGAGTAGCGGCGGGCGTTGTCGACGCAGACGGCGGCGCGGGCGGTGATCTCCTCGGCCAGCAGCACGTCGTCCGCGGTGAACCGGTCCGGGTGCCGGTACCGGGTGAGGACCGCGACCCCGAGGGTCAGCCCGCGCGCCTGGATCGGCACCGACATCGAGGAGTGCATGCCGAACTCCCGCACCCGCCGGGCGCGCGCGGTGTGCCAGGTCAGCCACTCGTCGATGTCGCCCTCGGCCACGGAGGCGACGATCGTGTGGCCCGCGGTCAGCGAGTCGGCCTGCGGGGAGCCGGCCGGGTACTCCTCGGTCTGCCCGGGGCTGATCACGGCCTCCGGCACGTGCGGGTGCACCGACCGGTGGGCGATCCGGCGCAGGGTCACCGGCGCCGTGACGCGGGCCGGGGGCTCGCCGCCCTGTTCCTGCGGGTCCAGCAGGTCGATGGTGACGAAGTCGGCGAGGGCGGGCACGCACACGTCGGCCAGCTCCTCGGCCGTCCGGCTCACGTCGAGGGTGCTGCCGATGCGCACGCTCGCCTCGTTGACCAGCTGGAGCCGTTGCCGGGCCCGGTAGTTGTCGGTGATGTCGTGCGCGGCCAGGCACACCCCGCGCACCCGGCCGTCGCCGTCCCGGACCGGGGCCAGCCGGGCGAGCCAGGCGTGGGAGCGGTCCTCGCCGCCGGTGCGGGTGACGGTCTGCACGTCCTGCGCGCGGCCGTCGACCAGGACCTGGAGCAGGGCCTGCTCCAGTTCCTCGCTCTGCGCCCTGCCGCCGATCTCGGCGAGCCGCAGTCCGCGCACCCGGTCCTCCGGCAGGCCGACGACTTCGGCCATGGCGTCGTTCATGCGGCGCAGCCGGAGCGTGTCGTCGTACACGGCGAGGGCGCACGGCGACTGGACCAGGACCGCCTCGGCGAGCGGGTCGTCCGCGGCGGGCGGCTCGCCGCCGGTCAGCGGGGTGACCACGAGCCAGCCGCCGGCGTGCGCGCCGCGCGGCGGTCTGCGGTGGGCGAGCAGCCAGACGGGGAGCGTACGGCCGTCCCGGTGACGCAATCCGAGCGTTCCCTCCCAGCGGCGGCCCGTGGGGACGGCCGGGGGCTCGTCGGCCAGCAGCAGGGCGGCGGGTCGGCCCACCACGGCCTGCGCGGGGTGGCCGAGCAGGCGACGTGCACCCTCGTTCCACTCCACCACTGTTCCGGCGTCGTCGATGACAGCCCGGGCCGTCGCCGCGTCGTCGAACGGATAGACCCGGCTCATCGTCGCCGCTCCCAAGCGCACACTCACAGTGAACAGGTGGCACCGCTTCCGTTCCAGGGTAGTGCTTCCGGCGCGCCCGTGAACCGCCGCCCCGGGCGCCGCTCCGGGCCGGTCGGCCGGTGGGTCGAACCGGGTCAAGGGGGAAATCCGGCCGATGCGTGGCCAGGGGCGGAAGCAAGGTGCCGGACCCTTGACGATCGTGTGTGGCAGACCGTCAGAATCTGTTTGTTCACGATCAGTTGTGAGTATTTCTGGGCCCTGATGAGGGAGAGCCGCCATGACGGTCACGCGCCGATCGGTACTGCTCGCAGCCACGGCAACGCCCGCGGCCGGCGCGCTGCTGAGCACCGCGGCGGCTCCGGCCGCCCTCGCCGCCGACGCGTTCGCGGGCGCCGGCGGCCGCCACACCGTGCCGCTGCGGGACGGCTGGCGTTTCACGCTGGTCGACCCGGACGGCAGCACCGACCCGACCGGTGCCCACGACCGGGCCGCCGACGCCGGCTACGACGACACGGACTGGCGCGAGGTCGCCGTCCCGCACGACTGGAGCATCGAGCAGACCCCGACGACCGGCCACGGCACCACCAGCGGCACCGGCTTCCTGCCGGGCGGGCTCGCCTGGTACCGGCTCTCCTTCACCCTCCCGCCCGCCTGCGCGGGGCGGCGGATCTCGGTGGAGTTCGACGGGGTCTACATGGACGCGTACGTCTCCTGCAACGGCACCGAGACAGGCCGCCACCCCTACGGCTACACCGGGTTCGCCCTCGACCTCACCGGCCTCGTGCACACCGACGGCAGTACGCCGAACGTCCTCGCCGTCAAGGTGCGCAACCGGCTGCCGAGCAGCCGCTGGTACTCCGGCAGCGGCATCTACCGCGAGGCCCGCCTCGTGATCACCGACCCGGTGCACGTGGCCCGCTGGGGGACGTACGTCACCACGGACGAGATCGCGGCGGACCGGGCCCAGGTCCGCGTGGCGACGACCGTCGTGAACGAGTCCGGCACGGGCACGGACGTCCAGGTGCTCTCCCGGATCGTCGGGCCCGACGGCCGTACGGTCGCCCGCGCGGCCACCACCGTCGCCGTCTCCGAACAGGCCACCGAGACGCACGAACTGACCGTCCCCGAGCCGCAGTTGTGGGACTTCGGCACCCCCGGTCACCGCTACACCCTGCACACCGAGCTGCGTGCCGGCGGCCGCACCACCGACAGCTACCGCACCCCGTTCGGCATACGCAGCTACCGCTTCGACCCCGACGAGGGCTTCTCCCTCAACGGCACCGCCACCAAGATCAAGGGTGTCGACCTCCACCACGACCAGGGCGCGCTCGGCGCGGCGATCAGCCTCGACGCGGTCCGCAGACAGATGCGCATCATGAAGTCGATGGGCGTCAACGCCTTCCGTACCTCGCACAACCCGCCCTCGCCGCAGATGATCCAGGCCTGCGAGGAACTGGGCATCGTGATGATGGTCGAGGCCTTCGACTGCTGGCGCACCGGCAAGACGGCATACGACTACGGCCGGTTCTTCGACGAGTGGTGCGAGAGGGACGCCACCGAGATGGTGCTGGCCGCCCGCAACTCGCCCGCCGTCGTCCTGTGGTCCATAGGCAACGAGATCCCCGACTCCACCACCACGGCCGGGCTCGCCATGGCCGACCGGATCATCGGCGCGATCAGGGCCGCCGACGACACCCGCCCGGTGGTCATCGGCTCCAACAAGTACCACGGCGTGCCCGCCACCGGCTCGCCCGCCGACCTGATGCTCGCCAAGCTCGACGGCCTCGGCCTCAACTACAACACCGCGAAGTCGGTCGACGCCCTGCACGCGAAGTACCCGCACCTGTTCCTCTTCGAGTCCGAGTCCTCCTCGGAGACCTCGACCCGGGGCGCCTACCAGGAGCCGGAGCACCTCAACACCGGCGAGAACCACACCCCCGGCCGACGGGAGACCTCCTCCTACGACAACAACCTCGCCTCCTGGACGATGAGCGGCGAGTACGGCCACAAGAAGGACCGGGACCGCAAGTGGTTCGCGGGGCAGTTCCTGTGGTCCGGCATCGACTACATCGGCGAGCCGACGCCGTACGACGTCTTCCCGGTCAAGGCGTCCTTCTTCGGCGCCGTCGACACGGCCGGATTCCCGAAGGACATGTACCACCTCTTCAGGAGCCAGTGGACGACCGAGCCGATGGTCCATCTGCTGCCGATGACGTGGAACCACGAGAACCTCGGCGAGGGTGACACGGTGGAGGTCTGGGCGTACGCCAACGTGCCGTCCGTCGAGCTGTTCCTCAACGGAAAGTCCCTGGGAACAAGGGAGTTCGACGTCAAGAGGACCACGGACGGTCGCGCGTACCTGGAGACCACCGAGGCCACCGGCGACGACAAGACCTTCACGGACGGCCCCTACCCGGGCAGCTACACCAGCCCCAACGGCAGCGCGGGCAAACTGCACTTGATGTGGAAAGTTCCGTACCGGCCGGGCGAGTTGAAGGCCGTGGCCCGGCGGGACGGCAGGGTCGTCGCCACCGACGTGCTGCGCACCGCCGGCGCCCCGCACGCCGTGCGCCTCACGGCCGACCGCGACTCCGTCGCCGCGGACGGCCGTTCCCTGGTCTTCGTCACCGCCGACATCGTCGACGCACAGGGGGTGGTGGTGCCCGACGCCGAGCACCTGATCACCTTCGCCGTGACCGGCGGCTCACTGGCCGGGGTCGACAACGGCCGTGAGGAGAGCGCCGAGCGCTACCAGGCGAGCACCCGCACCGCGTTCCACGGCAAGGCCCTCGCCATCGTGCGGTCCGGCACGGGACCGGGGGAGCTGACGGTCACCGCGCGCGTGGCCGGTCTGCGCACGGGGCGGGTGAGCGTGCGGGCCACCGCGGCCCGCGAGGCGTCCCGCACCCCGCCGTCCCAGTTCCGGCCGGACCACCCGGCGCCCGTCAACTACCCCTACGCGGACGCCAGTTACTCCGGCCGCGAGGACACCCCGCCCGCCGCGATGCTGGACGGCGATCCGGCCACCGGCTGGTCCAACGCCTTCGTGAAGCAGGCCACCGGGCTGCTGCCCGCCTTCAGCGGGGCCCGGGCGACGGACTGGGTCTGCGTCGACGCCGGGCGGACCCGCGCCTTCGACCGGGTGGAGGTCTCCTTCACCGTGGACGCCGGGCACACGCTGCCCGCGCGGGCCGAGGTGGCGGTGTGGGACGGGCGGGCGTACGTGCCGGTGACGGGCGCGAGGACGCAGTGGGCCACGGCCTCGGACACGCCGACGGTGATCACCTTCGACGCGGTGCGCGGCTCCCGGCTGCGGCTGACGCTCACCAGCGCCGACCCCGGCACGGCGCAGGGCGCCGTGCGCATCAGCCGGCTGGACGTGTAGCGAGATCGTCCACCCAGGACAAGGTGGGCTGCAGCGCACCCTCGTGCGTCAGCAGCCACACCTTGTTCTCGACGCCGCCCGCGTACCCGCGCATCGAGCCGTCCGCACCGATCACCCGGTGGCAGGGGCGCAGCAGGAGCAGCGGGTTGGCACCGAGGGCCCGGCCCACCGCGCGCAGCTCGGCGCGGGGCACGCCCAGCCGGGCGGACAGTTCGCCGTACGTCGTCGTGGTGCCGTGGGCGATGCCGTCCAGGGCCTGCCACACCGCCCGCTGGAACGGGGTGCCGGCGGGCGCGAACGGCAGGTCGAAGCGGATCGGGCGGCCCGTGAAGTAGCCGTCGAGCTGCCGGTGCGCCGCGGCGAACGGCGCGTCGTCGCGGTCCTCGGCACGCACGGCGGGCGCGCCGCGCTGCCCGGGCAGGGTGAGCGAGGTGAGCGCGCAGCCGGCCGCCGAGACGGTGCCGGTCAGCAGCAGATCGCCCAGCGGGCTCGGGTGGACGGTGTGCACGGTGCGGGTTCGGGTGTTCATGGCGGTTCCTTCCGTCTCCCGGTGTCTCTTCCTGTCCTCCGCTGCCGAGTCTGGTGCGTCGCGCGCCCCGGGACCGGCGGGAATCGGACATGGCTGTCGGGCGCTGCAGGTACCGTGCCGGGGAGCGTCTGACCTGCTGGTATTTACGGGTAAGTACCCGCGCGGTACCGTGAGGGACATGCCAGCTCTCAACGTGGAGTTCAGCGACCGGGAACTTGAGGACCTGCGGCAGATCGCCAAGGAGCGCGGTACGTCGATGAAGGCCCTCGTGCGTGAGGCCGCCGCCGCCGACATCGCCCGGCACCGGGCGCTCCAGGAGGGCGCCGAGGCCTTCCGGAAGTTCTTCGCCGCGCACGCCGAGGAGTTCGCGGCGGCCTTCCCGGACGACGAACCCACCACCAAGGACGAGGCCGCCTGATCGATGCCCTCCGTCATCCATATCGACGTGCCCTGGCTGCTTCAGCGCCACGAGGAGGTCCTGCCCGACCAGCCCGCGGTCGACGACTTCTCCGCGCTGGTCGCCGCCGTCGCCCGGCACCGGGTGGACCCGCCCCGGCTCGGCGTGGACTCCGACCCCGCCTGGCGGGCCGCCGCCCTGCTGCACACCCTCGCCCTGCTCAAACCGCTGCCCGCGGCCAACGCCCGCTTCGCCTGCGCGACCGCCGTGGCCTACATGTTCGTCAGCGGCGTCGGCATCGACCCGCCCTACGGCGCCCTCGTCGACCTCGCCCGCGACCTGATCTCCGGCAAGGCGGACGTGTACGGCGCGGCCGACCGGCTGCGTTCCTGGCAGATCTGAACGGTGCCTGGCGGATCCGAGTGCGACCGGGGTGCTCGAAATGCCGAATGCGGTCACCCGTGAACAGCCGTGAGCGTTTGATTTCTGACTTTCTTTCAAAACTGTCGATGTTGTGCGGGCGCCTTGTTGCTCGTGTGGAAGTTGTGCGAGGGTTGACACGCCCGTGCGGGGGGTAAAGTCCGGAGTTCTTCCGGCAGTTGCGGATCCTTCACCGGCCGAGCGCCGATGAATTCGCCTCCCCGTGCGCGCCGCAGAGGTACGCATCACGCATCAAAGGAATCCGCTCAGTGCCCACCCCCCACCCTCCTCGCCCCCCCTATCCGCCGCCCGGCGGAGATCCCGGGGAACCGGACGAGTCCCTCGCCGGCCCGCTGCGGGCCGGTTCCGATGCGGAAGGCTCGCGGTCCGCCGCCCTGCTCATGGCCCGGCACTGGCAGCCGGCCCAGGACTACGCGGTCATCTGCCTCGCCCTGTCCGGGCCGCTCGCCCACATGGTCACCGCCACCGCCTTCCACCAGGTCCTCGGGCGCCTCGCACTCGGCGAACCGGCCGAGGCACTGCGTCCCCGGCTGCTCGTGGCAGTCCGGGACACCGTCGTCAACTGGTCCGCCACGGACCGGATCACCGCCGTACTGCCCGGTCTCGGAAAGCCCGCCGGGGGCCGCGGTATGCGCGCGGCCAAGACGCTGATACCGGAAAACCGCGCCCTGTCCGACCGCTCTTTCCACGCCCTTCCCCGGCCGGACCAGACGCTGCTCTGGCACACCGAGGTCGAGGCCGAGCCGATAGCCGTCCCCGCCGCACTGCTCGGTATCGACACCGACAGCGCGACGGCCGCGCTGGCGCAGGCGCGGGAGAAATTCCGCGAGGGCCTGGTGCGCGCCCACCGGGAACTCGCCCCGGGAAAGGACTGCCGCTACTACAACCGCCTGCTCGACGTCCCGATCCGCCGCGGCGGTGCCCTGCTGCCCGACGTCCAGGAGCACCTGTCCGCCTGCCCCTACTGCCGGCACGCCGCCGAGCAACTCGGCCACGCCGACGCCGCGCCCGGCGTGCTGCTCGCCGAGGCCGTGCTGGGCTGGGGCGCCCGCCGCTACCTCGACTCCCGCCCCGGCCGCCGCGGTGGCCCCGCCCGCGGCGGCTCCCGGCGCACGGGCGGACGCCGCCGCGG
>NZ_JBHJYK010000021.1:0-189832 GCF_042269865.1 Streptomyces sp. NPDC055966
GCGCCGACCTGCGAGAACCCCTCACCGTCCAGGCCGGCCAGGACGACGTCCGTCCCACCACCCTGGGCGAACTCGACGTGCACGGACGGCAGCGGACGCTGGTCGCCCGCACTCGCGAACGCCACCAGCAGATCCACGAACGCATCGAACGCGGCGACAGCCTGCGCGCCATCGCCCGTGAACTACGCCTCAGCCGCGGCACCGTCCTGCGCTTCGCACGGGCCGCCGATGTCGAGCAGCTCCTCGTCGCGGCAACCCACCGGCCAAGCATGATCGACGACTACCGGCTCTATCTGCATCACCGCTGGATGGAGGGCTGCACCAACGCCGCGGCACTCACCCGGGAGATCCAGCAGCTGGGTTACCGCGGCGACGTCAACACCGTCCGCCGCCACCTGCGGCCCTACCGCACCGGGGCCATCCCGCCGGATGCTCCGCTGCCCCATCTGACCGTCCGCCGGGTCACCAACTGGATCATGCGCCGGCCCGAACACCTCACCGACACCGAGCGCAAGTGCCTCGGCGAACTGTGCGAACGCAGCCTCGCACTGGCCACAACTACCGAATACGCCCGGCGACTGGCCTCGATGGTGCGCGAACGCCGCAGCGAGCACCTGGCCCTCGACGTCTGGCTCGCCGACGTCCGCCTCGACGGACAACGAGAACTCCGCACTCTGGCCGCCGGCATACGCCGCGACCGAGCAGCAGTACTCGCTGCCCTGACCACCACCTTCACCTCAGGAGCAGTCGAGGGCAACGTCACCAGAATCAAGCTCCTGAAGAGACAGATGTACGGCCGGGCCAACTTCGACCTCCTGCGACGCCGCATCCTCCTGTCACCTTGATCAACCGACTGACACCCCCAAATCAGCGACAGAGCCAAGTTGTGTGGTGGACCGGGCCGACGGCGACGAACAAGGGTATTGGGCTCAGAGAAGCAGCAGGTCAGCGGCCGTACCCAACTACGGCCTCACAGGACGACGGGGCGGTTCCACACAACCTGTGCCAGAACCCCAGATGCGACAGCAGTTGTTCACGAGTTTGGGAGGCACACTCGGGACGGCGTGTTCGATATTCATGGGCACTCCGAGTGCTTCCCGCGGTCAGCCGCCGGTGTGCTTGACCTGTTCGCGGTCCGACGCTGTGCGAGGGCTGTGGCCGCGTCAGGTGTTGGACGGTGACGTCGTCGGCTCGGTGGCGTTCCAGCTGGCGAGGAGGTCGAGGGTCTCGGCGTCGCGGCTTCCGGGGGCGACTCCGCAGACGATGAGGTACAGGCCCTCGTCGGCTGCGAGTTCCATCGTCTCGTAGGTGAACGTCAACTGCCCGACAAGGGGGTGGTTGAGGCGTTTGGCCCCGGCGCGGTGGCGTCGGACCTCGTGCCGGGCCCAGCGTTCGCGGAAGGTGTCGCCGCGGGTGGACAGTTCGCCGATCAGGTCGGACAGGGCCTTGTCGTGGGGGTTGCGGCCGACTTCGGCGCGCAGGGTGGCGACGTTCTGGTCGGCGACGGCATCCCAGTCGGGGTAGAACTCGGGCGCGGCCGGGTCGAGGAAGGTGAAGCGGGCGGAGTTGACCGGCCGCGCCGGGCTGTTGAAGACCGGGGCGAACAGCGCGCGGGCCAGGGCGTTGCCGGCGAGGAGGTCGAGATGGCCGTTGCGGATGTAGGCCGGGACGCCGTTCATCGCCTCCAGCATGTTCCACAGCTCGGGGCGGACCGGACGGCGCTGGGGGTGGCGCGTGACTCGGCCCTGGCCAGCGGTGCTGGCTGTGGCGTTGGCGGCGCGGACGAGGTCGAACAGATGGGCGCGTTCGGCGTCGTCGAGGAGCAGTGCGCGGGCGATGGCGTCCAGGACGGCGTCGGTGGCGCCGCGGGCGTCGCCGCGTTCCAGCCGGGTGTAGTAGGGGAGGCTGACGCCGGCGAGCTGGGCGACTTCTTCGCGGCGCAGCCCGGGGACGCGGCGGGCACCGGCGAGCGGGGAGACCTTGAGGCCGGCCTGTTCGGGGGTGACGCGGGCGCGCCGGGTGGTGAGGAAGTCGCGGATCTCGCTGCGTCGGTCCATGCCTCGACACTACGGCCGGACCCCTTGTAGGGCACGTGCCTGGGGGACCCTGTCGGGGTTCCTTTCGCCGTCGAATCGGCTGCTGGGGCGGTGTTGTCTGGGGAGCGATTCACCAGCAGCTTCACCGCAGGAGGCATCGATGTCCACCGCCGCTCGAACAGCCGATCCGGCCCTCACTCCGGGCCGGGTCGCCGGTTCCTCCCATACCCGTTGCGCTCTGGGCGCGGCGCTGCTGGGCTTCTTCGTGATCACGCTGGACGCGCTGATCGTGAGCGTCGCGCTGCCGTCGATCGGCAGGGATCTGGGCGGCGGCATCAGGGGCTGCAGTGGGTCGTGGACGGCTACACCCTGATGCTCGCGGCGCTGCTGCTGTCGGCCGGGGCGATCTCGGACCGGATCGGCGCCAAGCGCTCCTTCGGCGTGGGTCTGGCGGTGTTCCTGGTCGCCTCGGCGGCCTGCGGCTTCGCGCCCAGCCTTCCGGTCCTGGTGATCGCGCGGTTCGTGCAGGGCGGCGGCGCGGCGGTGATGATGCCTGCCACGCTGGCGCTGATCCGCGAGGCCTACCCCGATGCCCGCGACCGCACCGGGGCGCTGGCGATCTGGGCGGTCGGCGGCTCCGTCGGTTCTGCCGCGGGTCCGTTGGTCGGCGGCGCTCTGGCCGGGTGGGACTGGCGGTGGATCTTCTTCATCAACCTCCCCGTCGGCGTCGTCGCGCTGGCGCTGCTGGCCAGGTCCGCTGCGTCCCCGCGCCGGGTGGTTCCGTTTGATCTGATGGGTCAGGTCAGCGCGGTGCTGGCGCTGGGCGCGGTGACCTTCGCCCTGATCGAGGGCGGCCAGTACGGCTTCGCCAGCGCCCGGATCCTGGTCGCGCTCGGTTTGGCGGTCGTGGCGCTGGTGGTGTTCCTGGTCGATCAGGCCTGCAACCGGCACCCGATGATGCCGCTGGACCTGTTCCGCTCCCGGCCGGTCGTCGCCGGGCTGGCCGCCGGGTTCGCGCTGAACTTCGGCTTCTATGGAGTGACGTTCCTGTTCAGCCTGTACTTCCAGAGCTTCCGCGGCGCCTCCGCTCTCGCGACCGGGCTGCTGTTCCTGCCGATGACCGTGCAGACCGCCGCAGTGTCCTTCGCCTCGGGCGCCGTCACCCGGAAGTTCGGGGCCAAGCCCACCATGATCGCCGGACAGCTGATCATGGGCGCTGGACTCCTCGTCCTGTGCCTCCTGCCCGCCACCACCCCGGTGTGGCTGGTCGCGATCCTGCTGATGCCCGTCTCTCTCGGCGGCTCCCTGGCGGTACCGGCGATGACCGGGCTGATGCTGGCCGCCGTCCCAGCTGAGCGCGCGGGGCTGGCCTCCGGCGTGCTGAACACCTTCCGCCAGTTCGGTGGGGCCCTGGCCGTCGCCGTGTACGGCGCCCTCGTGTCCGGCTCCGCCTTCGCCCCGGCATGCGCACCGGCCTGGTCAGCGCAGCCGTCCTACTCGCGGCCACCGCCGCCATCGGCCTCGCCCGCGCCCGCGCCCGGCGCAGCTGACCCTGGTCAGCCGCCCGCACCCGAGCGGATGCCGTCCCTGATCACCTCAAGGAGATTTGATCCCATGCGAGCCACCCTGTTGTACGGAGCCGGAGACGTGCGCGTCGAGACCGTTCCCGACCCCGTGATCCAAGCCCCGACCGACGCGATCGTCCGCGTGGTGCGTGCCGCGATCTGCGGCAGCGACCTGCACCCCTACCGCTCCGCCCCCACCACTGAGGCGGGCCGGCAGATGGGACACGAGTTCCTCGGCATCGTCGAGGACACCGGCGCCGAGGTCACAGGCATCAAGCGCGGCGACCTGGTGCTCTCCCCGTTCACCTACGCCGACAACACCTGCTGGTGGTGCGAGCGCGGACTGCAGACCTCCTGCCCTCACGGCGGCCGGTACGGCTTCGCCGGCGTCGACGGAGGCCAGGGCGAAGCCGTCCGCGTCCCCCAAGCCACCGGCACCCTGGTCAAGCTGCCCGTCGCGCCCGACTCCGCGCTGCTGCCCTCGCTGATGACGCTCACCGACGTGTTCTGCACCGGGCACCACGCCGCCGTCACCGCGAACATCCGGCCGGGGACGACGGTGGCGGTCGTCGGCGACGGCGCGGTCGGCCTGTGCGCGGTCCTCGCGGCCAAGCGCCTGGGCGCAGAGCAGGTCATCCTGATGGGCCGCCACACCGACCGCACCACTCTCGGCGTCGACTTCGGCGCCACCGACATCGTCCTGGCCACCGGCGACGAGGGCGCCGAGCAGGTGCGGAAGCTGACCGCAGGCCGCGGCGCCGACGCCGTCCTGGAATGCGTCGGCTCCCTGCAGACCCTGACCACATCCTTCGCCGCCGTCCGCGACGGCGGCGTGATCAGCCGGGTCGGCGTCCCCTCGTACACCGACGGGCCGATCGGGATGGACATGATCATGCGCAACATCACCCTGACCGGCGGCGTCGACCCGGCCCGCCGCTACATCGCCGACATCCTCCCCGACGTCCTGGAGGGCCGCATCGAACCCGGCCGCGTCTTCGACCGCACCGTCGACCTGGCGGGCGTCCCCGACGGCTACCGCGCGATGGCCGACCGCCAGGCCCTCAAGGTCCTCGTCACCCCCTGAACCACCCACCGCAACCGCAAACCGCTCGGAGAAACCCCGTGACCATGAACGTGACCTTGAACAACGGCGTGACGATGCCCGCCCTCGGCTTCGGCGTCTTCCAGACACCCCCGGACGTCACCGCCCAGGCCGTCCGCACCGCCCTGGAGACCGGCTACCGCCTCATCGACACCGCCGCCGCGTACGCCAACGAACGCGGAGTCGGAGAGGCCATCCGCGACTCCGGCCTGCCCCGCGACGAGGTCTTCATCGAGACCAAGATCTGGATCAGCGACTACGGCTACGACCAGACCCTCCACGCCTTCGACAAGAGCGCCGGGCAAGCTCGGCGTCGACCAGATCGACCTGCTCATCCTGCACCAGGCCCTGCCCAGCCGCTTCGACCTCACCCAGGACGCCTACCGCGCCCTGGAGACCCTGCTCGCCGACGGACGCGTCCGCGCGATCGGCGTCAGCAACTTCATGCCCGACCACCTCGACGCCCTGCTCAAGCAGACCGGCATCGTGCCCGCGGTGAACCAGGTCGAGGTACACCCGTACTTCACCCAGCCGAACGTGCTGGCCGCCGACGCCACCCACGGCATCCTCACCCAGGCCTGGTCCCCGATCGGCGGCATCACCAGCTACCGCGGCACCGGCACCAGCACCTTCGACGACCCCACCATCACCGCCATCGCCACCGCCCACGGCAAGACCCCCGCCCAGGTCATGATCCGCTGGCACCTCCAGCAAGGCCGTTCCGCCATCCCCAAGTCCGTCCGGTCCGAACGCATCGCGGAGAACTTCGACGTCTTCGACTTCGAGCTCACCTCCGCCGAACTCGCAGCCCTCGACGCCCTCGACACTGGAGTCCGCGGCGGACCCGAACCCGACGTCATCACCCTGGAGACCTTCGGACGGGACATCCCCGAAGCCTGACCGCCTCTCAGCACCGCCCGCACTTGCACAAGAGCGGGACCGACCCGCTGGCCTCCCGCCCACACGGCAGGGGGCCAGCTGCACGAGGTCCCGGCCTGTTCGAATGCCCAGAAGATCAACTGCTGCTCAAACTCGGGTTCTGGCACAGGTTGTGTGGAACCGTCCCGTCGTCGCGTGAGGCCGTAGCCGAGTACGGCCGCTGACCTGCTGCTTCGCTGTGCCCAATGCCCTTGTCCGTCGCCGCCGGCTCGGCCCACAACTTGTGCCAGAACCGGTTCTCGTGAACAGAGCCATCTCATTGAATACCCGGAAGCCGGCGTCGTCAGAGGGCGAGTCGTAGCGGCGGTTCTGGGCGGGGTGGGCGGTCGGTGTCCACGGTATTCACCGCGCCCACGAGCAGGGGATGGCGGGAGCCGGCGTCTTCCACGGTTTCGAGGCGACCACGCGGCAGATCGCCGTCCTGCGCGCCCAGTACTTTCTCCGGGCCGCCGGACAGGCCTGTGTCAGCTCATGCTCACCAAGACGCCCATGACCGCCGCGGCCGTACCCACCAACCATCCGACCAGAGCCCTGAGACCTGCCATCCCGTGCTGTCCGCTTTGCAGAAATTCAAGGAGCTGGTGGCCAAACACGCTGAACGCCGTGATGGCTCCGCCGAGGAGTACGTACACCGAGCCAGGAGGATGGCACGCACTGGCCCTGCCCAACGCGACGCCCAAAAGAAAGCAGCCAGCGAAGTTGACAGTAAACGATGCCAGGGGGAACGCGACACCGCTCCACACCTGGAAGACGGATTTCTCAAGGGCATACCGCAGCGCGGCGCCACCGGCTCCGCCCAGGATGCCCAGCAGCAGGGCCATGCGACGAACTCCTTCACGGCGCAGTGGATGAGGACGGCGCGAAGTGCGATCCCGTAGTCACGGAAACCGTTCCGCTGCGCGGGAGGACGGCACGCGGCGCCGTGAGGAGGCGGTCGGGGGATCGATGAGAGGTCATGGTGCTCCTACCTGTGGGCAGTCTGGTCAGAATCAGACATCAGGTAGGGACCGTTGGCGGCGTGGTAGTGCCGCGGCTACGGCGAGCCCCTCCGCCGTGACACGCCGCATACGCTAGCGGCTCGCTGCCGGATCCGGGAGCCCCTTCGCGACGACGAGTCGCGGCGCTGCGACAAGGCACGGGGAGCGGGCGACGACTTCCCCATCCTCCGCCCGGTGCACCCGGGGCGAAATCGAGGCGCACTGTTCCACACGAAGTCGGCGAGCAGACTTACCTTGCCGAGCCACAGCACGAACCGCCACGGGCCATCCCCGTCGATCGCGGCGACGTGCCAGCCACCGTCGGACTCATGCCCACACCACCCTCGCAGCGGCCGCCCCAAACGCCCGGACCTGACGCCAGCCGGCCCCGGCTCACCTTCCGAAAGCGGCTACTGCTTCAGCTCCGGGCTCCGTGACGGAGGCGTCGCGGCTGGTATTCGCTCTCAGGAGACGAGCGCGTCGGGCGGGGGTCGCAGTGTTCACGGTCGGCACCGTGGGCATACCTCCCCTCGTCAGAATGAACCATGACATATAGGCAAGTGACGGGGCGGCCACAGACGCGCGATCAGTTCCCTGGCCGGAGCAGTGAGAATGATGGAAGACAGTACAGGACCCGCTCGGCGGCAACCGCCGCCTACCCCGGTGCCAGACGCACTGGAACACCTCGCACAGGAGCTCAGGGTGCTGAAGGAGAGCACAGGTCTCAGTCTCGTGACTTTGGCCCAACGCACCCACGTCAGCAAGTCCTCCTGGCACCGATACCTCAATGGCGATCAGCTGCCGCCGCGTTCGGCGGTCGGCGCACTTGCACACATAGCCAGAGCCGACACCGCGTCGGTTCTGGCTAAGTGGGACGCTGCGCAGCGAGACGCGGACCAGCGGCCGATACCGGCCACGGATGAGCCTTCAACGCCAATGCCGGACACGCCACAGCCTAGTCTGGCTCGCGGTAAGTGGCTCTCGGCCATCGGGGTGGCGGGCCTCCTCGCGGTGGTCACCACTGCCGGCTTCCTCTGTCTCTTCCGAGCCTCCGGCAGCGTGACGGCACCGGTGCTACCAGCGGCGTGCCACGGCAAGGCTTGCGAGGGACGCTCCCCCGACAAGACCTGTGAGCGCGATGCACGCACCGAAAGCACAGCTGCGGACGCGGGGTTTGCCGTACAGCTCCTCTTCTCACCGTCTTGCGCCGCGGTTTGGTCCGTCGTCCGAGCGCCGGCTTCCGAATCCCGGGAAGTCTCGATCCGTGACAATCAACGTGAACTCACCGCCTCGCACACCGACGGCGGACCCGCGAACCGCACCAGCCCGATGCTGGCGGCATCGGACCCTCACGGCATGACGGCCTGCGCCAAAGTCGGAGGGAAGCTCGCGTGCACCGGACTGGATGGCACGCACGACGATCTCGACGACCCTCCGCGACGATGAGCAGGGCTCGGCAGAGCCAGCGTCGCTCACGATGAGAGGCACCGTCACTCACCCACTGGCCACCGAGATGCCCCCATCTGGTCCAATCTGCTCCTCGCCACATAGCCGCAGCAAGCGTGACAAGCCATCGTCGGCTTGTAACCGCGAGAGGGGAGCCCCGGTGAGCAAGGTTGCAGTGAGCAAACTGCCGACGGTCGGCGCCCTGTTCTGGGCCATTAAGATCGTGGCGACCACGCTCGGGGAGTCGGCATCGAACTTCGTCTCGATGGCTCCGCTGAACCTCGGGTATGGCGCCAGTTCGGTGATCTTTTTGGCGGCGTTCTCGCTGACCCTGATGATGCAGCTGAGAGCCGATCGATTCCGACCCATCGTGTTCTGGCCGGTGATCCTGACAACCAGCATCGTGGGCACCGCCATGTCGGACTTCATGAACCGCACCGCCGGGCTGGGCTACGCCGGCGGTGCGATCGTGCTCACCACACTGCTGGTGTCGGTACTGCTCGGATGGCGGGCAACGGGACAAACCATGGACGTCGAACGGATCAGCACCACCCAAGGTGAGGTCCTGTACTGGACCGCGACACTGGTGTCCAACACGCTAGGGACCTCAAGCGGTGACTTCCTGTCCGACGGCCTCGGCATCGGCTTCCGTGACAGCGCGATGGTCCTGTCCGCGGCGATGCTGCTGATCCTTGCTGTGCACTACGGGACATCCGTCTCGGGCACGGTGCTGTTCTGGGCGGCCTACGTGCTGACACGCCCCCTGGGGGCGGTCGCGGAGAACGCCGTCGAAAAGCCCGTCGCCCAAGGTGGCCTCGGAGTGGGAACTGCTGTCACCTCCGCAGCTCTGCTGGCTGTGCTGCTGGTATTGGTCGCCTACCAATCACTTACTCCCCGCCAGCAGATGCGCACCGCAGAAGCCACTCCAGAGGAGCTGCCGGTAGCAAGCAAACCCACCTTGTAGACGCGCGTCTCGGACGCGGAATGGATGCCAGCAACAGGCCCTCCCTGTGTCGATACGCAGCCTTGCCCTTGCCGGAAACCTCGTCCATGCAGGTTAGAGCGGTATGCGGGTTTCGAGGGTCTTGACACTTCCGGTCGGTTGGGCCGGTGCTCTGGTGCGCGTGCCGGACGCTGCGGGAACATGATCGGCCGTGCTGCTGTGACTGGCTTACCTGGGCGTGACGAACGCGTTCGTCATGCTGCGCCTGCTGCCGATGAGCGACCGGGACAAGGACGTGGAGATTCTGGTGCTGCGCCATCAGATTGCGATGCTGGAGCGGCAGCTGGGCCGGAACAGGCCGCGGTTCGAGCCGGGCGATCGGGCGTTCCTGGCGGCGTTGCTGCACCGGCTCCCGCGGGATGTGCTGCGTCGGTTGCGGTTGTTGGTGCGGCCGGACACGGTGTTGCGATGGCACCGTGACCTGGTCGCGCGCCGCCATGCCGCCGGGTCCCGGCCCAAGCGCCCGGGCCGGCCGCACACCGTGCACTCCATCCGCGTCCTGGTGCTGCGCCTGGCGCGCGAGAATCCCGGCTGGGGCTACAGGAGGGTGCACGGCGACCGCGGATCGGCCTCCGCTCGGCGAAGCGGTCCCTGCCTCCATTCCCATGTTTCGGTGCGGTTTCCGTCACTTTTCGGGTGGATAGGTGATGGTCAAGAGTTAGACATGAACACTTGTGTGCTTTTGAGGTACGGCTGATCATTGGCCGCATCCCGCCCCTTCCACACGCACGCAGGAGCTCCCGGTGGCCGCTGGTCAGATAACCTCCGAGCCTGCCGACACGCCGGCAGCAGCTCTCGCGGAGCGGCAGAAGCTGCGCAAGCACTTCGGCCGCTTCGACATCCTGTTCTTCCTCCTGTGCACCATCGTCGGCGTGGACACCATCGGCACCGTCGCCTCGAAGGGTGCTGAAGCATTCACCTGGCTCATCGTGCTGGCCGCGGTGTTCTTCGTGCCGTCCGCACTGCTCACCGCCGAACTGGGAGCCGCGTTCCCCGACGAGGGCGGTCCCTACATCTGGACCAGCCGGGCCTTCGGGCGGCTCGCCGGTGCCGTCAACAACTTCCTGTACTGGATCACCAATCCGGTGTGGCTGGGCGGCACGCTCTCCGTGTCCGCCGCCACTGCCTACACCACCTTCTTCAACGACGGGAAGAACCTGAGCACCACGGCCTTCTACGCCTTCACTCTCATGTTCGTCTGGGTGGGCGTGCTCGCCGCGATCCTTTCCTTCGACGTCGGCAAGTGGATTCCCACCGTCGGCGCCTGGAGCCGTTTCATCCTCCTCGGACTGTTCACCGTCACCGTCGTGGTGTACGGCATCCAACACGGCCTGCATGGATTCGGTGTCGGCGACTTCTCCCCGACCTACGCGGGATTCGTCGGACTGGTACCTGTCCTGATGTTCAACTACGTCGGTTTCGAGCTGCCCAACACCGCCGGCGACGAAATGACCGACGCCCAGAAGGACGTGCCGTTCGCCATCTTCCGCAGCGCCGGCCTCGCCGTACTGCTGTACGCACTGCCGATCCTCGGCATCCTGCTCGTCCTGCCGGTCAAGGCCATCACCGGTCTCGGCGGTTTCGTCGACGCCATCCGGCAGGTCTTCACTGTGTACGGCGGCCATGTCGCCGCCGACGGCACAGCCACGCTCAGCGGCGCCGGCCGCCTGCTCGGAGACCTCGCCGCGATCATGTTCATCCTCACGGTGCTGTCCTCCGGAGTCACATGGATCATGGGATCCGACCGTGCCCTCGCCGTCTCCGGCTACGACGGCGCGGCACCCCGCTTCCTCGGCGTCATCTCCAGCCGGTTCGGCACCCCCGTACGGGTCAACATCCTCAGCGGTGCGGTCTCCACGACCGTCCTCATCCTGGCCCACCAACTGACGGGCGGCAGCGCCGGCAAGCTCTTCGGCGCCGTCCTCGGCCTCGCCGTCTCCACCACCCTCGTCAGCTACCTGGGCATCTTCCCGGCGCTCGCGGTACTGCGCCGCAAGGCTCCGGACTTCCCCCGCCCCTACAGGGCGCCCATCCCGCGCACCATCAGCACGGTGCTCACCCTGCTCATCCTGTTCGCCAGCGTGCAGCTGGTCGCCCCGGGACTCGGTGACCACTGGTTCGGCTCCGGCTACGCACCGGCCGGCTGGAGTTACGGCGAGCGCTGGAGGTACCTGCTCACGGAGGCCGTCCCGCTGGTCGCCTTCATGCTCCTCGGCGTGCTCTTCTGGGTGCTTGGCAGACCGACCCGCACCGCACCTGCGGGGGCGCTCACTACAGTCAAAACGCGCCACGTGTGATCTGGGAACGCCCAACGCAGGCGTGCAGGCCAGAGCCTGTTGCACCGTCAGCATCTCGGCACGGAGATGACCGAGGGCCTCGTCGCCCATTGAAGATCCACCATCTTGAAGTCGCTGGTCACGAGGCTGGCGTGACTCGTTGACCGCGCACTCGTGCTGGTCGCGGGCGGTTGTCGACCCTCAAGATCGTCTGCCGTTTCGGCCCTCGCCGATGCGGGGGTACCTCGGCGTGCGCGGGACGCGTGGAGTCACACACAACTGCTCAGCGCCCGTGCAACATGGGCAGTTTCAGCAGGCGTCCGGGCTCGGCCATGAAGGCGTCGATCAGCCTGGGTGCGGCCACCGAGTCGTGCATGTTCGCGGGGGTGACGGTGGCCTCCAGCAGCAGGCCGGCTGTGTCGGTCAGGACAATGTGGCACTTGCGCCCGTCGCGCAGCTACTGATTGACGTGGCCGGCATCGATCCGGCCCCGCGCCGCGCTGGCCCCACCTGGCGCGAGTTCCTCTCCGCCCAGGCAGCCGGTGTGATGGCCTGCGACTTCCTCCACATTGACACCATCGGCCTGCGCCGGCTGTACGCCCTGGTCTTCCTCGAACACCACACTCGGCGCCTGCACATCGCCGGCGTCACTGCACACCCGACCGCTGCCTGGGCCACCCGGCAAGCCCGCAACCTGGCCGCAGAACTCGGCGCGAGCATGGACCCGCTGCGCTTCTTGATCCGAGACCGCGACAGCAAATACACCGAGGCCTTCGACGCGGTGTTTCACGCCGAGGATATCGAGATCATCAAGACACCGGTCCGCGCGCCGAGGGCCAACGCCCACTGCGAGCGAGTGATCGGCACCCTCCGCCGGGAAGTCGTCGATCACGTGCTGATCCTGGGCGAAGCTCACGCGTGCCAGGTTCTTGCCGAGTACGAGAGGCACTACAACGCGCTTCGCCCCCACCGGGCGCGAAGCCAGTTGTCTCCCGAAGCCCACCAACAACCGCCGCAGGTCCGTGCCCAGGCCGACGGCAGAGTCCTGCGCACCCGCATCCTCGGCGGCGTGATCAACGAGTACAGGTACGCCGCTTGACCAGCAGCGATGATTACTCGAGCCCCACAGGCGCCCCAGACGGTGATCCGCTTGCCGCGCAGGTCAGCCCGAGTTCCTCGCGGGCGAGGTCGACGACGCGCTGTCGGCGGCGGGTGTTGACGGCGTCGGCTTCGCGGAGGATCCCGACGGCCTGGCCTCTCCCAACTCGCTGTGCACTTTGACACCGGAACCCCCGCTTCACCGTGCAACCTGACACTCCACACGATGCTTGCCAGTCCTACATTGGCAGTGAGCTGACAGGGGCCGACCGGGGTGTACGGATTCGTGCGGGAAACGCGACTCCACACAACCACCCAAGGCAGTCTGGTTGTGCTGCCTAGCGCAAGGCCGGGCCAAAGCGGCAACAACACGGAAGTCGAGCGGCCATGACCGGCCGCGACCACACGAGGGGGAACGAATGCTCAAGCTCGGCAAGACCAAGCGCGCCATCGCCATGGCCGCCGCGACTCTGGCAATCGCCGGGGGCGCAACCATCACCGCCACGGGAAGCGCGAGCGCGGCGAGCGGGGGAGGCTGCCGTGCGTGGTTCGATATCCCCGGCCACGATGTGCGGGTTGCGCCCTGCATCAGTGCCAGCGGTAGCGGTATCAGCGGGAACGGTTACCTTAACGGCAGCGAGCACGTGGACGACTTCACCGTCCAACTCATGAATAAGAACACCAACCAAGCGGTATGGCAGTGGGGCTATGGCTGCCCGCAGGGTCCTGCTGCGAACTGCGACGTCGCGCCCAACTTCGGGTCATACCCCTCCGGCGCCTACTACGTGGCGGTGTTCCTCGACATCGCCGGGACCTGGTACGGCCCCGTGGATTCGCCCGTGCTGTACATCTGAAGCCGCATTCCTATCGATCATGAGGGCGGTTCTGATCGAACAGGGCCCCTCGGTAGCTCGGGGTTGCTCGTGCGTGGATCCGAATGGCGTGTGGGTTGCAGTCATCAACACACCTGAGACCGACGTACAGATGTGGTATCAGGTCATGGACAAGCCGGCCTGGCAGTCAGGAGAGCCGACCTACGCGGTCACGCCCCCACTGTCCTGGGCACTGGCCGGGGCTGGTTCGTGTATCACGACAGTGTTCCCATCGCCACGAGCCACTGCTACTACCTGCGCGTATGGTTCGTCGACGGTTCCAGAACGTACGGGCATGCGGAATCACCCGGTGCCTGTGACTGACACCAGAACGTCGTCCCCGGCAGCCGGAAGTATGCGGTGGTGCCAGGCCCGAGCGGGACCGTCTGGTCCAACCCGGTCACGGTGGGCCCCGGCACGTACTACAGCGTCTCCTACTTCACCAGCCCGACGTACTACTACGGCGGCGAGACCCCCGTAGCCTCCGTCTCCTGACTGTCCCTCACCTTCGGAAGGAATCCGCTTCATGCTGCCTCACCGTACGTCCCTGCGATCCGCCGTCGCCGTCCTCGGCTTCGGTGCCATGGTCGTCCTGTCCGCGTCGCCCGCTCTCGCCGCCAACGAGGGCGATCACTGGATCCACACCTATGACTGCACCGCCGACCAGGAGATCCAACTGAAGTTCGTCGACGGCGCCTGGCATGACGAGCAAGAGCTCAACCCGACCGTTACTGCTCACGGTTGCCGGTTCATCCTGACGGACAACGGCAGGGAGATCTCCGTCACCACCGGCGCCGGCTCTGGTTGGTGGCCCGACGGCCCGGGACACTACGTCTGCGCCATGGTCTCCGATTCCGGTGCCCAGTCCGCCGTCAGCGGCATCTGCAACTGACCTCGCAACCCGAGGGGGAGGCGGCGCGAGGAACACCTCGACGGGACCGTTGGCCGATCTGCCCGCCCCACGCCCGCATACGCGGACATGGTCCGCTTCGGCCAGCGCCCGCCCGTTCAATGGAAGGCGGACAAGTACCTGCTGCACCGGCGGCTCGCCGCCCGCGGCCTGCCCGATCAGGTGGTGTACCCGCCGCTGCGGGAGAACTTCGGCCATCTGATGAACACGGCCGTGCACCGCAACGCCACCGGTCTGCTGCGCGGCTGGGGCAAGGACCTGCACCTGGTTGAACAGGGGTTCCTCGACACCGCCGGCCTCACAGAGACCGTCGAGCGAGCGGCCCTCGGGCCGGATGAGGCCGCCAAGGCCCCGGGCGCCCCGGCGTACGCGCCAGGAAGGGTCGGGTGACGCAGTCCTCACCCGCCGCCGGTACTTGCGCGGAGGCTGCTGTTCCTGGGCGCGGACCGGACATGCCCCGGTTCCGGTAACAGGGGGATTGCTGCCTGGGCCATGACGTGCCTGCCACCCAGGGGGAGATTTGCGGAGGACCGCAAGCCCCTGGTGGGGCGGGGTCTCTACCGGCAGGTCAGCGACGCACATTAATCACGCCCTGATCATGCTTGGAGTTCTCGGCGTACGGGGCGTCCTTGAGCGTGGGCATGCGGGCGGGCCCGAAGATGCCGGGCTGGACGGAGTCGGGGTCACTGCCGGGCGCACAGGCGCCGCGCGAGCCGTCGAGCACCGCGAGACCCGCCTGCGGGTAGGTGACCTTGCCGAGGTCGGTGGAGCAGCGGGCCACCAGGTCGTCGGTGATCCGGGGCAGCACCTGCGACTGGGTGTAGAGGCTGTGGCCCGAGGAGTCCGCGGCGATGGTGTTGACCCACGGCAGGCCCTGGTGCCGGTCGAGGGAGGCGAGGACGTCCGCCGTCGAGCGCGCCCTGCCGAAGTCGAGGGAGGTGTCCGCGAACCGCATGTTCGCGGCGTTCGGGTCGCTGAGCGCGTAGGCCGTCGTGGTGGTCCACGGCAGCGCTGGCCCGCCGTTCCCGCTGTCGGCGACGACCGGGCCGTAGCGCGTCCACCACTGGGTCCGGGTGACCGGGGCGCCGTGCTCGACGGGCACCGTCACGGTCCGCCGGGTCATCCGCTCCGGTCTGCCGTCCACCCGGTAGACGGTGGGGTCGGACGGGTCCAGGGTCAGCCGGGTCAGGTTGTACGGGACACCGGTGGACACGGTGTGGCTCCACGCCACGTACGCGTTGTAGCCGATGGAGATGGTCGGCGAGCCGAGCAGCGAGGCGCCGGCGACGTTCAGTTCGCCCGGGATGGTCTGCTGTGCCTGCCAGAACCGGCGTCCGCCCTGCCACGGGTAGTGCGGGTTGCCCAGCAGCAGGCCGCGGCCGTTCGCGGTCGTGGCACCGCCGAAGGCGACCGCGTTCGAGCCCATGTCCGCGTCGGCGGTCCGGGCCCACACGGCCTTGACCAGTGCCTGGGCGTCGGCCCCGCGCGCGTGGGCGGTGGCGCCGGCGGGCGGCTGCGCGCCGGTGATGTCGTCCACGGCGCCGCCCTGGCCGCCGAGCACGGCGATGGCGTAGAAGCGGGCGGCCACGTCCAGCGTCGTGACCGGCCGCACCCAGGCGGCGCCCCGGCACGCCGGATCGGTGATCCGGTTCTGCCGCAGCCAGGCGTCGTAACCGGCGGCGAAGCCCCGCATCAGGTCCCGCACGTCCTCGCTCGGGCCGAGCGGCGCCGGTGCGGCCATCAACTTCCGTACGGTGCCCGCCTGGTGCACCCCGCGGAAGTACAGGTCGCTGGACAGGTTGCCGGAGGCCGACGACAGCGACCTGTCGGTCGTCGCGTCCGGGCCGAAGAAGCGGGAGCGTTCGCCGCGTACGGTCACGAAGCCGTCGGCCAGGGTGCACACCTGGTCGGCGGCCTGCGCCCAGCCGGTGCCGAAGCCGAGGTCCGCGTAGTTCCCGGCGACGATGTGCGGAATGCCGTACTCGGTGTAGCGGATGACGGCGGACAGCCCGCCGTGCGCGGGGTGTTCCTGGTGGCCCGGCCGCGCGGCCGCGGCGGCCGGCAGTGCGGACGAGGCGGTGAACAGGGCGACGGCGGCGACGGCCAGTCGTCTCAGGTGGCTGCGCAATGGTGCCTCCCAACATCATTGAGGGAAGGAGCTGTTGAGCCCACCGGAGGGCGCGTGCCCCCGGTGCTTGACCTGCCCCGGTGACGGACCGAGGATCATGAGTCATGACGCAGGGACACGGCAGCACGGTTGACGGGGTGCTGCGGCGCAGCGCCCGGCGCACCCCGGCGCGCCTCGCGCTGGAGTACGGCGAGCGACGGTGGACGTACGAGGAACTGGACGACGCCGTCTCCCGCGCGGCCTCGGTACTGCGCGCGCAGGGACTCGCGCCCGGCGACCGGGTCGCCGCCTACGGCCACAACTCCGACGCCTATCTGATCGCCTTCCTCGCCTGCGCCCGGGCCGGCCTGGTCCATGTGCCGGTCAACCAGAACCTCACCGGCGACGACCTGGCGTATCTCCTCACCCAGTCCGGCAGCACCCTGGTGCTCACCGACCCGGACCTGGCGGACCGACTCCCGGACGGCGTACGGCTGTTGCCGCTGCGGGACGCCGAGGACTCGCTGCTGGCCCGCCAGGCGCAGGCACCGCCGTACGACGGCCCGCAACCCCGCACCGAGGACCTGGTGCAACTGCTGTACACCTCCGGCACGACGGCCCTGCCCAAGGGCGCGATGATGACCCACCGGGCGCTCGTGCACGAGTACCTGAGCGCCATCGCCGCCCTCGACCTGAGCGCGGGCGACCGTCCGGTGCACGCGCTCCCCCTCTACCACTCGGCGCAGATGCACGTGTTCCTGCTGCCCTACCTGGCGGTCGGCGCGACCAACGTCATCCTGAACTCCCCGGACGGGGACCGCCTGTTCGACCTGATCGAAGCGGGCCGCGCGGACAGCCTGTTCGCGCCGCCCACGGTGTGGATCGCGCTCGCCGGCCGGTTCGACTTCGCCACCCGTGACCTCGACGGGCTGCGCAAGGCCTACTACGGTGCCTCGATCATGCCCGTCCCGGTGCTGGAGCGCCTGCGCGCACGCCTGCCGGGGCTGGCCTTCTACAACTGCTTCGGGCAGAGCGAGATCGGCCCGCTGGCCACGGTGCTCGCCCCCGACGAGCACGAGGGCCGCCTGGACTCCTGCGGCCGCACCGTGCTCTTCGTGGACGCGCGGGTGGTGGACGACCGGGGCGAGGACGTGCCCGACGGCACCCCCGGCGAGATCGTCTACCGCTCCCCGCAGCTGTGCGAGGGATACTGGGACAAGCCCGACGAGACCGCCGAGGCCTTCCGCGACGGCTGGTTCCATTCGGGCGACCTCGCGGTCCGCGACGCCGACGGCTACTTCACGATCGTGGACCGGGTGAAGGACGTCATCAACTCCGGTGGGGTGCTGGTGGCTTCACGCCAGGTCGAGGACGCCCTCTACACGCACGAGGCCGTCGCCGAGACCGCGGTGATCGGCCTCCCGGACGACCGCTGGATCGAGGCCGTCACCGCCGTCGTCGTCCCGCGCGGCGAGGTGACGGAGGATCAGCTCATCACCCATGTGAAGGAGAAACTCACCCCCTTCAAGGCCCCCAAGCGCATCGTGTTCGTGTCCGAACTGCCCCGCAACGCCAGCGGCAAGATCCTCAAGCGCGAACTGCGGGACCGCTTCAGCCGCTGACACCGGTGTGCGCCCGGGGCTGCGCCGGCAGCAGCGCCTCGGCCAGCAGCCGCCAGTGGGGCAGGGCCGACTCGCCCGGTTGGACGCCGATCACCTGGACGGCGACATGGTCGGCGCCCGCCGTCACATGGGCGTGCAGCTTCCGGGTGATCGTGTCCGGGTCGCCCCAGAACACCAGGTCGTCCACGAAGCGGTCGCTGCCGCCGGCGGAGAGGTCGTCGTCGGTGTAGCCGAGGCGGCGGAACTTGGCGATGTTGTACGGGGTTTCGAGGTAGCCGCGCAGATGTGCGCGGGCGGCGGCGCGGGCTCGGGCCGGGTCGGTCTCGAAGAGGACCGCGTGCTCGACGGCGAGGAAGGCGTCCGGTCCGAGGATCTCCCGCGCCTGCGCCGTGTGGGCCACGTTCACGTGGTAGGTCTGGGCGCCGTCGGCGCGGTCGCGGGCCAGCTCCAGCATCTTGGGGCCGTATGCGGCCAGGAGGCGCCGCAGCGGGGCGGTGGGGCGCGGGTTGGGGAGCGCGGCCGGGTCAGCGGTGGCCGACTCGTCCAGCCGGTCCAGGTATTCGGCCATGGCCGCGAGCGGCTTCACCCCGGGCCGGGGCTCGCCGCCGAAGCCCAGGCCGAGCACGTGCCGGCCCGGGTAGGCGTCGGCGAGCAGCAGCGCGGCGCCGTACGTCGAGCGGGCGCGGCGGGGCCAGATCTGGGCGATGCCGTTGACCACGCTCAGCCGGCGGCTGGACGCCAGCAGGAAGCCGGCGTGGGTGAGCGCCTCCCGGCCGAGCAGCTCGGGCACCCACAGCGCCGGCCAGCCCAGGTCCTCCAGCTCCTGGACCGCGTCCCGGATCCCGGCGGCCGGCTGGTGCTCGAAGTCGAAGGTGTAGATCCCGAACGTGCCGAGATCCAGGCCGTGCCGTCCCGTCATGTGTCTCGCTCCCCGTGTGTCGGTCGATGTGTTCGTGCCCGATGCGATCGATGAGGCGTGATGTCGATGAGACGCGATCGATTAATCGAAATATCGCAGATTCTCGATATGAAGTGCAAGCGGGCGCGCCTGCTGGTGCCCGGGGTCCGACGTGCGCCCTCGGCTAGAGAGCGCGGCCGAGCTCGCTGACCAGGTCGGCGATGCGCCGCTCGTCCCGCTTGTAGTGGGTCCACTTGCCCACCCGGGTGGCGCGGACCAGGCCCGCCCGCTGGAGCTCGGCCATGTAGGCCGACACCGTCGACTGGGCCAGCCCGGCCTTCTCCTGGATGTGGCTCACGCACACGCCCACCTCGGCCGGGTCGGCGATGGCCCGGTCCATCGGGAAGTGCCGCTCGGGCTCGCGCAGCCAGCGCAGCATCTGCAGCCGCATCGGGTTGGACAGCGCCCGCAGCGCGTTGACCAGGTCCGGGTCCGGGGTGGGGGCGGTGTCCGTGTCCGTGTCCGTCATGGCTCCGGAGTATAGGGAGATGCCGACGTTTCGAGGTACGTCGATACGACTGCCCCCTGACCGAAGCCGAAGCCGAAGCCGAAGCCGAAGCCGAAGCCGAGGCCGGTCACCCCGCGTCCCGCGACCGCAGGTCCACGATCCGGCGGATCTTGCCCACCGACCGCTCCAGCGACTCCGGATCCACGATCTCCACGTCGACCGACACCCCGATGCCGTCCTTCACGGCCAGGGCGATGGACCGGGCCGCCGTCTCCCGGGAATGCGCCGGTGCGTCCGGGCGGGCCTCGGCGCGGACGGTCAGCCGGTCCAGGCGGCCCTCCCGGGTCAGCCGGAGCTGGAAGTGGGGCGCCACCCCCGGCGTGCGGAGCACGATCTCCTCGATCTGGGTCGGGAACAGGTTCACCCCGCGCAGGATCACCATGTCGTCGCTGCGCCCGGTGACCTTCTCCATCCGCCGGAAGACCCGCGCCGTGCCGGGCAGCAGCCGGGTCAGGTCCCGGGTCCGGTACCGGACGATCGGCATGGCCTCCTTCGTCAGCGAGGTGAACACCAGCTCGCCCCGCTCCCCGTCCGGCAGCACCTCGCCCGTGATCGGGTCGACCACCTCCGGATAGAAGTGGTCCTCCCACACGGTCAGCCCGTCCTTGGTCTCCACGCACTCCTGCGCCACGCCGGGGCCGATCACCTCCGAGAGCCCGTAGATGTCGACGGCGTCGATCGCGAAGCGTTCTTCGATCTCGCGCCGCATCTGCTCGGTCCAGGGCTCGGCCCCGAAGACGCCGACGCGCAGCGAGGTGGTGCGCGGGTCCACGCCCTGCCGCTCGAACTCGTCCAGCAGTGTCAGCATGTAGGACGGGGTCACCATGATCACGGCCGGTTTCAGGTCCCGGATGAGCTGCACCTGCCGGGCCGTCATCCCGCCGGAGGCCGGCACGACCGTACAGCCGAGGCGCTCCGCGCCGTAGTGGGCGCCCAGGCCGCCGGTGAAGAGCCCGTAGCCGTAGGCCACGTGCACGATGTCGCCGGGCCGCGCGCCTGCGGCGCGCAGCGAGCGTGCCACCATGTCGGCCCACATGGAGAGGTCGTCGTCCGTGTAGCCGACCACCGTGGGCAGCCCGGTGGTGCCGCTGGACGCGTGGAGTCGGCGGATCCGCTCCCTGGGCACGGCGAACATGCCGTACGGGTAGTGCTCCCTGAGGTCGGCCTTGGTCGTGAACGGGAAGCGGGCGAGGTCCGCGAGCGAGCGGCAGTCCTCGGGGTGTACGCCGGCCTTGTCGAAGGACTCCCGGTAGAACGGCACATGGTCGTAGGCGTGCCGCAGCGAGGCGCGCAGCCGCTCCAGCTGAAGTGCTCGCAGCTCGTCGAGCCCGAGCCGTTCGCCCGCGTCGAGTAGATCCGTCGCATTCGTCATCGGGACGTCTCCCTTGCCGACCGTACATTCCGGGCGACCGATCGTTCGGTCGACCTGTTCGGGGTCAGTAATTCAGGTCATGCGCTCCGAGGCAAGGGGTGCGAGGACTTTCCGCGGAAAGTTGTTGCCCCCGCTGCCGCGGACCGAAATGATCGTGCCCATGCCGACTTTCACGGCGACCGATGGCACCCGGCTCGCCTACCACCTGCGGGGCGCGGGCGAGCCCCTCGTCGTCCTGCCCGGTGGCCCCATGCGCGCCTCCGCCTACCTCGGTGACCTCGGCGGGCTGACCGCACACCGCCGGCTCGCCCTCCTCGACCTGCGCGGTACCGGGGACTCGGCTGCCCCGGCGGACCCGGCGACGTACCGCTGCGACCGCATGGTCGAGGACGTGGAGGCATGGCGCGCCCACCTGGGCCTGGAGCGCATGGATCTGCTCGCGCACTCGGCGGGCGCCGCCCTGGCGACGCTCTACGCGGCCCGTCACCCGCACCGGGTCGGACGGCTGCTGCTGATCACCCCCAACCCGTCCGCGCTCGGCCTGCGGACGACGCCCGAGGACCGGCTGGCCATGGCCCGGCTGCGCGCGGCCGAGCCGTGGTTCGCGCAGGCTTTCCCCGCGTTCCGGGCATGGCTGGCGGGCGAGGCGGACTTCGACGACGTGTTCCTGCCGTTCTTCTACGGCCGCTGGGACGACGCCGCCCGGGCGCACACGGACGCCGAGTCGGAGCAGACCAACGACGAGGCGGGTGAGCGGTACTTCGGCGCCGGCGCCTTCACCCCCGACGTGACCCGGGCCGCCCTCGCCCGCCTGACCGCACCGGTCCTCGTGCTCGCCGGGGAACTCGACGGCGGCCCCCGTCCCGACCTCGCCCGCCGGGCCGCCGAGGCCTTCCCGAAGGCCGAGTTCAGCGTCCAGCCCGGCGCCGGTCACTACCCCTGGCTGGACGATCCGGAGTGGTTCGCGGGCCGGCTGCTCGCCTTCCTCGACGGGCCCGTGGGCTCCGCTCTGCCCTCGGCAGAGTAGGCGGCCCGGACCTGGCCGCCCGGCTAGCGTGCCGGGCATGGACACCACAGTGCCGTACCCCGCCGAGCCGCAGCCCACGGAGCTGCCCACCGCCGACCTGCCCACCGCCGACCTGCTCACCGTCGAGGCGAACGGCATCACCCTGGCCTGCCGGACCTGGGGTCCGCCCGAGGCCCCGCCCCTCCTGCTGCTGCACTGCCGCGGCGCGGACGGCGCCGACTGGACGCCCGTCGCCGAACGCCTCGCGGCACCTCCGGCTCCGCGCCGCGTGTACGCCCCGGACCTGCGCGGCCACGGACGCAGCGACTGGCCGGGGCAGTACACCTGGGAGGCGATGTCCGACGACGTGCGGGCCCTGCTGGCCGCCCTCGGTGCCGGGCGCGCGGACGTGGTGGGCCACTCGCTGGGCGGTCACGTCGCGTTGTTGCTGGCGCAGCGCCACCCCGGAGTCGTACGACGCCTGGTGCTGGAGGACGTCTGCGCACCGGTGCCGCTCGACCCGCCCAGGCCGCCCACCCCGCGGCCCGAGGGGGAGCTGCCGTTCGACTGGGTGATGGTGCGGGCCACCGACGAGCAGCGCAACGCACCCGATCCCGTGTGGCGGGACCGCATGGGCCGGATCACCATGCCCACGCTGGTCATCGCGGGCGGCCCCACCAGCCACCTCCCGCAGGAGCAGGTGGCAGAGCTCGCCGGCCTGATCCCGGACGCCCGGCTCGTCACCCTCGACGCGGGGCACCTGGTCCATGAGACCCGGCCGGAGGAGTTCCTGGCCGTGCTGGAGGAGTTCCTCGGCCGGTAGGCCGGGGCCCGTACGCGGTCAGGAAGCGGTCGCGGAAGCCGTCCATGG
This sequence comes from Streptomyces sp. NPDC055966, assembly GCF_042269865.1. NCBI lineage: Bacteria > Bacillati > Actinomycetota > Actinomycetes > Kitasatosporales > Streptomycetaceae > Streptomyces > Streptomyces sp. NPDC055966. The sequence continues at coordinate 22,669 of NZ_JBHJYK010000021.1, forward strand.
GCCAGACGGGGGCGTTCGTGGCGGGCTTCAGCCCCTGCGTCCAGCCCCAGCCGGAGATCCGGTCCAGCACCTTGGGATCGCGGGCGACGATCGTGACCGGCACGTCCTTGCGGGGGCTGTTCCCGGTGACCGTCGGCACGGGCTGGTGGTCGCCGAGGAAGACCAGGACGGTGTTCTCGTCGCCGTAGCGGCGGAGGAACTGGACGAGGCTGCGCAGCGCGTACGCGATCGAGGTGCGGTATGCGGTGCGCACGCTCTCCGGGGTCCGCCAGACCTCCTCCTCGGACCGGCCCGCACGCCTGACCGGCCGGAAGACCGAGCCGTCGCCCAGGTTCTCCCAGCCGACCAGCCGCGGGACGGGAGCCCAGGGGTAGTGGCTGGAGGTGAGGATGATCTCCGCCATGAGCGGGCGGCGGCCCCGCCTGCCGAGCTCCGCGCGCCGGAAGGACTCCAGGGCGAACTGGTCCGGCACCTGCGACCAGCCGAAGTCCGGGCCGTGGTACGCGAGATGACGGCCGTCGTAGACATGGTCCAGGCCGAAGAACCGGCCCTCCGGCCAGGCCGTCAGCACACCCGGCACGATGCCGACCGTGCGCCAGGCACCGGCCCTGCGGAAGGAGCCGGTGAGGGTGGTGCGGTCGCTGGAGGTGAGGCTGCGGAAGCGCTGCTGGTTGCTGATCCACAGGCCGGACAGGAAGGTCGCGTGGGCGAGCCAGCTGCCGCCGCCGGTCACCGGCGAGCGCAGCCAGCCGCTGCGCGCACCGAAGCCGGCCGCCGCCAGGCTCGCCGAGCCCTCCTTGAGGACCGCGTCGATCTGCGGCGCCATCGCCGGGTCCTCGATCGCCGAACGGCCGTAGCTCTCGACGAAGGTGAGCAGTACGTCCTTGCCGCGCAGGCCTGTGAGCAGTCGGTCCGGCGGGGTGTGGGCGAAGGCGTCGACGGCGGCCTGGCGGCGGAAGAGCCGGGCGTCGGCGAGCGAGGTGCGGACCTGCTGGGCGCGGTCGCCGAGCAGGTCGGCGTCGAGCGTGGCGGCGACGGGCTCGCCGGCGTTGTGCAGGCCGAACAGGACGCAGGTGACCCACGCGGTGCCGAGCACCAGGGTCCCGCGGACCGACCGGGCGCGGTGCCGGGCCAGCAGGGTGGTCAGCCGCAGCGTGGCGCCCGTCGTCAGGACGAGGACCGCGACCGCGAGCAGCACGGCACCGGCGATCGCGGCCAGCTCGCCGGACCGCCCGGACGTCTCGCGCAGATAGTCCGCCGCGTTGCCCAGCAGCCCCCAGTCCAGCACCAGGTCGAACGGGCGGAACAGTACCGAGTAGAAGCCGATGTCGAGGCACTTGAGCAGGGTGACCAGCCCGATCAGCACGCCGAGGGCCACCGCCCCGGCCCGCCGGGCCCGGCCGGGCACCACGAGCAGCAGGGCGGCGAGCAGGACGGCCTCGGCCGGCAGGCGCAGGAACGCGGCGGGGGCGAGCAGGTCGGGCCGGTCCGGCAGGAGGAGCGAGGTCAGCAGCAGGGCGGCGGCGAGCACGGTCGTGCCGACGGTCACCCCCTGCCCGATCCGGGGACGCCGACGGCACCACGCGAGCCAGGAACGAGGCGTGGGGTGCGGCACCTCAGGATCCTTCCGTGCGCGGAACTCCTACGACCCGATGTCACCATGAGTCATCAAATGACAGTGGTCGGGCACACAGGGTAATCCTCTGGTGTCGCGGGCGGGGCGGGACACCCCGGGGTCACGGCCGGTCGGCCGCCACCGCCACCTCCCGTGCCCAGCGGTAGTCGGCCTTGCCGCTCGGGGAGCGCCGGATGGAGTCGGTGATCACCAGCTGGCGAGGGATCTTGTAGCCGGCCAGGCGGGCCCGGCAGTGGGTCTGGATGTCGGCCAGGGAGGGGAGCACCGCCCCCGTGCGCAGCTGCACCACGGCCGCCACATGGTTGCCCCACGTGGTGTCCGGCACCCCGGCGACGAGCGCGTCGTACACGTCCGGATGAGCCTTGAGCGCCTGCTCGACCTCCTCGGGGTAGACCTTCTCACCCCCGGTGTTGATGCACTGCGAGCCCCGGCCGAGCACGGTCACCACGCCGTCCGCGTCGACCGTCGCCATGTCGCCGAGCAGCACCCAGCGCTGTCCGTCCTTCTCGAAGAACGTCTCGGCCGTCTTGCGCGGGTCGTTGTAGTAGCCGAGCGGTACATGGCCGCACTGCGCGACCCGGCCGACCTCGCCCACCGCGACCGGCTCGTGCGTGGCCGGATCCACCACCTGCGTACGGGAGTTGACCCGGATGCGGAAGCCCCGCTCGGGCCCGGAGTCGTCCGTCGCGGTGCCGTTGAAGCCGGACTCGGAGGAGCCGAAGTTGTTCAGCAGCATGGCGTTCGGGACCAGCTCCCGGAACTGCCGGCGCACCGTCTCCGACATGATCGCGCCGGACGAGGACACGCTGAACAGGGCCGAGCAGTCGGTGCCCCTCAGCGGGCCGCCGAGCGCGTCGATCAGCGGCCGGAGCATCGCGTCGCCCACCAGCGACACGCTGGTGACCTTCTCCCGCTCGATCGTCCGCAGCACTTCCTCGGGCACGAACTTGCGGTGCACGACGACGCGTTGGCCGAAGTTGAAGCCGATGAACGCGGTCAGCGTCGAGGTGCCGTGCATCAGCGGGGGAGTGGGGAAGAACGTGATCCCGGTGCCGCCGGCCGCGACCCGCTCGGCCAGCTCCTCCGGCGCCTTCACCGGCTCCCCGGTCGGCGCCCCGCCGCCCAGCCCCGCGAAGAACAGGTCCTCCTGACGCCACATCACGCCCTTGGGCATCCCGGTCGTGCCGCCGGTGTAGATGATGAACTGGTCGTCTCCGGAGCGTGCCGGAAAGCCGCGTCGCGGCGACCCGGCGGCCTCCGCCCGCGTGAACGGCAGCGCGCCCGGCACCCCGCACGCGTCCGCCCCCACGCACAGCAGATGCCGCAGCCCCGGCGCCCGCGGCAGCGCCCCCGCCACCCGGTCCGCGAACTCCGCGTCGAAGACCAGCGCGACGAGGTCGGCGTCCCGGTAGAGGTACGCCAACTCATCTTCCACGTAACGGTAGTTGACGTTGACCGGGACGACGCGCGCCTTCAGGCAGGCCAGCACCGTCTGGAGGTACTCGACGCCGTTGTAGAGGTGCAGGCCCAGGTGCTCCCCGGGGCGGATCCCGCTGTCGATCAGGTGATGGGCGATGCGGTTGGCGGCCGCGTCCAGCTCCGCGTAGGTCAGCCGGCGCTCCGCGCCGGTGCCGGGATGATCGACGTACACGAGCGCCTCGCGGTCCCCGGCCACGTCGACGACCGACTCGAACAGATCGGCAAGGTTGTACTCCACCGCTCCTCCTGACCGTCGCTTCGCCGGTCATCAGAGCAAAGGGCGGCGCAACTGTGAAGGGCCCGCGCCAATAAATCTGACTGTCTGTCAGAAAACCCTTGAAGTGCCTCCCCGCCTACTGCAACCTGTTCTCGTTCTCACCGAGGGGAGAAGGCCCATGGGCGGGACGGAACACCTCACCGTGCGGCGCGAGGGCGCCACACTGGTGCTCACACTCAACCGGCCCGACGCCCGGAACGCGCTCTCGCTTCCGATGCTCGTCGGCCTGTACGACGGCTGGGTCGAGGCCGACGCGGACGACGACATCCGCTCCATCGTGCTCACCGGCTCCGGCGGCTCCTTCTGCGCCGGCATGGACCTCAAGGCGCTCGCCGGGAAGGGGATGGCCGGCGAGCACTACCGCGACCGGCTGCGGGCCGACCCCGATCTGCACTGGAAGGCGATGCTGCGCCATCACCGCCCGCGCAAACCGGTGATCGCCGCCGTCGAGGGGTACTGCGTGGCGGGCGGCACCGAGATCCTCCAGGGCACCGACATCCGGGTCGCGGGCGCCTCCGCGACGTTCGGCCTGTTCGAGGTCCGGCGCGGACTGTTCCCGATCGGCGGCTCCACCGTCCGGCTCCAGCGCCAGATCCCGCGCACCCACGCCCTGGAGATGCTGCTCACCGGCCGGCCGTACACCGCCCGGGAAGCCGCGGACATCGGCCTGATCGGCCATGTCGTCCCCGACGGCACCGCCCTCGACGAGGCGCTGGAGATCGCCGAGCGGATCAACGCCTGCGGCCCGCTCGCCGTCGAGGCCGTCAAGGCGTCGGTGTACGAGACCGCCGAGCTGACGGAGACCGACGGCCTCGCGGCCGAACTCGCGTGCGGCTGGCCGGTCTTCGACACCGCCGACGCGAAGGAAGGCGCCCGCGCCTTCGCCGAGAAGCGGCCCCCCGTCTACAAGCGCGCCTGACCCGAGGAGTCACCGTGCCCGAAGCCCTCAAGGCCCCGCTCGTCGTCGAGTTCCCCTTCACCCGCTCCCTCGGCCCCGTCCAGAGCGCCTTCCTCACCGGGCTGCGCGAAGGCGTCGTCCTCGGCGTGCGGACCGCCGACGCACGCGTCCTCGTCCCGCCCGTCGAGTACGACCCGGTCACCGCCGAGGAGATCCGTGACCTTGTCGAAGTAGCCCCGACGGGAACCGTCACCACCTGGGCGTGGAACCACGAACCCCGCCGCGGCCAGCCCCTCGCCACCCCCTTCGCCTGGGTACTCGTCCGGCTCGACGGCGCCGACACCGCCCTCCTGCACGCCCTCGACGCCCCCGGCCCCGACGTCGTGCGCACCGGCATGCGGGTGCGCATCCGCTGGGCCCAGGAACGCACCGGCGCCATCACCGACATCGCCTGCTTCGAGCCGTACTCCGGAGAGGCCGGGCAACCGACGGGCCACACCGGCGAGTTCACCGACCCGGTCACCGGGATCGTCACTCCCGCCCGCCTCGACTACACGTACGCGCCCGGCCGCGCCCAGTCCGACTACATCCACGCCCTGTCCGGCCGGCGGACCGTCGGCGAGCGCTGCCCCTCCTGCCGCAAGGTGTACGTCCCGCCCCGGGGCGCGTGTCCCACCTGCGGCGTGGCGACCGACGAACACGTCGAGGTCGGGCCGCGCGGCACCGTGACCACCTTCTGCATCGTCAACATCAAGGCGAGGAACCTTCACATCGAGGTCCCCTACGTCTACGCCCACATCGCCCTCGACGGCGCCGACCTCGCCCTGCACGCCCGGATCGGCGGTATCCCCTACGAGCAGGTGCGCATGGGCCTGCGCGTCGAGCCGGTGTGGACCGAGGGCGCCCGCTACCCCGACCACTACCGGCCCACCGGCGAGCCCGACGCGGACTACGAGACGTACAAGGAGCTGCTGTGACCAGCGAAGAGGCCCGAGCGGGCCGGGACATCGCCGTCGTCGCCTTCGCCCAGACCGACCACCGGCGCTCCACCGAGGAGTCCTCCGAGGTGGAGATGCTCATGCCGGTGCTGCACGAGGTGCTCGCGCGGACCGGCCTGAGGACCGCCGACATCGGCTTCACCTGCTCCGGCTCCAGCGACTACCTCGCCGGCCGTGCCTTCTCCTTCACCATGGCCCTGGACGGCGTCGGCGCCTGGCCGCCCCTCTCCGAGTCGCACGTCGAGATGGACGGCGCCTGGGCCCTGTACGAGGCCTGGACCAAGCTGCTCACCGGTGACGCCGACACCGCGCTCGTGTACTCCTACGGCAAGTCCTCACCCGGCTCCGTGCGCGACGTCCTGACCCGGCAGCTGGACCCGTACTACGTCGCCCCCCTGTGGCCCGACTCCGTCGCCCTGGCCGCCCTCCAGGCCCAGGCACTCCTGGACGCCGGCCACACCGACGAGCCCGCCCTCGCGGCCGTCGGCGCCCGCAGCCGGGCCGACGCGGCGGCCAACCCGCACGCCCAGCTCACCGGCCGGACACCCCAAGGGGACTACGTCGTACGGCCGTTGCGCACCGGCGACTGCCCGCCCGTCGGCGACGGCGCCGCCGCCGTGATCCTCGCGGCGGGGGAGCGAGCCCGCGAACTGTGCGCGCGGCCCGCCTGGATCCGGGGCATCGACCATCGCATCGAGGCCCATGGGCTCGGCGTGCGCGACCTCACCGACTCACCGTCCACGCGGCTCGCCGGCGAAAAGGCGGGCGCCTTCGAACGGCCCGTCGACACCGCGGAGTTGCACGCCCCGTTCAGCTCCCAGGAAGTGATCCTGCGCAGGGCGCTGCGCCTCGGCGACGACGTGCGCGTCAACCCCTCCGGCGGGGCGCTCGCCGCCAACCCCGTCATGGCCGCGGGACTCCTCCGCATCGGCGAGGCCGCCGCCCGCGTCCACCGCGGCGACTCCGACCGCGCGCTCGCCCACGCCACCTCCGGACCCTGCCTCCAGCAGAACCTGGTCGCCGTACTCGAAGGGGATCCACGATGAGCAAGGAGCCCGTGGCCGTCGTAGGCATCGGCCAGACCAGGCACGTGGCCGCCCGCCGGGACGTGTCGATCGCGGGACTCGTCCGCGAGGCCGCCCGACGCGCCCTGGACGACGCCGAGTTGACCTGGGCCGACATCGACGCCGTCGTCATCGGCAAGGCACCCGACTTCTTCGAGGGCCTGATGATGCCCGAGCTGTACCTCGCCGACGCGCTGGGCGCCGTGGGCAAGCCGATGCTGCGGGTGCACACGGCCGGTTCGGTCGGCGGATCGACGGCACTGGTCGCCGCCAACCTGGTCGCCGCCCGCGTCCACGGCACCGTGCTGACCCTGGCCTTCGAGAAACAGTCCGAGTCCAACGCCATGTGGGGCCTGTCCCTGCCCGTCCCCTTCCAGCAGCCCCTGCTCGCCGGGGCGGGCGGCTTCTTCGCCCCGCACGTGCGCGCGTACATGCGGCGCAGCGGCGCCCCCGACACCATCGGCGCCCTCGTCGCCTACAAGGACCGGCGCAACGCCCTGAAGAACCCCTACGCCCACCTCCACGAGCACGGCATCACCCTGGAGAAGGTGCTGGCCTCACCCATGCTGTGGGACCCCATCCGCTACTCCGAGACGTGCCCCTCCTCCGACGGCGCCTGCGCCATGGTCCTCACCGACCGCGCCGGAGCCGCCCGCGCGCCCCGGCCGCCCGCCTGGCTGCTCGGCGGCGCCATGCGCAGCGAACCCACCCTGTTCGCCGGGAAGGACTTCGTCTCCCCGCGGGCCGGCCGGGACTGCGCCGCCGACGTCTACCGGCAGGCCGGCATCGCCGACCCGCGCCGGGACATCGACGCCGTCGAGATGTACGTGCCGTTCTCCTGGTACGAACCCATGTGGCTGGAGAACCTGGGCTTCGCCGAGGAGGGCGGCGGCTGGAAGCTCACCGAGTCCGGGGTGACCGAACTCGACGGCGACCTGCCCGTCAACATGTCGGGCGGCGTGCTGTCCGCCAACCCCATCGGCGCCTCCGGCATGATCCGCTTCGCCGAGGCCGCGCTCCAGGTACGCGGCCGGGCCGGGGAACACCAGGTGGACGGCGCCCGCAAGGTCCTCGGGCACGCCTACGGCGGCGGTTCGCAGTTCTTCTCCATGTGGCTGGTGGGATCCGAGCCGCCCGACGCCTGACCGGCCGGCCGGCGAGCCGCCAAAGTCCTTCCCAGGTGGCCTGTCGGCAGTCGGGACCGGTCGCTAGGCTGAGCCGCGGACGACGAACCGGGAGGAGCACGGACGTGGCCGAGACCACCATCCAGCAGCAGCCGCTCGCGGGCTGGGACAAGCCGGACCTGGACCTCAGCAGCGCCGAATGGCAGTCCAGCAGCCGGGGTCTGGGCGATGTCCAGATCGCGTTTGTCGAGGGCTTCATCGCGATGCGCAACAGCGGTCGCCCGGAGAGCCCCTCCCTGATCTTCACACCCGCCGAATGGGGCGCCTTCGTCTCCGGCGCGCGCGAAGGGGAGTTCGACCTGACCTGAGCCGCGCCCGGAGGCATTCCGGGCGGGATTTCCGGACACGCGACCAGCAGCGCCCCGCCGGGGCCGACCCTGCGTCAGGCTGGCCCCAGCAAGGGGAAGGTCGTGTTCCGGAGGTGAGAACGATGAGCACTGCGCCGGTCATCGCCGCGGTCGACGGTTCGGACGACAGTCTGCGCGCGCTGGACTGGGCCGTCGACGCCGCCCGGCGCCGCGCGGCACCGCTGCGGGTGGTGCACGTACGGCAGTACGCCGCCTGGGGCCAGGCCGACGTGCTGGTCGCCGGTCCGCCCGACACGGAGGGCGACCCGGTCCTCGACGAGGTGCGCGCCCGGCTCGCGGACAGCGCCGGGAACCTCGCCGTGGAGTACGTCGCCCTGGAAGGCGTGCCGGGCGCGGTGCTGCCCGAACTCGGCACCGACGCCCAGCTGTTGGTCCTCGGCTCCCGGGGCCGCGGCGGCTTCGCCAGCCTGCTGCTCGGCTCCAACGGCCTCGCCGCCGCACGGGACTCCGAGTGCCCGGTGGTCGTCGTGCCCCGCCCCGGCCGGGAGGTCCACGGCGAGGGCCCGGCCGAACCCGGGCCGCGCGTGGTCGTGGGCCTGCACGTCGACAGCCCCGACGACCGTACGCTCGCGTTCGCCTTCGCCGAGGCCGCCCTGCGCGCGGCCCGCGTCCAGGTGATCGCCGCCTACCCGTGGCCGGTGCAGACGTGGACCGCGCCCGGACAGCTGGTGCCGCCCGCGATCGACCAGGTCGCCGTCGAGGGCGAGACCCGCACGCTCGCCGAGGGCTTCCTCGCCCCGCACCACGGGCGGCACCCCGAGGTCCGCGTCGCCACCGAGGCGCTGCCCGGCGACGCGGCCGGCCACCTCGTCGCCGCCTCCAGGGACGCCGACCTGGTGGTGGTCGGCCGCCACCGCCGCCGCCTGCTCGCGCCCGCGCGCATGATGGGCTCGGTCACCCAGGCAGTCCTGCTCCACGCGGCCAGCCCGATCGCGGTCGTACCGCCGGGGCCGCCGCAGGAGTGAGGCGCGCCATCGCGCACTGGGGGACCTGCCGGCACCCGGTGCCCAGGTCACCCCCTGCGGCCCGGACACGTACCATGGCCGCATGTCGTTCCTCCGCCGCCGCAGCGCCACTCCTGCCGGACCCGACTTCGACGTGCTGGCCATGGACCCGGGCGACTGGCCAGGCAATCTCGGCGCGGGTCTGCTGCCCGCCCCCGACGGCACCTGCCAGGGTGTCTTCCTGCGCTACGACCTCTTCGGCGGCCGCGGCCCCGCGATGATCATCGGCAACCTCCCCGAGGGCTCCCCGGCCCGCGAGGTCGCCGAGGACGAGATCCCCTTCGAGGTGGGCCAGCTGCTGCTCGCGCTGGACAACGACGAGGACGTCACCGTCGTCGGCACCGAGGACACCCCCGTCCTCCAGGGCGACAACCTCCTCATCGTGCGGCGGCTGAAGCTCTCCGAGAGCCGGATCTCCTGCGTCCAGTTCGACCGCAGCGACGGCGTGCTCGTGACCATCGCCGCCTGGGACCGCCCCATCACCGACGACCTGTACGCCCTGCTGAAGCCGCTCCCGGCGGAGCTTTTCCAGCAGGGCTGAGGCACCGCGGCCCCTAGTCGGCCGAGCCCTCCAGGGTGACGTCCGCGGCACGGACGTAGCCGACCCGGTGGCCGTACTGGATCTCGTAGTACAGGTCCTTGCCCACCACGACCCGGTGCGCGTCGGTGGTGAAGGTGACCGAGTAGTCGTACTCGCCCGGTACCGCGTCACCGGCCACGTACCGCTGCCCGGCCGGAATCGTGTACGGCAGGGGTACGACCGACTGGACGGGGACGCCCGTCGGATAGGCCTCCTTCTCCGGGTAGGCGCGGCCGTACACCGGGACGCTTGCGAGCCCGTTCTTCGGCGTCACCAGCAGGGCCTTGGCCGGGACCGCCGTGGGCTCCTGCGGCGGGTTGCGGAACCAGGCCTTCTGGCCCAGGTACCAGATCGCCGTCCAGTCGCCCCAGCGGCCCGCGACCGCGTACTGCTGGCCGGTGGAGACCCGCGAGGACACGTCGTTGACATCGATGGTCGGGTCCTTGCCCAGGCCGATGTCCTTGATCAGCGGGGCGCCGGTGTCGTGGTCCGCGTACAGCCGCACCTCGCCGGAGCCGTGCGCGGCACAGGGCTCGCCCGACGTGGTGCAGCCCGTGTACTCCGGCTGGTTCACGGCGTACTCCGGCAGGATGGTCACCACGCCCGACTTCCTGCCCGCCGTGCGCTTGAAGGGGTGGCCCAGCAGTTCGAAGTAGTGCCGCCAGTCCCAGTACGGACCCGGGTCCGTGTGCATACCGGGGATGGTGGACGTGGTCGGGCCGGGCACGTTCTCGTGGCCCAGGATGTGCTCGCGGTCCAGCGGGATGCCGTACGTGCGGGCCAGGTACTTCACCAGCCTGGCCGAGGAGCGGTACATCGCCTCCGTGTACCAGGCGTCCGGATCGGCGAGGAAACCTTCGTGCTCGATGCCGATCGAGGCGGCGTTGATGTACCAGTTGCCCGCGTGCCACGCCACGTCCTTCGCCCTCACATGCTGGGCGATCAGACCGTCGGTGGAGCGGACCGTGTAGTTCCACGACACGTAGGTCGGGTCCTGGATCAGGTTCAGCACCCCGTTCCAGGTGCCCTCCGTGTCATGGATGACGATGTACCGGATGCGCTGCGACGCCGGCCGGTCGCCGAGGTCGTGGTTGCCGTAGTCGTTGTTGCCGAACTGGGCGTACGGCGCCCAGACCGCCTCGCAGGACACCGACTTCGGGCACTCGATGCCGTCCGTGGGCAGCGTGCGCAGGCCGGCCCGCTTCAGCTGGGCGGTGTCGGCGGACAGCCGCGGCTCGGCCGCCAGCACGACCTGCTGGCCGTCGTCCGTGGTGCGCTCCTCGCCCGAACGCAGCACGTCGTACACGTCGTTGGCGTACGCCGCCGCGGTCGCCGTGTCGTCCGCGCCGGAGAAGCGGGCCACCGCGGCGTACCAGTCGGCCGGGTCGGTGCTCAGCGGTTCGCCGAGCTGCTTCTGCGCGGCGGCGAGCAGCGCGGCCCCGCCGGCCACGTTCGCCGCCGGGTCGGTGCGCAGCTCCTCGGCGGACCGGCCCGTCAGCTGCGCCGCCTTCGGCAGCGTCTTCAGCCGGGCCGGGACCTGCGAGGCGGCCGGCACCTTGGCGGCGGGACGGACGGCCGGGCGGGATCCGTCGCCGCGGGCGTCCTCCGCGCCCTCGGCGTGGTGCTCCGTGGTGGCCAACGCGGTCCGGGCGTCGGTCAGGTGCATGGGGCCGTAGCCGCCGGTCACGCTCGGCGCGCCGCCGTGCCAGTCCCAGCGGGACTGGAGGTAGGAGACGGCCAGCAGAACGCTCTGCGGCACGTGGTACTCGGCCGCGGCGCCGGCGAAGGCCTGCTGAAGCCGGTCCGCGGACGAGCCGGAGGCGGTGCTCTGCGCGGGGGCCGCGCCGAGCAGCGGCAGCAGCAGCGCCGCCGAGGCGAGCGGAACGGCAGCCCGCCGTAGATGTCTGTGGCCGGGAGTGGACAGGGAATCGGTGGCGGAACCTCGCAATGCGGCCTCCTGTGACAGGCGGGCGTGCAGGGTCGTACGGCGCCGGGCTCGGTCAGTGGTACCGGCTTGCCGACGATCCGTCAATGATGCATTCGGGCCGCTGATTTCCCCTGCCACAAGGGGGTTTCGGCGAGTTTCGCCACGGCGGGGCACGGGCCTGCGGGGCGTCACTGGCATACACCAGTGGTGGCCCGTGGCGGATGGCGCGCCCGGACGCACGAAGGTCCGCGGTGCGCCGCCGCTCTGGCGCACCGCGGACCTTCGTGCCCGTCAGCGAGTGCCGACCGCCGCTCGGACGGCCTTGCGGGCTAGCTGACAGTCGTCGTGCAGCCGCCGGAGCAGCAGCCGCTGTTCCTCGCCGGACGGCGCGGCACCCGGCTGGGCCGGGGCCGCCGGAGCGGTGTCCTGCATCGAGCGCTGCACCGCGGTCTCGTACGTCCGGATCTCCCGGGTGAGCAGCAGCATCAGGTTCACCAGGAAGGCGTCCCGGGAGGCCGGGCCCGCCGACTGGGCGATCTGGCTGATCTGCCGCCGGGCCACCGGCGCGTCCCCGAGGACCAGCCACAGCGTCGCCAGGTCGTACCCCGGCAGGTACCAGCCCGCGTGCTCCCAGTCCACCAGCACTGGACCGGCCGGTGACAGCAGGATGTTCGACAGCAGGGCGTCGCCGTGGTTGAACTGGAGCATGCCGTGCCGGCCGACCTCGTGGGCGATGCCGTGCAGCAGCTTCTGGAGGTCGCCGAGGTCCCGGTCGGTGAGCAGGCCCAGCTCGTGGAACCGGGCGATCCGGGCGCCGTACTCCAGCGGCTTGTCGAACGTACCCGCGGGGGGCCGCCAGGCGTTCACCCGGCAGATCGCGCCCAGCGCGGCCCGGATGTCCGGGCGGGGCGGCGCCTCCACAGGATGCCGCTGGAGCGCCGCCACCCGGCCCGGCATCCGCTCGATCACCAGGGTGCAGTTGTCCGGATCCGCCGCGATCAGCCGGGGCACACGGACCGGGGGCCGGTGTCGGACGAACGAGCGGTATGCGGCTATTTCATGACGGATCCGCTCGGCCCAGGCGGGTGAGCGGTCCAGCAGGCACTTGGCCACGGCCGTACTGCGCCCGGTCGTCCCGACGATCAGGACGGACCGCCCGCTGCGCCGCAGCACCTGCACCGGAGCGAACTCCGGGCAGATCCGGTGCACCGAGGCGATGGCGGCGCGCAGCTGGGCCCCCTGGGGACCGGACAAGTCGAGTCTCCCGCTGAGCGGTGGCGTGCCGGGCTGGCCCGGTACGCGCCGCAGCCGGCCCGCGACCGGGACGGGTCCGCCCGGACGCGCCACCGGGTCGAGGTACGGCCCGCCGCCCGCCGGGCGGGAGCGCAGCGGCCGGGGCGGGGCGGACACGGAGGACGATGCTGCGTACATGGGAGAAACAGATCCCTTCGTGTGCCTGCGGTGCCTGCCTGTGCAAGTCCTTGCGCGCAACCCGGCCCGGTCGCCCGAGGCACCCTGGGGAATGCCCCTGTCATATTGACGTCCGTCGACTCTCGCCGACTTGGGGTGACCGGGTCGGGGTGGCGCATTCCTACCTGACACCCGATGGGCAGTGGCACACCATCTGGCGCACCCTGGCGAACCGTGGCGAATAGTCGCTCGGCAACCTCCACCGGGCTACTGTCAAGTCAGCCGAGAACCTGGGGGCTTGAAGTGAGCGGACAACCCAACACCCGCCTTTCGGACCTGTTCGGCCTGGCCGGCTGGTCCAAGGGCGAACTCGCGAGGCTGGTCAACAAGCAGGCGGCGGCCATGGGCCACCCCCAGTTGTCGACCGACACCTCCCGGGTGCGGCGTTGGATCGACATGGGAGAGATCCCGCGCGATCCGGTGCCGCGGGTGCTGGCGGCCCTGTTCACCGAGCGTCTCGGCCGTGTCGTGACCATCGAGGACCTCGGTCTGGTGCGGCACGGGCGTAACGGGAAACGGCAGGACGGCGGGATCGAGGAACATCCCGACGGCGTGCCGTGGGCGCCCGAACGCACGGCCGCGGTCCTCACCGAATTCACGGGAATGGACCTCATGCTCAACCGACGCGGCTTGGTGGGCGCGGGTGCCGCGCTCGCCGCGGGATCCACACTCAGCAGCTCCATGCACGACTGGCTGCACACCGACCCGGCCCTGAAGGCCGACGCCCCCGTCCTCGACGACCCCCTGCACGCCGACCCCGCTGGGTTCGACCGCTACGAGGCCGCCCCCATCGGATCGCAGGAGGTGGAGGAGCTGGAGCGCTCGGTCGAGGTGTTCCGTGCCTGGGACGCGGCCCGCGGCGGCGGGCTTCAGCGCAAGGCGGTCGTGGGCCAGCTCAACGAGGTGGGCGGCATGCTCGCCTACCACCATCCACCCCATCTCCAGCGCCGCCTGTGGGGCGTCGCGGCCAACCTCGCCGTCCTCGCGGGCTGGATGTCGCACGACGTCGGCCTGGAGCCCACGGCGCAGAAGTACTTCGTCATCGCCGCCCATGCCGCCCGCGAGGGCGGCGACCGCCCCCGCGCGGGGGAGGCCCTGTCCCGGGCGGCCCGGCAGATGGTGCACCTGGGCCGGCCCGACGACGCCCTGGACCTGATGAAGCTCGCCCAGACCGGCTCCGGAGACCGTCTCCAGCCGCGTACGAAGGCGATGTTCCACACCATCGAGGCCTGGGCGCAGGCCTCGATGGGCAAGGGCCAGGCGATGCGCCGCACGCTCGGTCAGGCGGAGGACCTCTTCGTCGCCGACCGGCAGGACGTGGAAACGCCGGACTGGATGCAGACCTTCAAGGACGAGGACCTGTACGGCATGCAGGCCCTCGCCTACCGCACGCTGGCGGACTTCGACCCGAGTGCGGCCGCGCACGCCCAGTACTACGCGGAGAAGGCGCTCGCCCTGCGCGTCGACGGGCGGGAGCGGTCGAAGATCTTCGACCATCTCTCCATGGCGTCGGCCTGCTTCATCGCCGACGATCCGGAACAGGCCGACCGCTTCGCCCGGCTGGCCCTGATGTCGATGGGGTCGAACTCCTCGCGTCGCACCTGGGACCGGCTGCGCCAGATGTACCAGCTCACCGCCCAGTACGCCGAGTACCCGAAGATCCACCAACTGCGGGAGGAGATCAGGAGCGCCCTGCCCAGGCCGAGGGCCAAGGGCAGCAGCGCCGAGGCGTGAGCGCACGGGCACAGGGAGCCCGCGCGCACAGTTCCCTTACCGGTTACAGCGGTTGTACCGGTTGATTCGACATACCCGGGTTCACGCGGTGATTCTGGCGACGAGCACGCACGCGTCGTCCTCGCGCCCGGCTCCGCCGAACTCCTCGACCACCGTCCGCACACAGTCCTGCGCGGTGCACGCCGCGCCGAACCGTGGGCCGAGGGCGAGCAGCCGGTCCACGGCCGCCGTCGTGGTCTGCCCCGGTACCAGCCCGTCGGTGTGCAGCAGCAGGACGTCGCCCGGCCGCAGAGCCTCCTCGGCCTGCCCGTAGACGGCACCCGAGGTCGCGCCGAGCAGTACGCCGTCCGGCGCGGTCAGCATCCGCCCCGTCCCGCCGCGGTACAGCAGCGGGGCGGGGTGTCCTGCCTGTGCCCAGACCAGGGTGCGGGTCTTCGGCCGGTAGCGGCAGCAGACGGCGCTGCCCAGGGCGGGCTGCACGGTGGCGTCCAGTAACTGGTTGAGCATGCCGAGGAGTTCACCCGGACCGGTGCCGGCCAGCGCCATGCCGCGCACGGCGCCGAGCAGCATCGCCATGCCCGAGGCGACGGCGACCCCGTGTCCGGTGAGGTCGCCGACGCTGAGCAGGGTCTCGCCGCCGGGCAGGTCCAGCGCGTCGTACCAGTCGGCGCCGATCAGGGTGCTCGCCGCCGCGGGGAGGCGCTGGGCGGCGAGGTCGAGGGGGCTCGGTCCCGGGGGCGGCAGCCGCAGGGAGCCGAGCCAGGGCGGCAGCACGGCCTGTTGCACCTCGGCGGCGATCCGGTGCTCGGTCTGTTCCTGCGTGCGCCGACGGTGCAGCGAGTCACGGGTCTCGCGCACCGTCCGCTGGGTGCGGCGCAGTTCGCTGACGTCGCGCAGCACGGCCCACATCGAGGCGGTGCCGCCGTCGGCGCCGAGCACGGGCTCGCCCATCATGTGCACCGTGCGTTCCGAGCCGTCGGGCCGGGCGATGCGGAACTCGCCGTCGATCGGCCTGCCGTCGACCAGGCAGCCCGTCACCATCCCGGTCAGCTTCGGCCGGTCCTCCTCCAGGACCAGCGAGGGCAGCTCGTCCAGGGTGAGGGCGGGGTCGGCCGGATCGCGGCCGAGGATCTGGTAGAGCTCGCCGGACCAGGTCGCCTCGTCGGTCAGCAGGTTCCACTCCGCGCTGCCGACCCGGCTGAGCAGCGAGCCGTGCGGGAGGTCGGACGGGGCCGTGCGCGGCCCGGACTCTGCGCCGGGCCGGGCCGGGGCGGGCTCGGCGGAAGCGGACGGCGCGGGGTCCGGGCCGTCCCGGAGCTGCGCCAAGTGGGTGTCCAGATCGTCCAGTTGGTGCAGGGCGAGGTCGTACAGAGCGCGCTGCCAGCGTTCCTCGGGGTCCGCGCCGTCGGTCCGGGTGTCCCGCCGTACGGCGTCCACGTCGCCCTTGAGCCGCCGCGTCTGCGTGATCAGCGCCTCGACCGAGCCGCGCCCGGGGGGCTGGGCGGCTGGGCGGCCCGCGGAGACTGGGGACGGCATGACGCACTCCGAAGGGGGACGATACGGCCAGGGCAGGACGGGGGACCGCTACGACTGTGGCACAGCCCGCGACGCCCTGTAAGGGATTTGGCAACACACGATACGGTGGTGCTTCCGGCATATGCCAGAGTCTTCCCGGAGTGATTCGCGGATACGAATGACGTACGCGTCGGACAGGGTAAGTCGTAGGAGTCCTACGAGAGTTGACCCGTGTGGGCGATCTTCGTGTCGCGCTCACGCGTGTGTTCGACGCTCCCGTGTTCGCCTGCCTGGCCGAGCGGCCTGTACTCATCGAACTCTGACCGGATTTGGCGGCATGCGAAGGGCCCCCGCGCACTCCATATAAACATGGAGACCACTGTCGAACAGCCCGTGCTCGCCCGGCTCATCACGGCCGAGGATCAGGAGATCCCGGTGTCGGCCACCCTGCGGTACACCGCCGACGATCCGCTGGCCGTCTTCGTCGACTTCCCCGCCGAGGCGTCCCTGGAGGGCGAGGACGTCACCTGGACCTTCGCGCGCTCCCTGCTCGACGACGGGCTGCGCGCCCCGGCTGGTCACGGGGACGTACAGATCTGGCCGTACGGCCGCACCCGGACGGTGCTGGAGTTCCACTCGCCCCACGGGATGGCCCTGCTCCAGTTCCAGACCCCGGCCCTGCGCCGGTTCCTGCTGCGGACCTACGCGGCGGTGGCGCCCGGGCAGGAGGACGTGGCGCGGGTGGTGGAACGGGGACTGAGTGCTCTGTTCGGCGGGGTGTGAGCGACGCCTACGTCTTTTGACTTTTGTTCACCTCCGCCTCACCGCACGGGTATGGACCCTGACGATCACCCCGTGCACCCTGTCGCGCGGTGTGCCGCACGGGCGCACCGGTGACGAGGACGGGGCGAATGACACCGATCAGCCGCAGAGGCTTCGTGGGACTGGGCGCGTCCGTCGCGGCGGGTGTGGCGCTGGGCGCCGGCACCGCCCGTACGGCGTCGGCCGCAGCGGCCACGGCGACCGGCACGATCAAGGACGTACAGCACGTGGTGATCCTCATGCAGGAGAACCGCAGCTTCGACCACTACTTCGGCCGTCTCAAGGGCGTGCGCGGCTTCGACGACCGCAGCGGCATCGCCCTCGGCGGCGGATACCCGGTCTTCGACCAGCCGAACGGGCTGGGCCGGCAGTACCCGTGGAAGCTGAGCGCGACCCCGTCCGCCGGCGGCAAGGACGGCGAGACGCTGGCCCAGTGCAACGGCGACCTGCCGCACTCGTGGTCCTCACAGCACTCCGCCTGGAACAAGGGCCGGATGGACAACTGGGTCGCGGGCGTCGGCAACGTCCGCTCGCTCGGCTACCTGGACCGCTCCGACATCCCGTTCCACTACGCGCTCGCGGACAACTACACCATCTGCGACGCCTACTTCTGCTCCACCCTCAGCGCCACCGGCCCCAACCGCACCTTCCTGTGGAGCGGCAAGGTCGACTCCTCCTCCTACGACGGCGGCGACGAGTCCGGCCTGACCTGGCAGACCTACGCCGAGGCGCTCCAGGCCGCCGGGGTGTCCTGGAAGGTCTACCAGAACGCGGCCGACAACTACGGGGACAACGGCTGCGCCTACTTCAAGAACTTCGCGAACGCCAAACCCGGCGACCCGCTGCACGACCGGGGCATGTCCTCGGTGCCGGGCGTGACCGGCTCGACCCCGGACGACATCGCCGCCGCGATCAAGGCCGACGTCGTCGCGGGCACCCTCCCCCAGGTCTCCTGGGTCGTCCCCAACCAGGGCTTCTCCGAGCACCCCTACGCCCCGCCCGGCGACGGCGCGCACTTCGTCAACCTCGTCTACCAGGCCCTCGCCGCCGACCCGGACGTCTTCGACTCGACCGTCCTGTTCCTCAACTACGACGAGAACGACGGCTACTTCGACCACGTGCCCCCGCCGGCGCCGCCCGCCGGCACGGCCGGGGAGTTCCTGAACGGCGTGCCCTACGGCTTCGGCTTCCGGGTGCCGATGATCGTCATCTCACCCTGGACGCGCGGCGGCTGGGTCTCCTCGGAGGTCTTCGAGCACACCTCGGT
The DNA here is from genome assembly GCF_042269865.1 of Streptomyces sp. NPDC055966. NCBI lineage: Bacteria > Bacillati > Actinomycetota > Actinomycetes > Kitasatosporales > Streptomycetaceae > Streptomyces > Streptomyces sp. NPDC055966. The sequence goes on from NZ_JBHJYK010000021.1 coordinate 40,892, forward strand.
GCTGCGCTTCCTGGAGAACTGGACGACCGCGCTCGGCACGCCCGTGCGGTGCGCCAACATCAGCGACTGGCGGCGACAGGTCAGCGGCGACCTCACCGGCGTCTTCGACTTCGCCAACCCGGTCCACGGCGCGGTCTCGCTGCCCGCGACCGGCGTCATCGGCATCAACACCTGCGGCCCGCTGCCCAATCCGGTGCCGACGGACAACGCCCTGCCCGCCCAGGAGCCCGGCACCCGGCCCGCCCGCGCGCTGCCGTACCAGCCGAACGGCTACCTGGACCACCTGGAGTTCGACGCGGCGGGCAAGACCCTCGCCTGGTTCACCATGACCAACCAGGGCACCCCGGCCTCCCGCGCCGCCCACTTCTCCATCCACCCGAACGCCTACCGCGACACCACGCCGTACCAGTACACGGTCGACGCGGGCGGCACCGCCTCCGACTTCTTCAACATCGGGACCGGCTTCGGGGGCGGGCAGTACGACCTGACCATGGTCGGCCCCAACCGCTTCCTGCGCCGCTTCCAGGGGGACGCCACGAAGGCGGGCAAGTCGGCCGAGATTCGCGCCCGTTACGCCGTCGAGCCCGGCACCGGCAAGCTCGCGCTCTACATCAGGATGACCAACTCCGGGTCGTCGTCGGCGACGTTCACCATCACCTCGGACCACTACCGGGGCGACGGCCCCTGGACCTACACCGTCGCCGCGGGCGCCTCGACGGAGGACTTCTTCAACGCCGTCGCGTACCAGAACGGCTGGTACGACTTCACGGTGACCGTCGACTCCGACGCGACCTGGTCGCGCCGGCTCACCGGGCACCTGGAGACGGGCGCCGCGAGCGTCAGCGGCTGACCCCGGCGCGGACGTCGTACAGCTCCGGGCGCGGGGCGAGGGCGACGGCCACCCGGCCGCCGTGCTCCAGCGCCCGGACCCCCGCCTCGGCGACGACGGAGGCCGCGTAGCCGTCCCAGGCGCTCGCGCCGGTGACCTCGCCGCGCAGGGTGGCGTCGACCCATGCCTGCACCTCGCGGTCGTAGGCGGCGGCGAAGCGCACGAGGTAGTCCTGCGCCACCTCCTCGCGGGCGGCGCCGCCGGCGGTGACCACCATGGTGTGCTCGTCGCCGATCCGGGCGCTGCCCTTCTCGCACACGGCCTCGCAGCGCACCTGGTAGCCGAAGCCGCAGTTCACGAAGACCTCGACGTCCACCAGCGCGCCCCGGTCGGTCTCGAACAGCACGAACTGCGGGTCGAGCAGGCCGGCCGGGGCACCCGAGGAGGGCGTGGGGCGCAGCACGGTCACCGCCGTCAGCTCCTGCCCGAGCAGCCAGCGGGCCGCGTCGATCTCGTGCGAGACCGAGCTGTTGACCAGCATCGCGCTGGTGAAGCCGGGCGGCGAGGAGACATTGCGGTGGGTGCAGTGGAGCATCAGCGGCCGGCCGAGGCTGCCGCCGTCCAGCAGCGCCTTCAGCCGCCGGTACTCGGCGTCGTGGCGGCGCATGAAGCCGATCTGCGCGAGCCGGCGGCCCAGCCGCGCCTCGGCCTCCACGATCCGCAGCGCGCCGGTGGCGTCCGGGACCATGGGCTTCTCGCACAGCACCGGCAGGCCCCGGGCGAACGCGGCGAGCAGCGCCTCCTCGTGCGCCGGGCCGGGTGAGGCGATGAGCACGGCGGCGACACCGGGCGCGTCGAGCGCGGCCTCGGCGTCCGTGTGCACGCTCACTCCGGCGAGGCCGGCCACCGCCTCCTTCGCCCGCTCGACGTCCGGGTCGGCCACGGCCGCGACCCTGGCACCGCTCACCACCTGATCGAGCCGTCGTATGTGATCGGCCCCCATGTGCCCCGCACCCAGTACCGCCACACCCAGCAGGTCACCCATGCGCGCGCTCCCTTACGCCGACGATCACGCCGTAGCGTACGCCGCGCGGGGAGCGCCGCCGGGGGAGTGGTTCAGTACCGCAGCACCCCCGCGATCCCGTCGGCGTCGCCCAGGGCGCCGTCGGGTACGAAGCGGACGTCCGCGCCGGTCTCCAGGCACTGCTCGACGATCTCGTCGACGATGTCCTCGCGGGCCTCCAGGTCGCCGGACACGGCCGGCACCAGATGGTCGCCGAGGTCGTTGACGGTCGCCCGGAAGTTCTCCTCGACGGCGAGCAGCCGTACCCGGCCCTCGCGGGCGCTCTGCCACAGCTCGTCCAGACCGGCCGCGTAGGTCTTGTGACCGCGTGCCGCGGTCAGCTCGCCCATGACGGACGTGGTGTCCCTGCGGGCCTCGGCCTCCAGCACCGGCCGCAACGCCTGCCACACGGCCTCCGGACCGGCGTGCGCGAGGCCGCCGTGCGGGACCTGGACGGCGTTCCCGGCCACGCTGCCCGCCTCGTCCAGCAGGGACAGCGCCGCCTGCTCGCCGGTGACGTACAGGGGCCGGGGCTGCTCGCGCAGGAGCGCGGCCATGGCGGTGTCGGCGTCGCGCAGGAACTGGCGGGTGGCCTCGTCGCGGTACGCGCTCGGCGTGTCGCCGATCTGCTCCTGGCGCTCCGGGTCGAAGTTCCGCTCCGGTCGCTCCAGCGGGAAGCCGCCGGAGTCGTCGGCCACCACGCGGCCCTCGCCGCCGCTCCACAGACTGACGCGGTCCGCGGAGACCGACAGCACCCAGAACGGCCGCTCGGCCGCCTGTGCGGCGACCAGGTTGCGGGTGAGGAAGGTGTCCGAGAGCACCACCCGCTCGGGGACGGTGCGGGCCAGGGACCACACCTGGTGCTCGCCGGGGGCGGCGAAGATCACCAGGCCGTCCTCGGCGTGCGCGAGGTCGACCTCGGACAGGGCCCGGTCGAGCTGGGCCTCGACGTCGTTGCGTCGTTCACGGGTGACGGCGGGGTCGGCCTCCAGGCGTTTGCGCGCCTCGGTGAGGACATTGCGCAGTCGGACGGGATCCTGCCCGTTGTCCGGTTCGCGGCGGTGTGTCGGGGTCAGCACGGACACCGCCGGGTAGGGACGCGGGCGCCGCAGTTCGGCCAGGGTCGCGGGACTCAGTGCGTGCTCCATGACAGCACGATAGGACCGATTCACGGATGGGGCATTCGGGGCAAGCCCGCCGGGCAGGAGGGTGATTCCCGGGTCAGGCCGTGGCGGCGGGTACGGCCGGCACGTCCACCGCGATCGATCCCTGGGCCACCGCGCACAGGGTCCGCGTACCGTCGTCGTCGACTGTGGAGAGGTCGCAGCGGCACACGACCCGGCTGCGCCCCGCCCGGATCACCCGGGCGTCGGCGCGCAGCGTCGCGCCCCGCGCCGGGCGCAGGTAGTCGATGCTGTACCCGGCGGTGATCAGCCGGGACCCGGCCACGCTGCCCGCGGCGAAGGCGAGCGCGTTGTCGGCCGCGTAGCCGAGCACCCCGCCGTGCAGGAAGCCGTACTGCTGGAGCAGTTCCTCGTGGATGTCGACTTCGAGCGTCGCCCCGCCGTCACCGAAGGCCACGAGGCGGGCCCCGAGCAGTGCGCTGAAGGGCTGTGCGGCCAGGACCTTCCGGGCGACCGACAGGTCAGGGATGTCGTGCACGGCACGCCTCGCTCTCCCGATTCACTTCACTAGTGAAGTGAGGGTGGCGCCGGTCCGCCGCCTCTGTCAACATCGGCCCATGTCCGAGCCCGTCCGGCCCGAGCCCGACCAGCGCCTGTTCTTCCTGCTCCAGCGGGCCGCGCACCAGCTGCGCACCGCCGCGGACCGCCGGCTGCTGGCCGCCGCCGGGATCACCTCGGCGCAGCTCGGCGCGCTGTACGCGGTGCGCGACCGGCCCGGGATCACCCAGCGGGAACTCGCCGCGGACCTGGGCCTGCGCGAGTCCGGCGTCACCGCGCTCGTCACCCGGCTCACCGCCGCCGGTCTGCTCGACAGGCGTGCCCACCCCCGCGAACACCGCGCCGTGGTGCTGGAGTTGACCGAGGCCGGTGCCGCGGCGCTGGCCGCCGCCGGGCCGGAGGTCGACCGGTTCAACGCCGGTCTGCGCGCCGCGCTCGGCGCGGACGGCTTCAGCCGGGCGGCCGGGGCGTTGCGGACGCTCACCCGCTGGGAGCCGCCCACCGCGCCGTGACGCCGCAATCATGGTGAAGTCTTTGCCCGTGGCCGGTTCGTGGTGGCCATGGCCCGGCAGGACGGGCCTCACCGGATTTCGCGCGGGCAAAAAGCGGCCGAAAGCGTGGGGTGAGGGGGCCGTCCGTGTTACGCCCACATTGACTGCCTCGGGCAACTGACGGACGCTCGACTGGTAGGTGCTCGATACAACTGGTTCCTCGACCGGAATCCGTCTCTCATAAAGACAGTGCAGGTGAGCACGGGGTACGGGCGCGAACCGGAGGCAGGAGGTAGCACATGTGCGGCATCACCGGATGGGTCTCCTTCGATCGTGATCTGACCGTCGAGGCCACCACATTGGATGCAATGACCGAGACGATGGCCTGCCGGGGTCCGGACGACCGCGGCACCTGGTCCGAGGGCCCGGCCGCCCTGGGCCACCGCCGTCTTGCGATCATCGACCTTCCCGGCGGCCGGCAGCCGATGTCCCTGTCGACGCCCCAGGGGAACGTCGCCATGGTCTACTCCGGGGAGGCCTACAACTTCACCGAGCTGCGCCGCGAACTCGAAGGCCGCGGGCACCGGTTCACCACCGACTCCGACACCGAGGTCGTCCTGCACGCCTACCTCGAATGGGGCGACCAGGTCGCCGAACGCCTCAACGGCATGTACGCCTTCGCCGTCTGGGACGGCCGTCACGACAAGCTCGTGATGATCCGCGACCGCATGGGCATCAAGCCGTTCTACTACTACCCCACCGCCGACGGCGTCCTGTTCGGCTCCGAGCCCAAGGCGATCCTCGCCAACCCGCTGGCCCGCCGCCGGGTCACGCTGGACGGCCTGCGCGAGCTGTTCGTCATGATCAAGACGCCCGGGCACGCGATCTGGGACGGCATGCGCGAGGTGGAACCCGGCACCGTCGTCACCGTCGGCCGCACCGGCATCGGCACACGCGTCTACTGGCGGCTGCGGACCCTCGCGCACACCGACGACCGCGCCACCTCCATCGCCACCGTCCGCTCCCTGCTCGACGACATCGTGCGCCGCCAGCTCGTCGCCGACGTGCCGCGCTGCACCCTGCTCTCCGGCGGCCTCGACTCCTCCGCGATGACCGCGATCGCCGCCCGCCAACTCGCCGAACAGGGCGAGAAGGTACGCAGCTTCGCCGTCGACTTCGTCGGCCAGACCGACAACTTCATCGCCGACGAACTGCGCGGCACCCCCGACACCCCCTTCGTGCACGACGTGGCCCGGCTCGCGAAGACGGACCACCAGGACATCGTGCTCGACTCCCAGTCCCTCGCCGACCCCGCCGTGCGCGAGCAGGTGATCCGCGCCCGCGATCTGCCGTCCGGCCTCGGCGACATGGACTCCTCGCTGCTGCTGCTCTTCCGCGCCATCCGCGAGAAGTCCACCGTCGCCCTGTCCGGCGAGTCCGCCGACGAGGTCTTCGGCGGCTACCTCCAGTTCTTCGACGAGGACGCGCGCCGCGCCGACACCTTCCCGTGGCTGGTGCGCTTCGGACGGCACTTCGGCGACGACACCGACGTCCTGCGCACCGACCTGGCCAAGTCCCTCGACCTGGAGAGCTACATCGCCGACGGCTACCGTACGGCCGTCGCCGCGATCGACCGGCTGGACGGCGAGAGCGACTTCGAGTACCGGATGCGGCAGATCAGCCATCTGCATCTGACCCGCTTCGTGCGCGTCCTGCTCGACCGCAAGGACCGGATGAGCATGGCCGTGGGCCTGGAGGTCCGGGTGCCGTTCTGCGACCACCGCCTGGTCGAGTACGTCTACAACGCGCCCTGGGCCGTGAAGTCCTTCGACGGCCGGGAGAAGAGCCTGCTGCGGGAGGCGGCCGCGGACGTCCTGCCGCGCTCGGTGTACGACCGCGTGAAGAGCCCGTACCCCTCCACCCAGGACCCGCTGTACGCTGTCGCGCTGCGCGAGCAGGTCAAGGACCTGCTCTCCCGGCCCTCGCACCCCGTCTTCGACCTGCTCGACCGGGAGCGGGTCCGGGCGGCCGCCGAGCGCGACACCCCGGTCAGCAACCAGACGGAGCGGCGCGGTCTGGAGCGCACGCTGGACTTCGCGCTGTGGCTGGACGCCTACGCGCCGGAGCTGGTCCTCAGCTGAGACCGATGGCCCGGTCCGCGGCTGCCGCGCTCGGCTGCCACCACGTCGTCACCGGCTCCCACACCAGGACCCGCGTCCCGGTGCCGAGCCGGCCGGCGGTGAAGGTGCGGCCCGCGTGCGCGGCCGAGGCGGCCACGGTGAGGCCGTCCGCCCGGCGGGCCTCGGGGTCCGCCGGGTCACGGATGGTGCGCACGTCCGCGTAGGCGCCCTCGCCCGCCGCGAGCCGGTGGTCGCCGGTGCCGCCCGCCGGTACCGGCACGGCCGCCCCGTCCAGGTCCCCGAAGGTGACCGTGGGCACCCGGTCGACGGCACACGCGCGGGTGCCGCGGTTGGTGACACTGATGCGCACCGTGCCCGGCCGGCCGGGCACGGCCCTCGCCCGGACCGTCAGCGACGACTCGGCGCAGCGGGCGGTCCGCGCGTGTTCGGCAGGGGCCGTGCCGGTCGCGGTGGCGGCCCGGCCCGGCGCCGCGGTCAGCAGCAGGGCCGCCACGGCGGCCGAGGCGGCGGGTACGGCGAGGGCGGCGCGGATGCGCAGGATGGCCTCTCCCTGTCGCGGTCACGTGCGGGGGTGCGGGCCGCCGGGGCGCGCCTGTCGTCAGTCGCCGGAGTCCGTGGCGTCGCTCCAGGCCTTCCCGTCGGCCGGGCAGGAGCTGCCGTTCGGTGGCAGGGAGCCGTACAGCAGGAAGTCGTCGACCGTCTCGTGCACGCACGTGGAGGAGGTGTACCCGGTGTGGCCGTCGCCCTTGTTGTCCAGCACCACCGCCGGCGACCCCAGCCGCGCGGCCGTCTCCACGGTCCACCGGTACGGCGTCGCCGGGTCGCCGCGCGTGCCCACGAGCAGCATGTCACCGGTGTCGACGTTCTTGACCCGGTCGCGGACGAAGTCGGTGCCCCTGGGGCGGCCGTAGCACATGAGCAGCTGGGTCAGCCGGTAGCGGCCGAAGACCGGGGAGGCCTGCTCGTACCGGGCCAGCAGGTTCTTCAGGTCCGCGACGATCCGGTTCGCGGTGGGCCGGTCGGGGTCGTCCGCGCAGTTGATCGCCATCAGCGCGGCCGTCAGGTTGTCCGCCGGGACGTCCTGCGGATCGACGATGCCGCCCTTCCTGTGGTGCCCGCCGGAGGCTGCCGACGTCGCCGCGCCCGACCGCAAGGGCAGGCTGGAGCCGCTGGTCGCGAAGGCCAGCACGCCCCGGGTGTCGCCCTCCTGCGTCAGCGAGGCCAGCGCCCGCTCCAGCGAGGGCCACAGGTCCCTGCTGTACAGGCCCTGCCCGATGGCGCCCACCAGGTCCTGCCCGGAGAGGCTGCCGCCGAGGTCCGTCGGCACCGGGTGCGCGTCGAGCGAGCGCACCAGCCGCACGATCTGCTCCCCGGCGGCACGCCGGTCCTGGCCGAACGGGCAGGCGACGTCCGTCGTACACCAGTCCAGGAAATCGTCCAGCGCGGTCTGCTGACCCTCGGCTCCCGCCACTCCCTGCTCGGACAGCGGCTCCGTCAGGGTGTCCACGCCGTCGAGGGCGAACCGTCCGACCTTGTGCGGGAACTCGGCCGCGTAGACGGCGCCGAGCCGGGTTCCGTAGGAGAAGCCCAGGTAGTTGAGCTTCTTGTCGCCGAGGGCCTGGCGGATGACGTCCAGGTCGCGGGCGGCGTCCACGGTGCCTATGTGGGCGAGCACCGGGCCGGAGTGCCGGGCGCACTCGGCGGCGGCCAGCTTCAACTGCCGCAGCAGCTCCTGGGGATGGTCGAGGCCGGCGCTGTCGTCCGCCGCGTCCGAGGCCTCGCCGGCGCCCTCGCCGCAGCTGACGGGGGAGGAGCGGCCGACGCCGCGCGGGTCGAAGGTGACCACGTCGTAGCCGTTGGTCAGGTCCATGAACTCCCGCCCGTCCGACGCGAGTTCACTGATCCCGGCACCGCCGGGACCGCCGAAGTTCAGCAGCACCGAGCCGTGCGAGGGGCCGGTCGCCCGGTAGCGGGCCAGGGCTATGTCGAGGGTTCCCGAGCGCGGACGGGCGTAGTCGAGCGGGACGGTGACCGCGGTGCACTGGAGGTCCTTCGGCATGTCCGGGCTGTCGCAGGACGACCACGTCGGCTTCTGCCGGTAGAACCGGGACAGGTCGGGCTGCGGCCGGGCGGCGGCGGTCGCGGGCAGTCCGGCGCCGAGCAGCGCCAGGGCGAGGAATCCGGCCCCCGCGCAGCGCCGCACGGCGGACCGTGTGGTCGGCTTGGCCAGCATCGATCGCCTCCCGGGACGCCTGTCGCGGACCGGCGGACGGCGCCCTCGGATCACCATAAGCGGGCCCTGCGGCGCCCGCCTCCGGGCGGGCGGGCAGCCCTTCGGTGTCGTACGATTCGCGTTTTATGTTCCCTGATATCGATCATTGAGCGGCTTTACGTGCGGTTCGATAACAGTGTCGCTCGACGGGGTGAAAGACCGATACGCCATAACTCGGATGGTTCACCTGCGTTTTACGGGGTGCGGGTGAGTGCCCGCGACGATGTCTGGAAGGCAGGGAACCTATGAGACGGGCTACCCGAAACGGTGTGATCGCCCTCGTCACCGCCTCCGGAGCGATGGCCGTGGCGCTGCCGGTGTCCGCCGCCTTCGCGGCCGACGGCAGCGCCGCCGACGGCACCGCGGCCGGCTCGCCCGGGCTGATCTCCGGCAACGGCATCCAGCTCCCGGTGGATCTGCCGGTGAACGCGTGCGGCAACACCGTCGACGTGGTCGGACTGCTCAACCCCGCGATGGGCAACCGCTGCGCCAACACCGGCGCCCACCCAAAGGACCGCGCGGCCACGTCCGGCGGAGCCGCCGCCCACGGCGCCGCCCATGACTCGCCCGGGGTGCTCTCCGGCAACGGCGTCCAGCTCCCCGTCGACCTGCCGGTGAACATCAGCGGCAACAGCGTCAACGTGGTCGGCATCGGCAACCCGGCCGTCGGCAACACCTCCGTCAACGGTCCCGTCGGCCACCCCCGCACCCCCCGGCACCCGCACACCCCGCCGCCGGCGCCCGTGCGGCACCGCACCGTCCCGCCCGCACCCGTGCCGGAGCCGTCGGTTTCCACGCTCGCCCACACCGGCAGCGACGCGACCCTCCCCGCCGCGGCGGGCAGCGCCGCGCTCCTGCTCGGCGGCGCGGTCCTCTACCGCCGCTTCCGCCCGGGCCGCACCCGCTGACCTCCCGGCACCCGGCGAGGGCCCCACCGGACGCCGGCCCGGTGGGGCTTGATCGTGTGCAGTACGTTGTCCAGGTGACGGACGGCATACGCGGGCGATGGCGGGCGCTGCCGCGCCGGGCGCGGGCGGCTCTCGTGCTCTACGCCGCTGGGTTCCTGGAGGGCACCGGCTACCACGCGCTGGATCTGGCCCGCGGCGGCCTGCACGTCTATGCCGCCGCCGGCCCACTGCCGTTGCAGGTGTTCTTCGTCGCCCTGGTCGCCCTCGACCCGCTCGCCGCCGCCCTGACCCTGCGGCTGCGCCCCTGGGGCTTTCGGCTGGCGGCCGCCGTGATGACACTGGACGTCCTCGCCAACTGGTACGTCAACTGGCCCTGGGTGACGGCGCATCCCTGGGCGGTGCTGCGGCCGGTGGGGCTGCTGCCGATCACCCTCTTCGGGCTGTTCGTCGTCGTGACGGCACCCGCGCTGCTGCGCGCGGCGCGCGGTCGAGCAACGGCCGATCTTGTCATGGCGCGGCCCCCGTCGATCCGGAAGGATGCGGGACGGCAGCCCGGTCCCGACGGAAATGGAGCGCACCGATGACCCCTGCAGCCCCCCACGACCTCGTCGTCACGCAGGCCACACTCGACGACTGGCCGATGATCGCCGCATGGGCGGCGGCGGAGGGCTGGAACCCCGGAGTGTCCGACGGGCCCGCGTTCTTCGCGCAGGATCCCGAAGGGTTCTTCCTCGGCCGGATCGACGGGGAGCCGGTGTCGGCCATCTCGGTCGTCAACTACGGCCAGGAGTACGCCTTCCTGGGCTGCTACCTGGTCCGCCCCGACCTGCGCGGCCACGGCCACGGCCTCACCACCTGGAAGACCGCCCTGGCGCACGCCGGGAGCCGCACCGTCGGCCTGGACGGAGTCGTCGCCCAGCAGGACAACTACCGCCAGTCCGGCTTCGAACTCGCCCACCGCACCATCCGGTTCACCGGCATCGCGCCCCAGGGCGAGGTGCCCGGAGACGTCCGCCCGGCCGGTCCCGGCGATCTCGCCGCCCTCACCGCCTACGACAGCGTCTGCTACCCGGCCGACCGGCCCCGCTTCCTCACCGAGTGGCTCACCGGCCCCGGCCACCGGGCCTTCGTCCGCCACGACGGCGGGCGTCCGACCGGGTACGGCGTGCTCCGCCCCGGCCACGACAGCCTGCGCATCGGCCCGTTGTTCGCCGACACCGCCGAGGACGCCCGGGCCCTGTTCACCGCCCTCACCGCCGAGGCCGAAGGCCGCGAGGTGGCCATCGACGTGCCCGAGCCGAACGCGGCCGGCATCGCTCTCGCCGAAGAGGCCGGATTCCGCGCCTCCTTCGAGACCGCCCGGATGTACACCGGCCCGGTCCGCGAACACGCCCGGCACCGCGTGGTCGGCGTGACCACCCTCGAACTCGGCTGAACGGCAGGGGGACTTACGACCGTAGGCGGCGCCGGTGCAGCTCGCGCACCTCGTCCACCAGCTCCGGCACCGGCCCCTCCACGGCCACGCCGGGCGCGACCTCCTGGACGGGCAGCGGCCGCACCGGCGCCTGCGGCGCACCTGACTCGGCCGACCAGGCGGTGAGTTGGGCGGAGGAGGCGACGTACACGATGCGGCCGAGCCCCACCCACGCGTGCCCGGCCGCGCACATCGGGCAGTGCTCGCCGGAGGTGTAGACGGTGGCGCCCGCCCGCTCCTCGGCCGTCAGATGCGCGGCCGACCAGCGCGCCAGCTCGAACTCGGGATGCCGGGTGTGGTCGCCGCCGGCCATCCGGTTGCGGTCCTCGGCCGGCACCGTGCCGTCCGCCGCCACGAGCACCGACCCGAACGGCTCGTCACCGTTCTCCAGCGCCTCGACGGCCAGCTCCACGCAGCGGCGCAGATGCCGCAGCTCACTGTCCTTCACCATCGTCCACCGACCTCCTGACCGCATGATGTCCGGCGGCGCAGGTTACGGCCACCGGGACCGGCCCGGCCGGCGGCTTTGCCTCCGGGCAAGAGCGCGCCACACGGCCGGACCGGGCGGTCGTACGGCCGCACGGAGCTGTCGTACGGCCAATTCCGTTGCCCGGCCGGAGCCGATCTGCTCAGCTGGGCGCATGGATCACACGGCGGTGCTCGCACTCTACGACCGGGACGTGCGCGAGCGAGCGCGCCCCGACGGCCCCGGCGCCGGGGTCGAGCGGGCCGGCGCGGTCGTGCGGCAGGTCGCGGACGCCCACGGCTGGAACGGCGTGCTCTGGAGCGACCTGGACGAGGCCGGTGCCGACCGGGCGATCCGCGACCAGATCGCCCGCTTCACCTCCCTGGGCCGGGACTTCGAGTGGAAGCTCTACGGCCACGACCGGCCGGCCGACCTGGGTGCCCGGCTCACCGCCGCGGGATTCCGGGCCGAGCCCGAGGAGACGCTGCTCGTCGCCGAGACCGCGCGGCTCGCCCTGGACGCCGAACCGCCCGCCGGTGTCCGGCTCGTGGAGGCCGCCGACGAGGCCGGGGTCGACCTCGTCGTGGACGTGCACGAGAAGGCCTTCGGTACCGACGGTACGCGGCTGCGCCACCGGCTGCTCGCGCGGCTGGCCGCCGATCCCGGCACGGTCGTCGCCGTGGCCGCGCTCGCCGGTGACGAACCGGTCAGCGCGGCCCGCATGGAGCTGGTGCCCGGCACCCCGTTCGCCGGACTGTGGGGCGGCGGCACCGTCGAGGCCTGGCGCGGCCGGGGTCTCTACCGCGCCCTGGTCGCCCATCGCGCCCGCGTGGCCGCCGCCCACGGCTACCGCTATCTCCAGGTCGACGCCTCCCCGATGAGCCGCCCGATCCTCCAGCGCCTCGGCTTCCGCACACTGAGCACCACCACCCCATATCTGTACGGGAATTGAGGGCGCTCCTGCCGGGCGGGGGCGGGGAGAGGTCCCGTCCGTTCATTGCCGGGACTTTCTGTTCACCGGGCTGTCATGCCATGTACCTTTCAAACAGTCCACGCGTGTAGAACCCTCAACCCGGCTCTACGCGCGCAGATTTGGCGGCCCCCCAACCGCCTCTCCCCACCCCTCATGGAGGTTCGCCGGATGCTTGGATCCAGGAGATCCCGCCGCAGACTCACCACCGCCCTGGCCGGTTTCGGGCTGCTCCTCACCGGAGCCGCCGTCCAGGTCGGCAGCGGCAGCACCCCCGCCCATGCGGCCACCACGCACCGCGTCCTGTTCGACAACGCCCACGCCGAGACGGCAGGCAACGCCGACTGGATCATCTCCACCAGTCAGCCCGACCCGCTCGGTGAGAACTCCTCCCCGTCCGCCGAGACCGACTGGACCGGCGCCCTGTCCTCCTGGGGCGTGGCGCTCCAGAAGACCGGCGACTACAGCCTGAAGACGCTGCCGTCGGGCTCCAGCCTCAGCTACGGGGGCTCGTCCTCGACCGACCTGTCGAACTTCGACACGCTGGTCCTGCCGGAGCCCAACACGCTGTTCACGAGCGCCGAGAAGACGGCGATCATGAACTTCGTGAAGAACGGCGGCGGCCTGTTCATGATCTCCGACCACACCGGCTCGGACCGCAACAACGACGGCTACGACTCGGTCCAGATCCTCAACGATCTGATGACCAACAACAGCGTCGACTCCAGCGACCCGTTCGGCTTCTCGATCGACTCGCTCAACATCAGCTCCGACCACCCGGCCGCGATCAGCGACAGCACCGACCCGGTCCTGCACGGCTCCTTCGGGACCGTCACCAAGAGCCTGATCGCCAACGGCACCACCGCCACCCTCAAGCCCGGCGACAACTCCGCCGTCAAGGGCCTGCTCTACCGCACCGGTTACTCCGGAAACACCGGCGCCTTCTTCCTGACCAGCACCTTCGGCAGCGGCCGCGTCGCCTACTGGGGCGACAGCTCCCCGATCGACGACGGCACCGGCCAGGCCGGCAACACCCTGTACGACGGCTGGAACGACTCCAGCGCCACCAACGCGGCCCTCGCGCTCAACGCCACCGCCTGGCTGGCCGGCTCGGGCACCAGCACCGGCGGAGGCGGCGGCACCGGTGGCGGCGGCACCGGCACCTGCACCGCCGCCCAGCTCCTCGGCAACAACGGCTTCGAGTCGGGCAACTCCACCTGGAGCGCCTCCAGCGGTGTCATCACCAACTCCAGCGGAGAGGCCGCCCGTTCGGGCTCGTACTACGCCTGGCTCGACGGCAACGGCACCGCCACCACCGACACCCTCTCCCAGTCGGTGAGCATCCCGTCCGGCTGCACCTCGGCCGAGCTCGGCTTCTACCTGCACATCGACACGGCCGAGACCACCACCAGCACCGCCTACGACACCCTCAAGGTGCAGGTGCTGAACAGCTCCGGCACGGTCCTCGGCACCCTGGCCACGTACTCGAACCTGAACGCGGCCTCCGGCTACACCCAGCGCAGCTTCGACCTGAGCAGCTACGCCGGGCAGACCGTCACCCTGAAGTTCACCGGCACCGAGGGCTCCAAGTACCAGACCTCGTTCGTCGTGGACGACACCGCGCTCGACGTCGCCTGAGCCGAACAGCACTGCGGGGGCGGGCCGTTGGAGCCCGTCCCCGCACCCTTGTCCCCTTCATCCCGCCGGAACCGTCCGCTCGGGCGTGTTCCAGCCGGAGACCCGCACGCCCGGCGCCGAGCCGTGCAGGTCGGCCGTCCGGTAGGTGGCCGTCAGCGTCACCGACTCGCCCGGCCACAGGCTCACCTCGTTGCCCGACCAGCGCACCGGAAGCACCGGCCTGCCCTGCGCGTCCACGAGATGGACGTCCGCCAGCAGGACCGGGGTCCTCCCGCTCCCGGTGCCGCGCAGGGTGACCGTCGTGGTCGAGGTCCCCTCCGAGGCGGTCGTGGCCGCCGTCGCCGACACCGGCACCCGAGTCATCGACGCGAGCCCGGTGAGGTCCGCGTAGCTCGTCGTCGGCGTGTAGTACCAGGTGGTGCCGGACCAGTCGAGGGTGTCGGGGCGGGTGGACAGCCAGTACACGTTCCGGCTCACCTCCCTGCCCGTCGCGTCCGTCAGGTCCAGCCGGAGCAGATACGTGCGCGCCAGTCCGCTCACCGAGGCCGGGAGGGTCAGCGGGGTGGTGTGGGCGCCGTCGCCGTCCACCGAGACGTCGCGTACCGACGCGGCGTACCTCTGGGTGCCGTCGGGGTCGAAGAGGGCGGCCCGTGCGGTGAGTCCGTGCGCGGCGTCGTGCCGGTTGTTCACGACGGCGACCTGGCGGTTGTCATACCCGTACTGGATGTGCAGCGGTTCGTTCGCCTTCTTCGCGCCGAAGTAGGCGCCGCCCTGGTCGAGATACCGGTCCGTCAACTGCCAGTGCAGGGACGTCCAGCCGCTGTTGAACATCCAGTGGATCACCCCGGTCGCGGGCTTCGAGGTATCCGTCGCGTTGCGCCCGTACGCCTCGAACTGGGCCCGGACGTCCTCGTACTGGGCCAGCTGGGCCTTGCGGACGTAGTCGGCGAGGCCCTTCGGGGCGCCGTAGCGGCCGGTGAGGGCGTTGTCGTAGATCTTCAGCGTGCCGAAGACGGAGGACGGCGAGCGGTGGTACTGCCGGGCGCCCGGATCCTGCCAGAGGGTGTCGAGCTCGGCCGGGGTGAGCATGCGGCGCAGGGTGTCGAGGGTGGGGATGCTCGGGCCCGCGCTGGTCTCGGAGTTGAAGCCGGTGGCCCCGCCCTCGCGCTTGGCGTACCAGTAGCCGGGCGGCACCCAGTCGTACGGTCCGGTCATCTTCAGGCCTGAACGGCCCAGTTGCGGCGAGGAGTTGTCCGATGCGGCGGAGACGACGGGGTCCGGCCAGTCGGCCGCCTTCAGGGCGTCCAGGTAGGTCTTCTCGATCCTCGCGTCGGGTGCGAAGTCGCTGCCGATCAGGAAGGAGATCACGCTGGGGTGACCGCGCAGCCGGGCGGCCTCGGCGGCCATGGACGCCTTCGCCACCGGATAGTCGGCGTCGGTCCAGGGCTCCCCGGGCTCGTCGGCGCCGTTGACGTTGCCCTCCCACTTGTCGCAGCACTCCCAGCCGGGGAGCGTGAGGACGCCGTAGCGGTCGGCCAGGTCGAAGAACTCGTCCGGTTCCAGGTGCCCTTCGAGGCGGATCGTGTTCAGCCCGAGGTCGACGGCGTACTTCAGCCGGTCCTCGACGTAGCGGCTGTCCCAGCGCAGGAACTCGTCGGGCGACCAGCCGCCGCCCTTGATCAGCAGCGGGCGGCCGTTGATCCGGTACCGGCGGGCGCCGTCGGTGTTCAGCGGTGCCTGGACGTCGCGGATGCCGAAGCTCTCGTGCGCGGTGTCCGACGTCGTACCGGCGACGGACGCGGTGAGGCCCAGGTCGTACAGCGGCTGCCCGCCCATCCCGGCCGGCCACCACACCTTCGGCGCGGTCAGGTGCAGGCCCGGGGTGTCGGCGGGGGAGAAGGTGACAGTCTTCGTCTCGTGCGCGGCGAGCGGGACCCGGCGGGTGAAGGTGGTCGTGCCGAGGGTGCCGGTGACGTCGGCCGTGACCGGGCCGCCGGTGTCGTTGCGGGCCTGTGCCGTCACCGTCAGGTCGGCGGTGGCCAGCGACGGCACGGCCAGCCTGGTGTCCACGTGTGCGTCGCGCAGCGCGACCGGGCCGCCCCTGCGCACCAGGACGTCCCGGACGATGCCCATGTTCCGGTCGGGCGGCGGCTGGAGCCAGTCGATCCAGCCCGTCGTGAGGTCCTTGGCCGGGTCGTTGGGCCGGATACGGAAGGCGACCGTGTTCGTGCCGGGCCGCACCAGCGAGGTGACGTCCAGTTCGTGGTGCGTGTAGGCGCCGGTGACGTCCTCGGTGGTCGCGACCCGGTGGCCGTCGACGTACACGTCGGCCGCCGAGACGACCCCGCTGAAGTCGAGGTAGGTGCGCCGGGAGGTGTCCTGGACGGTGAAGTCGGCGCGGTACCACCAGGGGACCTGGAAGTCGGCCGTCGGGATCTTCTGCTGGTTGGTGGAGAAGAACGGGTCGGCGTAGACGCCGTCGGCGAGCAGCGCGGCGAGCACAGTGGAGCGGGCGCCCGCCGGATACCAGCCCGTCGCCGGATAGCCGGGGGAGGAGACCGTGGCGGCGGCGTCGGTCACCTTCGCCGAGGACTGGATGGCGTAGCCGGTGAGCGCGGTGCCGGTGCCGGCCGCCGAGGCGACGCGGGTGACCGGGGCCGGTGGCGGCTGTTGCCGTGCGCCGGCCCAGGCGCCGCTCGTCAGCGAGCCGCCGAGCAGGCCGAGGACCAGCGCGGTGGCGGCGTACCGGCGTGCCGAGGGGGTGGGGCGAGGGAACACGGCGGTCTCCAGGCTCGCTCGTAAAGTTAGGAAACTTTACTAACTCCGGCTCACGCTAGGGCGCCGCACGGGGCGTGTCAATGACCCTGGCCGGAGCGGGACTTCGACCGGGCGGCCGGTCGGATGACTAGTGCGTGCCGGCCGCCCTGCGCTCGAACACCAGGTCCCGGGCCGTGTCCAGCGCCGTGGCCACCGCGCCCAGCAGCACCGCGTCCTCGCCGAGCCGGCTCGGGGCGATGCGCGGGCGCAGCGGGGTGAGGGTGCGCACCCGCTCCTGGACCGGCCGCAGCAGCAGGTCGACGCTGTGGCCGACCCCGCCGCCGAGCACCACGAGGTCCGGGTCGAGCACGGCGGCGGCCGCCGCCACGGTGTGCGCGATCCGCTCGGCCTCCAGCTCCACCGCCTGCCTGGCCGCCGGACTGCCCTGCCGGGCCGCGTCGAAGACGGTCTTCGCCGTGAGCTGCCCGCTCATCCCGAACCGCCGGGCGGCCTCCACCACGGCCACCCCGGACACCGCGTCCTCCAGCCGCTCAGGCTTGTGCCGGCCCGGCCACGGCAGGAACCCGATCTCGCCGGCCAGCCCGCGCGCCCCCGTGAACAGCCGCCCCTCGCTGACCACGCCCATGCCGAGACCGGTGCCGATGAGGATGTACGCGAACAGCCGGCTGCCGGTGCCCACGCCGTACGTGTACTCGCCGAGCGCGGCGAGGTTGGCGTCGTTGTGCACCTCCAGCGGTACGCCCAGCTCCTCGCGGATCCGGTCGACGAGCCCCGCCCGGCCCCAGCCCGGCAGATGCATCGCGTACCGCACGCGCCGCTGCTTCTCGTCGTAGACACCCGGCGTGCCGACCACCCCGTGCACCACCTCGGCCGGATTCACCCCGGAGCCCGTGATCGCCTGGCGAGCGGTGCCCACGACCAGGTCGGCCAGCGCGCCGGAGGTGCGGGCGCGGTTGCGTACGTCGCAGCGGGCGACGACCGTGCCGTCCAGGTCGGCGACCGCCACCCGCAGCCAGCCCCGGCCGATGTCGACGCCGAGCGCGTGCCCGGCGGCGGGGTCGGGGGCGTAGAGCACGGCGGTGCGGCCGCGCTCCGGGGCGTGGGTGCCGACCTCGTGCACCAGGCCGGCGCCGGCGAGCGAGGCCAGCGCGCTGGACACCGTCGGCTTCGACAGGCCGGTCTCGCGCGCCAGTTGGGCGCGCGAGGCGGCACCCTGGGCGCGCAACCGGCCCAGCAGCAGCCGCTCGTTGGTGCTGCGCAGCCGCCGGCGGTTCCAGGGCTGTTCCTGCTGCTCTACGACATCGCTCCCGGCCATTCCACCATTCTCGTGCATTCTTCACGCCTACTTGACGCCGCTAGTAAGGCTCCTTAACTTTATCGCCCAGTCAGCCCGGCCCGGGCGGAGTCGTCGCGCAGGAACGCGGGCCGCGCGCCCGTCGCGTCAGGAGTCCCCATGTCCGGTAGCCCGCCGCCCCCGGGCGGTTTCGTCCGCCGTGTCGGCCTGTTCCAGGCCACGGCCATCAACATGAGCCAGATGTGCGGCATCGGCCCGTTCGTGACGATCCCGCTGATGGTCGCCGCCTTCGGCGGACCACAGGCGGTCATCGGCTTCGTGGCGGGCGCGGTCCTCGCGCTGTGCGACGGACTGGTCTGGGCCGAACTGGGCGCCTCCATGCCCGGTTCCGGCGGGAGTTACGTCTATCTCCGCCAGGCCTTCCAGTACCGCACCGGACGGCTGATGCCGTTCCTGTTCGTGTGGACGGCGATGCTCTTCATTCCGCTGATCATGTCGACCGGTGTGGTCGGTTTCGTGCAGTACCTGGGCTATCTGGCCCCCGGTCTCGGGCAGACGGCGGGCGATCTGATCGGTCTCGGCGTGATCGTCCTGGTCGTGCTGCTCCTGTGGCGCGGTATCGAGCACATCGCCCGGATCACCGCGGTCATGTGGACCGTGATGATCGCCTCGGTGGTCCTGGTGATCGTCGCGGCGGCCACCGACTTCAGCCCGCACCGGGCCTTCACCTACCCGTCCGGCGCCTTCGACCTGACGAGCGACCACTTCTGGCTCGGCTTCGCCGCGGGCCTGACCATCGGCATCTACGACTACCTCGGCTACAACACCACGGCCTACATGGGCGCCGAGATCAAGGACCCGGGCCGCAACCTCCCGCGCTCGATCCTCTTCTCCATCCTCGGCATCATGGCGATCTACCTGCTGCTCCAGATCGGCACGCTCGGGGTGATCGACTGGCACCGGATGACCGACCCGCACGACATCGCCTCGACCTCGGTGGCCTCGGCGGTGCTGGAGGAGACCTGGGGCAAGGGGGCCGCCGACGTGGTGACCGTGCTGATCCTCGTCACCGCGTTCGCCTCGGTCTTCACCGGACTGCTCGGCGGCTCCCGCGTCCCCTACGACGCCGCCCGCGACCGCGTCTTCTTCCGCCCCTACGAGCGGCTGCACCCCAGGCACCGCTTCCCGATGCTCGGCCTGGCCACCATGGGCGTGATCACCGCGGTCGGCTTTCTGATCGGCCGCCACACCGACCTTGCGACCCTGATCCAGTTGCTCACCACGGTCATGGTGATCGTCCAGGCGCTCGCCCAGATCGTCGCGCTGACCGTCGTGCGCAAGCGACAGCCGGACCTGCGCCGCCCCTACCGGATGTGGCTCTACCCGCTGCCGAGCATCGTCGCCTTCGCCGGCTGGTGCGTGATCTACGGATACGCCGACAAGAACTCCCCGGGCCGCCACCCCATCGAGTGGTCCCTGGCCTGGCTGGCCCTCGGCTGCGTCGCCTTCGTGGTCTGGGCCCGGCTGGAGAAGGTGTGGCCGTTCGGCGCGAAGGAGATCACCGAGGAGTACAAGGTCCTCGAACCGGGCTGAGCCGGGGCGGCTGAGCCGGCCGACTGCGCTGGGCAGCACAATACCCCCGTGATGAGCTAGAGTTGCACCAGTCTTTGTGAGCCTCCCCGGACCGGACGCCATGTCCGCCGGGGAGGCTTTCGTTCATGAACGACACATTCCCGGCGGACGTGACCGTCCGCCCCGCGATCCCTGAAGACCGGCCCACCGTCGAGCGGCTGTGGCTGATGTTCCATCACGACCTGTCCGAGTTCCGCGGGACGCTGCCCGGCGTCGACGGCACCTTCCGCAACGAGCGGGTCGAGCAGGCCTTCACCCGGCCCGGCTGGGCGCCGTACCTCTTCCTCACCGACGGCCGTCCGGCCGGCTTCGCGTTCGTGCGCGCGCTGGACACGCCGGTGCGGGTGCTGAACGCCTTCTTCGTCGTGCGCGGTGCGCGGCGGCTCGGGCTCGGGACGCGGGCCGTACGGGACGTGCTGCGCCGGCATCCCGGGAACTGGGAGATCCCCTTCCAGGACGAGAATCCGGCCGCCGCACGGTTCTGGGCGCATGTCGCCCGGGACATGGCCGGGGACGCCTGGACGCGCGAGCCCCGGCCGGTGCCGGACCGGCCGGGGCTTCCCCCGGATGTGTGGATCTCGTTCGCCGTGACCGGCTGACCTGGCCCGGTCACCTGGATCGGTCACCGGGCCCGGATCGGCCGGAACCGGGCCTGGTTACCGGTTCTGCGCGTGGTCCGACGCGTCCTCGACCCAGGAGACCAGCTTGCCGTCCGGCTTGAGGACCACGTGCAGGCCGTTGTTCTCGCCGTGGGCGGCGCGGCCCTTGGCGGCGAGGGTGTCGAGCTTGTGGCCGTGGGCGTAGATGTCGGCCTCGTAGTGGTGGGGGCCGAGCCTGTAGACCTTGCCGGTCGAGGTGTCGTCGGCCAGCGTGCTGACGGAGACGAGGATGCGCTGGGCGACGGGCTGCGGCTTGGGCTTCGGCTTGGCCCGCTCGACCCAGGACGTCACCTCGCCGTTCGGGCGCAGTGTGACGTGCAGGCCGTTGTTCTCGCCGTGGGCGGGCTTGCCCTTGGCCACGAGGGTCCCGAACTTGGTGCCCTTCGCCCAGATCTCCGCCTCGAAGTGCTGGTGGTGCTTGCCGGTCTTGTAGACCTTGGCGACGGAGACCTTGTCCGCGAGCCGGACCGTCTTGACGAGGACCCGCTTGTCCTTGCAGTGGTGGTGGGCCGCGGCGTGGGCGGCGGGCGCCGGCTGGGGGGCCGCGGCGGCGAACGCGCCGGAGGCCGAGCCGGCCAGGACGGCGGTGGCGCCGGCGGCGACGAGGGTGGTGCGCAGGGTGCGACGTGCACGCATCGGTGAACAGTCCTTCGATCGGTTTCGTTCGTCGGTGTGTCTTCGACGCTACGGACCGTCCATCAAGGTCACCCATACGTCATGTAACAGGTGTTCGTAACGTTCCCCTCGAATCACCTCATAATCCATCATTGAACGGGCGAATTCGCAGGAGATTCCAAGGACGCGCCTGCGAATCTGCTGGTCGGCTTGACATGCAAGTAATCGACTGCATAACGTTGAGTGTGCGATCAGAGAACGACAGCGGGATGGACAAGGTCTTCAAGGCGCTGGCTGACGACACGCGCCGACGCCTGCTGGACCGGCTCCACGAGAACAACGGCCAGACCCTGGGCGAGCTGTGCGAGCGCATCGCCATGACGCGCCAGTCGGTCACCCAGCACCTGGCCGTCCTGGAGGCCGCGAACCTGATCGGCGTGGTGCGACGGGGGCGGGAAAAGCTGCACTACCTCAACCCCGTGCCGCTCCATGAGATCCAGGAGCGGTGGATCGAGAAGTTCGAGCGCCCGCGCCTGAGCGCGCTCGGTGCCCTGAAGCGACGAGCCGAGGAAGCCATGACCGACAAGCCCAGCTTCGTGTACGTCACCTACATCGCGAGCACGCCCGAGAAGGTCTGGGCGGCGCTCACCGACGCCGACCTGACGGCCGCCTACTGGGGTCACCGCAACGAGTCCGACTGGCGGCCCGGCTCCCGCTGGGCGCATGTGCGGACCGACGGTTCCGGCGTCGAGGACGTCGTCGGCCGCGTCGTCGAGAGCGAGCCGCCGGCCCGGCTGGTCACCACCTGGGCCGCGCCCGCCGACGAGGACCGGGAGGACCGGCACTCCCGGGTCACCTTCGAGATCCAGCCGTACGAGGACATCGTCCGGCTGACCGTCGTCCACGAGGAGCTGGGCGGCGAGGAGGAGCGCTCGCAGGTCGGCGCTGGCTGGCCGGCCGTGCTGTCCAACCTCAAGTCGCTGCTGGAGACCGGGCGCACCCTGCCGCAGGAGCCCTGGCTGGTGCCGAGCCGCTGAGCGGGCGCGGTGCGGCCGGCCCGCTCGGGCGGACCGGCCGCACCCGGTCGGCTGTCCTTCCTCGTCCCTCCGTGTCTCCTTGTCCCTCCGTGTCTGCTCGCGCTCTCCTGTCGCTCGCGTCTCCTGCTACGGCCTGGGTGTGCTCCTCGCCGCCGTGCCGGCGCAGACCAGTCCGAGCACGAGCGCCAAAGCGCCGATGACGATGTTGTTGATGATCACGCCCCGGTCGGGGCTCGTGCCCACGATCCACGGCGCGATGATCATCCAGATGCCCAGGGCGCACATGGCGTAGCTGAGGCCGTACATCCGCTCGGGGGCACGCGTGAAGCCGAGAGCCAGCAGGCCTATCGCTATGCCCATGATCAGGTTGTGGGCCACGAGCGAGGGCTGGCTCGTCGTGTAGTGCACGATCCACGGGGATGCCGCGCAGTACAGGCCGAGCAGGAAGACCGGCCCGTCCACGAGCGCCACATCGCGACCGCCGAGCATACGGGCGTAGCGTTCCCGCATTTCGGAGACATCGGGGTGGGTCGTCATATCACCCCTGTGCAGGTTGGCCATGACTCGTCTCCTTTGACTTCGCAGGCCAGGCCGTGTCTGGTGCGACGTGAGATAAGCGCCGCTTGCTTCCATTTTGCCCTTATTTCGGCTTTATGTGTAGGGCTCGGCGGTCGGGCTCCGTCCCGGGCGGAGCTCAGGCCCGCCGGAAGCGGGCCGGACCGTCGGCGAGGTCGGCGATCGGGCCCGGGCAGCCCCCGAGGCGGGGGCGGGTGTCGGGCCGGTGCCCGCCGCCCACTGCCAGTTCGGCTGGTTGTTCGCCAGGGCCCCGTCGGCCGGCAGGCCCAGGAAGTGCCGCGCCCCCCACGCGCCGGTCGACGTAGGGCGTCTTCGTCAGGAAGCCCGCCGTCAGCACGCCCGCGGTGGTGCGTCCAGCCCTCGTGGCGCAGTTGGCGCAACTCCGCGTCGATCACCGGATCGCCGGTACGGCCCTCCCGCCACGCCTCGATGTCCGCCGTGGCGGGCCGCGCGGCCGGCACCTGACGGTGGGAGTCCCGCCAGGCGGGCTGCCGGACGAACGCCTCGTCGCCGGATCCGCCCGCCTTCCGTGCGCGGTGGGCGAGTTCGACGGGCGAGAGCGCGCCGCAGTGCAGACGGGGCGACAGCTGTGAGGTCGCGTCGCCGGCCGGTCCTCGTGCCGGTCCTCGTGCGCGGCGATGCCTGAACGGAGCCACGCGGTCAGCTGCTTCCCGGCCGCCGGCTCGCCTCCGGCCGGCGTCCCCGGGGACACATCCGACAGCCCGGCGCGGGAGGGGAGCTCCCCGGAGGCGATGCAGTGCGGGACGGACAGTGCGCGCGGCGCACCGAGCGGGTCGCGCAGCCGCCGCGCCGACCAGTGGCGGAAGTACGGCGTGACGCCCGCGAAATGGTCCGAGGCGCCGCGCCCGGTGTCACCGAGCAGGGCGCGAACGCCTGGGTCGCCGTGTCGTGCACGTGCAGCCGCCGCCCGCCGTGCTGGGCGTACGCACTCGCGTCGGCCGCCAGGTGCACCCCGTCGGCGCCCGCCACCGCGGCCACCGCGCACACCTCCTCGACGACGTCCGGAGCGCACCACCAGCCGCCGCCAGCCGGTCGGGCACCGCGAACCCGGCGTCCGGCACGCCCCGATCGCGCACGAACAACGGAACGACCCGGGGGCCCCGGCTGTCGCGGCCCGCAGTGGCGGGTGGTCGTGCAGCCGCAGATCGGAGGTGAACAGGACGGTCGAGACGGTCATGACGCGGCTTCGGGGTGAGGGCGAGGGCGACGACGAAGGCGGCGCGGCGCGTGGTCCGCCGGTCAGCCCGCCGTCAGTTCCCGTGCCCGCCGCACGAAAGCCGCGTGCAGGTCGTGTGCCGCCTGTGGTACCGACTCCGCGCGGCGGCGCTGGAGTGTCAGCAGCACCCTGGTCGTGTCGTCGGACAGCGGCCGGCTGGTGAGGACGCCGGAGCGCTCCAGCGGGTCACCGGCGACGCTGAAGTCCGGCAGTACGGTCGCCCCGAGCCCCTCGGCCACCATCAGCTTGCCCATCTCCGCGCCGTCCGTCGAGTACGAGAACGCCGGGACGCGGCCCGACAGCAGCCGGTGGACGTACCGGTGCATCACGTACCCGGCGCGCATCGCGATCAGCGGCACGCCGAGCAGGTCCTCGACGCCGACCACCGCGAGCGCGGCGAGCGGGCTGTCCGGGCGCACGCACACCACCGGGCGCCCCCGCAGCAACTGTGTGCACTCCATGCCCGCGGGCATGTCGTCGCCGTCCAGGTGGTTGACCAGG
Source organism: Streptomyces sp. NPDC055966 (assembly GCF_042269865.1). Lineage (NCBI taxonomy): Bacteria > Bacillati > Actinomycetota > Actinomycetes > Kitasatosporales > Streptomycetaceae > Streptomyces > Streptomyces sp. NPDC055966. The sequence continues at coordinate 65,155 of NZ_JBHJYK010000021.1, forward strand.
CCCAGATCGAACCCGCCTTCCACCAGGCCCCGTTGGATCTCCGTCTGCTGCGCGCCGACCACCTCGACCTGGGTGACGGGATGCGCCGCCCGGAACGAGCGCAGTACGGGGATGAGCAGCGGCACGGTCGCCGCGTTGACCGTGCCGACCCGCACCATCCGGCTGATGCGGTGCTGCTCGCCGGCCGCCGCCCGCAGCCGGTCCACCGCCTCCAGCACGCTCACGATGTGCGGCAGCAGCTCCCGGCCCGCCGCGCTCATCTTCGCGCCCGACCGCTTCCGCTCCAGAAGGTCGACACCGAGTTCCCGTTCCAGGTTCCGCACCGTCTCGCTCAACGCGGGCTGGGACAAACGCAGTTCGTCGGCCGCCCGGCGCAGGGAACCCAGCCGGGTCACGGCGGCTATGTATTCCAGCTGTTCGGTACGCACCGCCGCAGAATGCGGGGCCGGGTGGAACAGGTTCAAGGGTTTTCCTGTCACACCTTCGTGAAATTCAATGGTCCGCGATACGAGACCGGTCGGGTTCTCCTTGACGGCCGTCGCCGACGGCTGCCACGATCGACGGCATGACGATGCGACTGGACCTCACGCGGCGACGCCATGTCGACCTCGCACGCGTCTCCAGCGCCTCCTGTTGCGCCGCGGCCTGATCACCCCTCCGCGATCCGCCGCGCTTTCCCCTTTTCCTCGCTCTCGGCTTCCTCTTTTCTCGCCTGAATTCGCCGTGCCCGCACCTTCGTTCAAGTGCGCCCGCGCCCTTTGCGGCGACCGTGCCTGCACCTGAATTCGGCGTGCCCGAAAGCATGACGCACCAGGAGTTCCGCATGCCCGCAGCACCCCTGCAATTCGCCTACTGGGTCCCCAACGTCAGCGGGGGACTCGTCACCAGCACCATCGAACAGCGCACCGACTGGGGATACGAGTACAACCGCCGGCTGGCCGTGCTCGCCGAGAACAACGGGTTCGACTACGCCCTCAGCCAGGTCCGGTACATGGCCAGCTACGGCGCCGAGTACCAGCACGAGTCGACGAGCTTCAGTCTCGCCCTGCTGCTGGCCACCGAGCGCCTGAAGGTCATCGCCGCCGTCCACCCCGGCCTGTGGCACCCCGGAGTCCTCGCCAAGTTCGGCGCCACCGCCGACCACCTGTCCGGCGGGCGGTTCGCCGTGAACGTCGTATCGGGATGGTTCAAGGGGGAGTTCACCGCGCTCGGCGAGCCCTGGCTGGAGCACGACGAGCGCTACCGGCGGTCCGAGGAGTTCATCACCGCCCTGCGGAAGATCTGGACCGAGGACCACACCGAACTCGCCGGAGACTTCTACCGGTTGCGGGACTTCACCCTGAAGCCCAAGCCGCTGGACGTCCCCGGGCGCGCTCACCCGGAGATCTTCCAGGGCGGCAACTCGACAGCCGCCCGGCACATGGCGGGCCGGGTCTCGGACTGGTACTTCTCCAACGGCAAGGACTACGACGGTGTCGTCGAGCAGCTCGCCGACGTCCGCGCCTCCGCCACCGAAGCCGGCCGCGGCGCACCGAAGTTCGGCCTCAACGGCTTCCTCATCGCCCGCGACACCGAGGCGGAGGCCCGCGAGACCCTGCGCGAGATCGTCGCCAAGGCCGACACCGAGGCCGTCCACGGCTTCCGCGCCGCCGTCCAGCAGGCCGGACGGTCCACCGCCGACGGCAAGGGCATGTGGCAGGACTCCGCCTTCGAGGACCTGGTCCAGTACAACGACGGCTTCCGCACCGGCCTGATCGGCACTCCCGAGCAGATCGCGGAACGCATCGTCGCCTACAAGAAGCTCGGCGTCGACCTCTTCCTCCTCGGCTTCCTCCACTACCACGAGGAGGTCGAGTACTTCGGCAAGCGCGTGCTCCCCCTCGTACGGGAGCTGGAGGCACAGCTTCCCGGGAGCGAGCCCGAGCCCGTCCCGGCACCCGCCCACGCCTGACCTTTCCTTCCCCCCGCCTTTCGCGCCGCACCGGAAGAGCACCGGGCCGCACCGCGAGAAAGAGGTCACCCCGAATGAGCAGCACCGACGGCACCGACGCGCACACCGACTGGACCACCCGCCCCGCCCCCGCCACCGCCGAGGACTGGATCGCCCGTGCCACCGAGGTGGCGGCCGTCCTCGCCACCGACGCCGCAGCCCGCGACCGGGCCGGTGCCACCCCGTACGCCGAGGTCCGGCTGCTGAAGGACTCCGGCCTCGTCACCCTGCTCGGCCCCGTCGAACACGGAGGCGCGGGACAGGACTGGCCCACCGCCTACCGGGTCGTCCGCGAGATCGCCAAGGCCGACGGCTCGATCGGACAGCTCCTCGGCTACCACTACCTGTGGTTCTGGGCCGCCCGGCTCGTCGGCACCCGTGAGCAGTGGGAGCATGTGGAGGCCGAGGCCTCCCGTGACCGCTGGTTCTTCGGCGGCGCCGTCAACCCGCGCGACAAGGACGTGATCGTCACCGAGGACGGAGACGACCTGGTCTTCACCGGCCGCAAGTCGTTCTCCACCGGCAGCAGGGTCTCCGACGTCACCGTCCTGGAAGGCGTCCTGGAGGGCACCGAGAAGCATGTCTTCGCCATCGTGCCGTCCGACTCCGAGGGGCTGACCTTCCACGACGACTGGGACAACATCGGCCAGCGGCTCACGGAGAGCGGCGGCGTCACCCTCGACGGGGTCCGCACCCCGTGGTCCTCCGCCGCCGGGTACGTGGACAAGGAGTTCCGGCCGCGGGTCTACAACACCCTCAACGTCCCCACCATCCAGCTGGTGTTCGTCAGCTTCTACCTCGGCATCGCCGACGGCGCGCTGGACACGGCCCTCACCTACACCGGCACCAAGTCCCGCCCCTGGCTGCACGGAGGCCACGAGCGCGCGGTCGACGAGCCGTACGTCATCGACACCTACGGAGACCTCACCGCCAAGCTCTGGGCCGTGGAGGCGCTCGCCGACGCGGTCGCCGCCGAGGGACAGAAGCTGCACGACGACCCCGACGCGGTCACCGCCCGGACCCGTGGCGAGTTCGAGGTGCGGGTCGCCGCGGTCAAGGCCCGCGCCACCGAGGTCGCCCTGGAGATCACCAGCCGGATCTTCGAGGTCACCGGCGCCCGCGCCACCGCGACGGCGGAGGGCCTGGACCGTTTCTGGCGCAACGTGCGCACGCACACCCTGCACGACCCCGTCGCCTACAAGCGACGCGAGGTCGGCCGCTGGGTCCTTGAGGGCGAACTGCCCGAACCCACCTGGTACTCCTGACCGCCCTCCGCCCGGGCGCCCGTCCACGCACGGGTGCCCGGCGCACCAGAAACGAGGCACGCATGGCCACCGTCCTGTCCGTCTCCGGCAGCCCCTCCGCCACCTCCCGCACCGGCCGCCTGCTGCGCCACCTGGACCAGCGGCTGACCGCCCACGGGCACGAGGTGATCGCGCTCGACGTCCGCGCTCTGCCGGCCGAGGCACTGCTCGGCGCCGACGCGCGCCACCCGGCCATCGCCCGGACCGCCGAACTGTTCGCCCGCGCCGACGGCGTCCTGATCGGCACGCCCATCTACAAGGCGTCGTACTCCGGCGTGCTCAAAGCGCTCCTCGACCTGCTCCCGCAGTACGCGCTCACCGGCAAGACCGTGCTGCCGCTGGCCACCGGTGGCTCCACCGCCCATGTCCTCGCCATCGACTACGCGCTGCGCCCGGTGCTGAACTCCATGGGCGCCGCCCACATCGTCCAGGGCTGGTTCACCCTCGACAAGGACATCACCGTGCGCGAGGACGGCTCGCTGACCGTCGCCCCGGCCACCGCCGAGGCGCTCGGGCAGGTGGTGGACCAGTTCTCCGCCGCCCTCGGCCGGACCCCGCTGCTGGCGGCGGCGAGCTGAGCCGTCCCATGACCGCCGCACACGTCATCGCCGACGACGCCGAGGCGCTCGCCGTCGCGGCGGCCCTGGCCGCGGAGTTCCGCGCCGGGGCCGCCGAGCGGGACGCCGAACGGCGCCTGCCCCGGGCCGAACTGGACCGGCTGTCCCGCTCCGGGCTGCTCGCCGTCACGGTGCCCGCCGACCACGGCGGCGCCGACGTCACCATGGGCACCCTCGCGGAGATCTTCCGGCTGCTCGGCACGGCCGACGCGAGCCTCGCCCAGATCCCGCAGAGCCACTTCGTGTACACCAATGTGATCCGTCGTCAGGGAACCGAACGGCAGCGGAAGTTCTTCTTCGCCGAGCTCCTGGCCGGACGCCGGTTCGGCAACGCGCAGTCCGAAGCGGGCACCAAGCACGTGCAGGACATCCGCACCCGCCTGGAACCCCGACCCGACGGGTCGTACCGGCTCACCGGCGTCAAGCACTACTCCACCGGAGCCCTGTTCGCCGACTGGATCCCGGTGCTCGCCCGCGTCCCGGACGACACCCTGCACGTCGCCTACGTCCCCCGGGACGCCCCCGGCCTGAGCGTCGTCGACGACTGGGACGGCATGGGCCAGCGGACGACGGCCAGCGGTACCGTCCGCCTGGACGCCGTACCCCTGCCCGCCGACCGGGTGCTGCCCCACCACCTCACCTTCGAGGGGCCGCAACTGCACGGCGCCGTGGCCCAGTTGCTGCATGCCGCCATCGACACCGGCATCGCGGACGGGGCGCTCAAGGAGGCCGCGGAGTTCGTCCGCACCAAGAGCCGCCCGTGGTTCGAGAGCGGTGCCGACGCCGCCGTCGAGGATCCGCTGCTCGTCCAGCGCTTCGGTGAACTCGACCTCCGGGTGCGGACGGCCCGGGCGCTGCTGACGGAGGCGGCCCGCGCGGTCGACGCGGCCCGCGGTCGGCTCACCGACGACACGGCGGCCGAGGCGTCCCTCGCCGTCGCCGCCGCCAAGGTGCGTGCGGGAGAGGCCGCGGTGGAGGTGGCGGGTGCCCTCTTCGAAGTGGCCGGCACTCGTTCCGCGCTCAACTCCCTCAATCTGCACCGGTATTGGCGCGACGCCCGCACCCACACCCTGCACGACCCGGCCCGCTGGAAGATCCAGCACCTCGGCCGGTACGCGCTGACCGGCACCCCGCCGCCCCGGCACGGCCTGCTCTGACGGACCGCACGGCCCGCCGCGACGGACACCAGAGAACGGAGCCCCACGTGTCCCTCACCTTCCACTGGTTCCTGCCCACCAACGGCGACAGCCGCCATGTCGTCGGCGGCGGCCACGGCACCCCGGCCACCGCGTCGGGCCGGGACCGGCCGCCCACGGTCGCCTACCTGAGCCAGATCGCCCGCGCCGCCGAGCAGCTCGGCTTCGCCGCCGCGCTCACCCCGACCGGCGCCTGGTGCGAGGACGCGTGGCTCACCACCGCCATGGTCAGCCAGAACTCCGAGCGGCTGAAGTTCCTGGTCGCCTTCCGGCCCGGCTCGGTCTCGCCGACGCTCGCCGCGCAGATGGCCTCCACCTTCCAGCGGCAGAGCGGCGGCCGGCTGCTGCTCAACGTCGTCACCGGCGGCGAGAGCCACGAACAGCGGGCCTACGGCGACTTCCTCGACAAGGACGCCCGCTACCGTCGTACCGGCGAATTCCTGCACATCGTGCGCCAGTTGTGGGACGGCAAGAGCGTCGACCTGGACGGCGAGTTCCTGCGCGTCGAGGACGCGAAGCTCAGCCGGCTGCCCGACCCGGTGCCCGAGGTGTACTTCGGCGGCTCCTCGCCAGCCGCGGGAGAGGTCGCGGCCAAGTACGCCGACGTGTACCTGACCTGGGGCGAGCCACCCGCCCAGGTCGCCGGGAAGATCGCCTGGATCCGCGCGCTGGCCGCCGAGCACGGCCGTACCCTGCGCTTCGGCATCCGCCTGCACGTCATCACCCGGGACACCACCGCCGAGGCCTGGGCGGAGGCGGACCGGCTGCTCGACGGCTTCGATCCGGAGACCGTCCGGGCCGTGCAGGCGGGGCTCGCGCGCAGCGAGTCCGAGGGCCAGCAGCGCATGCTCGCGCTGCACGGCGGCAGCCGGGAGAGCCTGGAGATCCACCCGAACCTGTGGGCCGGCATCGGCCTGGTGCGCGGCGGCGCGGGCACGGCGCTGGTCGGCAGCCACGACGAGGTCGCGGAGCGGATCAAGGAGTACCACGCGCTCGGCATCGACGAGTTCGTCCTCTCCGGCTATCCGCACCTGGAGGAGGCGTACTGGTTCGGTGAGGGCGTGCTGCCCCGCATCGCGGCCCAGGGACTGTGGACACACCCCGACGACGGCGCGTCCGTCCCCTCGGCGCAGGTGCCGTTCACGAGCTGACCAACTCGCCTCAGCAGACGGCCGGTTCATGAGGCAAGAACCGAACGAGGTCTCCACCGCCGTCACGTGGGGTGGTGCCGCGCTGGGTGCGCATGCCGGTGCCCGAGCTACGGCGGCGGTTCCCCCGGGGGGCCGTTCCGCCGTGTACCAGACCGCGCTCAACGCCTTCGGCCTGCACGGCCTGGTCCACCCGGCCCCGTGACCTGGGCCTCGGCTTCGCCGCGGCCGAGACGGTCGTCACCCGTGCGCCGGCGCAGGGGGCGCTGCGACGGCGCTGACGCCCGCCCCGTGTGCCTCAGCCGGCCGCCAGCGCCCGCAGATGTGCCGTACGGGTCTCCGTCGTCTGCCCCTGGACCAGCAGGAACAGCGCCTCCCGGGCGAGGCGCTGGGCCCGGCTCGACAGGGCCATCGACCGGCCGCCCCCGGCGACCATCGCCGCCGTGGTGGACCTGCGCAGCACCTCGTACGCCTCCGCCCGCACGGCCAGCCGCTCCTCGGCCCGCTCCAGCGGCACCGGATGGTCGGCCAGGGCGTAGGCCCGGCGGCGCACGTCGTCGAGCCGGGCGCGCAGCGGGGCGGCCGGCTCCTCGTCCAGCAGGTCCAGGGCGGCGCGCGCGACGCCGAAGACCGCCGGGTTGGCGTTCAGCGTCCGGGCCCGGTCGCCGGGTGCCCAGCGTGCGTACGGCATCCGCAGGGCGACCGCGTCCTCGGGCAGCCGCAGTCCGGACAGTTCCAGCGACACCGTGCGCGCGGCGGTGAGGGCGGCGAGGCGCATCGGCTCCGAGGCGCGCAGTCCCGGCTGCTCGCGGGCCTCGGCGAAGGCGAACAGCACCTCGCCGGCCTCGGTCACCCCGGCGAGCAGCAGCACGTCGTTCAGCCCCCACCCCGTGTACCAGGGCACGGTCCCGTCGAACCGCAGGCCGCCGGCCTCCCGTCGGACCCGCACCGGCGTCCGCGGATACGACCGCAGATGCGCGTACGCCACCCCGGCCAGCAGCTCGCCGCGGGCCAGCGGGCCCAACAGGCGTTCACGGACCGGGAGTTCGCTCTGCGCGAGGGTCTGCACCGGGGAGTGGTGCTGGGTCTGCACGAACCACGTCGAGCAGCAGGCACCGGCCAGGATCTCGGCGGTCTCGCGCAGCACCGCGGGCGGCGCGCCGGAGCCGCCGTACGCGACGGGTGCCCCCACGCCGAGCAGCCCCGACCGCTTCACCGCCGCGATATGGCTCGCGGGCACCCCCTCCTGGTCCACCCGCTCGGCCTCGGGGACGAGCAGCTCGGCGGCGAGCCGGCGGGCGCGGGTGACGAGCGGATGCGCGGTGGTGGTCATGGCGGGGATTCTTCCGGACCATTGCGGGCGACCCGTGGCGGGGGCCGGTCCGGGCGGGCGTATCGGGGGCGGCGCGGGGGTGGCCCGGGCGTGTGAGCGTGATCACTTCTGCCCGGCGGGATTAACTTGAGGACCTGAAAGGTTGGCGACTACATCCAATGAGTCCTAGGCTCGGGCCGTAACCGCCCGGCACCCCCAGCGAGGCATCCGTGAACCACCCCGCCAACGAGCAGCCCGCCGACATCGTGGCCCGGCTGCGCGCCACCTTCGCCACCGGCCGCACCAAGCCCGTCGACTGGCGCACCGAGCAGCTGCGCCGCCTGCGCGCGATGCTCACGGAACGCGGCGCCGACCTCGCCGCTGCCCTCCACGCCGACCTCGGCAAGAGCGGCACCGAGGCCTATCGCACCGAGATCGACTTCACGATCCGCGAGATCGACCACACCCTGGACCACCTCGCCGACTGGCTGCGCCCCGAGCCCGCGCCCGTCCCGGCCCACCTCGGCGCCGACGCGACGGCCTGGACGCAGTACGACCCGCTGGGCGTCGTCCTCGTCATCGCCCCCTGGAACTACCCGGCGCAGCTGCTGCTCGCCCCCATGGTCGGCGCACTGGCCTCCGGCAACGCCGTGGTCGTCAAGCCCAGCGAGCTGGCCCCGGCCACCTCCGCCGCCCTCGCCGAGCTGATCCCGGCCTACCTCGACACCGACGCGGTCGCCGTGGTCGAGGGCGGTGTCCCGGAGACCACGGCCCTGCTGGCCGAGCGCTTCGACCACATCTTCTACACCGGCAACGGCACCGTCGGCCGCATCGTGATGCGCGCCGCCGCCGAACACCTCACCCCGGTCACCCTCGAACTCGGCGGCAAGTCACCGGTGTTCGTCGACCGCGACGCCGACCTGGACGTGGTCGCGGACCGGCTCGCCCGCGGCAAGTTCCTCAACGCCGGACAGACCTGCGTCGCCCCCGACTACGTGCTGACCGACCCCGAGACCGCCGCCGCCCTGGAGACCAGCCTGGTGCGGGCGGTCGAGACGCTGTTCGGCACCGACCCCGCGCAGTCCCCGGAGTACGGCCGTATCGTCAACGAGCGCCACTTCGACCGGCTGTCGGGGCTGCTCGGCTCCGGCCGGGTGGCCGTGGGCGGCGCGAGCGACCGCACCGCCAAGTACATCGCCCCGACCGTCCTCGCGGACGTCGACCCGGCGTCGGCGGTCATGCAGGAGGAGATCTTCGGCCCGATCCTGCCGATCGTCACCGTGCCCGGCCTGGACGAGGCGATCGCCTTCATCAACGACCGCGACAAACCGCTCGCGCTGTACGTCTTCAGCGAGTCCGAGCAGACGCGCGGGCGCATCGCCGCCGAGACCTCCTCCGGCGGCCTCGGCTACGGCCTGCCCCTCGCCCATCTCACCGTCTCCGACCTGCCGTTCGGCGGCGTGGGGGAGAGCGGCATGGGCAACTACCACGGCCGCTACTCCATCGAGACGTTCAGCCACCGCAAGGCGGTCCTGGACAAGCCGCTCGGCTGAGCCGGCCCCGGCCCGGCCGTCCTCCCCGAATTCGCTTGCGTGGACGGCCGGATGTGCGACACTCCGCCGGATGACCGCTGAAACGATCACCGCGGAAGCATCCGGCACCGTCACGCTCGGCGATCTGCCCGTCCACCGCATCGGCTTCGGAGCCATGCGGCTGACGGGCAGCGCCGCGTTCCACCTGGGCACTCCCAGCAGCCGGGAGCGCTCCCTGTCCGTGCTGCGCCGGGCCATGGAGCTGGGCGTGAACCACATCGACACCGCCGCCTTCTACTTCTCGGCCACCCGCTCCGCGAACGAGCTCATCAACACCGCCCTCGCGCCGTACGCCGACGACCTGGTCATCGCCACCAAGGTCGGCCCCTTCCGCGACTACTGCGGCGAGTGGGGCACCTCGGCCCGGCCCGACCAACTGCGCGGCCACGTCGAGGAGAACCTGCGCCAGCTCGGCCGCGACCACCTCGACCTCGTCTACCTGCGCCGGATGCGCCAGGACTCCGTCGCCGAGCACTTCGGCGCCCTCGCCGAACTGCGCACGGCCGGGCTCGTCCGCCACCTCGGCATCTCCGGCGTCGAACCGCGCCACCTCACCGAGGCCCTGGAGATCGCCCCGGTGGTCAGCGTCCAGAACCGCTACGCCCTGGACCGGCCGGATCCCGTCGACGACGAGATGCTCCGCCTGTGCGGCGAGCGCGGCATCGCGTTCGTCCCCTTCTACGCCGTCGCCGGAGAGGCGGGCGCCCACGCGGCGGCCGACACCCACGACGAGGAGGTGCGCGCCATCGCCCGTGCCCACGGCGCGACCCCCGCCCAGATCCGCATCGCCTGGACCCTCCACCAGGGCCCGCACGTCCTCGCCATCCCCGGCACGGGCAACCCCGACCACCTCGTGGAGAACGTGGCCGCGGGGGCGCTGCGCCTGACGGCGGACGAGACGGCGCGGCTGGACGCCCTGCACACCGGGCCGGGCACCGGGGCGAGCTGACGCGGGCGGGGGATCCGGCCCGGCCACTCCGGGCCCGCCCATAATGGGCGGGTAAGGGACAAGGCGGGCGCACAGCCGTACGAAGGCGCGGTTGACTACCATCGTGTAGACGGATTCCCTGGCCGCATACGTAGACGGGGTGAGGATCGTTCCATGACCGAGGCGAAGGACGAGCGCCGGCCGGCCGGTGAGCTTGAGGCGAGTGTCATGGCCACGCTGTGGGCCGCCGGAGGGCCGCAGACGCCCGGCCAGGTCCAGTCGCGCCTCGGCGCGGACCTGGCGCGGACGACCGTGACGACGATCCTCAGCCGGCTGCACGACAAGGGGGTCGTGGAGCGGCACCGCCAGGGGCGCGGTTTCGCCTACGTCCCGGTGCGCGACGTCCAGGACGCCCAGGGGCTCACCGCGCGCCGCATGCACAGCGAGCTGGACCGCGACACCGACCGCGAGACCGTGCTCGCCCGGTTCGTGGCCCAGCTCAGCCCCGACGACGAACGTGTCCTGCGGGACCTGCTCGAACCCGAAGAACGATGACCGCACTGCTCCTGCTGCCCCTGCTGCTGCCCTTCGCCCTGCCGGCCCTGGCCCGCAGGGCCCTGGACCGGCTGACCCCGGTCGTCGCGCTGTGGGCCGTCACCGTCTGTGCCGTCGTCCTCGCCGGCTGCTCGCTGGCCGCGCTCGGCTCGTTCGTCCTGATCGGGCTGTTCAAGGTGCCGCTCTTCGCCGCGCTCGGCGAACTGGTCCGCCCGCTGCACACCGCCTCGGACCTCGTCGTCCTGCCCGCTGCCGCGACCTCCGTCGGCGTGCTCGCCGTGTGCGGCTGGACCCTGGTCCGGTCCGTGCTCCGCCAGACGCGCGCCTTCCGCGTCGCGCGTACACAGGCCGGGCGCGGCCCCGCCGCGGGCGACCTGTGCGTGGTGGACTCGTCCCGCCCGGACGCCTACGCGCTGCCGGGCCGCCCGCACCGCATCGTCGTCACCACCGCGATGCTGCGCAGCCTGGACGGCCCCGAGCGCGAGGCGCTGTTCGCGCACGAGCGGGCGCACAACGACGGCGGCCACCACTACTTCCTCGCCGCCGCCGAACTCGCCGCACACTGCCACCCGGCGCTGCGCCCCGTCCGCGAGTCGATCCGCCTCGCCGCCGAGCGCGCCGCCGACGAGGCCGCCGCGGCCCGGGTCGGCGACCGGCGGCTGACCGCCCGTGCCATCGCCCGCGCGGCCCTCGCCGGTCACTCCGCGCCCGCCGAGCGCCCCGGCTTCGTGGCCGCCGCGACCTCCGGTCCCGTCCCGCAGCGCGTCCAGGCCCTGCTGGCCGCCCCGCGTGCCCCGCGCACGGGCCGCACGATCGCGGCCCTCCTCCTCGCCTGCACCGCCGTCTCCTGCGTGGCCTCGGGCGCCGGAATGGCCGACTTCCACCACCGTGTGGAGATCGCCCAGGGCGACGAGACGCCCTGACCCGGACCACCGGCCGACCACCGGCCGACACCCCGCCGCAGCCCTGAGGCGACGCATGGAGGCACCCGCGGTGCAACGCGCGTAGAACGGGACTGGCGCCCGTGAAGTTTTACGTATAACCTCACCCGCTAACCAACCCCACCGGAAGGTCCCGATGCGACGCGTCGCCCTGGTCACCCTCGTCGTCGACGACTACGACGAGGCCATCCGCTTCTACACCGAGGCCCTCGGCTTCCGGCTCGCCGAGGACGCCCCGCGTCCCGACGGCTCCCGCTGGGTCGTCGTGGAGCCCGGCGATGCCGGAGCCGGCACCGGTCTGCTGCTCGCCCGCGCCAAGGGAGAGGACCAGCGCGCCCGCGTCGGCGACCAGACCGGCGGACGGGTCGGCTTCTTCCTGCACACCGACGACTTCGCCCGCGACCACGCCCGCATGACCGCGGCCGGAGTGACCTTCCTGGAGGACCCGCGCCACGAGCCGTACGGCACCGTCGCCGTCTTCCAGGACCTGTACGGCAACCGCTGGGACCTGCTCCAGCCCGCCGCCTGATCACCGCTGAACCACTCGCCGAGGAACGCCCTGCCATGACCGTGTCCCGCATCGACACCGAGACCCTCCGCCGGCTCCCCAAGGCCGTGCTGCACGACCACCTCGACGGCGGCCTGCGCCCCGCCACCGTCGTCGAACTCGCGGCGGAGATCGGTCACACCCTGCCCACCACCGACCCCGACGAACTGGCCGCCTGGTACTTCGAGGCCGCCAACTCCGGTGACCTGGTCCGCTACATCGCCACCTTCGAGCACACCCTCGCCGTCATGCAGACCCGCGAGGGCCTGCTGCGCACCGCCGAGGAGTACGTGCTGGACCTCGCCGCCGACGGCGTCGTCTACGCCGAGGTGCGCTACGCCCCCGAGCTGAACACCAAGGGCGGGCTGTCGCTCGCCGAGGTCGTGGAGACCGTCCAGGAGGGCCTCGCCGCCGGCATGGCCAAGGCGGCCGCCGCCGGCACCCCCGTCCGCGTGGGCACCCTGCTGTGCGGGATGCGGATGTTCGACCGGGTCCGCGAGGCCGCCGACCTGGCCGTCGCCTACCGTGACGCCGGGGTCGTCGGCTTCGACATCGCCGGCGCCGAGGACGGCTTCCCGGCCGCCGACCACCTGGCCGCCTTCGAGCACCTGCGCCGCGAGAGCGTGCCGTTCACCATCCACGCCGGCGAGGCGCACGGCCTGCCCAGCATCCACCAGGCCGTCCAGGTGTGCGGCGCCCAGCGCATCGGCCACGGCGTCCGCCTCACCGAGGACATCCCCGACCTCGCGGCCGGCAAGCTCGGCCGGCTCGCCTCCTGGGTGCGCGACCGCCGGATCGCGCTGGAGATGTGCCCCACCTCCAACCTCCAGACCGGCTGCGCCACCTCGATAGCCGAGCACCCGATCACGGCCCTGAAGGACCTCGGCTTCCGGGTCACCCTCAACACCGACAACCGGCTGGTGTCGGGGACGACGATGACCCGGGAGATGTCCCTGCTGGTCGAGGAGGCCGGCTGGACCGTCGAGGACCTGCGCACGGTCACGGTGAACGCCGTCAAGAGCGCGTTCATCCCGTTCGACGAGCGCAGGGCCCTCATCGAGGACGTGGTCCTGCCCGGTTACGCGGCCGCGCTCTGAAGCAGCCCTCTGAGGTAGGCGGCCTGTCCGACGTGCTGGAGATCGTCGGACAGGACGCTCACCAGGCGGACCCCCAGCGTGACCGGGGGATCCCAGCCCTCGTCCACGACCCGTTCCAGGTCCTTGGCGGCGAGCCCCTTGAGTGCCCCGAGGGTCTGCTCGTGGACGGCGTCGTAGTACCCGGTGAGCAGGTCCGCGGAGTCGACCCGCACCTTGGCGACCTTCGCCGGGGTGTGCCCGTAGCCGTGGTCGCGGGGCGGCAGGTCGAGGCCGAAGCGTTTCTCCCAGCCGTCGCTGAGCCAGACCTGCTCCAGGCCGAAGGCGTCGGCGACGTGGTCGTCCTGCACCCGGGTCAGGTGCCAGACCAGCCAGGCGAGGGAGTTGGCGTCGGGCGCCGGACGGTGGTTCAGCTCGTCCGGTCCGAGGCCGTCGAGGGCGGCGTGGACTTCTTCCTGAATGCGGCCGTAACCGTCGATGAGGATGTCCTTGGCATGCATACGGTCCACGATCGCGCATCCGGCGCCCTCACGCGTCCGGAATCCAGCTTCCGTGGAAGCCCAGCGGCACCCGCCCCGGCAGCTGGATCCGCGCCACCGGCTCGCCGGTGAAGTCCTGCGCCGCGAGGATCACCAGGTCGGCCAGGCCGCGGTCCGGGTTGTGGACGTAGGCGAGGGTGTACCCGTCGTCCTCCGCCGCCCGCCGGTCGCCCGGGTCGCGCGGGACGAACACGGCCTCGCCCGCCGCCGCGCCCCTCGGCAGCCGGTGCACCTGGGTGGTGCCGCGCAGCAGGTCGTGCTTGACCAGCCCGTCGGAGAAGGCGTCGTCGGGCGGGACGGCGCCGTCCGGCGTCAGGTACGCGGCGGTCATCCCGGCGGCCGCCGCCGTGTAGCCGTAGCGGTGCCGCCGCGCCACCCGCGCCTCGTTGACCCGCGGGAACTCCTGCGGCCGGTCGTCCAGCACCCGCTGCCGCACCCGCCCGTGGCGCAGGTCGACGCTCCAGCGCTCCAGCCTGGCCGTGCGCGCGTCGTACGGCCCGTCCGAGCCGCGCCCGGCGACGTAGAACGGCGCCGGGTAGGCCATCAGGTCGATCACCACGGACTCGCCCTCGTCATAGGCGTTGAGGGTGTGCGAGTAGAAGACCGGATCGATGCCGAACCAGCGGACCGGGCCGCCGGTACGCGGCATGACACCCACCCGGGTCGGATGCTTCCGGTTCCAGACGTACGGCACCGGGGCGCCGGCTCCGGCCGCCGCCGCGTCGAAGGTGACCGGCAGGTCGAAGACGACGACGTACCGCTCGGTCAGCGCGAAGTCGTGCATCATCGGCGCGCCCGCCACCGGGATCCGGTGCGTCCGGGCGATCCGGCCGGAGCCGTCCACGACGAGGTGCCGGACGTGGTCCCAGTCCGGGTGGTAGGCGATCGCGTGCAACTCGTCCGCGAACGCGTCGTACTTGGTGTGCGCCGCGAACGCGCCCTCCAGCGTGCCCCGGAAGTCGTACGTGCCCACCGTGCCCAGCTCGCCGTCGAGTTCGTACGGCAGCGGGCCGCTCTCCTGGAGCGCGAGGATCCGCCCCCGGTGCGGGATGACGTGCGTGTTGCAGGCGAAGTCCTCCGCGGGCACCGGGCCGGGGTACGTCTCGCCGAGCTTCCGCGCGACCTGCGAGGAGCGCACCCAGCGGTTGCGGTACCACTCGGCCCTGCCGTCGCGCAGCCGCACACCGTGCACCATGCCGTCGCCGAGCATCCAGTGGTGGGCCCGGGGATCCTCCAGGCCCAGCACGTTGGGGCCGTTGCGCAGGAAACGGCCGTTCAGCTCGCGCGGGACGCGGCCGGTGACCGGCAGGTCGAAGGCCGTCAGTTCCTCGGTGACCGGGGCGAACACCCCTTCCATGAAGGGATAGTGACGTATCGTCAATTCCGTTGCGGGGCCCGCCGCTACGGCGCTCGCGCCCGTGCCCGCGCCTGTGCCCACGAGCGCGCCCGTCGCCGCGAGCCCCGCCGTGCCGCGCAGCACGGTCCGCCGTGTGTGTTCCGCCATGACATGTCTCCCTGAACCGTCGTCAGTCGTCATCGGTACGCCGACGGTTCCGAGTCTGCTGCGGCGGGCGGCCCGGATCAGGAGGCCTGGGGCCCCTCCTGGGGTGGTGCAAACCCCCCTGTCCCGCCTCCCGTTTCGAGGAGGGTGACCAGCGCGCGGGCGGCGGGGCTGGTGGCGCGGTCCGGCGGCAGCAGGGCGACCGTCTCGTACGCCGCCTCGCCCGCGCCCTTCAGCGGGAGCGCGGTGAGCGCGGGCCGCTTGTGCCGGAAGTGCCGGGGCACGACCGCGATCCCCAGGTTCTCGTCCACCAGGTCCAGCAGGCTGTGCACGTCGTTCACCTCCAGCGCCACCGTGCGCCGTACGCCCGCGGCGGCGAACGCGGCGTCGGTCGTGCGGCGCGGGCCCCAGTCCGGATGGAAGTCGACGAAGACCTCCCCGGCCAGGTCCTCCGGGGCGAGCGCCGCGCCCGCCGAGGCCAGCCGGTGGCCGGGATGGCACAGCACGGTCATCGGCTCGCTGGTCAGCGCCACCGAGCGCAGCTGATCGGAGTCCGCCCGGGTGCGGTAGGCGAAGGCCAGGTCCAGCCGCCCGGCCGCGACCTCCTCGGCCAGCGCGCCGGAGCCCGCCTGCCGCAGCCGGATCTCCACGTCCGGATGCCGCCCCCGGAAGCCCGCCAGCAGCCGTGCCACGTGCACCCCGGCGATGCACTGCTCGGTGCCGAGCGCCAGCGTGCCGCGCAGCACGCCCTGCACCGCCGCCACCGCCTCGTGCGCCGAGCGCACCTGTGACAGGATCCGCTCGGCCTCCGTCAGCAGCGCCCGCCCCGCCTCGGTGAGCGTCACCCGGCGTGTGGTCCGCACGAACAGCGGCGCCCGCAGCTCCCGCTCCAGCGCCCGGATCGAGGCCGACAGCCCCGACTGGGACACCATCAGACGCTCGGCGGCCCGGGTGAAGTGCTGGTCCTCGGCGACCGCGACGAAGTGCTGGAGATGGCGCAGTTCCATGATTGAGAAGCCTAGCCGCACAATTCCATCGGATTCTCCTGTTGGACCGCTGCGTGCGGTGCGCGCAAGAGTGGTCCTGGCAGACCATGTGCCCACCCCTCTGGAGTCGCGTTGTACACCGCACACCCCGACCGCTACGACGGCATGCCCTACCGCCGCACCGGACGCAGCGGGCTCAAGCTCCCCGCGCTGTCCCTCGGCCTGTGGCACAACTTCGGCCCGGACCGGCCTGTCGAGACCCAGCGCGCCATCCTGCGCCGCGCCTTCGACCTGGGCATCACCCACTTCGACCTCGCCAACAACTACGGCCCGCCGCCCGGCGCCGCCGAGTCCGCGCTCGGCGAGGCCCTGAGGGCCGACTTCGCGCCGTACCGCGACGAGCTGGTGATCTCGACCAAGGCCGGCTACCTCATGTGGCCCGGCCCGTACGGCGAATGGGGCTCGCGCAAGTACCTGCTCTCCTCGCTCGACCAGAGCCTCACGCGGATGGGCCTGGAGTACGTCGACGTCTTCTACTCGCACCGCCCCGACCCGGACACTCCGCTGGAGGAGACGATGGGCGCGCTGCACTCGGCGGTGCGGCAGGGCAAGGCGCTCTACGTCGGTGTCTCGAACTACTCCGCCGAGCAGACCCGGGAAGCCGCCCGCATCCTGGCCGACCTCGGTACCCCGCTCCTCATCCATCAGCCGCGCTACTCGATGCTGGACCGGCGCCCCGAGGACGAGGGCCTGCTCGACGCCCTGGACGAACTCCAGGTCGGCTCCATCGCCTACTCCCCGCTGGAGCAGGGCCTGCTCACCGGCCGCTACCTCGACGGCATCCCCGAGGACTCCCGCGCCGCCGGCGACAGCCCCTTCCTGAACTCCGACGCGGTCACCGAGGATCTCGTCGCGCGGCTGCGCGCCTTGGACGAGATCGCGAAGTCCCGTGGCCAGACCCCGGCCCAGCTCGCCCTGGCCTGGGTGCTGCGCGGCGGCCGCGTCACCTCGGCGCTGGTCGGCGCGAGCAGCGCGCAGCAGGTCGAGGACAGCGTCGGCGCGATCCGGAACCTGGACTTCGACACGGAGGAACTGGCCCGGATCGACGCGATCGTCCGTCCGTAGCCCCGCCGCAGGGCAGTGGGACGCGGGCTCACGTCTGCGCCGGCTCGCCCGCGCTCCACACGATCGCCGGGGGCACCACCCGCCCGCACAGCGGACGGCCCTTGGCGTCGGTGAGGGCGAGCCGGCCCACCAGCGTGCCGCGCCGCCGCGCCTCGGCGAGCACCTCGGGCGGAACGTCCACGAGCATCAGTTTGGCGCGCCGGAACATCCGGGACGCCTCCTCCTGCGGCTGCCTCCCGACCCAGGAGAGATAGACGAAGCGTCCGCCGAGCCGGTTCTGCACGTACGGGCCGCGCAGCTCGCCGTCGGCGGTGAACGTGCACGGGAGCGTCCACGACGCCGTCGCGGCGTCGCCGGGCTGCGGATCGAGCAGCTCGGCCGGCCGGTCCTTGCGCTGGACCGCCACCTCGATCCCGCTGACCCCGTGAAAGTCCGGCCCGGGCCCGCAGTCGCGGCCGGGCAGGGAGTGGGCTTCGATGCGCAGGTGCATGCCACTCAGTGTGGGGGGAAGCGGGGCGGGAGGGCAGCCCCTCGCCCAGGCCGCCGGCCGGGCTGTCGCCGCGAGGCGTCAGGCGCCCTCCGGCACCCGGTCCAGGAAGCCCAGCACCTGCCGGATGCGGCCCTCCTCGTCCAGGGTGACCACGTCGAACCCGGCGACCGGAGTCGAGCCGTCCTCGCTCACCAGCTCCCAGCCGAAGCGCGCCGTGTCGTGATGGCCGTCCACCGTGCCGAGCGGGCGGAAGACGAACCCCGGGAACTGCCCGTGGGCGGCGGTGATCACGGCCGCGACGCCCTCGTGGCCGCGGACGTCGGCGAGGGGGTCGGTGTAACCGCCGTCCGCGGTCCACGCGGCGGCGACCGCCTTCTTCAGCGCCTCCGGCTCGGTGGCGTTCCAGGCCTCGAAGTAACGGGCGGCCGCGGTCTCGTAACGGTCGGTGTTCACGGACATGGTGAATCAGCCTCCATCGTGGTCGTCAGTGCTGGTCGGGCCCGGATCCGGGGCTTCGCCGATCCGGTGTGACCACCATGCCGGAGGCCGGCGGGGCGGGTCGATTACCTCTCCGGTAATGCCGGAGGCCCGCGCGCACCTCGGTGTATTCCGCTCAGAACGGGCGCCGAATATGCCAACAGGCTGGCCGGAAAGGCATGGTGACAGTGTTTCGGGAGAGGCGATACTCGAACGCCAGGGGCACTTCACCGCACAGGAGCCGCACGGGAAGGCGGGGCTTCGGCCGGCACACCAGCGAGGCGACGGGGGAGTGAGACGTGCACGACGAATTCCTGTGCCATGTCACGGCGTACGGCATGTGCGACGGCCGCCGCATCGGCGTACCGCTCGGCACCTATCGCGCGCCCACACTGGCGCTCGCCCTGTGGTGGTTACGGGACCGTGCGTCCTGGATCGCCGAGCGGCTCGACCCGAGCCCCGGGCATCCCTCCTTCCCCGTGGGCGCGCTGGTGCCCGTCGCCGAGACGGTCGCCGACGTGCCCACGCTGCTGCGCGCCTGGTGCGCCGACGACGTCGGGCAGGAGCGGGTGGCCGACGAACTGGCGGGCGGCCGGCTGGTGCGGATCGCCGCCAGCGACGACACCACCGAGTACGAGCTGCTCGCCGAGTCCGTCGACGCGCTCCGGATGCAGCGCACCCTGCCCGCCCTCGTCGTACCCGTCGCCTGACACGTGTCCATGCGCCCCGGGGGGGGGGAGGAGGGAGCGGAGAGGGCGGAGAGGCCCATAGCGGGTCTAATCGGTAGAATTCTGGCCATGGCGGAGCGGCCGGTCGCCCCGACGGCGTCCGAACTCGTCCTGGAGACCGACACGGGTTCCACGGTGATGAGCCCGGGGCGCGACTACCACGTCGGACGCGACCCGTTGAGCGACATCGTCTTCGACGATGCCCGGGTCTCGTGGCACCACGCCGTGCTGCGCTGCGACCGCGACCACTGGACCCTGGCCGACCAGCACAGCACCAACGGCACCTACGCCGACGGCCGCAGGATCGAGCGCTGGGACGTCCGCCCCGGCAGCGAGATCCGCTTCGGCAGCCCCGCCGACGGCCCCCGCGCGATGCCCGCCGACGCCCCGGAACCGGTCCCCGACCGCCCCTCCGCCGTGTCACAGCCCCGGCTGACCGGCACCTTCCGCCGCCCCACCAGCGTCCGCCCGCTGCCCCCGCGCACCGTCCGCATCGGCCGGGCCCCCGACAACGACCTGGTGGTGGACGACCTGACCGTCTCCCGCCGGCACGCCGAACTGCGCGCCCACCCGGACGGCACGTACGAGATCGCGGACCTGGACAGCCACAACGGCACCTACCTCAACGGCCGGCCGGTCACCGGCGGCGCCCGGGTCGGCCCCGGCGACATCATCGGCATCGGGCACTCCGCGTTCTGCCTCGTCGGCACGGAACTCCAGGAGTACGTCGACACCGGCGAGGTCTCCCTCGACGTGCAGGAGCTCACCGTCGCCGTCGACGGCGGGCGCACGGTGCTCCTCGACCACGTGTCCTTCCCGGTGGGCGAGAAGTGCCTGCTCGCCGTGGTCGGGCCGAGCGGCGCCGGCAAGTCCACGCTGCTGAACGCCCTGACCGGACAGCGGCCCGCCGACCGCGGCACCGTCCTCTACGACGGCCGCGACCTCTACCGCGACTACGCCGAACTGCGCGGGCGCATCGGCCTGGTCCCGCAGGACGACATCCTGCACCCCCAGCTCACCGTGCGCGCAGCGCTCACCTACGCCGCCGAACTGCGCTTCCCCGAGGACACCGCCCCCGCCGAGCGGCAGGCCCGGGTGACCGAGGTCATCCGGGAACTCGGCCTCGAACACCGCGCCGACCAGCCCGTGCACCGCCTCTCCGGCGGACAGCGCAAGAGGGTCAGCGTCGCCCTGGAACTGCTCACCAAACCCTCGCTGCTCTTCCTCGACGAGCCGACCTCCGGGCTCGACCCCGGCATGGACCGCTCGGTGATGACCATGCTGCGCGGCCTCGCCGACGACGGCCGCACGGTCGTCGTGGTCACCCACAGCGTGCTCAGCCTCGGCGGCTGCGACCGCCTGCTGGTCCTCGCCCCCGGCGGCAGAGTGGCGTACTACGGCCTGCCCGACGACGCCCTCGCCTTCCTCGGCCACGAGCAGTGGCCGGAGGCCTTCGAGGCCTTCGACCGCGAGCCGGACCGCGACTGGGCCGGGGAGTACCGCGCGTCGCCGTTCCACCGGCACTACGTCACCGAGGCCACGACCCAGCCCCACCACCCCGGACCGGCCCCCGTCACCCCGGCACCGCCGCCCCGCCCACGCGGCTGGGGCGCCCAGCTCGGCACCCTGGTCCGCCGCTACACGGCCGTCCTGAGCGCCGACCGCACCTTCCTGGTCGTCATGACCGCCCTGCCGTTCGTCATGGGCGCCATGGCCCGCGCCCTGGCGGGCGGGCGCCTCACCCCGGACACGGCGATGAACGCGCTGCTCATCCTGTGTGTCGGCGCCGTGCTGACCGGCGCCGCGAACGCGGTGCGCGAACTCGTCAAGGAACGCCCCGTCTACCGGCGGGAACGCGCCGTCGGCCTGCCCAGATCGGCGTACCTGATGTCCAAGATCGTGGTGCTCGGCACGGTCACCGTCGCCCAGGCCGTCGTCCTCACCCTGGTCGCCCTGCTCGGCGTCGACCTCGACGCCCCCGGAGGCAAGGGCGTCCTGCTGCCGCCGCTCGCCGAGATCGCCCTGGCCGTCGCCCTGCTGGCGTTCACCGCCATGATGTTCGGCCTGCTCGTCTCCGCGCTGGTGCGCAAGGAGGAGGTGACGATGCCGCTGCTGGTGCTCCTCGCCATCGTCCAGGTCGTCTTCTGCGGGGCCCTGCTCACACTCCACGGTGTGCCCGGTCTGGAGCAGCTGTCCTGGCTCGTGCCCTCGCGCTGGGCGCTCGGCGCCATGGCCGGCACGGTCGGGCTGTCCCGGCTCGTGCCCGGCAAGCCGGCCGCCGACCCGCTCTTCCGGCACGCGCCGGGCGTCTGGCTGCTCGACCTGGCCATGCTGCTGGTGCTGTCCGTCCTGTGCGGCCTCGCCGTCGCCCGGCTGCTGCGCCGGCAGGAGCCCGCCCTCATGCGGAAATAGTCGGAAGCAGACGGAAGCGGACGGCAAGACGATCCGCACCCGCAGGCATCACGAGCCCCACGCGGAAGGAGGCGCCCGATGAGCAGAGCGCCCGGTCCCGGATTCCGGCCCACGCACGTCGTCCCGCCGCGTGGCATGCCCGCCTGGGAGGCCCCCGACCCGGCCCGGCCCACCGTGCCCCTCGACCCCCTGCTGCCCGTGCAGCTCCTGGAACGGCGCGGCGACTGGGCGCACATCGGCTGCGCCAACGGCTGGGCCGCCTGGGTCGACGGGCGCGGGCTCGTCGCCGTACCCGAGGACCCGCCCGTCGCCGGCGGACCGGCCGGCGCCGCCGACCCCCGGCCCCTGCTGGCCCGCGCCGCCGAGGCGCTCGCCGCCTACCGCTCCGCGGTGGACGAGCTGGCGGCCGGCTCCCTCGCCGGCGAGGACTTCGCGGACCGCACCCACGGCCTGCGGATCGGGATCGTCGTCGACGGCGAGGCCGTCTGGCTCTACGACCCCGAGGAGAGCCGCTGGATGTACGGCGACGGACGCCGGCTGACCACCTACGCCACCGACCACGCGGTCACCGGCGACACCGAGCCCGGGCACGACCCGACCCGGCTGGTGACGCCCGACGGCGAGCGCTGATGGCCCGCGAGACCAGCCTGTTCTCCGGTCGGCCCGCGGAACTGATCGGCCGGACGGTGGCGAACTACCGGATCGAGAGCGAGGTCGGGCGCGGCGGCATGGCCGTCGTCTTCCGCGCCCACGACCTGCGCCTGGACCGCACGGTCGCCCTGAAACTGCTCGCGCCCGAACTCGCCCGCAACGACACCTTCCGCAAGCGGTTCACCCACGAGTCCCAGGTGGCCGCCGCGATCGACCACCCGCACATCGTGCCCGTCTACGACGCCGGCGAGACGGACGGCGTGCTCTACATCGCCATGCGGTACGTCTCCGGCAGCGACCTGCGCCATCGGCTGGACGCGCACGGAGCGCTGCCCGTGCCGGACGCCGTCCGCATCGCCGGACAGGTGGCCTCCGCCCTCGACGCCGCCCACGAACACGGCCTGGTCCACCGGGACGTCAAACCCGGCAACATCCTGATCGCCGAGGGCACCGACCGCGACCACCCCGAGCACGTGTACCTCACCGACTTCGGGCTCACCAAGAAGTCGCTGTCCCTGACCGGCTTCACCAGCGTCGGCCAGTTCGTGGGCACCCTCGACTACGTCGCGCCCGAGCAGATCTCCGGCCGCCCCGTCGACGGCCGCTGCGACGTCTACGGGCTGGCCTGCGTCGTCTACGAGACCCTCACCGGCCGCCCGCCCTTCCGGCGCGAGGACGACATGGCGCTGCTGTGGGCCCACCAGTACGACGAGCCGCCCCCGCCGAGCGCGGCCCGCCCCGGACTCGCCCCGGCCGTCGACGCCGTCCTCGCCAGGGCCCTCGCCAAGAGCCCGGACGAGCGGTACGCCACCTGCCTCGACTTCGTCGCCGCGCTGCGGGCCACCACGGCCACCCCCGTGCACCCGCCGGCCGCCGGCCCCCGGGCGGCCGAGAGGGACGCGGGCTCGGGCCGCACGGTGACCGACACCCGGCGGCCCCCGCACTGGGCCGACCCGATGTTCCACACGTGAGCGAAGGGGGCTCAGGGCGGAGGCTGCTCACCGACCTCGCCCCGCCGCCGCACCGGCAGCGCGAGCAGCCCGCCCAGCAGCCCGGCGACCAGTCCCCACAGGGCGCCCAGGCCCACCGCCTGCCAGAGCCGCGGCTCCAGGAACAACTCGCCGGACAGCCCGCCGCCGAGGTTGCCGATGCCGAGCAGGGACAGGCCGTAGTGAGCCGAGACACGGCCCGTCAGGCAGATCATGAGCACGGTCAGCGCCAGCGCGACGGCCAGGTGCAGGGCGTGCTGCCACAGCCGGATCCGGGCCGGTGAGCGCGCGGCCATCCGGAACGCGACAGCCAGCAGCAGGACCGCGTCCACGACCGCCAGCCACCACCAGCGGCCGTCGTGGGCGGTGAGCGTACGCAGATTCAGTTCCGATGCGCCCGGGGTGCGCAGCAGCTCGTCCAGGACATGGGGCACCGGCAGCCCGAACGGCCCGTCCACCCGGCCGTTCCAGGTGGCGCCCAGACCGACGGTGAGGGCCAGCCAGGCCAGGTTGGGCAGGCCGAGCAGGATCAGTGCCACGGTCGTGGCGACGTGCCCGCGGGTGGCCGCGGTGATCAGCGCGATGACGAGGCCGACGACGACGTAGCCGAGGAGCAGCACGACCACCGCGTGAGCCGCCGGGCGCACCGACTCCTGGAAGCGCAGCAGCCGCCCCGGCAGCGGAGCTCCCCGCGCGACCAGCACCGCCAGCAGCAGTACCCCGGCCAGCCACAACAGCCCGAACAGCACGGTCAGCGGCACGTCCGCGGTGAACCCGACCTTCGGCGCGGCGTTGAACAGCCCAGCCAGATCGCTGAGGGTGCCGCTGCCCACGTCGACGGCGAAGGTCTGCCGGGCGCCGAGGGCCAGCCCGATCAGCGCCAGCAGCCACAGCACCGCGAGCCGCGCCGCCCACCCGGCCAGTTCCGTGGCCGAGGCCACCGCCCGGTGCCGCAGCGGACGCAGAAAGCCCGCCCCGATCGCGAGGGCGCCCACGAGCGTCACCGACAGCGGGATCACGGTCAGACCGGCGTGGCTCTCCGCCAGCACGCCCGCGTTGCCCGACAGTTCGACGGTGCCGCCGACGGCCGTCACCAGCGTCGCGACCACCACCCTCGGGAACGCGCCGTCCGGCAGATCCGCCGCGCCGGCCGCCCACAACCCGAGTGCCGCCACGAGTGCCATGACGGCCAGCCCGGTCAGCACCGCGCCGAGGGCCTGCGCCCAGCCGTGGCGGGCGGCGGGCCGCGCGGGGGCGGTCGGAGGGCTCACACCGTTCACGCTAAGCAGCGGCCGTGCGTCTCGCCCGTCGGCTTGCGACCGCCGCGACTCTGCGACACACAATGGGGTCAATGTGCAGCCGAACGACCTAAAGGCACCAAACGGAACCGCGACGGGAAGAGGTGCTCGTGAGCGTCGAACCTCCGTCCTCCGGCCGCCCCTCCGGCCCGCCCCCCGGCCCGCTGTCGGGCTCCTCCCAGCCGCCCTCCGGCCCGCCCGGGGGACCCTCGGGCGGCGCCGGCGGGCCCAAGGAGCCGCACGAGCCGCACGGGCCGTGGTGGAAGTCCGTACCGGGCATCGCCGCCCTCAGCGCCGTCGTGGTCGCCGCCGTGGTACTCGCCGTCGTCTTCACCCGTTCGGGTGGCGGCTCGTCCGCCAAGGGCGGCGAGGTCTTCCTCCAGCCGGCCGCCAGTGCCGGCCAGGATCCCTTCACGGCATCGACGGCCAAGCGGAGTTCCGTCCCGCCCCCCGCCTCCGCCGCGCCCTCCGCGCCGGCGGGCACGGTGCAGGGCGTGCAGGGCGGGGCGCCCGGCCTGTACGGCGGCACGCAGAACGTCGCCGCCTGCGACGTCGGGCAGCAGATCAAGGCCCTCCAGGCGGACTCGGCCAAGACCAGGGCGTTCGCCTCCGTGGCCGGCGTCCAGCCGTCCGGCGTACCCGCCTATCTGCGCTCGCTCACCCCGGTCCAGCTGCGTGTCGACACGCGCGTCACCAACCACGGCTACCGCGACGGCGCCGCCACCAGCTACCAGTCCGTGCTCCAGGCGGGCACCGCCGTGCTGGTGGACAGCCACGGCGTCCCCCGGGTGCGCTGCGCCTGCGGCAATCCGCTGACCTCGCCCGTCGCCGAGAAGAACACGCCTCGGCTGGTGGGCCCGCGCTGGCCGGCGTACCGGCCCTCGAACGTGGTCGTCGTGACGCCCGCGCCGACGGTCGTCGACATCTTCGTGCTCTACGACCCCCACCACGACGACTGGATCCACCGTCCGCACGGCGACCAGGGCTGGCAGCACGACCAACACGCCAGGCCGCCGAAGGACCCGCACCCCTGGAACCCGCCGCCCTCGCCGTCGGCGTCGCCGTCGTGCCCGCCCGGGGCGCGCCACTGCCCGTCCCCCTCGGGCAAGCCGAGCCCCTCGACGGCGACCTCGTCCCCGGCCTCGCCGAGCGCGTCCGCGACGTCCGCGACGTCCCCGTCGCCCCCGTCGTCCTCGCCGTCCGCCTCCCCTTCGTCGCCCTCCTCCCCCTCGCCGGCTCCTGCGTCGCCGAGTACGTCCCCGCCGATCTCCCCGTCGTCCTCCCCGTCGTCGTCTCCGCCCTCCTCCGGCGCGTCGCCGGAGTCGGCGCCGGCCGGGTCGCCCTCAGCGGCGTCCTCCTCGCCCCCGTCGGCCTCCGCACCCTCCTCCGCCGGGCCGGTATCACCGTCCCCGAGCCCGTCCGGAGGGTGACCATCGCCACTGTGCGCGCTCGGCGAACGCTTCGGGGGACTGCCGAGCCCGGCTCGGGGTACGAGGTCTGGTGCAACGGACGAAAGGCCGGACCCGGCATTCGAGAGAGACAGCATGACCGAGTACGTGGGCGGGGACGTGATACCGACTGGTTTCGATGTACCCGTGGAACCGCTGCGGCGCGCCGAGCACTACACCGGCGAACCCGGCTCCATAGCGGAGGCGCGGGCCTTCGCGGCGCGGTTCCTGGAGCAGCTGAAGACCGAGTGGTGCGCCGAGCCCGACCGCGGCGCCGACGGCGAACTGCTCCTGCTCGTGAGCGAGCTGGTCACCAACGCCGAGCGGCACAGCAACGGCCCCTACATCCTGGAGCTGGAGGGCACGGACAACGCGGTCACGGTGTGTGTCTACGACAGCAGCTCCGCGCTGCCCCTGCGCTACCCCAGGGACCCGGCACGCGTCGGACGGCACGGCCTGGAGATCGTCGACGCCCTGGCCGTGGAAGTGACCGCCGAGCGCGTCCCCGTCGGCAAGCGGGTGCGGGCCCGCTTCGCGCTCAGGCGCTGAGCCGGTTTCCCTCAGGGCGCAACGCCGGGCCCTTGCCCCGTGACCTGCGGCTCCTAGGCTGACGTGGGTGACCAACCAGGTGAGCAACGAAGCCCGAGTGATCCCGCTGCGGCCCGCGCCCGTCCGCCCGCAGGCGCCCGAGACGCAACCGGCGGTGGGGGAGGGCAGAGAGCCCCTCTGGCGTGATCTGGTCGGAGAGGTGCTGCGGCGCGAGCGGCGGGCGCAGGACCGCACGCTGAAGGACGTGGCCGACACGGCCCGGATCTCGCTGCCCTACCTCTCCGAGATCGAGCGCGGCCGCAAAGAGGCCTCCTCGGAGGTCCTCGCGGCCGCCGCACACGCCCTCGGACTGGGCCTCGGCGACCTGCTGTCGCTGGTACACGGCGAGCTCACGCGGCGCACCGGCGTGCACCGCCGCCCGGCCGTCGCTCCGCACCGGCCGTCCAACGCGCTCTGCCTGGCGGCCTGACCGGCTCCGCCCCGGCCGATGAGTTTTGCCGCGCGGTCCGGTCGGTACTGATGACCGCGTTCCCCGCCCAGGAGGTACTCATGACCACCGACGGTTTCACCACCTGTCTCTGGTTCGACGGCAAGGCAGAGGAGGCCGCCGAGTTCTACGTGTCGGTCTTCAAGAACTCGTCCATCGGCCACGTCACCCGCTACACCGAAGCCGGGCCCGGTCCGGCCGGATCGGTGCTGGTGGTCGAGTTCACGGCCAACGGCCAGAAGTTCATCGCCCTCAACGGCGGCCCCCAGTTCACGTTCAACGAGTCGATCTCCTTCCAGATCTCCTGCGCCGACCAGCACGAGATCGACTCCTACTGGACCAGGCTCACCGAGGGCGGCGGCGAGCCCGGCCCCTGCGGCTGGCTCAAGGACCGGTACGGCGTCTCCTGGCAGGTCGTCTACGACCGGATGACCGACCTCCTGAACGACCCGGACCCGCAGAAGGCGGCCCGCGTCACCGACGCCATGCTGAGCATGGGCAAGCTGGACGTCGCCGCCCTGGAGAAGGCGTACGCGGGGGAGTAGGGCAACAGCCGTACGACCGGTCGCGGGGCGGCGAGGCACACCTCCGCCTCGCCGACCCGCGCTGCCGATCTCGGGATCAGACCCGGTCGGCCACGATCAGCAGGTACTGGAAGCTGCCGTTGCGGTAGGCGTCCAGGAACGCGTCCTCGATGCCCGTCACCAGGTGGTCGGCCTGCTTGCGCAGTTCCCAGTACGGGATCGTCGCCGCGGTCAGGTCCTCCACATGGACCGGCACCAGCCGATTCTTCGCCATCGACCGGAAGTACTCCGACCTCGGGTGGATGTCGCAGATGTAGTGCGCGTTGATCAGCGACACCTCGCGCGATGCCCGGCCGTAGGTGTCGTTGTAGCAGCCGGTGACCGTCACATAGCGTCCGCCGCGGCGCAGCAGCCGGGCGTGCTCGGCGAACAGCAGCTCCAGCTCGACGTACATCGTGGACTCGTTGTTCCACGAGGCCGCGTACGCACCCGTCTCGAAGCCGGTGTCCAGCATGTTGCGGTGGTGGTAGCGCACCTTGTCGTCGACGCCCCGCTTGCGGGCCATCTCGTTGGCGAAGTCGCACTGCTTGGCCGAGATGGTGACTCCGTCGGCGTGGCAGCCGTGGCGCAGGTTCGCCACGATGCTGCCGCCGCCCCGGCCGCAGCCGGCGTCGAAGACCCGGTCGGCGGGCGTGAGCGGGCCGAGGTGGGAGGCGAGCAGCTCCGCCTGGGCGTGCTCCAGCCGGTGCAGCTCGCTGGTGATGCGCTCCTTGCGCAGCTCGGGGTCGGGCTCCTCCAGCACCGACCGGTCGGCCTCACCGATGCCGTAGTGATGGTGGTAAAGGTCGTCGATCCTGCCGAGTTCGAGGTTGACCGGATTCTCCTCGGCGTTCCAGTAGTCCGCGACCCGGGTCTGGTAGATGGACTGGGTCGGGACCGGAACGGTGGTGGTGCGGGCGGGGGCGGTGGTCAACGAAGACTCCTCTGGACAATGTGACGGCGTTGCGGTGCGGCCGGGCTGCCGGTGATCGGGTGATTCACCAGTAGTCGGGCAGGTGGTAGCGGTTGGTGTTGGTGGCGTGCCACTCGTGGTTGCCGGAGACCCAGGCGGCCAGGCCCTCGGCGTAGCGTGCGATCACGGGTGAGGTGGCGGACAGGGCGGCCGACTCCTCCTCGAAGGCCTCCATGACCTGGTTGTGGATCTCGACGGACTTCAGGTAGGCCGCCTTCAGCCCGCGCCGGTCGTTGGCGGCGACCACCTGGGGCAGATTGAGGTGGTCCGGATCGCTCGCCAGCTCCTTGGTGAAGGAGTACAGGTCGTTCACGATCGTCGTGGCGTTGCACGCGAGGGCCGTGATCCGCTGGATCTCCGGGCGGGCGTAGACCTGCTCGGGCAGCTCGTAGCCGTCCACCGCGTCGACCAGCGACAGACAGGGGCGGAAGTTGTTGAACTGCCGCATCACCAGGTACTCCCAGATCCGCGGCATGTACCGGGACTCCATCCAGGCGGCCTCGCCGAGATAACCGAGGTGCAGCCGGGCGATGTCGTGGACGAACCGGTCGGTCTGGCTGGGGGTGGCGAAGGTGGCGTAGTCCGCGAGGGCGTGGTGGTACGAGCGAAGCGGGCCGTCGGCCTGGATGCCCTCGCGCCACTCGGCCTCCAGCTCCGGGATGCCGTGGTAGGGGTCGAGGGCCGACTGGGCGATGATCAGCGGTCCGCCGAGGCCGCTGCGCGATCCGCCCCGCCCCTCGTCCTCCTCGCAGTAGCAGGAGTCCACGATGTTCTCGGCGAGCAGCAGCTTGCCGGCCGCGGTGAGCCGGTCCAGATCGAGGCCGCCCGGGTGCTGCAGGACGACGGCCCGGCCGAACTGGAAGCCGGAGAAGTCCCCCGTCCAGGACTCGGGGAACAGGTCCAGCTCCCGGGCCCATTCCTCCAGTCGGCGGTCGATCTCGGCGGCCTTCTCCGGGTCGGCGGGCACGGCCGGTCGGCAGCGCAGGCCGGGGATCACGCCGGTGCGCCGCACCGGGCGCAGGGCCTGGGCGAGGTTCGGCGGCCCGGGCAGCGTGTAGGCGGTGGTGGGTGTGCTCATGGCGCGCTCCAGGCCGTCAGTCGGCGGTCCGGCCGAGCTGGACGTTCTCCAGGATCCCTGCCGCGTCCGGGACGAGGATGGCCATCGAGTAGTAGGCCGTGACCAGGTAGTTGATGACGGCCTGTTCGTTGATGCCCATGAAGCGGACGTTCAGGCCGGGCTGGAACTCGTCCGGGATACCGGTCTGGTAGAGGCCGATGACGCCCTGGTCGGCCTCGCCGGTGCGCAGCGCGAGGATGCTGGTCGTGTGGTCGTCGCGGATCGGGATCTTGCTGCACGGGTAGATCGGCACCCCGCGCCAGGCCGGCACCTCGTGCCCGTCGACGCTCGCGGTGCCGGGCACCAGACCGCGCCGGTTGCACTGCCGGAAGAACGCCGCGATCGCCTTCGGGTGGGCGAGGAACACCTTGGTCTTGCGCCGCATGGACAGCAGCTCGTCCATGTCGTCCGGGGTCGGCGGGCCGGTGAAGGTACTGATCCGCTGGCCGTAGTCGACGTTGTGCAGGAGCCCGAACTCCCGGTTGTTGACCAGCTCCCACTCCTGGCGCTCACGGATCTCCTCGACCGTCAGGCGCAGCTGCTGCTGTGTCTGGTCCATCGGGTCGTTGTAGAGATCGGCGATCCGGGTGTGCACCCGCAGCACGGTCTGGGTGAGCGACAACTCGTATTCGCGCGGGGTGAGTTCGTAGTCCACGAAGCCGCCGCGCAGGGTCGGCTCGCCGACATGGCCGGCCTGCACCGGCACCTCGGCCTCGCCCTTGCGGTTCATGGGCATGCGCTGCTGCTCGACGTACGCCTGCAGATGCGCGGCGAGGGTCGGCACTCGCCGGGTGACCTCCTGGATGGCGGTCCAGGGCAGTGAGAGCACCACGCCCGCGGTGTCGGCGCGCACCGAGGACAGCCACAGCGGGTCGGACTGGCCGACCGCCTCGTCGCCCATCTGGTCGCCGGCGGAGACGATCCCGGTGACCTCCTCGGCGCCGTACTTGCCGTTGGTGTACCGGGTGAACCGGCCGTGCACGACCAGGTACGCCTCGGTCACCGGCTGGCCGGCCTCGAACAGCACCTGTCCGGCGCGCACCTCGCGCGGCTGGAAGCGGCCCGCGAGCTCCCGCAGCACCTCGCCGTCGGGATAGCCGCGCAGGACCGGCAGTTCGGTCAGGGTCTCCGGAACCACCCGGATGTCGTCCGCGCCGTTGTGCTCGAAGTGCACCCGGCCACGCCCGGTGCGCAGCTGGAGACGGCGGTTCACCCGGTAGGCGCCGCCCTTCACGTCCACCCACGGCAGCGTCTTCAGCAGCCATCGGGAGGTGATGGCCTGCATCTGCGGTTCGGACTTGGTGGTCGTGGTGAGCTGGCGTGCCGCCCGGGTGCTCAGACTGCTGAGCTGCCCGTCCGGGTCGGGGGCGGGTTCTTCGACGACGGAACCGGTGGCGCTGTCCGGTGTGGACACTTTCCCTCCAGGCAGGGCGGAACGGGGGTGACGGGATGGGGCAGTGGTGTGCCAGTGGCGTTGCGCACGCCCAGCCAAACAGGCCGGATGATCACCGGGTAAGGCGTGAAAGGGGGCGGGTGTGCGCGCGGGTTGTGCAAACCCGCCGTTTGTGTCAAACCTGCGGCGCGCGGCTGAATGCACGCTTCCGCTCATCGCCGCAGCTGGGTTTCTTCTGCGCCGTTCACCCTCAAGGGTGACCTGAAGTGTTCAGACAACTACTTTCCGTGACGGCTCGGTGTCCCGCTTCGGCCCCCGTCGCTCGGCGCGCGGGCCGACGGCGGCATGGCTAGCGTGAGCAGCGGGGTGGCAAGCGTGAGTGTCCGGACATACCGCATCAGGAGGGTCGTCAGCATGGCCGTGCAACCCGAGGGAACGCCCTGTTGGGCCGACGCGATGTTCAGTGACGTCGAGGGAGCCAAGCGCTTCTACGGCGACGTCCTCGGCTGGACCTTCGGCGAGTCGTCGTCGGAGTACGGCAACTACACACAGGCCTATGTGGACGGCAAGGCGGTGGCCGCCGTCGTCCCGCCCATGCCGGGCCAGGAGGGGCAGTCGCAGTGGTGCCTGTACTTCGCCGCGCCGGATGCCGCCGCCACCGCGCAGAAGGTCCGGGACAACGACGGGGAGGTGCTGATGGAGCCCATGCAGGTCGGGGACTTCGGCACCATGTGCCTGGCCCGGGAGCCCAGCGGGGCCGTGTTCGGCGTCTGGCAGGCGGGCAGTCACGAGGGCTTCGAGGCGACCGGCACCCCGGGCGCGTACTGCTGGGCCGAGGTCTTCACGCGGGAACCGGAGAAGGCCGACACCTTCCTGTCCGCCGTCTTCCCGTACCGGATGAAACAGATGGAGGACCACGCCGTCGACTACCGGATGTTCGACGTGGGCGGCGACCCCGTCCTCGGTCGGATGAAGATGACCGACGACTTCCCGCCCGAGGTGCCGTCGTACATCAACGTCTACTTCACCGTGGACGACTGCGACCGGGCGGTCGAGCGTGCCGTCAAGCTCGGCGCCGTCCTCCGCTTCGGGCCGATGAGCAGCCCCTTCGGCCGGTTCGCGGCGCTGAGCGATCCGCAGGGCGCGAACTTCTCGGTGATCGACGTCACGACCACCGAAGGAGAGATGCCGTCGGTCAAGGACGTGTGAGGTCAGGGCGCCGGAGCGGCCGCCCGCGCGCCCATGGCATGATCGTGCGTATGCGTGAACGTGTGGTGGCCGCGTGCGACGGGGCTTCGAAGGGAAACCCCGGACCGGCCGGATGGGCGTGGGTGGTCTCCGACGACGAGCGGACCCCCGCCCGCTGGGAGGCCGGCCCGCTCGGCCGGACCACCAACAACGTCGCCGAACTCACCGCTCTGGAGCGGCTGCTCGCGGCGGTCGCGCCGGACGTGCCGCTGGAGATCCGCATGGACTCCCAGTACGCGATGAAGGCCGTCACCACCTGGCTGCCCGGCTGGAAGCGCAACGGCTGGAAGACCGCCGCCGGCAAGCCGGTCGCCAACCAGGACCTGGTCGTGCGCATCGACGAGCTGCTCGACGGCCGGTCCGTGGAGTTCCGCTACGTCCCGGCCCACCAGGCGGACGGCGACCCGCTGAACGACTTCGCCGACCGCGCCGCCAGCCAGGCGGCCTCCGTGCAGGAGGAGGCCGGCAGCGCGCTCGGCTCCCCGCCGCCGCCGGCCTCGCCGGACACCCCGAAGGCCGCGGCCCCGCGCAGGAAGGCTCCCCGCCGCACCGGCGGCGGGGCGGCCGGCGGCACGTCCTCGCGCACGATCAAGGCGAAGTTCCCCGGCCGCTGCCTGTGCGGCCGCTCCTACGCGGCCGGCGAGTCCATCGCCAAGAACGCGCAGGGCTGGGGCCACCCGGAGTGCCGCACGGCCGAGGCCTGACCGGGCGCCGGCGGCCCGTCGTCAGCTGTCGAAGGTGTAGAACTTCGTGTGGTCCAGCAGCTCCGCCGGACGCACGTCGTTCCACGGCTTCATCGTCTCGTTCAGGTCGACGACGTCGGGCGTCCCGCCGGTCGGCACATAGCCCGCGCCCGGGTGCCGGCCCTGCCACTGCGCCCACAGCTTGTCGACATAGGCGTGGTGCAGCCAGAACACCGGGTCGTTGGGGGAGACGCCGGTGGCCATCTGTCCGCCGACCCAGACGTGGACCCGGTTGTGCAGGTTGACTCCGCGCCACCCCTCCAGGTTGTTCCGGAAGCCGTCCGAGGCGCTGTTGTACGGCGCCATGTCGTACGTCGATATGGACAGCACCGACTCCACCTCGGCGCGGGTCGGCAGCTCGCGCACGCCCGTGCCGAGCGAGCGGCGCAGGAACGTACGGCCGTCGACCCGCACGGTCAGCGGCCAGTCGCCGGCCGCCGCGGCGAACGGGCCGTCCATCACCCGGCCGTCCGAGCTGCGGCCGGTACCGCCGAGGAAGTCCGGCGCCCACAGCGAGGCGCGCGGGGTGCGGTCGGTGCTCCAGTCCCAGTACGGCAGGGCGACCGACGAGTCCACCGACTGGAGGGCCCGCTCGAAGTCGAGCAGGAATCTGCGGTGCCAGGGCAGGAAGGACGGGGAGCGATGGCCGGTCCGCTCACCGGTGTCGGTGTCGGACATGATGAACTCGTTGTGCGTGCGGACGAATTCGTCGTAGCGCCCGCTGCGCTTGAGCGCGAGGACGGCGTCGACGAACCGCTTCTTCTCGTCGGCGGTCAGGGCGGCCTGGTTCTTGCGTACGGTCATGGTGCGCGATGCTCCGAAAGTCCTTGTGCGGGCGGTCAGTTGGCGGGGAAGGGCAGCAGCGGGGCGCCCTGAAGCTCGTCCACCGCGGCGCGGGCGGCGGCGCGCGGGGTGGCCACCGGGGCGTAGTGGCTGACGACGCTGATCCAGGTGCCGTCGGCGTTGCGCATCACGTGCAGCTCGACGTCGTCGATCAACACCTCGAATCCGCCGCCGTGTTCGGCGTGGTGGCCGCCTCCGCTCATCGGACGCCCCTGTATCCGGCGGCCCTTGTAGACCTCGTCGAAGTTGTCGGGGTGCGGCGGCATCGGCATGGGGTGCTCGTGACCGGCGGCCGAGGCAGCGGGTGCGACGAGGGTCGCGGCGGTGGCCGTCGCGGCCAGGGCTGCCGCGGCGGTGAGCGCGCGGCGACGGCTGATGTCGGGCATGCGGGTCCTCCTGAAGGGTGCTTTTGGTGGTGACGACGCATGCCTATCGAGGGAGCGGGTACGGGGAGAAATCTCCCGGAACCGGTTGGCCGTGATCCGGACAATTGGCCACATGTCATACAGGGTTGAACGAAGTTGATCTTGTCGCGTCGGGGCGTGGATCTTCTCCGGAACGGCCAATTCCTTGCCGCGCCGACCGCCTTTTCGGTGATCTTTCGCTGGTTCCGTCTGTCCGAGTGGTGCTGCTCACCACGCCAAACTGACGCGATCGAAAGGCCTGCCCGCACTGCTACCCTGCGGTCCCGTTCGACCACGTTCAGTGACAGACAGGGGTATGGCTGTGAAGGTCGTCTGCGCCGGAGGCGGGCCCGCGGGCCTGTGTCTCGCCATCCTGCTCAAGCGGCAGGACCCGTCCCACGACATCACCGTCCATGAGCGCAACCCCGAGGGGTCGACGTACGGCTGGGGCGTGACGTACTGGCGCGGCCTCCTCGACCGGCTCCAGGCCCACGACCCCGACGCCGCGCGGGCGGTCGAGGACGCCTCCGTCCGCTGGAGCGACGGAGTCGCCCACGTCCGGGATCTGACGACCCGTCACCACGGTGACGAGGGCTTCGGCATCGGCCGCCACCGGCTGCTCGGCCTGCTCGCCGAGCGGGCCCGCGCGCTCGGCGTACGGCTGGAGTACGAGAGCGAACTCACCGAACCGCCCGCGGACGCCGACCTCGTCGTCGCGGCCGACGGCGTGCACAGCGCGCTGCGCACCCGGCACGCCGACGCCTTCGGCACCGAGATCGCCGCGGGCCGCAACCACTACATCTGGCTCGGCACCACCAAGGTCTTCGACGCCTTCACCTTCACCTTCGCCGAGACCCCGCACGGCTGGATCTGGGCCTACGGCTACGGCTACAGCGACGCGCACAGCACCTGCGTCGTCGAGTGCTCCCCGCAGACCTTCACCGGCCTCGGCCTGGACCGGATGGACGAGGCCGAGGGACTCGCGCTCCTCGAAAAGCTCTTCGCGGACGTCCTCGACGGTCACGGGCTCATCGGCCGCCCCGGCGCCGGCTGGCTGAACTTCCGCACCCTCACCAACCGCACCTGGCGCCACGGCAACCTGGTGCTGCTCGGCGACGCCGCCCACACCACCCACTACTCCATCGGCGCCGGCACCACCCTCGCCCTGGAGGACGCCATGTGCCTCGCCGACGCCCTGCGCACGCACCCCGGCCTGCCCGAGGCGCTCGCCGCCTACGAGCGCCGGCGCCTGTCCGAGCTGCTGTCCGTCCAGAGCGCGGCCCGCTACAGCGCCCGCTGGTACGAGAACCTGCCCCGCTACATCGACCTGCCCCCGCACCGGATGTTCGCCCTGCTCGGCCAGCGCCACTCACCGCTGCTGCCGTACGTCCCCCCGCAGCTCTACTACGGCCTCGACAAGGCGGCCGGGCAACTGGAGGTGCTGCGCCGGTTCAAGCGCTGGCTCGGCCCGCGCGCGTCCCGCGCGCTGCACGTCCGTGCGAGGGGCCGCTGAGACTCGGCACGTCGGTCCTCCGCGCCCCCACCGCATTCCCCCCACCCGTCTCTCCCCGATTTCCCCCACTCGCCCCCCCGATTTCCCCCCGTCCCTCCCTGATACCCCCCACCCGCAAGGAGCCTCGCCCATGGCCATGCCCGACACCTTCGACCAGACCTCGACCGGCTACAGCGTGCGACGCGCCTACTGGCTCGCCCGTGCGTCCGACCTCGCGTACAAGGACGAGGCCACCATCGAGGAACAGGCCGCGAAGTGGGGCTTCGATCAGGTGCGGCACCATCGGACCCGGTTCACCCCGCCGTTCCCGCTGCAGGACACCCAGGCCTACACGATGGCCGGCGACCGGATGATCGTCATCGCCTTCCGCGGCACCGAACCCACCCAGATCAAGGACTGGCTCACCGACGCCTCGACCCCGCCCGTCAGCGGCCCCGGCGGCAGCGGGCACGTCCACTACGGCTTCGCCGCGGCGCTGCGCTCGGTGTACCCGGACGTCGAGGCGACCCTCAAGGACCTGCGCACCGACGGACAGACCCTGTACTTCACCGGGCACAGCCTCGGCGGTGCCCTCGCCATGCTCGCCGGCGCCCGGATGTACCTGGAGCACCCGAACCTCGCGGCGGACGGCATCTACACCTTCGGCCAGCCGCGCACCTGCGACGCGGTCCTCGCCGAGGCGTTCCACCAGGGGCTCGGGGGCCGCACGTACCGCTTCGTGAACAACAACGACATCGTGCCCCAGCTGCCGCCCGAGCCCGTCTTCACCCATGTCCGGGCGCTGCGCTACATCGACTCCAAGGGCAAACTGCACGACAGCATGCCGATGTTCTCGGCGCTCACCGACCGGATCGCGGGAGCGAGTGCGGACGTCTTCGCGCCCGCGTCCGACGGAATCCGCGACCACTTCATGCGCAACTACCTGAAGGCGCTGGAGCAGAACCTGGGCTGACCGGAGCGCGGCTCGGGCCGGGGCGAAAGGCGTTGGTGAAACACCATTCACTCGATACGGTGAATGGGTATTCACTCCTTCTCACCGTGCCCTCACACCGTCCCCGGGAGCGCCGATGGACCAGTCTGCCCCGATACCCCGGCCGCCCGGCACCCCGGCCGCGGTCCGCGCACTGCGGGACCGGTGCACCATCCCGGTGCTCGCGTCGGGCGGCATCCTCATGGCGGTCATGCAGACCGTCGTCGTCCCGCTGCTGCCGGACCTGCCCCGGCTCACCGGCGCGTCCGCCGCGGCCGTCTCCTGGACGGTCACCGCGACCCTGCTCTCCGGCGCCGTCCTCACCCCGGTGCTCGGCCGGGCCGGCGACATGTACGGAAAGAAGCGGGTCCTCACGGCCGCGCTCGTGCTGATGACCCTCGGCTCGGTGATGTGCGCCCTGACCTCGGACATCGGCGTCCTCATCGCCGCCCGCGCGCTCCAGGGCGCCGCCGCCTGCGTCGTCCCGCTGTCCATCAGCATCCTGCGCGACGAACTCCCGCCGGAGCGACGGGGCTCGGCGGTGGCCCTCATGAGCTCCACGGTCGGCATCGGCGCCGCGCTCGGCCTGCCGCTCGCCGCGCTGGTCGTCCAGTACGCCGACTGGCACACGATGTTCTGGCTCACCGGCGCCCTCGGCGCGCTGGGCGTCGCGGCGACCTGGTGGGCGGTCAGGGAGTCACCGGTGCGCGAGCCCGGCCGGTTCGACGTGCTCGGCGCGCTGGGACTCGCCGCCGGGCTGGTGTGCCTGCTGCTGGGCGTCTCGCAGGGCGGCACCTGGGGATGGGGCAGTGCACGGATCCTCGGGCTGTTCCTCGCCGCCCTCGTGATCCTCGCCCTGTGGTGGTGGCAGCAACTGCGCACCGAACGGCCGCTGGTGGACCTGGGGCTGGCCAGCCGGCCGCGGGTGGGGCTGTCGCACGTGGCGGCCCTGCTGACCGGGTTCGCCTTCTACGCCAACTCCCTCGTCACCGCACAGCTGGTGCAGGCCCCGAAGACCACCGACTACGGCCTCGGCCTGTCCATCGTCGCCACCGGTCTGTGCCTGCTGCCCGGCGGAGTGACCATGCTGCTGCTCTCGCCGCTGTCGGCCCGGATCTCCGCCGCGCGCGGCCCGCGCATCACGCTCGCCCTGGGCGCCGCCGTCATCGCCTGCGGCTACGCCGTGCGCATCGCCGACAGCCGCGACCTGTGGATGATCATCGTGGGCGCGACGGTGGTGGCGACCGGCACCACCCTCGCCTACTCGGCGCTGCCGACCCTGATCCTGCACGCCGTCCCGGCGGGGCAGACCGCCTCCGCGAACGGCGTCAACGTCCTCATGCGCACCATCGGGCAGGCCGTCTCCAGCGCCGCCGTCGCCGCCGTCCTCGTCCACCACAGCAGCCCCGTCGGCGGCGTCCCGGTCCCCACCCTGCACGGCTATCTGCTGGCGTTCGCCATGGCGGGCGCCGTCGCCCTCGCCGCCTGCGCGGCCGCCCTGACCATCCCCGGCGACGGCGGCCCCGCCGACGGCACCCGCCGGGCCCGGCGCGCCACCCCCGGCGCGCGCGACGGGGTGCCGGCGGGAACATGAGTACCGTGAGCACCCCACCCGGGCCGGACACCCGCGCCCCCGGCCGCCGTGACGCCGAGGTCACCAAGGCCGCCATCCTCAAGGCCGCCCGCCACCTCCTGGCCCGGCAGGCCCACGCCGACATCACCCTGAAGGCGGTGGCCGAACGGGCCGGTGTCAGCCCGCCGTTGATCCTGAAGTACTTCGGCAACAAGGACGCCCTGTTCGCCCGCGTCATGTCCTTCGACACCGACGCGGACGCCCTGCTCGACGCGCCGCTGCCCGACCTCGGCCGGCACATGGTCCGGCACGTCCTGACCGGCCAGCGTGACCGCGGCACCGACCCGCTGCTGCGCATCGCCTTCGCCCCGCTGCACGGCGACCGCGGCGAGATCCTGCGCGCCAACTTCCGCGCCCAGGTCACCGAACGCCTCGCCGCCCGGCTCACCGGCCCCGACCCCGGACTGCGCGCCGAACTGGCCGTCGCCGCGCTCGTCGGCCTCGGCGTGATGTACGGCATCGCCCGCGGACCGCACCTGCGTGCCACCGACGCCGACGCCGTCGCCGAGCGCTACGGGCCGCTCATCCAGGCCCAGTTGACCCCGCAGGGCTGAGTCGGCACGCCTCGTCCAGCCCGGAAGGCCGCGGCCAGTGGGCCGTCGTCCCCGCCGCGTCACGAGGGCGACCTGGCACGGTTGGACCCCGGCCGGCGGGACCGTGGCCAGGGCGCGCGGCAGGGCGCCGAGCACCTGCTCCAGCCGGTCGGCGCATCTGACGGCTCAACGACGGCTGGGCCACCCGCGGTATCGCCCTGTACGCGGACGAGGAAGGGGTGCCCCGTACCGGGACATCGTCGAGGCGATCGGCCGGGCATCTGGGGGTGCCCGTCACGTTCAGCGCAGGAGGCGGTCCAGGAAGGCGTTGCCGAACACCCGGTGCGGGTCCAGGCGGTCGAGGGTCGCGACCGCCTGCTCCCACACCGGCCGGCAGAAGGTGCCGGGCACGGCCGTGCCGAGCACGTCCGGGTCGCTCCAGGCGGAGTCGTCGGTGTACGCCCAGCCCTTGGACCACTCCGCGCGGGCGAGGGCGTGGCCGCCGTCGTACGTGCCGAACAGGAACCGCTCCACCTCGCGCAGGAACGCCTCCGCGTACGGCGTGCCGGGCAGCGTCAGCACGTCCAGCCACACCGCCGTGTCCCACTCGGGACGCTCCGCGCACGGCCGCAGCGCGGACAGCAGCGGGGTCCGCGCACCCGGCACGCCCGCCTCGGCCGGCTGGTCCAGGCCGGTCACCCGGATCTCCACCGAGCCGTTGACCGGGAAGCGGCCCCGTGCGGCGTATGCGGCGAGCAACTCCCGGTAGCGGCTGGTGAATTCGTGCACCACCCGCTGCACGCCGGCCCGCGAGGTGAGCACCGCGTACCCGCTCGCCGTGACCCGCAGCGTGGTCGGCCGCAGATACAGCAGGGTGTTCTTCGACGGCCCCCACAGGTCGGCCGAGTCCGTGGCCGCCAGCCCGAGCCTGGCCACCGTGAGCTGCGCGTTGCCCACCTCCGGCGCCAGATACCAGCCCGCGCCCGCCACCAGCCGCCCCACCAGGTCGGCCACGGGCGTCGGGACGCTGTCCGAGAAGGGGTAGTTGTACGGCGAGGTGACATGCCGCGAGCCCGGCGGCCGCACCGGTGTGACGCTCCACTCCTTCAGCCAGGGGAACTCGGTGAAGGCGAACCAGATCGCCTCGACGCGGCCCGAGCGGCGCACGAAGCGTTCCAGGGTGCGCCCGCCGGAACCGGGTGCCGCGAACAGCTCGCGGGCCGGCACGTCCGTACGGCTGACACAGCGCAGGTTGCCGTCCGGCGCGGCCCGCAGCACCACCTCGGTGACGAAGGCCCGGCCGAGGTGGGTCAGCAGCGCGGCGCAGTCCGCCTCGTCGCGACGGAACGTGCGCAGCGCGTACGCCCCGCGGCGCGCGTCCCACACCACCGCCGTCAGCTCCAGCACACGATTGCTGAGCGAGCCGTACGTCGTCCCGGGCGCCGGGCGTTCGCCGTCGGCCGGTACGGCCGTGCCGTGCGCGTCGATCGCCAGGGCGCCGCCGAGGGTCAGGTCGCCGGGGGCGGGCGTCGCGGTGAGGCCCAGCCCGTGGCCCTCCAGGAAGGTGAGCAGGGCCTCCATGGTCACGCCCGCGCCGGCGCGGACCGCCGAACCGGACTCCAGGGCCAGGCCGGTCAGATGGAGGGCGGTGTCGACCAGCAGGGTCCGGGTGCCGGCCGTCGTCCCCTCGGTGATCGTCAGGGGCGACCAGCCGTGCGAGCGGCCCCGTGCGCGGACCCGCCAGCCGCCGCGCCAGGCCCAGTCGACCACGGCGAGCACCTGCTCCGGCCCGGCCGGGGCGCAGGCCCACAGTCCGTCGGCGGTGATCTCGCCCGCCCAGTTGCGGTACGCCGAGCGGTACAGCCTCACCTCGGCCGGAAACCCGGGGAGTTCGGCAGCGGCCGCCGCCGGGTCGGCCGCGAGCAGCACCGGTACGGCGGCCCACGCTGCGGCGCCGGCCGCTCCGCGCAGCAGGCCACGGCGGCTGACGGGCCATGAACTGCCGTATGGAAAAGGAGAGTTGCCAGGGACGTCCGTAGGGCGTTCGGTCACGGGCTCACGGTAGGGGCGCGCTGTACGCCCACCGTGCTTTCGTCCACCGCTATCACCCGAGCGGGTGAAAAGCGCACAGCTTGCGCCCAGGTGCGCCCAGGAAGCCTGCCGGAGCGGCCTGTTCCGCGCGGCCCGGTGCCGGATGACACACTGGCGCCATGGACGAACGCGAATTCGGCAGGTCGGGCCAGTGGGCCTCGGTGGTGGGTCTGGGCACCTGGCAGCTGGGCGCCGACTGGGGCCGTGTGGACGAGAAGGAGGCCCTGTCCGTCCTGGAGGCGGCGGCCGAGGCGGGAGTCACGTTCTTCGACACCGCCGACGTGTACGGCGACGGACGCAGCGAGGAGGCCATCGCCTCCTTCCTGCGCACCCGCCCCGACCTGCATGTGCTGGTCGCCACCAAGATGGGCCGCCGGGCCGAGCAGCTCACCGGGAACTACGTCCTGGACAACTTCCGTGCCTGGAACGACCGTTCACGCCGCAACCTCGGCGTCGACCGCATCGACCTGGTCCAGCTGCACTGCCCGCCGACCCCCGTCTACTCCTCCGACGCGGTCTACGACGCCCTGGACACGCTCGTCGCGGAGGAGCGGATCGCGGCGTACGGGGTGAGCGTCGAGACCTGCGCCGAGGCGCTGACCGCGATCGCCCGGCCGAACGTGGCGAGCGTGCAGATCATCCTCAACCCGTTCCGCATGAAGCCCCTGTACGAGGTGCTGCCCGCCGCCCGCGCGGCCGGTGTCGGCATCATCGCGCGCGTGCCGCTCGCCTCCGGCCTGCTGTCCGGCAAGTACACCAAGGACACGGTGTTCGCGGCCGACGACCACCGCACCTACAACCGGCACGGCGAGGCCTTCGACCAGGGCGAGACCTTCTCCGGCGTCGACTACGCCACCGGTGTCGAGGCCGCCGCCGAGTTCGCCGCGCTCGCCCCCGAGGGATACACCCCGGCCCAGCTGGCCCTGCGCTGGATCGTCGAGCAGGACGGCGTGACGACGGTCATCCCCGGTGCCCGCAGTCCGGAGCAGGCACGCGCCAACGCGGCCGCCGCCAAGCTGCCGCCGCTGCCCGAGGACACCGTCACCGCGATCCGCGAGCTCTACGACCGCCGGATCAAGGACCAGGTCGAGCAGCGCTGGTAGCCGCCGCCCGGACGGCGGTCGTTTGAAGGAACGGCCGGACGGTTACACGGACCCCATGGCGGAGGAAGGCCGGCGCACGGGGCGCGACGAGAGCGAGGACGAGCGGGCCGACCGGATGTGGGGTGAACTCATCCAGGAGGTCCGCGTCGCCCAGACGGGCGTGCAGATCCTCTTCGGCTTCCTGCTGACGGTCGTCTTCTACCCGAGGTACCCCACGCTGCCCCACAGCGAGCAGGTCATCTACGTCGTGACCGTCGTGCTGGGCGCCGCCGCGACCGGGGCCCTCATCGGGCCGGTGTCGCTGCATCGCCTCGTCTCCGGCCGCAGGGTCAAGCCGCAGGCGGTGCGGATCGCCTCCCGGCTGACCTTCGTCGGCCTGCTCCTGCTGGTCACGACGACGACGTCGGCGCTCCTGCTGATCCTGCGGGTGGCCACGCACGGCAGCGAGGTGACCTGGCTGGTCGCCGGCGTCGTCGCCTGGTACCTGGTGTGCTGGTACGCCCTGCCCCTGTGGATCCGGCGCCGCCACACGGTCCACCCGGACACCGGGGCCTCGCCGCCGCGCCGAGAACCCGGCAGCGGCGGCGAGGACCGCCGTACGGGCGGCTAAGGGCGGACGTAGGGCCGGGTCATGATCTCCATGTTGTGCCCCGACGGGTCGGCGAAGTAGGCTCCGCGGCCGCCGAAGAGCCGGTTGATCCGGCCCGGCTCGCCGTGGTGCGGATCGGCGTAGTACGGGACGCCGAGTACGTCCAGCCGGGCGATCATGCCGTCGAACCGCTCGTCGGGCACGAGGAACGCGTAGTGCTGCGGCTGGACCGGCTCGTCCCGCCGCTCGTAGTAGTCGAGCGTGACCCCGTTGCCGAGGTCGACGGGGAGGAACGGGCCGAAGGGGGCGCCGACCTCCAGGCCGAGGACGGCGGCGAGGAACTCGGCCGACAGCCGCGGGTCCCTGGCGAGCACGGCGGTGTGGTCGAGGCGGACGGCGGTCGTGGGCGTGTGCTGTGCGGTGGTCTGCATCGGTGGGTGTGTCTCCGGGTGTCGGGATTCGCTGGAAACGGCGCCGTACGGGCGCCGGGGCAGGAACACTCGGAGACGGCGGCGGGCCTCTCGCCCGCCTCGCGCTCACGCCGAGGCCGGGACCCTCACTCGTGCGTGGCCCAAGGCCGACCCGGCAGTCACCCGGCCGACTCTAATGATCATCGCCGGCCGGGGCAACCGTTCAGTCCCGCGGCGGCCGGCCCCCGCGCGCTCCCCGCAGTGCCGTCAGACACGTGCCGATGGCCTGCTGGAGTTCCTCCAGACGCTGGACCGCTTCGTCCATGTCCTCCTCCTGGAAGTCCTGGGCGTCGTCGAAGGTCAGCTCCTCGAACGCCTTGGTGGCCTTCTGGAGGCTGTTGTAGAACCTGCTCCGCTGCTCCTGGACGCGCAGTTCGGGGTCGGCCTCGACCGCGTCGGCGACCAGCGACTTCATCGTGTCGTAGGCCTCGGTGGCCCACTCGCCGGTGTCCTCGTCGTCCGTCAGCTCGTCGATGAGCGACAGATGCCGCTCGGCCTCCTCGCGCAGCTCGACAGGGG
This sequence comes from Streptomyces sp. NPDC055966, assembly GCF_042269865.1. Taxonomy (NCBI): domain Bacteria; kingdom Bacillati; phylum Actinomycetota; class Actinomycetes; order Kitasatosporales; family Streptomycetaceae; genus Streptomyces; species Streptomyces sp. NPDC055966. The sequence goes on from NZ_JBHJYK010000021.1 coordinate 108,764, forward strand.
CGTCGACGGTCTGTCCGGCAGGGGTCTTGATCTGCCCGGACTCGGCGATCTGGCGGACGTAGCCGATCCGGTCGGCCGCCCGGCTCTCGGTCGCGACGGCCTTCTTCAGGTCGTCGGTGCGTACGACGTCTCGCGCCAGCTCGGCCTGCAGCTCGGGATCGTCACGGAGCCGGTCCAGCAGGGCGCTGCGGGCCGCGCGGGCGGTGGAGGGGTCGGCGAGGATCGCGGCGCGCAGCGCGGTCGGGTTCTCGGCGACCTCCAGCGCCTTGGTGGGACGGATGCCCTCGGCCTCCGCGGCCTCGGCGATGGCGGTGCCGCGCTCGGAGGTCGCGCTGTTGCGGGAGACGTAGTAGTTCAACCACGCGTCCGAGTCCGGCAGTTCGACGTCCTGGCCGGGTACGAGGGTCTCGAAGTGGGGCACGAGTGCGTCGTCGGCGGCCCGGTCCCAGGCCCGGTAGTAGCGCATGACCCGCTCCGGGGAGCAGTCGGCCAGCTGCGCGAACTCCTTCGCCGACACCTTCGGCGTCTCACCGGCGGCCTGCCCGCCCGGCCGCACGCTGCGCGCCACCATCAGCGCGAAGGCCCAGCCTCCGGTGCGCGCGTAGACGCCGAACTCACGGGCGTCGCGTGCCACGAGGTCGGACAGCGGCGCCGCGGCCGGGGCGGACGGCTCGGCCACGGCGCTGCTCTCGGACGTCTCCGATGTCTCGGACGGGTCGATGACCAGGGTCACGGATGACTCTCCTGCAAGGATGACTCGACGGACCGCACCCGGGAGCGGGCGCGGACAGGAAAGCCTATCGGGACATATCGGCCACGCGGAACGTGGCCAGGAACGTCTTCAGCGCCAGCCGGTTCACCGCGTCGTCCCAGGCCGAGGCGGGGGTGGTGAAGCGCAGCGAGAAGCTCCGGTCGCCGCCGATCAGGAAGCCGCGGCCGAAGGTGTGCACCCGGGCGTCCCCGGTGCCCGCCAGCCACTCCAGGTCGGCGGCCTTGTCGCCCTGGTAGGTGGTGGCCCGTAAGGCGCCGACGCGCTGGTAGCCCGGGAGCCGCACCAGGGACGGTTCGACGTCGTTGCGCCAGACGGCGACCGGGTCCGGGCCGACGTGCTCGCTGTAGGTGACGGCCAGGGTGGGGGTGGCGCCGCCCGCGCCGAACGTGATGCGGTACCGCTCGCCGGCGTGCTCGGTGAGCAGCCGCTTCCAGCCGTTCGGCAGCGCCACCGAGAAACCCTCCGGTGCGGTGTAGCGGTGATAGCCGGCGGGCAGCGCGGACGGAGCCGTTGCGGAGGAAGAGGGGGAAGGGGAGGGTGAGGTGGACGCCGTCGGGGTGGCCGTGGGTCCGTCGGCCGGGGTGGGAGGGGCGGCCGAGGTGATGGGGCGTGCCGGTGCGTGCGCCGTGCCGGTGGCGGTGCCGGGCAGTCGGTGGGTCACGGCCAGGGCGACGAGTGCGACGGTGACCACGGCCACCGCGCTGCCGGCGGCCAGCGCCCGTCGGCTCCGCTCCGGCCCGCCGAGCCGCAGCAGACTCGGGTACCCACCGCGCAGCCGGGGCTCGGGGCCCGTCGGCAGGCCGGTGTCACCGTCCTCGTCCAGAGCCCGGGTCAGGGCCTCGCGGGTCACCGGCCGCGGCAGCCGCTCGCGCGAGTTCTTGCGCAGCAGCCCCTGCACGGCCTGGGTGAGCGGGCCCGCGCGCAGCGGGGTGCGCAGCGGCAGCCGGTCCACCGCCTTCAGCGTGGCCTCGGGCCGGCCCCGGTCCCGGAACGGCGGCCGGCCCTCCACCATCGTGTAGAGCAGCGCGCCCAGCGCCCACAGGTCCGCGGCCGGGCCGATCCGCTCGTCACGGGCCTGCTCCGGCGAGGCGTACGACGGTGCCGTGAGCCGTGGCACCAGGGTCGCCCCGGCCAGCCCGAACCCGCTGACGACGACCGGTCCGCCCTCCGGGACGAAGACCTGGCCGGGGCTCAGCTCGCCGTGCGTGATGCCCCCGTCGTGCGCGGCCTGGAGCACCTCCAGCACCTCCAGGCCGATCCGCGCCGACCGCGCCGGGCTGAACGAGCCCTCGTGGTCGAGGAGTTCGGTGAGCGGCGTGCCGTCGATCCACTCGGTGACCGTCCACAGCGCGCCGGCCTCGACCACGGCGTCCACGACCACCGCGACCCGGCCGGGGCACAGCAGCCGCATCGTCTCCGAGGTCCGCACGACCCGGGCCGTGACCCGGCGCAGGGTGTCCGCGTCGCAGTCCGCCGGCAGGGTGGTCCGGGCTACCAGCCGCGGCTGCTCGGCGGTCACGTCCTCGGCGTACCACCACAGGCGGTTCGTCTCGCGGGAGAACACCTCCAGGAGCCGGTACCGGCCTGCGACCAACTCGTGTGCGGAGACGTGCGCCTCGACCATGGTCATCCCTCGCTGAAACCCCTGTCCCGTGTCTCCCAGGGGTACGCAGAGCGCGCGGGGGTGCGTTCAAAGAATTCCCGGATGCGCCCCTTTTTTCCACGGATTCCGGGAGCGCCCCGCTCCGGGGCTTCCGCTACGCGCTCCGCCGCGCTCACGTCAGCCCGAACCGGTCCGCCCAGCCCATGAGTTCGCGGGGTGTGGTGTTGCCCCCGCACACCACGAGGCCGAGCCGGGCGTCGTCGCCGACCCGGGCCAGCACCTGCCGGGCCGCCGGCAGCAGACAGCCCGCGGCCGGCTCGGCCCACACCTTGGCGTGCTCGGCGAGGTCCAGACAGCCCTGCACGGCGTCCCGGTCCGGAACGACGAGCACCTCCTCGACCAGCGCGGCGACATGGTCGTACGTCAGCTGGGACACGGAGGGCGCGCTGAGCGTGGTGACCAGCGACGACAGCGGTACCGGCACCGGCTTGCCCGCCTTCAGCGCGCCGGACATCGCCTCGGCGCCCTCGGTCTCCACACCCCACACCCGCACCCCGGGGCGCAGGGCGGCGAGGGCCGCCGCGACGCCGGCGATCAGCCCGCCCCCGCCGATGCTGACGATCACGTCCGTCAGCCCGGCGGTGTCGCGCGCGTCCTGCCCCAGCTCCAGTCCGACCGTGCCCTGCCCCGCGATCACGACCGGGTCGTCGAACGGATGGACCAGGGTCAGCCCCTCGTCCCGCAGCCGCGTCACCAGCTCGAACGCGCTGTCCATGCCGTCGGTCAGCCGCACCGACGCCCCGGCGGCCTCGGCGAGCGCGAGGGACCGGGCGGGTGCGGTCCGTGGCATCACCACGGTCGCCTTCACGTCGAGGGCCGCCGCCATCACCGCGAGCGCGATGCCATGGTTGCCGCCGCTGACCGCGACCACGCCCGCCGCCCGCTCGGCCCCGCTCAGCGACAGCAGCTTCGCGGTCGCGCCGCGCGCCTTGAACGAGCCGGTGCGCTGGAGCAGTTCGAGCTTGGCGGTGACCGGGACACCGAGCAGCTCGGTCAGCCCCGGGCTCGGTACGGTCGGCGTCCGTACGACGTGTCCGGCGATCCGCTCCGCCGCCGCTTCGATGTCCGAGATGCCGATCACGGTGCTTCACCCTTCCGACGCGGGGGTGGGAACCCGCGTCCCTCGCACCCTTTCCCGCGTGGACAGCCCAGGTCAACACCGTTTCAGGGCCGGCCCGCGGGGTCTCACAGCTCGCGGCCCGCCAGATGGTCCAGCAGTGTGCGCAGCTCCCCGGCGGCCTTGGCGGCCAGGGGCACGTCCGCGAGGATCGCCCGCGCGGCGCCCGTGTGTCTCCGGGCCTGGGCCAGCGCCGCCGTACGGCCGCCCGCCGCCTCGATCAGCGCGGCGGCCTCCTCGGCCCGCTCCGGGCGGCCGAGCAGCTCGGGCAGCCCGCGGGCCACGGGGGAGGCGAGCGCCGCCAGCACCGGGTACGTCATCTTGCGCTCGCGCAGGTCACCGCCCGCGGGCTTGCCGGTGACGGCGGGATCGCCCCAGATGCCCAGGACGTCGTCGACCAGCTGGAAGGCGATGCCGAGCTGCCGTCCGGCTTGTTCCAGCGCGCCGACCGCGGCCTCGGGTGCCCCGCCGAGCGCGGCGCCCAGCGCGACGGCGCAGCCCAGCAGCGCGCCCGTCTTGCCCTCCGCCATCGCCCGGTACTCCGCGGGGGTCACCCGCTCGGGGCCGGTCGGGGGCCGGGTTGCGAACAGCAGGTCGTCCGCCTGCCCGCGCACCAGATCGGCGAGGGCCGCCGACAGCAGCCGCACCGCGCCCGGACCCTGGGGAGCGCGTGCCAGGCTCTCCACGGCGAGGGCGAACAGGGCGTCCCCGGCCAGCACCGCCGGTCCCGTGCCGTACGCCTTCCACACGGCCGGGCGGCGCCGCCGGGTCCCGTCGCCGTCCATGATGTCGTCGTGCAGCAGCGAGAAGGCGTGGACCAGCTCGACCGCGACCGCCGCCGGGACACCGGCCCGGCCGTCGGCGCCGGCCGCCTCGGCGCCGAGCACCGCGAGCGCCTGCCGTACACCCTTGCCGCCGGACGCGGCCGCGGGTGCCCCGCCGACCTCGCACCAGCCGAAGGAGTACGCGGCCATCTCGGCCACCCACGGATGCAGCCCGGCCACCGCCTCCCGGAGCGCCGGGAGGACCAACTCGCGGCAGCGGGAGAGGACTTCGGGAGCGGAGGGCGGCGCCTGCACCGCCACGGGCCACGCGCTCACCGTACGGCCGCCGCGTCGAGGCGGAACTCCTGCTGCGCCCGGGCCACCATCTCCCGCGCGTGCTTGAGTCCGCTGCGCTCCAACGTCCGGGCCAGGTCGGCGAGTTCGGCGGCCGTCTCGGCGTGGTCCCGGCCGAGCCGGGCCAGCGACTTGGCCAGGCCCAGCCGGGCCAGCGCCTCGCCGCGGGGTTCGCTCATCGCGCGGAACTCCTCCAGCGCCAGCTCGTACAGGTCCCGGGCCTCGCCGTAACGCCCGGCGCGGTACAGGACGTTGCCGCGCATCTTGTGGTTGTAGGCGAGCGCGGAGGACAGGTTCATCGCCCGGCACCCGGCCTCCGCGCGGGACAGCAGCTCCAGCGCCCGCTCGGTGTCCTGGTCGCGGACCGAGAGGATGTCGGCCAGGCCGCGCAGCGCCCACGCGTGCCCGCGCCGGTCCTCGGCCCGCTCGGCTATCTCCGCCGCCTCCTCGAACAGCGCGTACGCCCGGTCGTGGTCGCCGGTGTTGCGGTGCATCTGCGCGATGCCCTCCAGCGCCCACACCGTGTGCCGGGCCTCTCCGCGCTTGCGGGCCTCGGCCAGCAGTTGTTCGTGCAGCCGGCCCACCGCGTCGTAGTCGCCCTGGATGCGGCCGGTCTCCGCGAGGCCCGCCAGCGAGTAGCCGCGGACCACGATGTCCCCGCCGCGCTCGCCGAGTTCGGCCGCGAGCCCGAGCAGCCGCCAGGCCAGCGGGAACGCCCCGCGCTGGCGCGCGAGGGTGCCGCCGCTCCACAGCGCCCAGGCCATCGCGCCGGTGTCGCCGGCCTCGCGTGCGGCGCGGTAGCTCGCCTTCCAGGTCCGGTCGGCGTCCTCGATCCGGCCGAGCCGTCGCTGTGCCTCGGCGACGGCCAGCCCGCAGCGGGCCGCCTCGGCGGGCTGCCCGGAGCGCTCGGCCGCGCGCAGCCGCTCGGTGCCCTCGGCCAGCACGTCGACCAGCGAGGAGTTCACGGAAAGGGAGGTCAGGGCGCCCTGGTACTCCGGGGCGAAAGCCTTGCCGTACATACGCACCTTTCTATACACGGCATGTATACGCACCGTGTATACCCCCCGGGTATACATCCCGTGCATAGGGGTTGGGAAAAGAGCCCCGGCCCGGAGGCCGGGGCGCCATCGGTCTGTTGTCGATCAAGACGCGGGTACGGCGGCGGGGGTTGCCCGTGCGACGCGGATCACGTTGTGAAGGTTCAGTGTTGCTGTGCCTTCTGCGGGGTCGCCTCGCTCGGCCGCACCACGACGAAGCCCTCGCCCCGGAGCATCAGCTGCACGGCTTCGCCCGAACCGCCGCGGAGCATCGAGCCGATGGACTGGGAGCGGTGCAGCGAGGTCTCCAGGTGGGCGGTCCAGCCGACCACCGCGTCCGTGTCGACGAACACCGGGGACTGCGCGGAAACGGGGATGACCAGCGGATTGCCCTCGCAGACCAGCCCGAGCCGGCCCTGCCCGGCGAACACGCTGTTGAACAGCCCGCCGCCGGCGATGCCGGACCCCTTCACCGTCTTGATCTCGTACGACAGCGAGGGGTCGAAGCACAGCACGTTGCGCCCGTTGACGGTGAACCGGTCGCCCGGCTCGATCTCGACGATGAAGCAGTTCTGCGCCTCGTGCGCGAACCAGGCCTCGCCCTGCCCGCGCACCGCCATGAGCGGCAGCCCCTCACCGGTGACCGCGCGCTTCAGCATGCCGCCCACGCCCTGGCCCTTGCGCTCGAACCTCAGATCGCCCCGGTAGGCGACCATCGCGCCCTGGCGGGCGTACATCTCGCCGTTCACCGTGTACCGGACGCACTTGGCGTTCTCGACGGACATGCCCGGCTGCGCGGCGGGCTGCACCACGCGCTCACTGGAAAAGAGGTCACCCTTCATGCCGGGCATCGTGTCCCGGAAGCCATCATTCCGCCAAGATGACGGAAAGTGCCCGGTCAGCCACCGAACAACTGGGCCCAGTAGGTGCCCGCCCGCCCGCCGCCCGCGAATCCGATGCCCAGGTGACCGAAGTCCCGCTTGAGGATGTTGGCGCGATGCCCCGGGCTGTTCATCCACCCCTCCACGACCTCGGCGGGCGAGCGCTGGCCGCAGGCGATGTTCTCGCCGATCGTGCGCAGCCGGGAGCCCGCGGCGGCGGCCCGGTCCCAGGGCCGGGTGCCGTCGGGACAGACGTGGTCGTAGAAGTCGCGGGCGATCATGTCCGCGCAGTGTGCCTGCGCGGCCGCCGTGAGCAGCGGATCGACGGCCAGCGGCGGCAACCCGGCCCGGCCCCGCTCGGCATTGGTGAGCGCGAGCACCTCGGCCGCCGTACGGGACAGCGCGTCCGGCGTCAGCGGAACCGCCCAGAGCGCCGTCCAGTACCGGTCGCCGGCATCGGTGTGGGCGAGGGCGGCATGCCGGAACCGGGGATCGAGGAGCGTCCGCCGGGCCCGCTCGGACCCCAGGCAGTACTCCACGAACTCCGCCGGTGAACGCGGCCCGGAGACCAGGTGCTCGCCGACGCCGATGTACGCGTACCCGGCGCCGGTGATCCGCTGGTGCACGGACACCCCGTCCCGCCCCTCGGCCCCGAGCCGCCCGGCCTCCGCCATGGCCCTGGCGTGCGAGCGCGCGGCGGTGAGGAGCCGTGGATCGAGGGCGACCTGGGGCGAACCGGCCTGTGCACGGGCCGAGTTGACCGACTGGAGGAAGCGGTCGTCGGCGGGGGAGACGGAGACCGCGGCGGGACGGGGACCGGGCGAGCGCGGTGCCGGTACGGCCGCCCCGGTGCCGGTGCCGGTGCCGGTGCCGGTGCCGCCGTCATCGGTGACGTCCACCCCGAAGTCCCGGGCGAGCCCGGCCAGCCCGTCCGCGTACCCCTGCCCGATCGCCCGCAGCTTCCAGCCGGTGCCGGCCCGCGGATACAACTCGGCGAGCAGCAGTACGGTCTCCGGTCCGGGGCGGGGCGGGGCGAACCGGGCCACCGCCCGCCCGGCGCCGTCGCTGACGTCGAGCCGCGGAGCGGGCAGCCGGCCGAGCGCCGTACCGGGCTCGGCCGCGCTGACGACGACGGTGACCCGGCACGCACCGCCGCGCAGCCGCCCCGGCTCGACGGTCAGGGTGTCACCGAGCAGCCGAACCCCGGGCGCCTGCGGCTGGTTGTAGAACACGAGGTCCGCGTCGGACCCGACCTTCCCGTCGGCCCCGGTGACCAGCGCGGACACATCGAACGCACCGGCCACCCGAAGCCGGACCGGACCGTCGGGCAGGACCAGATTCCCGCCGGGAACCAACTCGGACGTCATGCCTGGGAGAACGCCGCGCGCCCACGAGGAGGTTCCCGCATCCCGGACGGGCCCCCAGCTCCTTTCTGCCTCTTGCTCCTTCTTCCTACTTCCTCCCGCTCCTCTCATTCGTCTTCGCGGTCTTCCCGCAGAACGCCGAATCCAGCACCGCCCCCATCGCCTCCTGCACCTTCCCGTTGTTCGACGTGTTGGCGACGGCCGCGAGACTGCGCGAGCCGTCCTTCGTGGCGAAGGCGTAGGTGTAGTACCCCTGCACGATCCCGGTGTGCCCGTACACGGACACACCGCACGGCAGCGAGCGCCTGCGCAGCCCCAGCCCGTACGCCGTGGTGCTGTCGACCCGGCTGAACCGCTCCATCTCGCCGAGCCGCGCGGGGGACAGCAACGCGCCGCGCAGCAGGGCGGAGTAGAAGGTGTCGAGGTCCCGCGTGGTGGAGATGATCGCGCCCGCGCTCTGCGCCCACGACACCGTCTGTTCGGTGGCGTCGACCAGCGGGGCGCCGGCCCGGCCGGGGGTGAGGTAGCCGCGGGCGTAGCGGCCCGGGATCGTGGTCCTCGGGTGGACGTAGAACGTGTCGCGCAGCTTGAGCGGCTTGAAGACGCGGTCCTCGTACGCCGTCCGCACGGACTGCCCCGTGATCTTCTCGATGAGCATCCCGGCGACGACGAAGTTGGTGTTGGAGTACGCGTACGCGGCGCCGGGCGCGTTGGTGCGGGGCTTCTTCAGGGAGAGGGCGACCAGCTGGCGGTAGGTGAAGACCTTGTTCCGCACCGCCTCGAAGCCGGACTCGCTGTCCGCGAACATGTCGTTGGTGTAGTCGTACAGGCCGCTGCGGTGGCTCAGCAGATGGCGGACGGTGATCCGGTCGTCCGGCAGCAGCTTCGGCAGATAGCGGTTGACCGGCGCGTCGAGCGACAGCCGGTGTTCGTCGACGAGCTGGAGCAGGACCACGGCCGAGAAGGTCTTGGTGACGCTGCCGATGCGGAACCGGTCGTCGGCGCTCAGGGCCCGCCGGGTGCTCCGGTCGGCGAGGCCGCGCGTCACGCCGTACGCCTTGCCGTGGTCGTCGATCCGCGCCATGGCGCCCGGCGCGCCCGCGTCCACCGCCGACCGCAGCGCCGCGGCCACGCCCGCGGTGTCGGGCGCCGGGAGCGCCGCCGCCCGCGCCGGGGTGTCCGGCTCCGCCGTCGCGGCCCGCGCCGGAACCGCGAGGAGCGAGAGCGCGACCACACCGAGGACCGCGCCCCGCCCCACCGTTGCTGAGACCATCCGGCACCCACTTCCCTCCGTACGACATGTGATGCGACATCGATCACATTCCGGCCCTGGAACCTAGGGGATTGGGGAGCCGTCTCCACAGCCGACACACAGTTGGTCATCTTGTGATCACTCTGTGGCGCATGTTCGTAAAGGATTGTCATGGAAGATAGAGAAATCGATCATTCCGTCTTTACGTGCACATGACTGATCCGTAAGGGTTGCTCCTCGGGGCCGGTCCGGCCCCCGTGGCGCCGAACCGTGCCACGCCGCAAGGCGGTTGGCGATCCCGGCCGCCTTCGAACGAAGGAACCCTGATCAGTGCGTAGACCGCACATACGCAGCGTCGCCGTCGCCATCGCGGTGACGACCGCTGCCACGGGCCTGGCCGGTACGGCTTTCGCGGGCCCCGACACGGGGGTGGAGCGGTCCGCCGCGTCCGCCGGCACGAACACCTCGGCGGCGGTGGTGAAGGCGGCGCAGACCGCGGCCTTCGCCCACGCCTTTGCGACCGGCGTCGCGCAGGGCGACGAACTGCACGCCCAGGACGTGATGATCGACCCCGAGGGCGCGCGGCACGTCCGCTTCGAGCGCACCCACAACGGCATGCCGGTGCTCGGCGGCGACCTCGTCGTCCACCTCGACGCCAAGCTGGCCTACACGGGCGTGACCCGCGCGGCCGCCCACGCCGTCGCGCCGGCCACCACCCGGGCCAAGCTGACCGCGGAGCAGGCCGCCGCCCAGGCCGCCCAGGCCGCCCAGGGCGACGCGGGCAGCGCCCAGCTCGTGGTCGACGCCCGCGCCGGCGCCTCCGCCCTCGCCTACCAGGTGACGGTGACCGACCAGCAGGGCACCAACACGGTCGTCGTCGACGCCGTCACCGGCAAGGTGCGCAGCAACACCCCGGACAGCGACGAGTTCCTGTCCCCGAAGCTGCTCGCCGACCTGCGCAAGCACGGCCAGACGCTGGACCCGGCCACCGGCACAGCCGCCGCGCCCGACTCCGCCCTGGCCGCCTCCGGCGTCGCCCCGTACCCCACGGCGGGCAAGGGCACCGGCAAGACCCTCTTCGTGGGCAGCGTCGGCCTGACCACCACGGCCACCTCCAAGGGTCACTACCTGCTCAAGGACCCGACCCGGTACGGCACCGAGACGCGCGACGCCAAGGGCTCGACCACCGAGAAGTTCAGCGCGGGCGCGCCGTTCACCAGCACCACCGACGTGTGGGGCAACGGCACGACGAGCAACCGGGCCAGCGCCGCCGCGGACGCCCAGTACGGCATCACGAAGACGCTGGACTTCTACCGGTCCACCTTCGGCCGCAAGGGCATAGCCGACAACAGCAAGGCCGCCCAGGGCATGGTCCACTGGGGCAGCAAGGTCGCCAACGCCTTCTGGGACCCGACCTGCAACTGCATGCTGTACGGCGACGGCGACGGCAAGACCTTCAAGAAGCCGCTCGTCGTCCTCGACGTCACCGGCCACGAGCTGACCCACGGCGTCGTCGACGCGACCGCCAAGCTGGAGCCGACCTACGTCGACTCCGACGGCAACCAGTACGGTGAGCCCGGTGCGCTGAACGAGTCCCTCGCGGACATCTTCGGCTCGAACGTCGAGTTCTACGCCAACAACAAGAACGACACGCCGGACTACCTCATCGGCGAGAAGCTGGGCCTCGCGCAGAAGTTCCTGCGCCGCCTGGACCACCCCTCGCTCGACAAGCTCGAGGGCACGATCGACTCCTGGTCGACGGACACCTACTACACCGAGGTGCACGCCGGCTCCGGTGTCTCCTCGCACGCCTACTACCTCCTCGCCGAGGGCAGCGGCAAGAAGACGATCAACGGCGTCGCCTACGACTCGCCGACCTCCAACCACTCCACGGTCAAGGGCATCGGCCGCGCCAAGGCCACCGCCATCTTCTACCGTGCGCTGACCCGCTACATGGTCTCCACGACCGACTTCCACAGCGCGCGTGTCGCGACGCTGCAGGCGGCCAAGGACCTGTACGGCGCGAACAGCACCGAGTACAAGACGGTGGACAAGGCGTGGGCCGCGGTCAACGTCACCGCCGCCAACACCCCGGCCGCCCGTCACTGACGCGGCCGAAGTACCCCCGGATGCCCCGCCTCGTGCGGGGCATCCGCAGGTCCGGGCCGCGCGGCGGCCGGCCGCCGCCCGCGACTGCCCCAACTGCCTCCGTAACAGCCCCTGTTTCTTTTATTGACAGCGGAAAATAACGGCCCTAGGTTCCCGGCCATGCGCTCGACCCCGCACGCCGAGACGTTCCCCGCCCACACGCCGGCCGCCGCACAGGTCTTCACGGCGGTGCTGTCCCACGGTCCGCTGACCCGGCTGGAGGCGGGCCGCCGGGCCGGGCTGTCCGCGGCCGCCGTCACCAAGGCCGTACGCCCCCTGCTGGCCGCCGGATACCTCGCCGAGGACGCCGACGACGAGGCCCGGCCCACCCCCGGCCGTCCCGCCACGCTGGTCCGGGTCAACGGCGAACGGGCCCTGTTCCTCGGGGTGAAGGTCACCGGCGGCGAGCTGATCGCGGTCCTGACGGACCTGTGCTGCCGCATCCGCGTCGCCCGCCGCCGCCCCCTGCCCGACCGGGCGCCCGGATCCGTGCTGACCTCGATCGCGGACCTCGTCCAGGAACTCCTCGCGCACGCGGCCGAGTCGGACGCGCCGGTGGCCGGGCTCGGCATCGCCGTCTCCGGCGACGTCGACCGGGCCGAGGGCGTCGTACGCTACTCGCCGTTCCTGGACTGGCGGGACGTGCCGCTCGCCGAACTCGCCGCGACCACCACCGGACTGCCGGTCACCGTCGACCACGACGTGCGCGCGCTCACCGTCGCCGAGCAGTGGTTCGGCGCCGGCGCCGGGCTCGCGGACTTCGCCCTCGTGACCGTCGGCGCCGGCATCGGCTGCGGGCTCGTCGTGCACGGGCGGGTGGTCGCCGGCGCCCATGGTGTGGCCGGGGAGATCGGCCACGTCGTCGTGGACCCGGCCGGACCCGAGTGCCACTGCGGAAACCGCGGCTGTGTCGAGGCGATCGCGGGCGAGTCCGCGATCGTCGCCCGCATGCGCGAGGTGACGAACCGTCATATCCCCGACAGCGCACAGGCGTTGGTGCTCGCGCACGAGGGCGTGCCCGGTGCCAGAGAGGTGTACGAGCGCGCCGGGGAGGCCATCGGCCGGGGCATCGCCACCGTGGCCAACCTGCTCGGCCCCGAGCGCGTGATCATCTCCGGCGAGGGGCTCGCCGCCTACGACCTCTTCGCGGACCAGATCCGCCGGGCGTTCACCACGGCCGCCTTCGGCTCCGCCGCCCGGTGCGACGTCCTGACCCGCCCGCTGCCCTTCGAGGAGTGGGCGCGCGGCGCCGCGGCCGCCGCGATCCAGTCCTTCATCACGCAGACCCCCGGCACCGGAAAGGGCTGAACCGCCCCGACCCGAACCCACTCTGGAGGTACGGCCCATGCGGTCACCCTCGTACTCCGTCCTGCCCGCCCGCGGGCTCAGAGCCGCCGTCGTCCTGGCCCTCGCCGCGGGCCTCGCGACCGCCGTCCCGGCCACCGCACACGCGGCGCCCGAGCCGGTGATGGCGGCCAAGCCCTATATGGGCTGGTCCAGTTGGAGCATGCAGTCCTCCAAGTACCCCGGCCTCAACCCGGACGGCGACTACAGCTACCTCACCGAGGCCAACGTCCTGAAGCAGGCCGGCGCCCTGGCCGGCAAACTGAAGCCGTACGGCTACGAGTACGTCGACATCGACTCCGGCTGGTGGCGGAACGACAGCTGGAAGCCCGAGTACGACGGCTACGCACGCCAGCGGGCCGACCCGGTCCGCTTCCCGCACGGCATGAAGACCGTCGCCGACCGCATCCACGCGCTCGGCCTGAAAGCCGGGATCTATCTGCCCGTCGGCCTGGAGAAGGAGGCCTACGGCGACGGCAAGGTGCCCGTCTGGCACGCCGACGGCTGCACCACCGCCGACGTCGTCTACGACGACCTGCGCACGACCAACGGCTGGGACAGCGCCTACAAACTCGACCTGGCCAAGCCCTGCGCCCAGAAGTACATAGACTCACAAGCCCAGTTGCTGACCTCCTGGGGCTACGACTTCCTCAAGCTCGACGGCGTCGGCCCCGGCTCCTTCAAGAGCGGGGACAACTACGACAACGTCGCCGACGTGGCCGCCTGGCAGCAGGCCCTCGCCGCCACCGGCCGCCCCGTCCATCTGGAGCTCTCCTGGTCCCTGGACATCGGCCACGCCGCCGACTGGAAGAAGTACTCCAACGGCTGGCGCATCGACACCGATGTCGAGTGCTACTGCAACACCCTCGTCACCTGGGAGAACTCCGTCGACGACCGCTTCGACGACGCCCCCGGCTGGACGCGGCACGCGGGCCCCGGCGGCTGGAACGACCTCGACTCCCTCGACGTCGGCAACGGCGCCATGGACGGCCTGACCAAGGCCGAGCGGCAGAGCTACGCCACGCTGTGGGCCATCGCCAAGTCCCCCCTCTACACCGGCGACGACCTCACCAAGCTGGACGACTACGGCGTCAAGCTCCTCACCAACCGCGAGGTCATCGCCGTCGACCAGGGCGACACCCCGCCCGCCCGGCCGGTCACGCCCTCCGACCCGCAGCAGGTCTGGTCCGCGAAGAACCCCGACGGCACCTACACCGTCGCCCTGTTCAACCTCGCCGACCGCCCCGCCGCCGTCACCGCCGACTTCTCGGCCCTCGGCTTCACCGGCAGGGCGGCCGTACGGGACCTGTGGAACCACGAGAACCTGGGCTCGTACAAGAACAGGATCACCGAGGCGCTGCCCGCCCATGGCTCCCGCCTGTTCACCGTCACCGCGCACGGCAGCGCGGTGAGGACCACCGGCCGCGAGGCCGAGTCCGCCGCCAACACCCTGACCGGCAACGCCTCCGTCGCCGACTGCTCCGCCTGCTCCGGCGGCAAGAAGGTCGGCAACCTCTACCTCGGCGGCGCCCTCCGCTTCAACGACATCGTCGTGGACCGACCCGGCACGTATCTCGTCAAGGTCGCGTACGTCAGCGGGGACGCCCGGTCGGTCAACATCTCGGCCAACTCCGGTGCCGCGGTGTCCCATCGCTTCCCCTCGACCGGCGACTGGAGCACCGTCGAGACCGTGAGCGTCCCCCTCACCCTCAAAGCAGGCGCCAACACCGTGACGTTCGACAGCGGTTCGGACTACGCACCGGACATCGACCGCATCGACGTCCCCGTATCCCCGCGCCAGTGAGATCGGAGCCCGCCATGGACACCCCACCCAGCAGACGCGGCTTCCTCGCCCTCGCCGCCGCCACCGGAGCGCTCGTCACGCTGCCCGCCTTCACCGCCACCGCCGCGCCGCAGCGCCCTGCCGAGGGGCCCGTGCCGGATCCCCGGCACCAGCTCTGGTGGCAGGCACCGGCCGACGAGCAGTCGCTGATCACCCAGGGCCTGCCCGTCGGCAACGGCCGGCTCGGCGCACTCGCGACCAACGACCCCGGCCGGGAACTGCTGCTCGTCACCGACGCCACGATGTGGACCGGCGGCCGCAACGACACCCTCGACTCCGACGGCCAGTTCCCCTACGGCCGCGACGACTTCGGCTCCCTCACCCTCCTCGCCCGGCTCACCGTCGACCTGCCGGACCACGACCTGTCCGCCGTCTCCGGCTACCGCCGCACCCTCGACCTCGCCCAGGGTGTGGTGACGACGTCGTACGTCCGCGCCGGAGTCACCTACCGGCGGCAGCTGTTCGCCAGCCGCCCCGACGACGTCCTCGTCCTGCACTTCACCCAGAGCGGCGGCGGACAGTACACCGGCACCCTCACCCTCGACGGCACCCACGGAGAGACCGCGGGAGCGGCCGGCTCCTTCGCCGGGGCGTTCCCCAACGGGCTGAAGTACGGCGCCGCCGTCGCCGCCCGCGGCAGCGGCGGCAGCGTCCGCGTCGACGGCTCCCGCATCGCCTTCTCCGGCTGCCGGGAGCTCACCGTGGTCCTCAGCGGCGGCACGAACTACGCGCCCGACCCCGCCGCCCACTACCGCGCCCCGTCCCTCGACCCCCTGACGCTGGCCCGCACCAAGGTCCGCGCCGCCGCCCGCCACTCCGCCGGCACCCTGCTGCGCACGCACACCGCCGACCACCGTGCCCTCTTCGACCGGTTCGGCCTCTCCCTCGGCACCTCGACCGCCGAGCAGCGCGCACTCGACACCTGGGAGCGGATCCGGGCCCGCGCCCGGGACGGCGAACCGGATCCCGAACTGGAGGCGGCCTACGTCCAGTTCGGCCGGTATCTGATGATCTCCGGCTCCCGGGGCAGCCTGCCGCTCGGCCTCCAGGGACTCTGGCTCGACGGCAACGACCCGGACTGGATGGGCGACTACCATACCGACATCAACCTCCAGATGAACTACTGGATGGCCGACCGGGCGGGCCTCGCCCCGTGCTTCGACGCCCTCACCGACTACTGTCTCGCCCAGCTCCCGTCCTGGACCGACCTCACCCGGCGCCTGTTCGACGACCCGCGCAACCGCTACCGCAACTCCAGCGGAAGAAACGCCGGCTGGACCCTGGCCATCTCCACCAACCCCCATGGCGGGGGCGGCTGGTGGTGGCACCCGGCCGGGAACGCCTGGCTCGCCAACACCCTGTTCGAGCACTACGAGTTCACCAACTCCCGCACCCATCTGGCGAAGATCTACCCGCTGTTGAAGGGCGCCTGCGAGTTCTGGGAGGCCCGGCTGCTCCCCACCACCCTGCCCGGCACCGGCCAGGAGGTCCTGATCGCCGACAGCGACTGGTCCCCGGAACAGGGCCCGCTCGACGCCAAGGGCATCACCTACGCACAGGAACTGGTATGGGCGCTGTTCGGCAACTACCGGTATGCCGCCGCCCAGTTGGGACGCGACGCCGACTACGCGGCCACCATAGGCGGCCTGCGCGAGCGGCTGTACCTGCCGGTGGTCAGCCCGAAGACCGGGTGGCTGGAGGAGTGGATGTCCCCGGACAACCTCGGCGAGACCACGCACCGGCATCTGTCCCCGCTGATCGGCCTCTTCCCCGGCGACCGCATCCGGCCCGACGGCTCCACCCCCGCCGAGATCGTCGCCGGTGCCACCGCCCTGCTCACCGCGCGCGGCATGAACAGCTTCGGCTGGGCCAACGCCTGGCGGGCCCTGTGCTGGGCCCGGCTGAAGAACGCCGCGAACGCCTACCAGCTCGTCGTCACCAACCTGCGCCCCTCCGAGAACGGCGGCAACGGCACCGCCCCCAACCTCTTCGACATCTACGAGGTCTCCCAGGGCCGGGGGATCTTCCAGATCGACGCCAACTTCGGCACCCCGGCCGCCGTCGCCGAGATGCTGCTGTACTCCCGCCCGGGACACCTCGAACTGCTCCCCGCCCTGCCGGACGCCTGGGCGGCGGCCGGCTCGGTGACCGGGGCCGGGGCCCGCGGCGGGTTCGTCGTCGACCTCGCCTGGCGGGAGGGCAGACCCACCGAGGTGCGCATCCGCAGCGTCGGCGGGACGATGACCTCCGTGGGGTACGCAGGCACGTCCCGGACCGTCCGCGTACGGCCCGGCGAGTCCGTCACACTCCGGGACCTCGCGCGATGAGCGGCAGGATCGGACGCGGCTGCCGCGTCGTCGCAGCGCTGCTCACGGCCGCCGTCTGCCAGTCCCTGCCCGCCCAGGCAGCCGCCCCGCTGCCCGCGTCCGTCACCCGCGCCACCGGAGTCGTCACCTGGGCCGCCAGCGCCGACCGCATGAGCGAGGGCGCGGCGGACGAGGGCTACCGGATGATCGTGCACACCAGCGTCGGCGGAAGCGGTCTGCGCGTCCGTGTGACCAACGCCTTCGGCGACCGCCCGCTGACCCTGGACAGCGTCTGGGCCGGCCGGCGCGACCACGGCGCCGCCCTGCGCCGCGGCAGCAACCGGCGGCTGACCTTCGGCGGCGCCCGCACGGTCACCGTGGCGCCGGGCGCCGTCGCCTGGAGCGATCCGCTGCCCGGCACGCTGCCGCCCGGCACGGACCTCGCCGTCAGCCTGCACACCCCGGCCGCGGCCGGCCCCGCGACCGGCCACGGGATGGCGATGCAGACCTCGTACACAGGGCCGGGCAACCACACCGCCGAGGAGAGCGGCGCCAACTGGACACGGGCGACCGGCTCCTGGTGGTACCTCGACGCCGTGTCCGTACGGCCGTCCCGCGCCGCCGTACGGGCCGTCGCCGCGCTCGGCGACTCCATCACCGACGGCTGGCATTCCACCACCGACCTGAACCGCCGCTGGCCCGACTACCTCGCCCGGCGCCTGAACACCGCCCGCACCGACCTCAAGGGTGTCGCGAACGAGGGGATCTCCGGCAACCAGGTCCTCACGGACGGAGCCGGCCAGAGCGCCCTGCACCGACTGGACCGGGACGTGCTGTCCCTGCCGGGCGTGCGCACCGTGTTCCTCTTCGAGGGCGTGAACGACCTCAAGGCGCACACCGGTGTCACCGCGGCCCGGCTCGTCGCCGGCTACCGGGAGATCGCCCGGCGGGCGCACGCGGCCGGGAAGTGCGTCGTCGCCGCCACCGTCGGCCCGTTCAAGGGCTGGCCCGAATGGGACCCGGCCGCCGAGACCGTACGCCAGGAGGTCAACCGGTACCTGCGCACCACCCGTGACGTCGACGCCCTCACCGACTTCGACCGGGTGCTGCGCAGCCCCTACGACCCGGAACGGATCCTGCCGTTCTTCGACGGCGGCGACCATCTCCACCCCAACGACAAGGGGATGCAGGCCATGGCCGACGCCGTCGACCTGGGCCGCCTGAACTGCGCCCGCTGAACCCGCCGGGCCCGCCGGCGGTTCAGCGCAGCGTCTCGGCCCAGTTCGCCGGTACCCGTCCCGCCGGGCCGGGTACCGGCTGGTCGGCGGGGTGGCTGGCCGGCGGGGCGAGTTCGGGGCCCGAGACGTACAACTCGTCCTTGGTGTAGTCCCAGAACCACTCCTCGCCCGGCTCGAAGCTCTGGATCACCGGGTGACCCGTGGCGTGGTAGTGGGCGGTGGCGTGCTTCTCGGGGGAGTCGTCGCAGCAGCCGATGTGCCCGCACTGCGCGCACCGGCGCAGATGGAACCACCAGCCGCCGGCCTTCTCGCACTCCACGCACCCGGCGCCGCTGGGCGGGACGGCCGGGTCGATCGCCTCGGTTCCGTCGGTCGCGCTCATACCGTGTCCTCCTTGTCAGGTGTCTCGGCGGTCAGCGGCAGCAGCACCTGGAACCGGGTGTCGCCGGGCACCGACTCGACGCGCAGCGTGCCGTGGTGCTTGTTGACGACGATCCGCCAGGAGATGTCCAGACCCAGCCCGGTGCCCTCGCCGACCGGTTTCGTGGTGAAGAACGGGTCGAAGATCCGGTCCTTGTTCTCCGGCGGCACGCCCGGCCCGGTGTCCCGGAACTCCACCAGCAGCCGCTCGTGGTCGAGCGCCGTGCGCACGGTCAACGTGCCCGTGCCGCCCGCGCTGTTGACGGCGGAGACCGCGTTGTCGATCAGGTTGGTCCACACCTGGTTGAGCTCCGCCGGATAGGCGGGCACCGGTGGCAGCGTACGGTCGTACTCCTTGACGACCTCGATGCCCGCGCCGATCTTGCCGGAGAGCATCAGCAGGGTGCTGTCGAGGAGTTCGTGCACGTCGACCACCCGGTACGGTGCCCGGTCCAGCTGGGAGTACTGCTTGGCGGCGTCCACGAGATGCGAGATCCGGGTGGTGGAGTCCTCGATCTCGTTCATCAACAGCTCGGTCTCGATGGTGTAGTTGAGCCAGCCGACCGCCCCGGGCAGGATCTCCGTGTCCACGGCCGCCGCGACCTGCTCCAGCCAGTCGACGTCGAGCCCGGCCTGCACGAAGGCCGGCGCCAGCTGCCAGCCGTTGTCGATGCCGTGGTCGTCCAGCCAGTCGGTCAGCAGGTCCTCGCGGTCGGCGGCCTCCATCGGGCTGAGCACCGGGGCCTTGGCGACCCGCTCGGCGGTGCGCTCCTGGACCTCGATGAGGCTCGCCAACGCCTCGCGGGAGAAGGGGCCTTCGGCGATCACAGCCAGCTTGTGCCGCATCTTCGCGACCCGCTCGCGCAGCGTGGCCGTGGCCCGCACGGCCGCCGCCGCGGGGTTGTTCAGCTCGTGCGTGAGCCCCGCCGACAGCGAGCCGAGCGCCAGCAGCCGCTCCCGCTGCCCGATCGCCGCCTGGGCGCTCTTCGACCCGAAGAACAGCCCCTCCAGCAGATGCACGGCCATCGGGAACCAGTCGTTCATGACCTCCGCGAAGACGTCCGCCGGCAGCACGAAGAAGCGGGTCGGCACCGTCACCCGCATCGAGTTGTTGTAGACCTGCTGCACCCGGTCGCCGATGTAGGCCTGCATCGCGCCCGCGTACACCCCGGACTGGGAGGTGCGGGTGACCTCCACGTCGTCGCCGCCGACCCGGCGGGACAGCACCACCGTGCCCTCGATCATCACGAAGAAGCAGGTGGCGGCGTCGCCCTCGGTGTACACCGGGCCGGGTTCGAACAGCTCCACCCGCCCGTCGCTGCACAGCCGCCCGAGCTGCTCGGGGCTCAGCTTCTCGAAGAGGAACAGCGAGCTGATCTCCTTCGGACTGCACGGCATGATCCGACCGCTCATGACCTCTCCAGACCGCTCATGGCTGCTTCAGACCGTTCATGACTGTTCGAGATAGCGATGGACGAGCATCACGGCCATGGCTCCCTCGCCGACGGCGGACGCCACGCGCTTCGCGGACTCGGCGCGCGCGTCACCCGCCACGAAGACACCGGGCACGCTGGTCTCCAGATGGTACGGCGGCCGGTCCAGCTCCCAGCCGGCCGGCGGACGCCCGTCGGGGCTCAGGTCGGGCCCGGCCAGGATGAACCCGCGCTCGTCGCGCAGCACGGAGTCGCCCAGCCAGTCCGTCAGCGGGGCGGCACCGATGAACACGAACAACCACTGGGCGTCGACCCGTTCGCTCTCCCCGGTCACCGTGTCCCGCAGCGTCACCTGCTCCAGGTGGTCCGTGCCGTGCGCCGCGTCCACGACCGTGTGCGGGCGCACCGAGATGTTCGGCGCCTCGTTGATCTGCTGGATCAGGTAGTACGACATCGACGCCGACAGATCCGGGCCGCGCACCAGCAGCGTCACCGACTTCGCGCGCCGGGACAGGTACATCGCCGCCTGGCCCGCCGAGTTGGCGCCGCCGACGATGTAGATGTCCTGCCCCTGGCAGGCCGCCGCCTCGGTCAGCGCCGAGCCGTAGAAGACCCCGCAGCCGGTCAGGTCGGTGCAGCCGGCGGCGTCCAGCTGCCGGTACTGCACCCCGGTCGCGAGGATCACGCTGTGCGCCGCGATCGCCGTGCCGTCGGCGAACCGGACGATGCGGGCGGCGCCGTTGACCTCCAGCCCGGTCACCTCCCGCGCGGTCAGGATCTCGGCGCCGAACCGGGCCGCCTGCCGCCGCGCGCGCTCGGCGAGCTGGGCGCCGGAGACCCCGTCGGGGAAGCCCAGGTAGTTCTCGATCCGGGAGCTCTGCCCGGCCTGTCCGCCGGTCGCCGAGCGCTCCACCAGCACGGTCCGAAGCCCCTCGGAGGCGCCGTACACGGCGGCGCCGAGCCCGGCGGGCCCGCCGCCGATCACGACGAGGTCGTAGAAGTCGGCCGTGGGCGTCGTCGCCAGGCCCACCTTCGCCGCCAGCTCGGGGGCCTCCGGCTCGACGAGGACGGTGCCGTCCGGGGTGATCACCAGCGGCAGCCGCTGCCCGTCCTGACCGGCCGCGGCCAGCAGCCGGTGCCCCTCCGGCTCGTCCACCGAGTACCAGCGGTACGGCACCTGGTTGCGGGCCAGGAACTCGCGCACGTCGGACGACCGGGCCGACCAGCGGTGCCCGACCACCTTGGTGCTGGGCACGGGCCGGTAGTCGCTGCACCGCCAGGCCTGCAGCAGATCGTCGAGCACCGGATAGAGCTTCTCCTCCGGCGGATCCCACGGCTTGAGCAGATAGTGGTCGAGGTCGACCACGTTGATCGCGTCGATCGCCGCGTTGGTGTCCGCGTACGCGGTCAGCAGCACCCGCCGCGCCCCCGGATACACGTCGAGCGCCAGCTCCAGGAACTCGATGCCGTTCATCTGCGGCATGCGGTAGTCGGCCAGGATCACCGCCACCAGGTCGCCGCGCAGCTTCAGCTCACGCAGCGCCTCCAGCGCGGACTGGCCGGATTCCGCCCGTACGATCCGGTACGACTCGCCGTAGCGCCGCCGCAGATCGCGGGCGACGGCACGGGACACGCCCGGGTCGTCGTCCACGGTCAGAATTACACCTACGGTTGATTGGGCAGGAGACATAGCGCGACCGTAAGGGATGGGGGAGGGGCATGGCGACGGTAATCGGGACACGGACGGCGCGGGAGTACCTGCGGGTGTCCAAGGGCAAGGGGAAGACCGCTCGCAGCATCACCGACCAGCACCGGGACAACATCGCGGCCGAGGCCGACCACGGCCCGTGGACGTGGGGCGAGCCGTACAAGGACACCGGCAGTGCCAGCACGTACGCGACCAAGACCCGCGACGACTTCGAGAAGCTGCTGGCCGACCTGACGTCCGGCGCGTTCGGCGACCCGGGCGACGTCCTCGTGCTGTGGGGGGTCAGCCGACTCGCCCGCGAGACCGGTCGGGGCGTGGCCCTGATCGACGCGGCGGAGGCGGGCGGCTACCTCATCCACGTGACCAGCCTGGACCGCACCTTCGACCCGCGCAACTACGGCGACCGGCACAGCCTGATCAGCGGCATCAACGACGCGGAGAAGGAGGCCCGGCCAGCAGCAGGATCAGGCGAACAGCGTCCCCGTTGGTGGGAAGGTCCCGCAGCATAGCCTCGGGCAGCCGTTCAGCACCCTCGGCCGCACGCACAGCCAGGGCCAAGCGGACCATCTCGGCGACCTTGTAGCGCCAGCCCGCGATCAACCCGTGCTCGGCCTCCATCGCCTCGATCACCGGCTGGGCCTTCTCCCATCCGGCGACGGGACGGCCGACGATTGCACTGACCGTGGCGTCGCCCAGCACGCGGGGCATGGTGAAGAGTGGGACCTGACCGTGTACCTGCGCCTCCAGTACTCGACCCCCACACTCAGTCCGTTCTTGGTGGGCCGGGGCAGCGGCCGGCCGACGCCGACCGGTCGCCGTATGTGCCGCCTACCGTGAGCTGGACCGGCCGAGGTCGCGCCTCCTTCAGGCCCAGGGCCCACTCGGCGTCTTCCTCAACTCGGATCGCCATGAGGCACGGCTTGCACAGCCCGTCCGTGTTCAGGTGTGCCTCGTGCCGGCACCGCGGGCAAACCCACTGACAAGCCGGGAGCAGTGAACTGATGATATAATCACTAATGCGGAGATGGTCAGAAGGTGGATCCCTCCCCGCTTGCACACCATCTCGCGAAGGCCTTTTTGTAGCGGTATCTAGAGTATTGCCGCATGACCCCAAGGGGAGACGCCATGAGCGAACACGTCCTGCATGCGAAGTTCCAGCAGTTCCCCGAGGCCGTCCGCGAGAAGGTGGACGCTGCGCTCTCGGACGCCAAGATCGCCCTCAAGCTCAAGGCCGCCGAGATCCTCGCCGACAAGGAGGAGATGGCCGAACACGCCGTCACCACCGCCGGCCGGATCGGCGCCAAGAGCGGCGAGGTGTCCGAGCTGACGACGATCCTGCCGCTGAAGCCGAACGGCGCCGCGCGGCTGCGGAAATTCTTCGGCCTGGTCGGCGGGAACCTGGCGGGCGCCGGTCAGGTCGGCACCCTTCACAACATGCGGTTCGTGTTCCTCGACAACGACACGAAGCTGCTGTTCGCGACCGCCTTCGACGGCGAGTGGGACCCCTACATCGACGACTTCGCCACCAAGATCCCCGAGTTCATGGACTACCTGTTCAGCAACGTCGAGGGCTGGCCCGGCATCACCTCGCCGGACGTGAAGGACTTCATCGTCAAGTACCAGATCCCGGCCGAGGCGTGGTTCGTCGCCCACCCCAACCTCACGGTCGCTGAAGGCCACCGGCTCAAGCGGCAGGAGGCCGCCGTGCAGCGTTTCCTTTCGGACCTCAACTGAAGGCAGGCGCACCATGCCTTCCCCGCTGTTCCGGCGGCTGCGCCGCCCTCCCACCCTTGACCTCGACGACATCCAGGCGACCCTGCTGCGGGCCCGGCCCGAGCCCTACTTCGGCACCCACGCGATCCTGGAGATCACCGAACCGGCCGCGGGCAGGGAACTGCTGCGCCGGCTGGCCCCTCGGGTGACCTCGGCGGCTCGCTGGGACGAACCGCGGCCGTCCTGGCTGGCCCTCGCCCTCAGCTACCAGGGACTGGTCGCGCTGGGTCTGCCGGAGACCTCATTGGCCTCCTTTCCGGCCAACTTCCGTGCGGGGATGGCGGCCCGCGCCGAGCGGCTGCGGGACACGGGCGTGAACGCGCCGGACCGTTGGGAGTTCCCCTTCGGCACCCCGCGCGTGCATGTCGCCGTCACGGTCTACGCCGCGAGCGAGGACGACTGGCGGGCCGAAGTCGCCGCCTACGAAAAGGAATTGGGCGAGGTCCCGGGTGTGCGGCTGCTGTCGCACCAGGACTTCGCGGCCGACGGGTTCAACGTCTTCGGCTACCGGGACGGCTTCAGCCAGCCGGTGGTCGAGGGCAGCGGCGCCGAACCTCTGCCCGGCGACGGACGGCCCATCAAGGCCGGTGAGTTCGTCCTCGGCTACCCGAGCGAGACCGGTGTGCCGCTGCCCGTGCCGGCTCCGGATGTCCTGGGCCGCAACGGCACGTACGTCGTCTTCCGCAAGTACCACTCCCACGTCGCCGCCTTCAACAAGTGGCTGCGCGACAACGCCTCCACCGAGGCCGAACGCGAGCTGCTGGCCGCCAAACTCGTCGGCCGCTGGCGCAGTGGCGCGCCCCTCGCCCTGACCCCGGAACGCGACACGCCCGCGATCGGCGAGGACCCGAACCGGATCAACGACTTCGACTACTCCGCCGACCCGCGCGGACTGCGCACCCCGCTCGGCTCCCACATCCGCCGGATGAACCCGCGCGACACCGAGCTCACGGTCCTCACCGACGTCAACATCCGCCGGATCATCCGGCGCGGCACCTCTTACGGCACCCCGCTCCCCCCGGACCGCCTCAAGGACGACGGCACACCGCGCGGCCTGGACTTCATCGCCCTTGGCGCCCGGGCCATCGACAACGTCGAGTTCCTGCAGAGCGAATGGGTCGGCTCCGGCAACTTCATGGGCCTGGGCAAGGAGAAGGATCCCATGATCTCGCTCCAGGACAAGGGCGCCTACTTCACCGTGCCCGGGACCCCGCCGCGCCGGGTGCAGAACATCCAGTCCTTCAACACCCTGCTCGGCGGCGAGTACTTCTTCATGCCCAGCCTGTCGGCCATCCGCTGGCTCGGTAGCAACTGAACCCCCACCTCGCGCGGAGGCCCTCCCCATGACCTCGTACGTCCGACACAGCCCCGACCTCGAACAGCCCTTTCCGAACGAGGACGAACTCGTCCGCCAGGTCGTCGCGGCCATGGGCAAGGCCAATCAGCAGGTCGCCGACAAACACCGCCACGGCCTGCGCGACGCTCACGCCAAGAGCCACGGCGTCCTCGCCGGTGAGCTGCACATCCAGCCCGACCTGCCCGCCCACCTCGCCCAGGGCCTCTTCGCCGAACCGGCTGCTTACCCGGTGATCGTCCGCTTCTCCTCGGCCCCCGGCGACCTGCGCTCCGACCAGGTGCCCGTCCAGCGTGGCCTCGCGATGAAGGTGATCGGCGCCCCCGGGCCCCGTGCCCTCGACGACGGCTTCACCACCCAGGACTTCCTCCTCGTCAACCACCCCACCCTGCCCTTCGGCAACATCGCCGAGTACGCCAAACTCCAGGACCTGCTGGAGAAACAGCCCCGCCAGAGCGACCAGCAGCTCCAGCTCACCGGCGCGGCCGCCCGGGTGGCCGCCAAGGCCCTCACGCGCGTCGGACGTCCGCTTCCGCCCGCCGTCGAGACCCTGGCCGCCGCCAACGGCCACATCCTCGGCGAGACCTTCCACTCCATGGCCGCGCTGCGCTACGGCGATCACGTGGCGAAGATGTCCGCCGCGCCCCGCTCGGCGAACGTCAGGGCCCTCACCGGCAGCCACGTCGACAAGAAGGCCGGCGAGTCGGCTCTGCGCGACCTCGTCATCGACTTCTTCGCGCACGACAGCGCCGAGTACGACATCCGTGCCCAGCTGTGCACGGACATCGACCGGATGCCGGTGGAGGACGCCTCGGTCCTGTGGCCCGAGGAACTGTCACCGCACCGGACCGTGGCCGTGCTGCATCTGCCCGCCCAGGACGCCTACAGCGACGCCCGCCGCCGCTACGCTGACGACGTCCTCTCGTTCAGCCCCTGGCACGCCCTGGAGGCCCACCGCCCGCTGGGTTCCATCATGCGCTCGCGCCGGGCCGCCTACCCCGCCTCCAGCGACTTCCGCCACCGCTTCAACGGGATCGAGCCGCAGGAGCCGTCCGACATCAAGGAGCTCCCCGCCTGATCAGGACTGCCCGATCCGTGGATGCGGCCACGGATCGGGCCGAAGCTCGCGTGTCAGAATGAAGGCGCCTGTTCTTCCGCCCGCCTGCAGCGAGGTTGTTCCGTGTCCCAGTCCGTCGGCCGCGTGCCACAGCGACGCAACGCGCGGTCCAACCGGGCGCGCATCCTGGCCACCGCACGTCAGGAACTCGGACGCAACCCCGACATCACCCTGGAGGAGCTGGCTCGCGCCTCTGGTGTCGTCCGGCGCACTCTGTTCGGGCACTTTCCCGGGCGGGCGGCGCTTCTCGCGGCGCTGGCCGAGGAGGCCGCCGAGGCTCTGCAGACGGCCGTGGCGGTCGAAGCGCCGGTGGCGGAGCCGGCGGACCGGGCGCTCGCGCACTTCACCCTGTCGATGTGGCCCGTGGGTGACCGCTACCGGATGCTCCTGTCGCTGGCCCGTCGGGATCTTGGCGTGGAACGTGTCGACGAGATCCTCAAGCCCGCCCGTGTCAGGGTCACCGGCATCCTGGAGCAGGGCCAGCGCGACGGCGTCTTCCACCCTCATCTGCCGCCCGCCGTGCTCAGCGCCGGTCTGGAGGCGATGACGGTCGCCCTGCTGGAAGAGGTCAACACGGGGGCGTTCGAGGACGACGGCACCCGGGTGGCCGTCGCCACGCTCATCGCAGCCGGTGTCCCGGAGGAGCGGGCGCTCACCGTGGTCGACGACGCCGCTGCCACGGCAGCGGCGGAGCATGTTGCCGACGACTGAGCCCCGGTGCGCCCCGTTGAGGCAGTGGTCAGGACAGACCCCGGCGTGAAGTGCGCGGCGCCCTGTACTTCGGGCCGCCGTTCACCGTGGGGACCGTGCCCTGGAAGTGACGGCCGGCGGCCTGCGGGCGTTTACCCACTCCCACCGGCAGGGCATCGTGCACCGGGACATCAAGCGGTCCGGTCGAGGGCATGGGCTTCGGGATCGCACGGGACGCACGGGACGTCGGCATGACGCAGACGTCGGTCGTGATCGGGACGGCCCAACATCTCTCGCCGGAGCAGGCGCTGGGGCGGGAGACCGACGCCCGTGATGGAGGCGGCCAGCACCGTGGTTCTCATCAGCCACGACATGAGCGGCCAGTCGTCGGGTGGCGGGACACAGACCGCCGGCGTGGCCACCACGCCGGCCTCGACGACCGGTGGTCAGCAGGACCTCATTGGCGCAGGACAACACCGAGCCCTCGACCGACGAGTGCGGTCGAGGGCTCTTGGCTGTCGTCCTCCGGGCTGCTGCGCAGCACGGGCGCGAGCGGTGGTCGGCTCCCCGGCGCGGACAGCAAAAAAGGGACGGTGCCGGGCGTCCCCTCCCGGCACCGTCCGGGACCGTGCGCCGCTCAGGCACGGTCCGTCCTGGGGTGGTGGGGGCCGGAACAGGTGTCCGGCCCGCTACCTCGTGGGGCTCAGGCGGCGCCCACGGACTCGGTCTCCTGCGCCGGCACCGGCGTGTCCTGCTGACGGTGCGTGCCGGTGTGCCCCCGGCCGGGGAGGACCGCGATGACGATCACGGCTCCGACGGCCATGATGATGCCGCCGACGAGGCTGGTGTGGGCGATGGCGTGGGCGAAGGACTCGTGCACCGCCGCGACCAAGGTCTGGGCCTGCTGGGGTCCGCCCTGGGGGTTCCTGGCGACCTGTTCGGCGACGGCGAGGCCGCCGCCGACCGAGTCCTTGGCGGTGTCCAGCGCGGCGGCCGGGAGGTGGCCGCCGACCAGGTCGGTCAGCTTGTGCTTGTAGGTCGTGGCGAGGAGCGAGCCGAGGATCGCGATGCCGAGGGAGCAGCCGAGTTCCAGTGCGGTGTCGTTCGCCCCGCCGCCGACGCCCAGCTCGTCCTCCGGGAAGGAGCCCATGATGGTGTCGGTGGCCGGGGACAGGCTCAGGCCGATCGCGAAGCCCAGCACCAGCAGGGACGGCAGGAAGTCGGTGTACGTCGACCCCGACGCGATGCGAGTGAGCAGGATGACGCCCGCCGTCCCGAGCACCATGCCGACGCCCACGACCGCCTTCACACCCAGCTTCGGCGTCAGCTTCGCGGTCACCGCGGCGCCGACGAACACGGCTCCGGCCAGCGGCAGCAGTCGTACGCCGGTCCCCAGGGCGTCGTAGCCGAGGACGAACTGCAGGAACTGGGTGGAGTAGTAGATCGAGCCGAAGGTGCCGAAGAAGAAGAACAGCACCGCCATCATCGATCCGGAGAACGGGCGCTCGGTGAACTTGCGCACGTTCAGCATCGGGTTCGGGTGGCGCAACTCCCAGGCGACGAAGGCCAGCAGGCCCACGCCGGCGACGACAGCCGCGGTGATCGGGCCGGCGCCCCAGCCGAAGTGCGGGCCCTCGATGGTCGCGTAGACCAGGGAGCCGATGGAGACGATCGACAGCAGACCGCCCACGTAGTCGATGCGGCCCATGCCCTCGGCCCTGGACGGCGGCACGAGGAGCAGCGCGCCCACGACGCCGAGGGCGGCGATGGGGACGTTCATCAGGAAGGTGGAGCCCCAGGCGTGGTGCTGCAGCAGCCAGCCGGCGGCGAGCGGGCCCGCGGCGATCGCGAGGCCGGAGGTGGCGGACCAGGCGGTGATGGCCTTGGCGCGCTCGGCCTTCGGGAAGATGGCGACGAGCAGGGACAGGGTGGCTGGCATGACGACGGCGGCGCCGACGCCCATGATGGCGCGTGCAGTGATGACCAGGTCGGTGTGGTGGACCTGGCTGCCCATCACCGAGCCGCCCGCGAAGATCAGCAGGCCCAGGACCAGGGCACCGCGGCGGCTGTACTTGTCGCCTATCGCACCCAGCACCAGCATCAGCGCGGCGTAGGGGACGGTGTAGCCGTCGATGACCCACTGCAGGTCGCTGCTGGACAGGCCCAGGTCTTTCGTCATGTCCGGCGCCGCCACGATCAGCGAGGTGTTCGCCATGACGACGATCAGCAGGCTCAGGCAGAGCACCAGCAGGGCCCACCAGCGCCGGGGATAGGGCCCGGTCATCTTCTCGGCGGGTGTGTTGGCAAAGAGCGGCATCGAAAGCTCCTCGGCAGGAGGGGAAGCGGAGGCTTCGGGGATTCGCGGATCGGGGTGAGCGGTGCGGCCTTGTCGCCTGCGAGGCACCGTGGCAGTTAATTGCCCATCGATGTGCAGACTAGTTTGTTGCTCGTCGATGTGCAAATATCGAGCTGCCCTCCCACCGTCGACCGGAGGACCCTGCATGACCAGCGCACCCGTCACAGACACCCCGGGACGAAGCCGTGCCCTCCTCACCCGGGCCCGCATCCTCGAAGCGGCCAGGCAGGAACTCGGCCGTGATCCCGACAGCAGCCTCGGTGACATCGCCGTGGCCGCGGGGGTGGTGCGTCGTACGGTCTACGGCCACTTCAACGGCCGGGCCGCGCTCGTGGAGGGTCTGGTGGAGGATGCTGCGCAGGCGCTGTGGCAGGCGCTGGCGACCCGGGGTGTTCGCGAGCCGGACGCTGTCACGGCGCTGGCACGCTTCGTGCTCGCCGTGTGGCCCGTCGGTGACCGGTACCGCATGCTGCTCCGCCTGGCCCCCCAGGACCTCGGGGCCGAGCGGGTCACCGAGGTCCTGGCTCCCGCGCGCGAGACGGCGGCGGCGATCATCGCCCGGGGGCAGCGGCAGGGGGTCTTCCAGACCAGCGTCCCGGCCGGCCCGCTGAGCCGGGCACTGGAGGGCCATCTGCTCGGGCTCCTGGAATGCGTGAACGCCGACACCTGGAGCGACGACGGCACGCGCACCGCGGCTGCCGCCCTGATCGCGATGGGCGTGGACGGCGACCTCGCCGTCACCTTTGTCCGAAGCCTCGGCCGGCCGGATCGCGCCGGCGCCTGAGTCCACCCATAGGCCCCGACCACATATCCCAAGAAGTTCCCCAGCACCTCACGGAGAGGGACAGGACACCATGTACCAGTCGCAGCCCGAGGGCGAGTTCGTCAACGAGTCCTACTACGGTGAGTCCCACTACGGCGACGCCGCCGTCTACGCGAGCCCGCCTCCTCCCCGGAGGCGGCGCGGGATCGTCATCGCCGCGTCCCTGGTGGCGCTGCTGGTCAGTGCCGTCGTGGTCGACCGCGCCGCCGCGGCCAACGCGGAGAGCCGTACGGCCAAGGCGTTCCAGGAGGGTATGGGCACACTCGACCGGCCTTCGGTGCACGTCAGCGGCTTTCCCGTGCTGACACAGCTGGCCCGGGGCAGCCTGCATCACGTCGACATCACCGCGAACGACATACCGACCCGGGGAGCGACCCGGCCGCTGCCGGTGACGAAGCTGACCGTCGGCCTGGATGGTCTCAAGACCTCGGGGAGCGCCGAGGAGGCCCATGCGCGCAGCGTCGAGGCGACCGCCTTCCTGTCGTACGACGACCTGTCGAGCGCCCTCGGCGTGCGGATCTCGCAGGGGGACGAGGCGGGCCGGGTCGATGCGACCGCGAGTCTGCCGCTCGCCGGGGACGTGACCGTGAGCGCGGCTGTCTCGGCGGCCAGTGGCAACCGCATCGCCTTCTCGGACGTACGCGCAGAGCAGGGTGAACTGCTCCCCCCGCTGAAATCACTGCTCGACAAGGCCCTGGACCAGCCCATTCCGCTGCGGAACATCCCCGAGGGGCTGCGTCTGCGGTCGGTGACCACCACCGAGGACGGGATCGACGCCCGCTTCACCGGCCGCTCGGTCACGTTCCGCCCGGACTCGTCGTCGAGTGCCTAGAGGCAGGGCGGTCAGTCGAGGTCGGGCAGCGGACGCCGGGCCACCTCGTGAGCGTCGTCCGCCGACAGGCCCAGCATGCGCAGCACCATCTCGGCGAGGTTGACCGCCGCCTCGTCGCCGTCCACGTCGGGGCGGGCGAAGCGCAGCTCCACCAGGGACAGCAGGGTTCCGCCCAGCGCGGACAGGGCGACCACGGGGTCGAGAGTGGTGAAGCGGCCGGAGGCGATGCCGACCTGGAGATCACGCAGGGCACGTCGGGCCAGACCGTTGTCCGAGTGGATGTGCCCGAGGCCACGGCGGCGCAGGACCTGCATCAGCTCCGGGTGGGAGTCGGCCATGCGGGCACTGAGCCGGAAGCCGGCCGCGAGCAGCTCCGCCGGGTCGTCGATCCCCGTCAGGTGCTCGTCGAAGGCCTGCCCGAACTCCTCCAGGGCGTCGACCACCGCCGTCTCGAACAACTCCGCCTTGGAGTCGAAGTGGTTGTAGAAGGAGCCGAAGCCCACGTCCGCGCGCTCGGCGATCGCCTGGATGCTCGCGCTGGTGTCACCGCTCTCGGCGAGTATCTGCCGGGCCGCTCGCACGAGAGCCCCACGGGTCTCCGCACGACGCCGCTCGAACCGGTTGCTGGGCGGGGCTGACGTAGACATGCGCAAAGTCTAACGGTTACACAACGGCGACCGCAGACCTGATGAATCCATCATTTCCTGGCGTGAACAGCTTGACGACAGAACTGTCACAGTTGATGATTTTCTCATTACGGCGATGTTGCTCGGAGGGCACCATGTCTGAAACCCGCGTCAAGGGGGCCGACGTCAAGACGGCCCACCAGGACCTCCACAGCGAGCAGGGCGCCCTGCGCGGGGAGCATCCGGGCCGGTCCCGAAATCCCGTGATCAAGGTCGCCGACCTGGCCTGGCTGGAGTTCGAGAAGCCCGACCTGGACCAGGCCGAGGTCTTCGCCCGCGACTTCGGCTTCCAGATCGCCGCACACACCGAGCGGGAGCTGTGGCTGCGCGGCACCTTCGCCGGCTCGCCCTGCATGGTGATCCGACGGGGTCGGACGTCCCGGTTCATCGGCCCGGCGTTCCGTGCCGCCGAGCGAGCCGACCTCGACCGGCTGGCGCGCGCCACCGGATCATCCGTGCGGGACGCCGATGTGCCCGGCGGCGGCAAGGTCGTCGACCTGCTCGACCCGTCCGGCTTCCCGGTGCGGGTCGTGCACTGCGGCGTGGAGTTGCCGGCGCTGCCCGAGCAGCGACCGCTGCTGCTCAACTTCGGCACGGATCACCGCCGTACGAACGCCACCCAGCGTCCGCCGCGCGAGCCGTCGCGGATCCAGCGCCTGGGTCACGTGGTCCTGGAGACCCGGGTGTTCGCCCGCGCCCTGGACTGGTATCTGGACACCCTCGGGATGATCGTGTCCGACTTCCTCTTCCTGGACGGGCAGCGCGACCGTGGCCCGACGATGGCGTTCATCCGCTGCGATCTGGGCAGCGTGCCGGCCGACCACCACACGCTGGCCATGCACTTGGGGCCGGGCACCGGCTATGTCCACTCGGCCTACCAGGTGACCGACCTGGACTCGATCGCGGCCGGTGGTGAGTACCTCAACGAGCGTGGCTATAAGCGCAGCTGGGGGATCGGACGGCACATCCAGGGCAGCCAGCTCTTCGACTACTGGCGCGACCCGGACCACTTCATGCTGGAGCACTTCGCCGACGGCGACCTGTTCACCTGCGACGTCGAACCCGGCTGGGCGCCCATGTCCACGAGCGGACTGGCCCAGTGGGGCCCGCCGGCCACCCGCGACTTCCTCGGAGCCAGCCCCTCACCACAGCGGATCCGCGACGTGATCGAGGCCCTGCGCGGCGACAACGAGATGGACCGCGCACGCCTGTTCGGCCTGCTCAAGGCCGCGAACTCCTGAAACCTCCGACCTCTCACAAAGGCACTGACATGAGCACCAACGTCCTGCGCACCGCCGACGGCTGGTGGGCCGTGCGCGGCCACCGCGCCGTCCTCGTCGACACCAAGGCCGCGACCACCGCGGAACTGATCGCCGACCGAGCCGCCGTGCATGAGGCGGGCCGCTCGGACGACGCGGGCACGCCCGTCGCCGACCTGGCCGCCCTCTCGCCGGTCACCACCCCCTGCCGGGTGGTCGCCCAGATGGTCAACTACCGCAGTCACGCCCGTGATTCGGGCTTCACCGGCGACATCCCGCCGGCCTTCTTCCGCAAGGCGTCCGGCTCGGTCAGCGGACCCGCTCAGGCCGTGGTCCGGCCCTCCCACGTGAAGTTCCTCGACTACGAGGTCGAGCTGGGCCTCGTCATGGGGGCGCCGCTGCCTGTCGGTACCGTGGTCGAGGAGCGGGACCTGCCGCCGTACGTCGCCGGGCTCGTGATCACCAACGACGTCAGCGCCCGCGACGTCCAGCTGACCAAGACGCAGTTCTACGAGAGCAAGTCCTACCCGACCTTCACGCCGACCGGCCCCTACCTGGCCCTGCTGGAGCCGGAGGACTTCGCCCATCTCCTCGACCTGCGGCTGACGTTGTCCGTCAACGGCGAGCTGCGCCAGGACCGCACCCTCGCCGACATGATCGTCCGACCAGCACGCGCGCTGACCCTGCTGGCCCGCTTCCAGGCCCTCGACCCCGGGGACCTGCTGCTGACCGGCACTCCCGGTGGCACGGCGCTGAAGGCTCCGCCCAAGGCGGTGGAGAAGATCGGCTCGCTGCTGCCGCCCGCGGCGAAGTGGAAGGCGTTCTTCAAGAGCCAGGCCCGCAACCCGCACTACCTCCGCTCGGGTGACGTGATCACGGCGACGATCTCGACCCCGGACGGCCGGATCGACCTCGGCGAGCAGCGTACGCCCGTCACGGACGCCAAGTAGGGACCCGAGGTGAGCCGCACATGACCGCCGACCAGCCCCCACCCCCGCACTCCGCACAGCATGCACCCGTCGTGATCATCGGCGCCGGACCGGTGGGCGTGACCGCCGCCCTTCTCCTCGCCCGGCGCGGGGTCCGCAGCGTCGTCCTGGAACGGCACCGGGACGTCTACCCGCTCCCGCGCGCGGTCGCCACCGACGACGAGGTGTGCAGGATCCTCCAGGCCGCGGGCGTGGAGAAGGAGTTCGCCGCCATCTCCCGTCCCGCCAAGGGGCTGCGGCTGCTGGACGCCCAGCACCGGGTGATGGCCGAGTTCCGACGCTCCCGACACGGCCATCACGGCTACCCGCAGACCAGTATGTTCGACCAGCCCGAGCTGGAAGTCCTGCTGCGCGACGCCCTGGTCCGACGCCCGGAGTGCGAACTGCGAGGCGGCGTGGAGGTCACCGGCGTCGGCCCGGACCCCGCGGGCCCCGTGCGCGTGACCTACCGCGACGACGACGGTGAGCATCACCTGTGGGCACAGGCGGTCCTCGGCTGCGACGGCGCCAACAGCCTTACCCGCGACGCCATCGGAGCCGTCTGGGAGGACCTGCGTTTCGAGGAACACTGGACGGTCGTCGACGTCCGGACGAACGCCGACGTCCGCTGCTGGGAGGGCGTCGACCAGGTCTGCGACCCGGACCGGCCCGCGACGTTCATGCGCGTCGGCGAGGACCGTTACCGCTGGGAGTTCCGCCTGCGGGACGGGGACGAGCCGGTCCGCGAGCTGGTCGCCCCGTGGCTGCCGCCCTCGTACGACGGGGACTTCGAAGTAGTCCGCAAGACGCAGTACACCTTCCGGGCACGCGTCGCCGACCGGTGGAGCGGCGGACGCGTCTTCCTCCTGGGCGACGCCGCCCACCTCACCCCGCCCTTCATCGGACAGGGGCTGTGCTCCGGCCTGCGGGACGCGTACAACCTCACCTGGAAGCTCGCTCGCGTTCTCCAACAGGGCGCAAATGAGCGGATGTTGGAGACCTACGAAAGCGAGCGCAAGCCGCACGCACGGCATGTGATCCGGCTCGCGGTCGCCATGGGCTGGGCCATGACCGGCGGCCAGGACGGCGCCGCCGCACTGCGCCGCAATCTTCTGGCCGCCGCGTGCCGCATCCCCGGCCTGACCGAACTGGCCGGCCGTGACCTCAGCCCGTCCCTGACCGCAGGGCCTTTGGTACGGCGTCGTGCCCGCCGGGGTCTTGCGGGCACCCACTGCCCGCAGCCCTGGGTGAGGGCCGACGGTCGGCCCACCCGCCTGGACGAGGTGCTCGGGGACGACTTCACCGTCCTGACCGCCACCGACCCGTGGCCCTCGCTGACCGCGCTCGCCCACGGGCTCGGCGTCAGAGCGATCCCCGTAGCCGACCTGCGCGACGACGGCACGCTCGCCGCCTGGCTGCACGCCGGCCGGGCGGACGCCGTACTGCTGCGCCCGGATCGCGTCGTCATGGACGTCGTCCCGGCCGGTCGGCGGGACTTCACGGACACCGCCGCCTGGGCGTCCCTGCTGCACACCACGCGCAGCCCCCACCCTTCCCCACGGAAAAGCCTGCTGAGGAGCACGACGCGATGAACACGCCGTACCCGGCCCCCTTCTTCACCCCCGATCCGGAGGACACGGCCGCCAGCCGCATCGCGGACTTCGCCCGTCACGCCGGGCTGGACGGTTCCGACTACGCCGCCCTGCACCGCTGGTCGGTCACCGACCTCGAAGGCTTCTGGGGTGCGGTGTGGGAGTACTTCGACATCGACGCGGACACCCCGTACGAGCAGGTCCTGGCCGAGGAACGGATGCCCGGCGCCCGATGGTTTCCCGGCGCCACCCTCAACTACGCCCACCACGCCCTGCGCAACATCACCGACGACGGCGTGGCGATCATCGCCCTCGACGAGACCGGCGCCGGCTACGAAGTCACCGGGAAGCAGCTGCGCTCCCAGGTCGCCTCGGTGGCCGCGACCCTGCGCGACCTCGGGGTGGGACAGGGCGACCGGGTGGTCGGCTACCTGCCCAACACCCCGCACGCGATCGTCGCGTTCCTCGCCGCGGCGAGCCTCGGGGCGGTGTGGTCGGTGTGCGGGCAGGACTATGCGCCCAAGGCCGCCGCCGACCGGTTCGCCCAGCTCGAACCCACCGTCCTCATCGCCGCCGACGGCTACCTCTTCAACGGCACCACCCACGACCGTCGCGACGCCGCACTGGAACTCGCCCGCGGCCTGCCAACGTTGAAAGCGACGCTGCTGGTGGACCATGTGGGCCTGCAGCGGCCCTCGGAGAACCACCACGCACTGATCATTCCATGGGAGGACGCCTGCACCCGGACCGAGGAACTCACCTTCGCTCCGGTGCCGTTCGACCACCCTTTGTGGGTCGTGTTCTCCTCCGGCACCACCGGCCTGCCCAAGGGCATCGTCCACGGCCACGGCGGCGTCCTGCTGGAGCACCTGAAGACCCTGGCGCTGCACTCCGACCTCGGCCCCGGTGACTGCCTGCTGTGGTACACCACCACGCACTGGATGATGTGGAACCTGGTCGCCTCCACCCTGCTGACCGGTGCCACGACCTGTACCTACGACGGCAGCCCGGCGCCCTTCGCCAAGCTCGACGTCCTGTGGGAGTTGGCCGCGCGCCACCGGGTGACCGTCTTCGGCACCAGCCCGCAGTACCTCCTGGGCATGGCCAAGTACGGCATCGACCCGTCCGCGCACGACCTGTCGTCGATCCGCGTGGTCGGCTGCACCGGCTCCGCCCTGCCGGCCTCCGCCTACCCCTGGGTCCGCGACCACGTCGGCGACCACGCCCTGCTGGCCTCCATCAGCGGCGGCACCGACGTGGTGTCCGGCTTCGCGGGCAGCGCGCCCAATACGCCCGTCTGGTCGGGAGAGTTGTCCGCACCGCACCTGGGCGTGGCGCTGGCCGCGTACGACACCGAGGGCACCCGGGTCACCGACCAGGTCGGCGAGCTGGTGATCACCCAGCCCATGCCGTCGATGCCGCTGTACTTCTGGAACGACCCCGACGGCACCCGCTACCACGACGCCTACTTCTCCTCCTACCCCGGCGTCTGGCGGCACGGCGACTGGATCACGCTCACCGGGCACGGCTCGGTGATCGTCCACGGCCGCTCGGACAGCACGCTGAACCGCAACGGCGTACGCCTCGGCAGCGCCGACATCCACGACGTCGTCGAACGCCTCCCCGAGATCACCGAGGCCCTCGTCATCGGCGCGGAGGAACCCGACGGCGGCTACTGGATGCCGCTGTTCGTGGTCCCGGCCCCCGGGACGACCCTGGACGACGACCTGCGCGAGAAGATCCGCGACGCCGTTCGTACGGGTGCCTCACCACGCCACGTCCCCGACGAAATCCTCGAAGCGCCGGGCATCCCGCACACCCGCACCGGCAAAAAGCTGGAGGTCCCGGTCAAACGCCTGCTCCAGGGCGCCCCCGTCGAGCAGGTCGTCAACCCCGCCACCGTGGACAGCCCCGACCTCATCGACTACTACGCGCGTCTGGGCGCCGAGCGCCGCGAAGGCAGGACCACCGCATGACCGCCGTGCTCGCCATCGTCCTGTCCCTGGTATTCCTCCCGCTGGGCCTGGCCAAGATCGCAGCGGCACCGGTCATGCGGCAAGCAGCGGCCCACCTCGGCATGTCGACCGGCCTCTATCGCGTTGTCGGCGCGACGGAGGTGGTCGGCGTCGCCGGTCTGCTGCTGGGGCTGACCTGGACGCCGCTGGGCGTGGCCGCCGCGACAGGCCTTGCGCTGCTGATGGCCGCCGCGGCGGTGGTCCACCTGCGCCACGGCGACCCGCCGGTCCGGGCCGTCCCGGCCGCCGTACTGGCCCTCATCGCTGTGACGCACGCGGCAGCAGCCATCGGCTGACGCGTGTCCTCTGCGAGCGGGTCACCATCGCACACCGGCCTTCCCTTCCCCCTGAGGGCCGAGGTGGGCCCGCGCCGACGTCCGGGGCCTGCGAGACGCCGGGCTCGACAGGCCCCCCGATGGGGTGGTCGCGGGGTGCGTGGCGCAGGTCATCGGCCCCGGCCCGAGCCGAGACCGGTCGTCACACCGCGGAACGCCTGTCTATGAACACAGGGTCCCGGCGGTCTCGATGAACAGTTCCGCGATGGCCTTGGCTGACGGTGTCGGTGGATTGTCGCGCAGCCGGGTGAGCAGGATGCGGCGAACCGGGGCCGCGGGGCCCAGGTCGATGGTGGTGACGTCATCCCGCAGGCTGGCCAGGGCGAACCTGGGGGCGAGCGTGATGCCCAGGCCGACCGCCGCCATGGCCTGGGCCTCCTGGTAGTCGTGTGCCCGGTAGGCGATCTTCGGCTCGAAGCCGGCGGCACGGCAGCTACGGGTGAGCAGCTCGGCGGCCGGGTGATCGCCCCGGACGATCCAGTTCTCCTCGGCCAGCTCCTCAAAACCGGCGGAGTGCCGGGCGGCGAGCGGGTGGCTGGTGGCGACGACCAGGCAGGTGCGGTCGTCCAGCAGATGGATGACATCGGCGACTTGTTCATCATGTTCGCGCAGCATGGGCAGGACGGTGGCGGGCGAGAGGTGCTGACCCTTCTTCGCGCCCTTGGAGATGACGAGCCGCGCCTTCGACACAGCGTCCCGCTGACGGCCGCCACCGGCTGCCAACGCTTGACCGCGGCGGACAGCCCCAGTCCCATGCGCGGATCGCAGAAGAGGGCGGTCTAGTCGTCGCCTCGGTGTCCGTCTCGGACCACCGCCAACCCGCCGGCCCGGGTCGTGATGCCCGCCGGCCCGCGTCGGGCCGAAGCGAGCACGCTGGCCGGTCGACCGAGGGTGTCACCCTGCTCCACCTCGATCGCGACCGTCTGTGCCCCTGTCGTGTCGAGCAGGTGGGCGGCCAGGCAGCCGGTGCTGTTGGCGTTGGCGACATCCTCGTCGACACCGATCGCCGGCGCGAACATCCGCGCCGCACCCGGCCGGTCGCCCACCGGCGGTACGTACACGAAACAGCCGAGGAGCCCGTACCGCCGGCGCACCTCTGCCAGCCTGCCGAGG
Organism: Streptomyces sp. NPDC055966; assembly: GCF_042269865.1. Classification (NCBI taxonomy): domain Bacteria; kingdom Bacillati; phylum Actinomycetota; class Actinomycetes; order Kitasatosporales; family Streptomycetaceae; genus Streptomyces; species Streptomyces sp. NPDC055966. The sequence continues at coordinate 147,321 of NZ_JBHJYK010000021.1, forward strand.
TGTGGGCGGACTCGGAGCAGGGCCGACCGGTCGTGGACCGGTACCAGCATGCGTGGTGCGCCGGGCGCGGCGATCCGTGGCGCGTCGGTCGGATGCAGGTCGTCCGCGGTGAGCCCGAGCGCGGCGACGATCGCGGCGCGCTCGTCCGGTGCCGGGTGGCGCAGCGCGACGAGGCCCTGGTCGAACCACACCTCGATGCCGGCGGGGCGGCGGATCGCGACGGTGTCGAACGTGCGCCCGCCGGTGTGCTGGCGGTCGTTCAGCTCGCCCAGCGCGGTGCGGGTCAACCGGATGGCCTGCGCGGCAACGGTGCCGTGGCCGCAGCCGGACAGTTCGGCGGTGGCGGTGAAGAACCGGACCGGCCGGCCACCGTCCGGCGTCCGCCCCGGGCCGAGGAACGCCGCGTGCGAGGTGCCGGCCGCAGCAGCGACCGCACGCCGGTCCGCGTCCGTCGCCGCCGGGTCGTCGTCGGTGACGGACGTGGGGCTGCCGCCCCGGCCGTCGCGCCGCACGCACGCATCAACCACCGTGACATCCGGCCAGGACATCGGCCCCCCTTGACCCTGGACGAACCGGCAACCGCGAACGGCGTTCCGCCGATGGCCGGACCTGGCCGAGGCGGCCGACCGAGGGCGTCCCGGAGCGTACCGTTCTGCCTCAGCCGGTGCCGTCCTGTACCGGATAGTGGATGACGACCGCACCGCCGGTGGCGTAGTTGGCGACATCGGCGGTCACCCGCCGGCCGTGCTCCGACGCCCGCGCCGCGGCCATGGCGGCGGCGTCGGCGAAGTCGCCTTCGAAGACCGCGAAATACGGCGCTTCTCCCTGGGGCGCCGCCACGTCGAAGCTGTAGCGCCACGCAAGCAGGCCGGGCCAATTCACGACCAGTGGAAGGTGGTTGGTCACGTAGTAGTCGCGGAAGTGGTCTGGGTCTGCGGGCTTGGAATACAGGACTACCAACTTATGCATGACTGCCTCCTGTAGCTGGGTGCGGGACATCGGGATTCGGGTGAGGACGGAGGAGGTTTCGAGGCGTGCGCGGGAGTCGGTGGCCAGTCAGCGCGGGATGCCGATGAAGGCTGCGACGTCAGGGAGGGCCAGGTGGGTGTCGACCGCTGCCTGATCCGCGTGGCGTTCGCGGATCAGGCAGCGGCCCGGGTGCGTCGGGTCGCGCCGGAATCCGTGGTCGAGTACACCGGGCTCGGTGGCCGCGGCCTTCGCGAGAGCGGTGATGGCGGACTCGAAATCGGCGGTGTGCGTGCGTGCGATGTCCGGACCCGCGGTCAGTTGGATCGCCATATGCGCAGGCTAGGGCTTGATGTGCGGTCGAGGGAAAGACCGGTACGGGATAGGCTCAGAACGGATTGTTATCAATCGGCAGGGAGGGCATGTGGCGCCGGACACGGTGAGCCTGCGGTACTTCCTGGTGCTGGCGCAGGAGTTGAACTTCACCCGCGCCGCCGCACGGATCGGTATCGCCCAGCCCGCACTCAGTGCCCGGATGCGCCGATTGGAGGCGGAACTCGGTACGAGCCTGCTGGTTCGCAACACGCGAAGCGTCGTATTGACCACGGCCGGTGCGGCTTTGGCGGAGTCCGCGCCGCCCGCGCTGGCGGCGCTGGACCGGGCATGGGACACCGCCCGGAATGCAGGGGCCGGTGAACTGGGCACGCTGCGCATCGGATACAGCCTCAGCACGGGGGCCGAGACGGCACCGGCCCTGGTGGACAGGCTCATTCGCAGCAGCCCGGGACTTGAGGTAGGCGCGGTCCCGATGGCGACACCGGAGATCTCCCCCGCGGTCGCTGACGGCCGCATCGACGCGGGGATCACCCGCGGTGAACAGCCGGGTCGTGGCGTGCGCCGGTTCCTGCTGCGGCGTCAGCGCGTTGGGGTCCAATTGGCACAGCATCATCCGCTGGCCGAACACCCGGAGATCGAGATCGCCGATGCGGCCGCGTATCCGCTGCGACTTCCCGACCGTACGGCCAACCCCGTGATCCACGATCAGCTGTCCGCACTGTTCCGTGACATCCGGCCAAACCCCCGATTCCACACGCCCGCAGTCTCCTTCGACATGTCACAGCGCGACCTACGCGACGGGCTCACCCTCGCCCCGGCCGGTGAAGCCGCGGCCACGACATCACCGGCCGGTCTCACGTGGCGACCGCTGCAGGGCGCACCCACCTTGACGATCCACCTGGTCCTCCCGCGCGTGCCGTCACCACTGCACCGCCGCATCCGTACCGTCGCCAAATCTCTGGCGCACGAGCTGCACTGGCTGCCGGACTGACGCGCAAGAGGTCAAGCGAGGCGGACATCTGCGGTGGCGAGGCCGAAGACCTTGCGCCGGGCGGGGCGCGCGTCAGGTCGAGGGCGCGCCACGCGGCCTCGTTCATCCGGGGTCGGTGCGGTCGGCGAAATCTTTCATGAGGTCAGGGCTGGTCGCCTACGAGAGCGATGGCGCGCGTCTCGGGAACTCCCAGCATCAGCAGGCTCGTGATCGTCGCTGCTCGGGCGCCGAGGGTCCCGTTCGGCAGGTCGCTGTCCGCGATGGCGAACACGACGCCGTAGGCGACCTGGCTCAGAATGCCCGCCGGCAGGTGCTGTGCGAACACCTCGGTGTCCTGGCCCCGTTTCACGAGGTCGGCGAGGAGTTCGTCGACTGGCCCGAGCAGGGCGTGGATCGCCTCGCCGTACTCGCCTCGGCGCAGCGCCAGCAGCACTCGGTACCGGTGCGCCACCGGCCAGAGGCGGGCGATGAATTCGACCCACGCCGCGTCCGCTTCCGCGCCGGAGGCGTTGACATCGGCGAGCACGGCTGTCATCTCGGCGACGGCCCGTTCCGTGAGTGTCCGGACCAGGTCGAGGCGCGAGGGGAAATGGTCATAGACCGTGCGACGGACGACGCCGGCGGTGGAGGCGATCTCGCCCATTCCGGCGTCGGGGTTCTCTCCCAGCAGATCGAGGGCGACGTCGAGGATGCGTTCGCGTGTCTCGTTCATCGAGCGCGCACGGGAGGACTCGGTGGGCACGGCACCAGTATTGCACACCGGTGTACAGTGAGATTGACTGTACAGCAGTGTGCAGCGAGAGTTGTGCTGCGCTTCAAAGCTCAGGAGAAGAGAAGAAGGCCATGACCGCACCGACGCCACCTGCGTCGACCCTCGTCCGCCCGTTCACCGTGTCGATCCCGGAATCGGAGATTGACGACCTCAAGCAGCGACTGGCCAGAACCCGGTGGCCGGATCCGGAAACGGTGGGCGACTGGTCGCAAGGGGTTCGTGTAGAGAACGCCAGGTCTCTGGTCGACTACTGGGAGCGCGGCTACGACTGGCGGCGCTTCGAGTCCGAGCTCAATCGCTTCCCCCAGTTCCTGACCGAGATTGATGGGCTGGACATCCACTTCATCCACGTCAGGTCCAAGAATCCCCACGCGATGCCGCTGATACTCACGCATGGATGGCCAGGCTCGATCGTCGAGTTCCTGAAGCTGATCGGCCCGCTGACCGATCCGGTTTCGTTCGGGGGAGACGCCGCCGACTCATTCGACGTCGTCGTCCCGTCGCTCCCCGGGTTCGGGTTCTCCCAGAAGCCCACGGAGACCGGGTGGACCGTCTCGCGCATCGCCAGCGCATGGGCGGAGCTGATGAAACGTCTCGGCTACACGAGATGGGCCGCGCAAGGCGGCGATTGGGGTGCCGTCGTCACCACCGCCCTCGGGGCCATGCAACCTGAGGGGCTTCTCGGAATTCATCTGAACACCCAGTACGCCTTCCCCGCTCGGATACCCGACACCTTGTCGCCCGAACAGCGCTACGCCGTGGAGACCCTCGCCCTCTATACCGGCGATCTCGGTGGGTCGAACCACCTTCAGGGCACGAAGCCGGAGACGGTCGGATTCGCCCTGGCGGACTCTCCCGCCGGCCAGGCAGCCTGGATCTACGAGAAGTTCCAGTCCAAGACCGACAACCACGGGCTCGCCGAGGACGCTCTCAGCATCGACGACATGCTTGACGCGATATCCCTCTACTGGTTCACCAACAGTGCAGCGTCGTCCGGCCGCATCTACTGGGAGAACAGATCGCTCACTTTCGCCGGCCCGAAGGTGACGCTGCCGGTCGCGGTGACCGTCTTCCCGAGGGACATCCCACGCCTGCCACGTAGCTGGATCGAAGACACCTACAGCAATCTGATCCACTACGGCGAGGCCGACAAGGGCGGGCACTTCGCGGCCTTGGAACAGCCCGAGATCCTGGTCAGCGAAATCCGCACCGGCCTGCGCACCCTTCGATCCTGACGCCAACGCGCGAGCTCAGCTGACGATAAGCGTCTCTTGTACGGCCGCGCCGCCTGCTCGGTGCTGGCCGGGCGGCTGGTCGGCACCTTGACCGACCGGTTCACCGGCTGGCAGGTGTCGGCCCGGCTTGCGGCACTCACCGTCGTCGGCGTGCTCGTGGTCGCGATCTTCACCGGGCCGGTCCCGATCGTCGTCGGCACGGCGTTGACCGTGTGCGGGTTCGCCGGCGCCCAAGCCGTACTGGTGAGCCTCGCACCGGACCTGGTCGCCGCGGACGACCGCGACACCGCACATAGCCTGCTCAACTTCATGAACGCCTCGCGGCACTCCCCCTGGCCGGACTCGTCCTCAGCCTGACCCGGCGCCCTACCGCCGACCGCCGCCCCGAACCCGACGCCACGCGTGGGCGCCCGCGATGACGGTCCACCTGCATCTGATCCGATAACTCCCTGACCAGTAAGGAGCCTTGCCATGTCCGCCGAGCCATTCGAGGTCAGCATCACCGAAGCAGAGATCGAGGACCTGCGTGAACGATTGCGACGGACACGGTGGCCCGAGCGCGAGCCGGTGGACGACTGGTCACAGGGTTTGCCGCTGGCGTATGCGCAAGAGCTTTGCCGCAGCTGGGCCGAGGACTACGACTTCGGGTTCGCCGAGCGGCTGAACGTGTTCCCGCAGTACCGCGACACGATCGACGGGCTGGGCATCCACTTCCTGCACGTCCGCTCGCCGGAGCCGGACGCGTTCCCGCTCGTGCTCACGCACGGGTGGCCGGGTTCGGTGCTCGAGTTCCTGGAGGTCCTCGGCCCGCTGAGCGACCCGCGCGCGCACGGCGGTGACCCTGCGGACGCGTTCCACGTGGTCGCGCCGTCGTTGCCCGGGTACGGCTGGAGCGACAAGCCGTCGACAACCGGGTGGGGCATCACTCGCACCGCGCGCGCCTGGGACACGTTGATGGTCTCGCTGGGTTACGAACGATACGGCGCGCAGGGCGGTGACTGGGGTTCGGCGGTGTCCGCGGTGCTGGGCGAGGTGGCGCCCGAGCGGGTCGCCGGCGTGCACCTGAACCTGGGATCCGTGGCGGCGGGCACGTTCGACGACCCGACGCCCGCGGAGCTGGCGAATCTCGAGGCCGAGAGGGAGATGCAGCGCACCGGCCGGGGGTACTCGGCGATCCAGGCGACCCGGCCGCAGACGCTCGGCTACGGCCTCACCGACTCCCCGGCGGGACAGGCCGCCTGGATCGCCGAGAAGTTCTGGGCGTGGACGGACAACGACGGCCATCCCGAGGACGCGTTGTCGCGGCAGACGATCCTCGACGAGATCTCGGTCTATTGGTTCACCGCGTCGGCCACTTCGTCGGCGCGCCTGTACTGGGAGAGCTTCGCCAACTTCCGGGACAAGGTGACCGCGCCATCCGGGCTGTCGGTCTACCCGCGCGACATAACCCGCCCGTCGAGGCGGGAGGCCGAGCTGCGGTTCACCGACCTGCGCTGGTTCGAGGAGCTGCCGCATGGTGGCCACTTCGCCGCGCTGGAGCAGCCGGAGTCGCTGGTCAAGCAGGTGCGCGGGTTCTTCCGCCTGTTCCGCTGACTGTCCGGTCTTGTCTGCACCGCCCGCCTGCCGCTGTCGAGCGCCACCCTGAACCATCTCGCCGACCTGATACGCAGCCATCTGAAGAAGATCGGCTCGCGGCGGCGGGCCCGGCCCACGGGAAAGATCGCGGGGGATCGTGCTGGCGGTCCTGCGCTGTGACCAGCGGCCCGGCGACCTGGTCCGCAACAACCCCGACCAGACCATGACCATCGACCCCTGCCACCTGCAGCTCCTCTACCAGGGCAAGACCCCTACGGCGAGCGGCCCCTACGACCGACTGCCCTGGCGGCCGGGTCTCCTCACCCTGCAGCGCTGACCTGCCTGATCCACGGTGATCGCGATCGGGTGCGGTGCGCCGGCGCGTAGACGAGCGGTCTACGGCGTGGGCGCCGGCGCCTGGCCGAGAGGTCCGCAGCCCGACGACCCCACCGCTGGGAGAGCTGAGCGACGATGAGGAGGCCCCGGCCGCCTTCGTCGGAGAGGCGGGCGCGTCGCAGACGCGGGGCTGTGCTGCTGGCGTCGCTGACCAGTTCGCTCACCACGAGTTCCGCGGTGAAGGCGGCTTCCTGCTGGTGCCAGGCGGCCAGACGCTCACCGGCGGGCTCACGGGCCAGGGCCACGACGGAGGATTCGGCGGCAGTTCCATGAAGGTCCGGTTCCGCATACCTGGCCACCTGATGTACCTTCTGCGCGGCGTTCGCCGGACTTGATCAGCGGTTGGAGGACTGGGCGTACCGGAGGGCCGGACGTTCCTGATCAGGCCGGACGGCGAGTGCGACGTCCTGTTGAGACGTGGGAGGGCAGGTCCTGAGCGTGTGCTCCGGACCTGCCCTCCCGTGCGTCGTCAGATTGCGGCGGGGACGGGGTCGCGGGTTGGTGCGGGCGTCGGGCCGGGCTCGGCTGTCTCCGCAGAAGGAGCGGGGGCAGGGGCGTATGGAATGTCGCCGCGCAGGACGGCCTTGGCGCGGTCCTCGTCGAGTTCGCCCTCCCAGCGGGCGACGGCCAGGGTGGCGACGCCGTTGCCGACCAGGCTGGTCAGGGCGCGGGCTTCGGACATGAACCGGTCGACGCCGAAGATCAGCGCGAGGGCGGCGACGGGGACGTGGGGGACGGCGCTGAGGGTGGCGGCCAGGGCGATGAAGCCGGAGCCGGTGACGCCTGCGGCGCCCTTGGAGGTGAGCAGCATGACGGCGAGCATGGCCAGCTGCTGGGTGAGGCTGAGGTGGATGCCGAGGGCCTGGGCGAGGAAGACCGAGCCCATGGTCAGGTAGATGGCGGTGCCGTCGAGGTTGAAGGAGTACCCGGCGGGCAGTGTGATGCCGACGACGGGTTTCGAGGCGCCGGCGTGCTGGAGCTTGGCCATCATGCGCGGCAGGACGGGCTCGGTGGAGGAGGTGCCCAGGACGATCAGCAGTTCTTCCTTGATGTAGCGCAGGAAGGGCAGCAGCCGCAGTCCGTTCAGGCGCATCACGGTCCCGAGGACGACCAGGACGAAGAGGAGGGCGGTCAGCCAGAACGAGCCGACCAGCAGGGCCAGGTGGCGCAGGGTGCCCAGGCCGTAGTGGCCGATGGTGAAGGCCATGGAGCCGAACGCGCCGATGGGGGCGAGCCGCATGATCCAGCGGATGAGCGTGAACAGGACCGTGGAGAACTTCTCGACGCCCCGGGCGATGCTCAGGCCGGCCTCTCCGCTGGCGTGCAGGCCGAAGCCGAACAGCACCGACACCAGCAGCACGGGCAGGATCTCGTTGCCGGTCAGGGCGCTGACCAGGGTGGCCGGGATGGTGGCGAGGAGGAAGGCGGCGAAGCCCTCGTGGGCCGTGGTCGCTTCCGGCGGCAGGGCCTTGGCGGACAGGGTCGAGAGGTCGATGTGCAGACCGCTGCCCGGCTTGACGACGTTGACGACGACCAGGCCGATCACCATGGCCACGGTGGTCAGCACCTCGAAGTAGACCAGGGCCTTCAGGCTCACGCGGCCGACTGCGCGGGCGTTGCCCATGGAGGCGATGCCGTGGACGACCGTGCAGAAGATGATCGGTGCGATGAACATCTTCACCAGCGCGATGAAGCCGTCGCCGAGCGGCTTGAGGTCAGCGCCGAAGGACGGCCACAACCCGCCCACGGCGGCGCCGAGGAGGACGGCGATCAGGCACTGGACGTAGAGGTGGGACAGCATCCGGCGGATGCGGCCCGGTGGTGCGGTGACGGTACCCGGGGCGGCGTCGTTGCGGCTCATGCGGGGCGTCCTTCCAGGACGGGAACGAGGAGTTCGGCTCGGGCGATACGCCGGGCGGCGCGGTGCAGCAGCACCGTGGGGGACGCGCCGTCCGGTGCGGGGACGGCTTGGGTGGTGACCACGCCGGCGGGGGTGCCCAGACGCAGCGTTCCGTCGGCGGTCTGCCGGGCGACGCGGTGGGCGAGGGTGCCAGGGGTGGCGGCGGCCGTGGCCAGGGCCACGGCGGAGGTCAGGCCGATCGCCGGGTGCGGGGCATGCATGGAGACCATGCGCACGGCCAGGTCGTACTCGTCCTGGTTGATGAGCATGCCCTGTGTGGTGCGATAGGGGGCAGGCCGGGCGACGATGCCCACCTTCGGCACCGCATGGCTGACCGGATCGCCGTCGCGAGCCAGGCCCATGGCCAGCGCTGCCTGGCGCCGCAGCAGCGTCAGCGCGGGCACCGCGGTGGCGAACGCGGTGAGGGATTCCGTGCCGTCGAGGCCGAACGCCTTGGCCTCGAAGAGCGCGGTCGGCGCGCCGGCGTCCACCAGGGATGCCTCGACGGGGCCGTCCGGGCCGGTCAGCTCGTCCAGGGCCCGGCCGGTCGGCAGAGCGTGGCCGGTCGTCGAGCCCGCCGGGTCCTGAAACCCGAGCAGGACCGGCACGCCCCGTGCCGAGGTACCCGGGACCACGGCCGTGCCCTCCTCCGGAGCCACGCCCGCGGGGGTGGGGATCGTGCCGGTGAGACGTGCCCCGGTGTTGACGTTGAGCATGCGGACGGTGGTGGTGTCCGACGTGATCGGCACGAGGTCGTGGTGGACGGCGTACAGGGCCACGGCGGTGGCGCAGTTGCCGCAGTTGCTGGCCCACTCCACCCGCTCGTCGCCGATGCCGACCTGTGCGAAGGCGTACTCGACATCCACACCGGGCTGGGTCGACGCCTGTACGACGGCGGCCTTGGAGGTGGTGGAGGAGGCGCCGCCCACGCCGTCGATCTGGCGGGGGTCGGCGGCGTTGAAGGCGGCGAGCAGGAGGGCATCGACGTCCACGCCCGTGGCGGCCACGTCGCGGTGGTCGAAGATCCAGCACTTGCTGGTTCCTCCGCGGATCATCTCGCCCTGCAGACGCAGCACAACCGACTCCTCACAGCCATGAAAGGGGAAGTCCACCGACGGTCTCGCCGTGCGTGGTGTCCTCCACGGTGGGTTACGGCAGCGTGAAGTACAATCTCGGAAATCTGCATGGCTATTAAGGTGAAGTGAACGCTGGAGGTGGCGGCATGCTCGACGTCCGGCGCATCCTGCTGTTCACGGAGGTCGCCCGGCGCGGCTCGGTGACCGCGACAGCCCGCGCCCTCAACTACACACCGTCAGCGGTATCGCAGCAGATCAGCCGCCTGGAAACGGAGGCAGGCCAGCCCCTGCTGGAACGCCACGCCCGAGGCGTCACCCTCACCGACGCCGGACGGGCGCTGGCCGAGCGAGGGCAACGGATCGCACGCGAACTGCAGGCCGCGGAGAACGAACTCGCCGACTTCGCCGGCCTGCGTGCGGGCACGCTGCGCATCGGCACTTTCCCTACCGTCGGCGCCTCGCTCCTCCCGCAGGCGGTGATCGCCTTCCGGGACGCCCACCCCGACGTACGGCTGACCGTCCGCAGCGCCCGCATCGCCGGGCTCTGGACGATGCTGGAGAACCGGGAGATCGAGATGTCGCTGATGTGGGACTACGACTGGAGCCGGATCGACCGGGAGGACATCGTGGTCACCCCCCTTCTCGATGACCCGCCGGCCCTTCTCGTCAGCGACCACCATCCACTCGTCGGCCGCGACGCCGCCTCACTGGCCGACTTCGCACACGATTCCTGGATCACCCGCGCCGAACAGCATCCGGTGGCCGAAGCCCTCGTCCGTGGCTGCCGCGCCGTCGGCTTCGAGCCCCACATCGCCTACGAGGCCCACGACTACCAAGAAGCCCAGGCCATGGTCGCCGCCGGCATCGGCGTCGCCCTCGCCCCCACCCTGGCCCTGGAGGGCATCCGACCCGGCGTCCACGTCCTGCCGCTCCTGCCCCCGGCCCCGGTGCGCCGCATCCTCCTGGTACGCATGAGCGACCACGCCCTGACCCCGGCCGCCGAGGCCTTCGCGGGGTTCCTGCGGGACAGCGCGGCGGTCGCCGGGGGGCGATGAAGCCCCGGCCAGGACGCCCACGATGTACGAGGCCTCGAACACAGGTCAGCAGGACCGCCAGGTGGAGGACGGTCACTCCGGTCGCCCAGGCGCTGGAGAGCTTGCCGCCGAGGATCAGGGACACTTCCAGAACCGCGAAGAACAGCAGGAGCCCACCGCTACGAGGTCTTCCTCCAGATGTCGTCGTCGACGATTTCCGCTCATGCGGCCGCCGCGGCACTGGCGGCCGCTCGGGGCGCCGGGGCGGCGTGGTTCACGTCCGGGCGGCGAAGTGACGCGCCCTGCGTCTGCGCGTGCGGCTGGGGGGGTGATGTGCCGCGTCAGGTCGCTTCGTCGTCAAGGAGGCCCAGCAGGATGATGTCGAGCGCGTCGGCGAGCCGCTGGCGGAGGTCGAAGGGGGCTGGTTCCTCTCGGATCCAGCGCAGGACGGCCGTGAAGTAGCAGGTGGCCAGCAGTTGTCCCGCCTGGCCGCAGTCGACGCCCGCCCTGGTCTCCCCGCGCTGCTGCCCCTGTTCGACGATCCTGGCGAGTTCGGTCTCCAGGGACGGGTCCTGGAGGAGGATGTCGTCCCGCCCGGCCACGATGCACACCGCTCGACCAACGACCATTACCAGACTCCTCTGATCTCCAGAGTCATACGCAGGCCGGCCGCTGCCCTGGTGAGGCTGAATCTCTTCGGCCGCGGTTGGCAGGGCTCAAGTCCCAGCTCACGCGTGACACGGCGGTCCAGTTCAACGCCGGCGCCGATGCCCCAGCGGTCCAGCTGAGCCTGTTCGATCAGCGGCAGGGAGTCGCGCGCCGTCCGCCGGTTCCTACGCCGCAGGTGATGGTCCGGCAAAGGTCTTCCAAGTGGGGTAGACGGTGGGCGGCGGAGTAGCGCAGGTGCTGCTCGACGGTCATGATCTGGCCGCCGTGTGACGGGTGAAGAACTCCTCCGCCGCGTGGAAGCGTTGTGGGTCAGGTACACGCAACCGACATGGTGGTTGATCCGCGTCAGCGGTCCCGGCGCCCCGTCAGGAAAGACTCCACCGCTGGCTCGTCGCGCCTGTGCCCGCTTCTTGCTCCACGGCCGCCCGGCTGGTGGTCGAGGCGTTCGCAACACTGATTTCCAGGTCGCTGCCCACGCCGGCGAGCATGTAGGTGCTGTCGGTGTAGCTGCCGACCAGGTCGAGGAACCACTGCTGGTTTGTCCCGCCGTTACAGGTCCACTGTTTCAACTGGACGCCGGTGTCGGTCGATTGGTTCGGTACGTCCAGGCACAGGCCGCTCTCCACGCTCTTGAGCGTGTAGATGTTGTCCGCCACCCGCGTGAGCGTCCACTGCTGGTTCGTGCCGCCGTTGGACGGCCACTGGATGATCCTGGCGCCGTTCGCCGTGGAGCCGCTCGGCACGTCCATCAACAGGGAGCTGTTGACGTTCTTCAGGGTGTGGACGCCCTCAGCGGGGATCCCGCTGTCGGCCGTCCAGGTTCCCGCTGAGGTGTCGAGTGACCAGGTGGGGTACTGGCCGAGGTTCACCGTGGTGCCCCTGACGGTCAGGGGCAGCCAGATCAGTTTCGACGCGCCGAGGTCGGAGGTGTTCCAGCGGTCGCCGGCGTAGATGTAGGTGGTGCCGGAGGAGCCCTGGACGGTGATGACGTTCGCCGTCTGGCTGCCGTAGGTGCGGGTGCCGGGCGCGGCCAAGTTCCGGAAGGACGACCAGGGGCCGCCCAGTGACGTGGCGGTGGCGTAGATGTTGTCGTTGAGGCTCCAGCCCGTCAGGCGGGAGCCGAAGACGTAGTAGGTGCCGTCCTTCTTGATCATGGCGGGGGCCTCGACGCTGCCGCTGCTGCCGCTGCTGCCGAGCACCGCCACCGCGCTGTCCACGGACAGGTAGTCGGCGGACAGTTTGTCGACGCGCAGGCCGTTGTTGCGGTCCTCGCTCAGCAGGTAGCCGGTGCCGTCGGTGTCCTGAAACAGGCCGAGGTCGCGGCTGAGTTGGCCCAGCGGCCGGAAGCTTCCCCGGTAGGTGTAGGGGCCGCACGGGGTGCTGCTGGTCGCCACGCCGACCTTGGCCTCGGAGTAGTTCCTGCTGTCGATGTGCATGTACATCACGTATGTGCTGGTCGACTTGTTGTAGATGACCTTGGGCCGCTCCACGATGCGGCTGGGGCCGAGGTCGCCGCTGCTCTGTCTGCTCAGCGCCTGGCCCTGGTAGGCCCAGCTGGCGAGGTTGGTGGAGGTGTAGCAGGCGATGTCCTGGAAGGACGTGTCCGACGAGGTCTCGCCGGTCTTGTCCTCGCCGAAGCCGTACCAGGTGTCTCCCACCTTGATGATGCCGAGGCCGTGCAGTTGCAGGGTGTTGCCGTTCTGGTCGGTGCGTGCGGCACCCGTGGTGAACGACACCGTGGCCGCGTGCGCCTCGGTCGCCGGAAGCAGCAGCGCCGCAAGGCCTCCCAGGAGGGTCAGGAACGCTGCGGCCCCGCGCCACCGTCGGCCGGCGGGCGGCCGGGGAACTCCCTGGAACATGTGCGTCCCTCTCGGTCGAGGTTTGACGATCCGTTGATGTCGCGGGGACCAATGAGAGTCGTGGCACGTTCGTGGCGTCAAGGATCGCGTTCGAGTTTGTTGAATTCGTGGCCGGCTCTGGGGGCATCTAATGGGGCTCGCAGGGGTCGCAAGTCGCCAAGAACGTCCGGGATTTCGGACATGTAAGGGGGCGGATGCGAGGGGTTGACCTTTGGGTCTCGGGAGGCGTAGAAACCTGGCGACGGTCAGAATCTGTTACTTGTTGGTTGAGATTGTTGGAAACCTGTCCCAGCGAGGTGGGTCGACTGTGAACATGCCAGGGCGTCAGGGACCTTCCCGCCGCAGGGTGCTCAAGGGCGCGGCTGTCACCGCCGCAACGGCCGCGCTGGGCATCGGCAGCGCGTATCCGGCCGAGGCCGCAGACGCCTCGGTCACCGCAACGTCGCTCGACGGCACCACCAGCATCACCATGTCGCTGGCGGGCGGCTCGCTCCAGTGGTCGGCCCGGCGTAACGGCGCGGCATTCGTGGCCAGTTCGGCCATGGGGCTGCGGCTGAGCGACGGAACCGCCCTCGGCACCGACGCTGTTCTGACGAACTATCAGCACTGGCACGTCGACACCACCTGGAACCCGTTGTACGGGCGCAACGCGACCGTCTCCGACGCCTACCAGGAGATGCGCTGGAACCTCCGGGACAACCGCACCTCCATCAACTTCGGTGTCCAGATCCGGGCCTACGCGACCGGCGTCGCGTTCCGTTACGTCCTGCTGGACTCGGGCACCGCCACCATCGCCGGTGAACTGACGACGTTCGTCTTCCCGGACGGCACACTCGTCTACAGCGCGCGGGACGAGGACGACTACAACCCGGTCGCGCCCGGCTCCATCCCGTCCACCGGAACCTCCTCCACGGACACCGGTCCCCTGACCGACCTCCCCCTCACCGCGACCTACAGCAGCGGGCTCATCGCCTGCGTCTGCGAGTCGGCCCGCACCGACTACCCCCGCACGATGCTCAGTTCGGTCTCCGGACAGCCCAACACCCTCGCGGCGTACCTGATGCGGCACACGGCCCGCGGCTCCGGAGCGGTCCAGACGACCTCCACCGTCACCACACCGTTCGCCACGTCCTGGCGCGCCGTGGTGATCGGCTCCACCCACGCCGAACTGGTCGACAACGCGGAGCTGGTGCTCAACCTGGCCCCGGCCGGTGCCCTCGCCGACACGTCGTGGATCAAGCCGGGCAAGGTCTTCCGGTGCAATCTGACCACCGCGGACGGGCTGGCGGGCGTCGACTTCGCCGTCGCCCGCGGCCTGCAGTACATCGAGTACGACTCGGGGTGGTACGGCCCCGAGCACACCTCGACCGACGCCACGCAGCCGATCCCCGCCATCGACATGCCCAAGGTCATCTCCTACGCCGCCGGCAAGGGAATCGGCGTCATCCTCTACGTCAACCCCATGGCCATGAGCAGCTCGGACAGCCTGTTCGCCCTGTACCGGAGCTGGGGCGTGGCGGGCGTCAAGCTGGGCTTCATCAACGACGGCACCCAGGTGATGACGAACCAGATCCTCGCCTGGGCCAGGACGGCGGCGACGCACAAGCTGCTGATCGACATGCACGACGACGTGCGGCCGTTCGGCTACGAGCGGACCTGCCCCAACTGGATCAGCATGGAGGGCGTGCGGGGCAACGAGCACTTCCCGACCGCCACCCACAACGTCACCCTGCCCTTCGCCCGCAACATCGGCGGCCCGATGGACTACACCATCTGCTACGGCCAGTCCCGCGACCGGACGACGAACGCTCACCAGATGGCGATGGCCGCCGTGTACTACCAGCCCCTGAACTTCCTGTACTGGTACGACGCCCCCTCGAAGTACTCCACCCCCTCCAACTGGCCCGGGCTGCCCTGGTTCGACGCCATCCCCACCGTCTGGGACCAGAGCCGGACCCTCGCCGGTTCGATCGGCGAGTACATCGCCGTCGCCCGGCGCAGCGGCACCACGTGGTACCTGGGGGCGATGACCAACGAGACCGCCCGGACCCTCTCGATCCCGCTGTCCTTCCTCGGTAGCGGCACCTACACCGCCACGATCTACGCCGACGGAACGCCGGGCAGCAGCCCGTACCAGACCCCCGTCGCAGTGAGCACACGGACCGTGACCTCGTCGACCACGCTGCGCGTCGCGATGGCCCCCGCGGGCGGCCAGGCAGTCGTCCTGAGCCAAGGATGAGCGGCCGTAACCTGGGATTTCGCCGGATCGGGGCTGGTCCGCAAGGGGTGCCCGCCCCCTTTACGCCCTACGGCACCCAGCTCGATGTCCTCGTCCACCGCAGCGGGCGACGTCGTGGCCCCTTTTGCGACAGTAGTACAGGTCCGTCTCGGCGAAGAACGGGCGACTGTCCATCGACCGCGCCAAGGTCAAGGCCGAGAGCGTCTCGACGGCAGTACTTGCTGACCTGCTCGCACGGCTGCTGATTTCGCCCGAGCGGGGGCACCCCCACCGAGGGCTCTCTGCGCCTTGCGATGCACGGCCCCAGACCACGGGGACTGCATCGGACGCCCATAGTGCAAGGACCCCTTAAAGGACAGAGCCAGGATGCCGGGGTCCTCCACGGTGTGGACGACAGATGCAGGACCGGAGGCGAGGGTGAACTCGCCCGGGGCTCGCAGTTGGGCGAGGGCCAGTCCGACGGTCTGAGCTGTCTCGGCACGAACAGGGGCCACACGGGCGAACGAACCCTCACCGTCCGGGTGCGGTCCACCTACGAGAACGGTGGCCGGCAGGTTGTCGTCGGCGATGCCGCGCGAGCGCACAAGGCGCGCTCGATACACCGAGGACTCCGGGGCGGTGTCGTGGAGGACCGCCAGGGGCTCGGAGGGTGAGGGTGGACAGGCGGGTGCCGAAACCCGACTGACACAGGCTCGCCAGTCCGACAAGATGTCCGTTTGTCGTACTGGCGAGTGAAAGGCAGTCCGCATGCCGCACCCTGCACCGCGACCGATTCCCGAGCCGACCGACCTGCTCACCGCGGAACTGGTGGTGGACATGGCCGCCCCCGTGGCGCCGGCCATCTCGCCGGACGGTCGCCTGGTCGCCTACGGCGTGGTCGCGAACAGCGGAACGGACGGACGTCCGCACAGCTCTGTCTGGGTCGCCGCCGCCGACGGCAGCGCAGCCCCGCGCAGGCTGACCGACGGCACGGCCCGCGACGCCACCCCGAAGTGGGCGCCGGACTCGGCATTTCTGTTCTTCACCTCCGACCGCGAGGAGCGGGACACCGGTCAACTCCAGCGGATCCTTCTGGACGGCAGCGAGGACACCGCCAAGGCTGAGTCCCTGGCCAGGTGGCGCGGGGGCATCTGCGACTACTACCCGCTCGCCGACGGCCGCACCGTCGCGCTGCTCACCGAGGACGAGCCCACCGTGGAGGACGAACGCCGGGAGGCCGAGGGCGACGACGCGAAGGTCTGGGGCCGGCACCTCCCGGTCACCCGGCTGCGCCTGCTTGACCTGGCGACCGGCGTGGTCCGCACCGTGGACGGCCTCGGAGACCGCCATGTCGTGGAGGTGACCCAGCGTCCGGACGGCGGCCCGCTGGCCGTGCTGAGCTGGGCCACCCCCGAGCTCGACCCCGGCGTCACGACGGCAAGGCTGCAACTGGTCGCCCCGGAGACGGGAGCCGTCCAGGACCTGGGCCCAGTCGGAGTCGAGGCCCAGTCCCCGGTCTGGTGGAATCACGACGATGCATGGCATCTGGCCCACCTGGCGGTGACACCTGGGCACTTGGTAGGCGCGCTCGCGGTGATCGACACGGTCCCGCCGGCGTCCGGCCCGACCGTCGAACAGCGCAATCTCACGGTCGGCGTGTCCGCCTGCCCCACTGAGCTGGTGCAGGTTGCTGACGGGCCGCCGCTGGCGCTGTTCGCCGACGGGCTGGATACCGCGCTGTACCGGCTCGATCCGCAGTCGCTACGCTTCCACCGATTGTCCTGCGCGCCCGGCACGCTCGCCGGGCTCACTGCGAGTCACTCGGGAGAGAGCCTCGCTGTGCTGATGAGCACCGCGCGCGAGCCCAAGAACGTCCACGCGGGGCCCACGGGCGGGCCACTGCTCCGGCTCAGCGACACCAGTCCCGAACTGCGCAGGATCCGCTGGGGTGTCCAGGAACGGCTCAGCTACCGGGCGTCCGACGGACTCCAGCTGGACGGCCTGCTGATCCTGCCTGCAGGCCGGACTCGGGACGAGGGTCCGTTCCCGCTCGTCACCATGGTCCACGGCGGCCCTTACTTCCGCCATGCCGACGAGTTCACACTCAATGCGGTCGACTGCGGCCAGTGGCTGGCGACCGCCGGATACGCGGTCTTCCTGCCCAATCCCCGGGGCGGGTCGGGCCACGGCCATGAATTCGCCGCCGTGGTGGCGGGCGCGGTGGGCGGCGACGAGTGGACCGACATCCTCACCGGGATCGACCTGCTGGTCGCCGAGGAAGTCGCCGATCCCGAACGCCTGGGCATTTCCGGCTGGAGCCACGGCGGTTTCATGGCGGCCTGGGCCATCGGCCAAACCGAGCGATTCAAGGCCGCCATGATGGGCGCCGGCATCAGCGACTGGGGCATGCAGGCCGGGACCGGCGAGTGGGGATTCATGGACGCGGCGCTCGGCGGCAGCACCGGCTGGAACGGGCCGGAACCGCACATCCACGACCGGAACAGCCCGATCTCCTACGTGTCCCGGATCCGCACCCCGATCCTGATCCTGCACGGCGAGCAGGACACCAACGTCCCACTCGGCCAGGCGGTCCACTTCCATCGCGCACTGCGCCACTTCGGCGCCGAGCACGAGTTCGTCGTCTACCCCCGAGAGGGCCACGGGCTTCATGAGCGCGTCCATCAACTCGATGCCCTCCGGCGTATCCGCGCCTGGTATGACCGCTGGCTGTAGGCCCTTACCAGGGTGGGCACTGGGGCGTGATCAATGAGTGGTGAAAGCAAAGTTCTTTGATTCAGATCATCGATGTGCGTAAGTGGAGGCCGGCGAGGTAGCTGCCCGGGGTCTTGCCGTAGC
This sequence comes from Streptomyces sp. NPDC055966, assembly GCF_042269865.1. NCBI lineage: Bacteria > Bacillati > Actinomycetota > Actinomycetes > Kitasatosporales > Streptomycetaceae > Streptomyces > Streptomyces sp. NPDC055966. Next base: position 165,204 of record NZ_JBHJYK010000021.1, read on the forward strand.
GGGTGGCGATGCCTGGCCATGCCTTGAGCTTGTTGATTACGTAGGAGGCGGTTTGGGCATGGCGTGCACCGTGGAGCGCCGTCCAACCGGCCGACCGCCGCCCCTGCCAGTCCGGATGGAACGGCGCTTCCGAGGACAGATGCATCAGGCGCCGTCGGAGCGCAGTGCGCGGGCATGTCGCAAGCTGCTGATAGGCGGCGTGCCACTCTTTCTGAATGAGGGCAAGGTCGTCAGGAATCGGTCTCACGACCGAATCCAATCATGTGTTCGAATTTCTTCGCACTCCAGAAAACCTGGTTCTCCACTGTGTCGTGTCGCAGTGGGCCGACCTACCGTCCGGCCCATGTCATGGATGACGCTGGTCAGTGCAGTCGTCGGGGCCCTGATCGCGACGGTTTCCACCGCCATTCCCGTCGACGCAGACGTCCACGTCGGCAGGCCCGTAGAGATCTGGGGCTGGGCCTGGGCACACGAGCCCGTGACGCGCGTCGACGTCAGCGTCGACGGCGGACAGAGATGGACGTCGGCCGAGGTGACATCCCGCACGGGGCACGCCTGGCAGCGCTTCACGCTCACCTGGACTCCCTCGTCGGTCGGCGAACACATCCTTGCCTGCCGCGCCACGACAAACACGGGCGCGACACAGCCCTCGACACCACGCCGTAACCGGACCCACCAGCGCGTCGTCTTCGTAACCCAGGAGAAGACGTCACCAGCATGATCGTCGGAAATTTGCCCGCCACGTTCACCAGCTTCGTGGGTCGGCGGGAGGAGGTTGCCGAGGTCCGCCGTCTGCTGGGGGCGGCGCGGTTGGTGACGCTGACCGGTGCGGGCGAAATGGGTAAGACGCGGCTGGCGCTGGAGGTGGCCGCGGCCTCGGCGAAGGCGTTCCCGGGCGGGGTGTGGCTGGTGGACCTGGCGTCGGTGCACGAGCCGTCGGCGGTGGCCGACGTGGCCGCGGGCACGCTGGCAGTGGCGGACGTGGGTACCCGGCCGCTGGGGGAGTTGCTCGCCGCGTACCTGTCCGGGCGGCGGGTGCTGCTGGTTCTGGACAACTGCGAGCATCTGGTGGGGTCTTGCGCGCAGCTGGCGCAGCAGCTGCTGTCGGCCGCCCCTGAGCTGGGGATCCTGGCGACCACCCGGGAGACGCTCGGTGTGACGGGCGAGCATGTCCTTGCGGTGGCGCCGCTGCCCCTCCGCCATCTGCCCCAACTGCAACATCACGCTCGCCGAAGCCAACTCCGCCTCGATGGACGACCTCGGCACGGCCGTGAACGAAGCCGTCAGCCCGGGCGCCACTGCCGTCTCCAACAGCTACGGCGGCTCGCAGTCCTCTTCCGACACGACGTACGACTCCGGCGCCCGAGCGCCACCGGGACGGCACCCGTGTTTCTGCGCCCGTGGCGCGGCCGCGAGATGATCGTCCCCGCGGACGCGCCGCGACGACGAGGAGGCCCACGCATGACACGCCCGATCACGGCAGGGGTGGACGGTTCCGAGGAGAGCCTGGCCGCACTGGACTGGGCCGCCCGCGAGGCGGTACGAAGGGGGCTGCCGCTGCGGGTGGTGCACGCGTGGCGCTACACCGAGCAGCTCGCCACGGCCGACCGGAGCGCCCAGCACGGGTGGGTGTCGGACGGCGTGACACGGGCCGTGCGGGGCGCCGCCGAACGGCATCGGGGTCTCGACCCGGCCGTCGACGTCGTCGAGGGCGACCCCGTGCACGCGCTGGCCCGGGCGGCGTCGGAGGCCGAGATGCTGGTGCTGGGCTCGCGGGGGCACGGCCCGGTCGTCGGGTTCCTGCTCGGCTCCGTCGGCCAGCAGGTGATCGCCGAGGCGAGCAGGCCGGTCGTGCTCGTGCGCGCCGGGGACGAGCCGGCCGCCGAGGCCGCCGGGCGGGACGTCGTGGTCGGGCAGCAGGGCGACGGCGACGACAGCGCGGCCGCGCTGCGGTTCGCGTTCGAGACGGCGGCGGCGCGCCGTGCGACCGTCCGGGCCGTGCGGGCGTGGACGCTGCCGCCGGTCTTCGCCTACAGCCCCGGCTCGCTCAAGCTGCTGGACGACGCCGGCGGCCTCGAACCGTACGAGAAGGAGGCCCTGAGCGAGGCGCTGAAGCCCTGGCGGGAGCGGTTCCCCGGGGTGCCGGTGGCCGAGCAGGTCGAGATGGGGAGCGCGGGCCAGGTGCTGCTGGAGGCGGCCGGCCGGGCCCAGCTGATGGTCGTCGGCCGGCGCGCGCAGCGTACGGCCGTGGGCGCCCGGATCGGGTCGGTCGCGCACGGGGTGCTGCACCACGCCGGGTGCCCGGTCGCCGTCGTCCCGCACGACTGAGCTACTCGGGGCCGGTGGGCCCCAGGGCCGCCCGCGCCCCGGGCAGGACGTTCTCGATGTAGTCCGCGACGGCCGTGCCGAGGCCGATGTCGTGCTGTGCGCGCTCCGACAGGTACCAGCGGTGTTCCAGGAGCTCGTGGTAGATCTGGGCCGGGTCCATCGAGCCGCGCAGGTCCGGCGGCACGGCCCGCACGGTCGGCCGGAACACGTCCCGCACCCAGCGGTGGGCGAGCACCTCGGGACGGGCGGCGAGGGGATCGCCGGGCGCGTAGTCGTCCTGGGTGGCCATCCAGCTCTCCAGGTCGCCCAGCAGCCGCCGCGCCTGGTTCTCCTCGGTGTCCAGGCCGGTCAGCCGCAGCAGCTGGCGCTGATGGTGGCCGGCGTCCACGACCTTCGGCACGAAGGCGACCGAGTCTCCGTTGGAGGAGTGCTCGATCTGCATCTCGGCCACGTCGAAGCCCAGTTCGTTCAGCCGGCGGATGCGGCGCTCGATGTAGTGGTACTTGCCCGCCGGGTACACCGAGGTGCGGGTCAGCTCCTGCCACAGCCCCTGGTACCGGGTGCAGATCTCGTGCCCGAACTCCACCGGGTCGACCGACGGGTGCAGCGCGCCGGACGCCTCCAGGTCCAGCAGCTCGCCGCTGATGTTCACCCGGGCCAGGTCGAGGTCGTACTCCCGCTGCCCGGGACTCAGGCGCGGGTGCAGGTCGCCCGTCTCGGCGTCGACGAGATAGGCGGCGTAGGCGCCCGCGTCGCGCCGGAAGAGGGTGTTGGACAGCGAGCAGTCGCCCCACGCGAACCCGGCCAGGTGCAGGCGGACCAGCAGCACGGCGAGGGCGTCCATCAGCCGGTGCATGGTCGCCGGACGCATGGTCGTCTCGAACATGGAGCGGTACGGCATCGAGCCGCGCAGATGCCGCGTGACCAGGACCGGCTCCAGCGGTTCGCCCGCGCCGTCGGTCCGGCCGGTGACCACCGCGAGCGGGTCGACGGCCGGGATGCCGAGCCGGTCGAGGTCGCGCAGCAGCTCGTACTCGCGCAGCGCGGGCCGCTCGGCCAGCTCCTTGACCGCGATCACCTCGTCACCGGCGTGCGCGTACCGCACCACGTGCCGGGAGATGCCCCGCGGGAGCGGCACGAGGTACTCCTCGGGCCACTCCGCCAGGGGCACGTCCCAGGGCAGGGCGAGCAGGAGCGCGGGGTGCTCCGGGTTCGTGGCGTTGATCTGCAAGGCCATGACACGAACCCTAAAGCCCCGCGCGGGAGTTCCGGAAAGCCCTTTCCCGACCTGAGGGGGCCTAGGAAGCCCGCTCCAGGGCCAGTTCGGCCGCCGCCCGCACCGAGCCCCGGTGGACCGGCCCGTGCCCCGGCAGCAGGATGTCGCCCTCCAGCTTGCCGATCGTCTTCAGGGAGGTGAGCGCCTGGGCGCGGTCGTGGTGGAAGAAGTCGGTCAGCAGCTGCGGGCCCTTGATCCGCGAGATCGCGTGCCCGCTGACCAGTGCGTCGCCGGAGATGACGATCCCCGCGTCGGGCAGGTGGTAGACGCAGTGGCCGTCGGTGTGGCCGGGGGTGTGCACCGGCACCGGACGGCCGGGCAGGTCCAGCTGGCCGTCGGCCGGGAACGGCTCGGGCGCGGTGACCGGGTGCTGTTCCATGCCGCCGACCCGGAGGGTGTGCACGGCCCAGGGCAGGACGCCCGGCCGCCAGATGTTGCGCACCACGTCGCCGACGGCGGCCTGCTGGAGGAACTCCCGGCGCGCGTGCCGGACTTCGACGGGATGCAGGACGACCGGGGTGCCGTGGGTGGCGCGCAGGTACTCCGCCGAGCCGAGATGGTCGTTGTGCGCGTGGGTGATCAGCACGGCGGCGACCGCCTCCGGCGAGCTGCCCACCGCGGCAAGGGACTCCAGGACCCCCTGCCGGTCCCCGGGATAGCCGGTGTCCACCAGGGTGACGGCGTCGCCGTCCTTGAGGATCACCCAGTTGACGTTGCTGCCGTGCACCAGATAGGTGCCGTCGGCGACTTGGTGTACTTCTGCCCGCATGGTCTCCCCGCCCGGGTGGCCGCTGATCGTCGCCGGACAGCCAACCAGATCGGGTGCCGTCGCGCACCGGCGGGTGCCGCGCACGTCACCGCACGCCGCGCGGCCGGAACTGGATGCTGATGCGCGCTCCGGCGGCCCGCGTACTCTTCGGCACGCAGTGCTCCCACGTCCGCTGGCAGGATCCGCCCATCACGATCAGGTCGCCGTGCCCGAGCGGGCGCCGCACGGTCGCGCCGCCCGTGCCGAGGGGCCGCAGCAGAAGATCCCGGGGCACGCCGACGGAGAGGATCGCGACCATCGTGTCCTCGCGGGCGCCCCGCCCGATCCGGTCCCCGTGCCAGGCCACGCTGTCCCGGCCGTCGCGGTAGAAGCACAGCCCGGCCGTCGTGAACGGCTCGCCCAGCTCCGCGGCGTAGTGCCGGGACAGGGTGTCGCGCGCCTCGTCCAGCACGGGGTGGGGGAGCGGCTCCCCGGCCGCGTAGAAGGCCAGCAGCCGCGGCACGTCCACCACGTGGTCGTACATGGTGCGGCGCTCCGCCCGCCACGGCACGTCCGCCACGAGCCGCTCGAACAGGGCGTCGGCCCCGCTCAGCCACCCCGGCAGCACATCGATCCAGGCTCCGGCGCCGAGCTCGGTCCGGCGCAGACCGCCGAGCGGGCCGAGGCGCAGCTCGTCGGTCTGGTCGAAAAGGGAGCCCTGGAGGTGCGTGGACATGGGTCCAGCGTACCTCGTAATCGAAAATGCGTTCCCTTTTTCTGGGGAGGGTGGCGGGTCGCCGTGGGTCTTTCGATACGTCGATGTATCGGATACATTCGCGTATCGAATGGAGGATCGATGCCGATGCCGATGCGGATGCCGTCGAGCGACACACCCAGGCGCGTCACCCGGCGCCGTGTCGCGACCCGGGCCCGGCTGCTCGACGCCGCCTTCACGGTGTTCGCCGCCAAGGGATTCGGCCGCGTCTCCATCGAGGAGATCTGCGAGGCCGCCGGGTACAGCCGCGGCGCCTTCTACTCGAACTTCGCCACCCTGGACGAGCTGTTCTTCGCGCTCTACCAGGACCGCGCCGACCTCATCGCGGCCCAGGTCGCCGAGGCCCTGGCCCAGGACGGGCCCGGCCTCGACGTGCCGGCCGCCGTGGACCGGGTCACCGAGGTGCTGCTGCTCGACGTGGACTGGCTGCTGGTCAAGACCGACTTCCTGGTGCACGCCGCCCGCGACCCGGAGGTCGCCCGGGCCCTCCTCGACCACCGCGCACGCCTGCGGGAGGCCGTCGCCGACCGGCTGTTCCGGGCCCGCGGCCACACCGAACTGCCCGCCGTGCTCGGCGACGTGGACAGCGCCGCGCACGCCGTGGTCGCCGCGTACGACGGGGTCACCACCCAACTGCTGCTGGACAAGGACGTCGAGGCCGCGCGGGCCTGGCTGAAGCAGCTGCTCACCGCGCTGCTGACCGACGGCAGCCGCACCCCCGTCTGAGCACCGTCAGCACCGTCAGGAAGGACACAGTCGCCATGGACGCGGACGTCATCGTCGTCGGAGCGGGCCTCGCCGGGCTCGTCGCGGCGCACGAACTCACCAGCCGGGGCCGCAGGGTGGCCCTGGTCGACCAGGAGAACGCCGCCAACCTCGGCGGCCAGGCGTTCTGGTCCTTCGGCGGGCTCTTCCTCGTCGACTCCCCGGAGCAGCGCCGCCTCGGCATCAAGGACTCCTTCGACCTCGCCTGGAACGACTGGCAGGGCAGCGCGCAGTTCGACCGGCTCGACGACGAGGACTCCTGGGCGGTGCGCTGGGCGCGCGCCTACGTCGAGTTCGCCGCCGGCGAGAAGCGCTCCTGGCTCCAGGGCCACGGCATCGAACTGCTGCCGACCGTCGGCTGGGCCGAACGCGGCGACCTCCGGGCGAACGGGCACGGCAACTCCGTGCCCCGCTTCCACATCGCCTGGGGCACCGGCACCGGCGTGGTCGAGCCGTTCGTGACGTACGCCCGCCGGGCCGCCCGGGACGGGCTGCTGACCTTCTACCATCGCCACCAGGTGGACGAGCTGGTCATCGAGGACGGCACGGCCCGCGGGGTGCGCGGCACGGTGCTCGCCGAGGACCGCTCGCCGCGCGGGGTGGCCTCCAGCCGCGACCGCGCCGGAGACTTCGAACTCACCGCCCAGGCGGTCGTCGTCACCACCGGCGGCATCGGCGCGAACCACGACATCGTCCGCCGCTACTGGCCCGAGCGGCTGGGCACGCCCCCCACCGAGATGGTCACCGGCGTCCCCGCCTACGTCGACGGCCGGATGCTCGACATCAGCGCCGGCGCGGGCGTCCGCCTGGTCAACCGCGACCGCATGTGGCACTACACCGAGGGCCTGCAGAACTGGGACCCGATCTGGCCCGGCCACGGCATCCGGATCCTGCCCGGCCCGTCCTCCATCTGGCTGGACGCCCTCGGCCGCCGCCTCCCCGACCCCTGCCTGCCGGGCTACGACACCCTGGGCACCCTCAAGTACCTGCGCACCACCGAGGACATCGCCGGGTACGACCACTCCTGGTTCATCCTCACCCGGAAGATCGTCGAGAAGGAGTTCGCGCTCTCCGGCTCCGAGCAGAACCCGGACATCACCGCCAAGGACCGGGGCGCCGTGCTGAAGGACCGGCTGCTCGGCAAGGGCGCGCCCGGACCGGTGCAGGCCTTCGTCGACCAGGGCGCGGACTTCGTGACCGCCGGCAACCTGGAGCAGCTGGTCGGCAGGATGAACGCCCTCACCGACAAACCGCTGCTGGACGCCGCCGAGGTGCGCCGCCAGATCGAGGCCCGCGACCTTCAGATCGCCAACCCCTACAGCAAGGACTCCCAGGTCCAGGGCATCCGCAACGCCCGCCGCTACATCGGCGACCGCCTCGGCCGGGTCGCCGCCCCGCACCGCATCCTCGACCCGGCCGCCGGGCCCCTCATCGGCGTGCGGATGCACGTGCTGACCCGCAAGACCCTCGGCGGCATCCAGACCGACCTCGACTCCCGTGCCCTGGCCGCCGACGGCACCCCGATCGAGGGGCTGTACGCGGCGGGCGAGGTGGCCGGCTTCGGCGGCGGCGGGGTGCACGGCTACAACGCGCTGGAGGGCACGTTCCTCGGCGGCTGCCTGTTCTCCGGCCGTGCGGCGGGCCGGCACGCGGCCCGGCAGACGGGCTGAGGGGTACGCGAAGGGGCCCGGAGGGGTCAGTGCTTCAGCAGGTCCAACAGCACCTGGGCCTGGCTGTGCGCGGGCTCCTTCGACGCCGTCAGCAGCGTCACCGGGCCCTTGTGGACCGCCTTCCTGAGGCCGTCGAGCAGCTCGGCGGCCTCAGGAGCCCTGAGCTCCTCCTCGTAGCGCTGGCGGAACTCCTCGAACCCGCCCCCGCCGCCGTGGAACCACTTGCGCAGTTCGGTCGACGGTGTGAGCCCCTTCGGCCACTCGTCGACGTGCGCCTCCTCCTTGGAGACGCCGCGCGGCCACAGCCGGTCCACCAGCACCCGCAGGCCGTCGTCGGGGTGGGGCTCTTCGTAGATCCGGCGCGCACGCACGCTCACTTCGGTCCCCTCTCGGGTCGCGGACGGTGCCGCGAGCCTAACCGCGGCCGAGCGCGGCCACCCGGTGCGACGCGGCGTAACGTGACCTGAAGGAGCGCTTCACGCGGACCGGACCGTGCCTACGCTGACGGCCAGACGATCACCGGCCGCTCCCCGAGGAGACCATGTGACGCCATCCCTCAGACCGCCCGTCCGGCGCGGCACCACCGTCCCGCGCCGGCGGGCGGCCCTCGCCGCCGTCCCCGTCGCCCTCGCGGCCCTCGTCGGCGCGGCCGCGCCCTCGGCGCCGGGCACGGCCGGCGCGCCCGGCGCGGGCGACCCCTACTTCCCGCTCAGCGGCAACGGCGGCTACCACGTACAGCACTACGACCTGACGCTGCGTTACGACACCACGCGCCGGCACCTCGACGGCACGGCCGTCCTCACCGCCCGCACCACCCAGCGGCTGAGCCGCTTCGACCTCGACCTGACGGGCCTGACCGTCACCGGCGTCACCGTCGACCGCACTCCGGCGGCCTTCCGGCGCGCCGGCCAGGAACTGGTCGTCACCCCGCGCCGCACCCTGCCCGCCGGGCGCGCGTTCCGGATCGCCGTCACCTACCAGGGCACCCCGACGCCGGTCACCGACCCGGACGGCGCCCAGGACGGCTGGATCCCCACCGACGACGGCGCGTTCGTGGCGGGCGAGCCGCAGGGCGCGATGACCTGGTTCCCGGCCGACGGGCACCCGAACGACAAGGCGTCGTACGACATCACGATCACGGTCCCGCAGGGCCGCACCGCGGTCGCCAACGGCGCACTGGTCGCGCAGCACACCGCACAGGGGCGGACCACGTTCCACTGGCGCGAGGACCGCCCGATGGCGGCCTACCTGGCCACCGCGACCATCGGCACCTTCCAGGTCCAGCGCTACACCACCCGCGACGGCATCGAGGTCTACAACGCCGTGGACCCGAGGGAGGCGAGCGCCGCCGCTCCGGTGCTCAAGCAGCTGCCGTCCGTCCTCGCCTGGGAGAGCACGCTGTTCGGGCCGTATCCCTTCCGGTCCGCCGGGGCGATCGTCGACCACGCCCCGGGCATCGGCTACGCGCTGGAGACCCAGACCCGGCCGCTGTACGACTCCGCGCCCGACCTGACCACCCTGGTCCACGAGAGCGCCCACCAGTGGTTCGGCGACTCCGTGTCGCTGGCCGCCTGGAAGGACATCTGGCTCAACGAGGGCTTCGCGACGTACGCCGAGTGGCTCTACACCGAGCAGCACGGCGGCGACAGCGCCCAGAAGGCCTTCGACGCCCTCTACGCCACCCCGGCCGGCGACGCGCTGTGGGCGTATCCGCCCGGCGACCCGGGCAGCGCCAAGAACATCTTCGGCCAGCCCGTGTACGCCCGCGGCGCCATGGTCCTGCACGAGTTGCGCAAGGCGGTCGGCGACCGGGACTTCTTCCGGATCCTGCGCGCCTGGGCGGCACAGCACCGCGACGGGCACGGGACGACCGCACAGTTCACGCGGCTCGCCGAGCGGGCGTCCGGGAAGCGGCTCGACGGGGTGTTCCACACCTGGCTGTTCGCGGGGGGAAAGCCGAACCGCGCCTGAATCCTCACCAGTTTCAAACAAGTGTCGGCCAAGGTCGGCACCATGATCCATCGCAGAACCGCCGTCGCGCTCCTCGCCTCCCCGCTGCTGCTCACCGGCTGCGGCGGCGGAGCCGAGGCGACCGGGCGCCGGGCGCCGGCCGCCCGTCCGGCGCCCACCGGCACCCCCACCCCCCACCTCCAGGCCGGACAGGCACCGCAGGGCATACCCGGCGAACGCGCCGACACGGACACCGGCCGGCAGCCGGGCGCCACTTGGCCCGCGTACAACGCCCTGCGCACCCTCGACCCGGCCCGGCATCCGGTCGCCGTCAAGGGGTACGCCGACCGGCCGGCCGCCTGAGCCGCCCGCGACGCCTAGGATCCGAACTCGTGTGCGCACATGTGCTGGTCGCCGAGGACGACGAGAAACAGGCCGAGCTGATCCGCCGCTCGCTGCTGGCCGAGGGTCACACCGCCACGGTGGTGCACGACGGCGGCGCCGCACTGGACGCCGCCCGGCGCCTGCGGCCCGACCTCGTCGTCCTCGACCTGATGCTCCCCGTCGTCGACGGCTTCGACGTGTGCCGGGTGCTGCGCGGCGGCACGGACCCGGAGATCCCGGTGGTCATGCTCACCGCCCGCGCCGCCGAGGACGACGTGCTGCTCGGCCTCGAACTGGGCGCCGACGACTACCTGACCAAGCCGTACAGCCCGCGCGAGCTGATGGCCCGTATCCGTACGGTGCTCCGGCGCAGCGGCCGGGGCGACGGCACCCGCGGCGGCGACCTCGTCGTCCGGGCCGCCGGGCTCACCATCGACTCAGAACGGCACGAGGTGCGCTGCGACGGCGCACCGGTGGAGTGCACGCCCGCCGAGTTCCAGATCCTGCTGGCCATGGCGGGCGAGCCGGACCGCGTCTTCACCCGGCGCCAACTGCTGCACTTCACCCGCGGCTTCGACCGGGCCTCCACCGAGCGCGCCGTGGACGTGCACATCATGAACCTCCGCCGCAAGATCGAACCCGACCCCCGCCGCCCCGTCCGCCTGCTGACCGTCTTCGGCGTCGGCTACAAGCTGACCGGCACCCGGCCGTGAGGCGCGGGCGGCCGCGAGCGGGGCAGGAGGCGCGCGTGCGGCGGCGGATCCCGGTGCGCAAACGGCTGCTCGTCCGGCTGCTCTCCGTCTCCGCCCTGATCGCGGTCTGTTCGGTGGCCGCCACCGCATGGCTCGCGGTCACGACGACGACCAGCGCGCTCAAGGAGGAGCAGGGGCAGGATCTCGCGGCCGACAACAGCATCCTGGCCGAACTCAGCGGGTACGCCGCGACCCACGCCGGCTGGTCCGGTGCCCGGCGCACCGTCCAGGACCTGGCTGCCAGGACCGGGCGCCGGATCGCGCTCACCACCGCCGACCGCACCGTGCTCGCCGACTCCGCGCCCCGCGGCACCCCGCTGCCACCCCGGCCCGCCGCCACCGTCGACCCGCTGCGCACCGACACCTACAGCGAGACCGGCGCCCAGCTCAGCGGCATCGACCCGCGGGTGGTGGGCCCGTACCGGCTCCCGGCCGCGGAGCGGGCGGAGCTGGACGCGCTGGCCGCCGCCCGCAAGCGGTGCTACGCGCGCCACGGCCTGCAGTCCGGCATCGTCCACATGGCGAGCGGGCGGCCCGTCGTCACCACCGCGGACGGCACCGACCCCGCGGCCTACGGCGCCACCGACTGCGAGGACGGCAGGCTGAGCACGCCCACGCCGACCGAGAGCAGGGCCCTGAACGCGCTCACGGATCTGGCCCGCCCCTGCCTGAGAAAGGCCGGCCTCGACATCGTCGGCCCGCTGTTCCCCCTCTACGACCCCGGCGCCAAGGACCCCTTCTCCGGCGGCCGCCTGATCGCCAAGTACGTCGCCAGGGACACCAAGGCGAGCCGGGCGGCCACGGAACGCGCGGCCCAGACGTGCGTCCTGACCGGCCGGCGCGCCCAACTGGAGCCCTACGTCGCCCCGGTGGCCGAGCTGTTCCTCGGCATCGGCGACCAGAGCCCGAGCCGCTTCGACATGTCGACGGCCAACAAGGCCAAGGTGATCGGCGCGGCCGGACTGGTCCTCGCCGTCACCGTCGCCGTGACCGCCGTCGTCGCGATCCGGCTGGTACGGCCCCTGCGCGCGCTGACCGAGGCCGCGGGGGCGCCGCCCGAGCTGCACATACGGGTCCCGGTGACCACGCGGGACGAGACGGGCATCCTCGCCGAGGCCTTCAACGACCTGACCGAGCGGCGCGAACGCCTGGAGGCCCAGCGCAAGGCGATGGTCAGCGACATCGCGCACGAACTGCGCAGCCCGCTGACCAACATCCGCGGCTGGCTGGAGGTCGTCCGGGACGGCGTCGTCGAGGCCGAACCGGCCCTCCTGGACTCGCTGCACGAGGAGGCGCTCGTCCTCCAGCGGATCATCGACGACCTCCAGGACCTCGCCGCCGCCGACGCCGGCACCCTGCGGCTGCACCGTGAACCGCTGCGCGCCGCCGACCTGCTGGACCAGGTGGCCGCCGCGCACCGCGTGGCCGCCGACGCCGCCGGGGTCGCCCTGCGCACCACCGCCGACCCCGCCGCCTGGCTGGACGCCGACCCGGTGCGGATGCGGCAGGCCCTCGGCAACCTGGTCTCCAACGCGCTGCGGCACACCCCGGCCGACGGCACGGTCACCCTGGCCGCCCGCCGGGAGGGCACCGACGTCGTGCTCCGTGTCGGCGACACCGGGACGGGCATCGCGGCCGAGGATCTGCCCCATGTCTTCGAGCGGTTCTGGCGCGCGGAGAAGTCCCGCAGCCGGCGCACCGGCGGCAGCGGCCTGGGCCTGCCCATCGTGCGCCATCTGGTCGCCGCGCACGGCGGCACCGCCGAGGCCGCCAGTGCCCCCGGCGAGGGCGCCGTCCTCACACTGCGGCTGCCCGGCATCGAGGCCCCGGCCGACGGAGCCTGACGGCACGGGCGGCGAACGGCGAGGCGGCGCCGGTCAGCGCGAGCGCGGCCGGGAGCGGGCGCGGTGGCGCAGCGCCCGGCGTTCCGTCTCGCTCGTCCCGCCCCACACGCCGGTGCCCTGTCCCGTCGCCAACGCCCAGGCCAGGCACGGTTCGCGGGCCGGACAGAGCCCGCACACCTCCTTGGCCCGCTCGGTCTGCACCAGTGCGGGTCCGGTGGTGCCGACGGGGAAGAACAGGTCGGGGTCCACATGACGGCAGGCGGCGTGGTCGCGCCAGTTGTCCATCGGGGTCTCCTGGATGCGTCTCCTGGACTGGATCGGAACCGTTCTCGGGATGCGAGTGACCGGTCGGCGCGGCGGGAAACCGGGGAGAGGGCGAGCCGCTCGCGCAGGGCGGGCCGGGAACGGGGCGGAGGGCCGCGAGGGCCGGGGGCGGCCGTGTCCGACCGGGCAGCGGGGGGCGCGGAGTTGGGGGCGACGACCGGACGAACCGGCGTCCGCCGCGCGACCGTCCCCCACCGTACTCCGCCATCCGGCGCCCGGCACCCGTCCCGCGACGGACCGGGCGGCGGGGCCGGGGTCAGCCGCGCAGCGTCTCGGCCGCGGTCTGCGCCACCGCGTCGGCCAGCGCGGCCAGCGCGGGGGAGTCGAGCTTCCACTGCTGCCAGTACAGCGTGCGGTCCACCCACTGCGCGGGGGCGAGCAGGCGCAGCCGGCCCTCGGCCAGCAGCGGGCCGGCCTGGGCCTCGGGGACCAGGCCCCAGCCGAGACCCGCGGCAACGGCGTCCGCGAACCCCTCGGAGGTGGGCACGTAGTGGCGCAGCGGGCTCGCGGCCCCGCGGCCCAGCCGGCGGACGAAGTCGTCCTGGAAGCCGTCCTTGCGGTCGAAGACCACGACCGGGGCCGCGGGCAGCAGCTCGGGCAGCGGACCGGTCAGATGACGCTCGGCGAACTCCCGCGCGGCGACCGGGAGATAGCGCATCCGGCCGAGCGGGCGGACCGTGCAGCCCGGCACGGGTGCGGGCAGGGTGGTCACCGCCGCCATCACCAGTCCCTCGCGCAGCAGCGCCGCCGTGTGGTCCTCGTCCTCCCGGTGCAGCTCGAAGCAGAGTCCCGCCACCCGGGTCAGCGCCGGCAGGAACCAGGTCGCCAGCGAGTCGGCGTTCACCGCGACCGACACCCGGGTCGGCTCCCCGGCACCGCTCAGCCCCAGCTCGCCCCACGCGTCCCGCTCCAGCCGCGCGAGCTGCCGGGCGAAGCGCACTAGCACCGCCCCGGACTCGGTGGGGCGCACCGGCTTGGTGCGCTGGAGCAGCACCCGGCCGGTGCGCTGCTCCAGCGCCTTGACCCGCTGGCTGACCGCCGACGGCGTCACGTGCAGGGCCGCCGCGGCGGCGTCGAAGGTGCCCTCGTCCACCACGGCGAGCAGTGTCCGCACCTGCTCCAGGGGAAGATCAGCCATCACAGCAGCTAATGATACGTAAGAATCCTTAGCTGTACTTAGTCGGAGTCGTTTCCTAGCCTCGACGGCATGCACCACGCCCTGACCGCCGCGGCCGCCGGATTCGGCAGCGGACTCTCCCTGATCGTCGCCATCGGCGCCCAGAACGCCTTCGTCCTGCGCCAGGGGGTGCGCCGCGACGCCGTGCTCGCCGTGGTCGGCATCTGCGCGCTGTCCGACGCCGCGCTGATCGCGCTCGGCGTCGGCGGGGTCGGGGCGGTCGTGGTGGCCTGGCCGGGCGCCGTCCGCGCCGTCGGCCTCGTCGGCGGCGCCTTCCTGCTCTGCTACGGCGCCCTCGCCGCCCGCCGGGTGCTGCGGCCCGGCCCCGGCCTGCGCACGGAGGGCGAGGCGGCCGGCTCGCGGCGCCGGGCGGTGCTCACCTGCCTCGCCATGACCTGGCTCAACCCGCACGTCTATCTGGACACGGTGTTCCTGCTCGGCTCCCTCGCCGCCGACCGGGGCGCGCTGCGCTGGACCTTCGGGCTCGGTGCCGCGCTCGCCAGCCTGTGCTGGTTCACCGCACTCGGCTTCGGTGCCCGGCTGCTCGGCCGCTTCCTGGCCCGGCCCGCCGCCTGGCGGGTGCTGGACGGCCTGGTCGCCGTCACGATGCTGGCCCTCGGCGTCACGCTCATGGCCGGATCCTGAGACAACCGGTTCGGCGTACACGGGAGTTGCTGAGATAGTCAGGCTCCCGAACGGAAAAGATGTAGCGAGCAATCAGGACGGCTGTGGACACGAGCGAGAGCAGTACCACCGAACCGGGACCGATACGGGAGGAGGCGAAGGCGCCGCCGCGGCGCGGCTGGCGGCGCTGGGCGATGGACACCCGCCCCCTGCGGATCCCCGCCTACCGGCGCCTGTGGACGTCGACCGTCGTCACCGCCGTCGGCAGCCAGCTCACCGCCGTCGCCGTACCGAAGCAGATCTACGACATCACCCACTCCTCGGCCTGGGTGGGCTACGCGAGCCTCGCCGGGCTCGTGCCCATGGTGGTGTTCGCACTGTGGGGCGGGGCCGTCGCCGACACCGTGGACCGGCGCAGACTGCTGCTGGTCACCAACAGCGGCATCGCGGTGACCTCGCTGCTGTTCTGGGCGCAGGCCATCGCCGGCCTGGACTCGGTCGTCGTCCTCATGCTCCTGCTCGCCCTCCAGCAGGCCTTCTTCGGCCTCAACTCGCCGGCCCGCAACGCCTCCGTCGCCCGGCTCGTGCCCGTGGAGGAGCTGCCCGCCGCGAACGCCCTCAGCTCCACGGTGATGCAGACCGGCCTGGTGGCGGGCCCGCTGCTCGCCGGTGTGCTCATCCCGGTCATCGGGCTGCCCGAGCTGTACCTCATCGACGCCCTCGCGCTGTGCGTCACCGTGTGGGCCGTCTTCCGGCTCCCCGCGCTGCCGCCGCTCGGCGACGCCCCCGCCCGCCGGGCCGGGATACGGCAGATCGCCGACGGCTTCGCCTACATCTCCCGGCACAAGGTGCTGCTGCTGTCCTTCCTCGCCGACATCGTCGCGATGGTGTTCGGCATGCCCCGCGCCCTGTTCCCGCAACTGGCAGCGCAGACCTACCAGTCCTACGGCGAAGGGCTCGCACTCGGTGTGCTGTTCGCCGGCATCCCGGTCGGCGCGGTGCTCGGCGGCCTGTTCTCCGGGGTGTTCTCGCGGGC
The DNA here is from genome assembly GCF_042269865.1 of Streptomyces sp. NPDC055966. NCBI lineage: Bacteria > Bacillati > Actinomycetota > Actinomycetes > Kitasatosporales > Streptomycetaceae > Streptomyces > Streptomyces sp. NPDC055966. The sequence continues at coordinate 180,857 of NZ_JBHJYK010000021.1, forward strand.
CCGGCGGCACGGCTGGATGGTGATCGGGGCGGTCGTCGGCTGGGGCGTGGCCGTCGCCGCGTCCGGGCTGAGCGGCAACCTGTGGATCGCCATGGCCTTCCTCGCCCTGGCCGGGGTCGCCGACATGGTCTCGATGGTGTTCCGGGGCGCGATCCTGCTGTCCGCCGCGACCGACGAGATGCGCGGCCGGATGCAGGGCGTGTTCACGGTCGTCGTCGCGGGCGGCCCCCGCCTGGCCGACGTGCTCCACGGCACCGCCGGCTCGGTCTTCGGCCCCCGGGCGGCCGTGGCGGGCGGCGGCGCCCTGGTCGTCGTGGTGATGCTGAGCCTGGCGGCCGCGGTCCCGGCGCTGCGGCGCTACCGGATCTGAAGGAGCGGGCGGGCCGTCAGATCAGGCCGCTGCGCCGCCGGATGGCGTACTGGTCCATCAGCTTGCCTCGGGTCGTCTCCAGGCGGCCCGCGAGGATCTCGGCCACCGTCCGCACCAGCGACAGCCCGAGCAGCGGATCCTCCACACACAGCGCGAGCACCGCGGGCCCGTCGAACTGGTAGGCCCGTACGTTGCTGAAGGCGACCGCGCCGAAGTCCCACGTGTACGGCGGGAACAGCCAGGACCAGCCGAGCAGGTCGCCCGCGCCGAGCGTGGCCACCGTGACCCGCTGCCGCGAGGTGACCTCCGTGTCCAGGTGGACCGCGCCCGACCGGATCACCCAGAACCGGTCGGCGGTGCCGCCCGCCTCGAAGATGCGGGTGTCCTCCGGGAAGGAGACCTCCTCGGCCAGCTCCATCAGGCGCTCGCGCTGTGCCTGGGGGAGCGCGGTGAGCAGTTTGATCGCTTTGGTCATGGCGCGGGGCTCCTCGCCGGCGGCGGTTCCGGGTGATGTGCGTAAGCCCATTTCAGCCGCTGCCGCCGATCGGGGCACCTCGAAGGACGCGGAGCCGGGTGCCGGATCACCTGTCCGGTGGCGCGCGCGGGCATGAGAAAGCCCTGGCCGGACGGGGGAGGCCGGCCAGGGCCGCTTGAGGTGACGCGCGGAGGGAGGGAAGGACGGTTCCGGTCCACTCCGGCATCACGTATGTGTGAACGATAAACCATCTGGAGTGCCGGTGCGCAATCCGGAGCGGGTCACGTGACCGGTTTCACCTTCCCGCCCGTACCGGCACCCGGCCGGGGGACGCCCAGCGGCCGGGCCAGACCCGAGACCGCCTCGTCCAGGCGCTGGAGGTGACGCAGCACCCGGTCGGTCACCCGCCCGTAGCGCGGGGTGCGCAGGGTGCCCGGCTCCAGCATCGAGGCGATGCTCGGCCCGGTCTCGGTCGCGGCCGCGGAACGCGGGTCGGCGACGTGCTCGGCGATCGCCCCGATGTTGTGCAGGATCCGCGCGCACGCCCCGCGCAGCCGGGGGTCCGCCGCTATCGACGGGTGCGTGGGCAGCAGCTCGGCCGTGGCCGCGAGGGAGCGCGCGTGATAGGCGCACGTCTCCAGCAGCGCCACCACGTACCGGGCGGTGTCCCGTCGCGAGCGCATCGGGGTGATCGGATGCGTCAGCGGGTCGGTGGCCGCGCGCAGGTCGGCCAGCGCCTGGTCCAGCTCGCGCGCCTGCTCCACCAGATCGGCGCCCGCCCCGCCGCTCAGCTGGTCGACGGCGGCCCGGGTGACGTCCTCCAGCCGCCGCAGCACGTCGACGAGCAGCTCGTTGGTCCGGCGGTCGGTGTGGATCGGCAGCACCACGGCCGCCGCGATCACCCCGCAGGCCGCGCCGAGCGCCGTCTCCTCGATCCGCAGCACCAGCACCGACAGGCTGTAGGTGTTCAGCAGCGTGTACAGCAGCCCGAGCATCGCCGTGACGAAGAACGACATCAGCGTGTACGACAGGGGCGCCGTGTAGAACATCGCGAAGATGAACAGCAGCACCAGCGCGAACGCCGTCCAGGTGTGGTGCCCGACCAGCCCGGCGAGTCCGATGCCGGCCACCACACCGAGCACCGTGCCCAGCAGCCGGCGGTAGCCCTTGACCAGGATCTCGCCGGTGGAGGCGGTGTTGATGAACACGATCCAGCAGGTCAGCACCGCCCAGTACCAGCGCTGACTGGACAGCAGCTCGCCGCCCGCGATGGCCAGCGAGGAGCCGACGGCCACCTGGACCGCGGCCCGCGTCGTGGGCCGGCGCAGACCGGTCGGCTCCGGCTCCTCGGCCTCGCTCTCCGCGCCCGCTTCGACTGCCTCGATCGCGGCGTCCTCCGCGTCCAGCTCCTCCCGCGAGCGGACGGTCGCCGGGCTGTCGTCGGCCTCGGCCGGCGCCCCGTCCAGGGCGACCCGCAGGCCGAGCGCGGCCCGGGCGGCCTCGCCGAGGCCACGGAAGACGTCCTGCACGGCCGGGGAGGCCTTCGGCAGGTTCTCCTCGTCGCGGTAGCCGAGCAGCCGGTTGCGCAGGTGGGCGAGCGCGGTGCCGCGGGCCTCGCCGACCGGCCGCAGCATCAGCAGCCGCAGCGCCTGAAGGTCGCGGCGCAGCGCCTCCGTCGCCTCGTCCCGCACCGGCAGGGCACCGCCCGACGGCAGATGGGCGCCCGGCAGGTGCAGGGTGAGGGTGTCGGTCCGCTCGGCGCTGCGCGCGGTGAGCAGCAGCAGACCGAGCCGCTCGGAGGCGATCTCGGCGTCGGCGATCCGGCGCTGGAGCAGCCGGGCCACCGCCGGTTCGGAGGTGCCGTCCTCCAGCCGCCCCTGGATCATCAGCGCCGTCTCGTGCAGCCGGGCGGTGGCGGTGCGCAGGTCCTCCAGAACCGTGTCCACGTCGTCCGGACCCGCGTCCAGCAACTCGGTCTGCACGGCGATCAGCTGGGCGAGCCGGGCGCGGAACGCCCGCCGCAGCCGGTCCAGGGTGCCCGCCGGGGTCTGCGGCAGCAGCACGAACCGCGCGAGGGCGCTGCAGGCGAACGCCACGCAGATGACCCCGCACAGCGCGGGCAGCAGGGCGGGGGTCGCGTGGACGAACAGGGAGAGGAAGTAGACCTGGAAGCCGATCAGGCCCAGCGCCGTACCGCGGTCACCGAAGCGGCGGCCGTAGACCGCGCTGAAGATGAGGGCGACGAAGAACAGGTCGCCGACGACGACCCGTTGGTTCAGCAGCGAGCCCAGTGTCACCGAGGCCAGCGCCACCGGCAGACCGAGCGCGAGCGTGACCGCCTGCTGGGCGCGCGACTTCTCCCGGATGGCGAAGGTCGCCACCATCGCCGCTATGGCACCGGCGACCAGCTGCGGCACCGGCACCCGCAGGGCGGCCAGGACGGCGAGGGTGAGCGCGATCGCGGTGACCGTGCGCAGCCCCGCGGTGAGCCGCAGCAGCCCGGGATCGGACGCCGCGAGCCGGTCCCGCATCCGTACCCGTCCCGACCGTCCCGCTGCCCTCACGCCGCCGCGCTCTCTCCCGTGCCAGAAATCGATCTCCGTCCCAGCATCGCACGAGTGCCCGAACCAGTTGCTCCCGGCCAGGGGCGCGACGACCAGGGCGTCGGCGTGCCCCCGGCCGAGCCGGTGATCCGGGACACATCAGCCTTCGGTGTCGGCCCCGCCCTCCACCCGTGCCCGCACCTGTTCCGGCGTCAGGTACGAGTTCGTGTACTCGAAGTCCTTCAGCCGGGCGGGCCGGTGGGCCTGGAATCCGGTGCGGACGAAATCGTCGCCCGCGACCGCGTTCAGCAGCCAGTTGGTCGCGACCCGGGTCTTGGCCACGTTGGTGCGCAGCGCCGACCAGTGGTAGCCGCGAGCCACGGCCTGGGCGGTCATCCCGCGCAGTTCGATGCCGAGCGGCTTGGACACGGCGTCCTTGCCGCCGAGGTCGACGACGAGGCCCAGGTCCCGGTGCACGTACGGCACGAGCGGCTCGCCCCGCAGGGTCGCGATGACGTTGTCGGCGACCTTCCTGCCCTGGCGCATGGCGTGCTGCGCGGTGGGCGGGCAGACCGCGCCCGTCTCGTCCTTGGCCAGGTCGGGCACCGCCGCCGCGTCCCCGAGCGCGAACACCCCGTCGTGCCCGGGCAGGGTCATCTCGGCGGTGACCGCGAGCCGGCCGCGCACCGTCTCCGTGCCGAGCGTGCCGATCAGCGGGCTCGCGACCACCCCGGCGGTCCAGATCAGCGTGTGCGTCGGCACCACCCGGCCGTCGGTGAAGGTGACCTCCTCGGCGCCCGCCTTCTCGATCGACACCCCCAGCGAGACGTCGACACCGCGCCGGCGCAGGATCTCCTGCGCGCTGCGGCCGAGCTTCTCGCCCAGCTCCGGCATGAGCCGGGGCGCGATGTCGATCAGGTGCCAGCGGATCAGGCCGGGGTCGATGCGCGGGTAGCGCTGCACGGCGGCGTGGGTGAGCCGTTGCAGACAGGCGGCGGTCTCGGTGCCGGCGTACCCGCCGCCGACCACCACGAACTGGAGCCGCGCGGCCCGCTCGGCCGGGTCGTCGCTGGCGTCGGCGAGGTCGAGCTGGGTGATGACGTGGTCACGCACATAGGCGGCCTCGGCGAGGGTCTTCATCCCGAAGGCGTGATCGGTCAGTCCCGGGATGTCGAAGGTGCGGGTCACGCTGCCCGGGGCCAGCACGAGGTAGTCGTACGGCTCGTTCAGGAGCTTGTCGGTGATGGTGCGGACGACGCACACCTTGGCCTTCAGGTCCACGCCGATCGCGCCGCCGGGCAGGATCCGGGTGCGGTACTTCTTGCTGCGGCGCAGGCTGACGGCGATCGACTGGGGTGTGAGCACACCCGAGGCGACCTGGGGCAACAGCGGCAGATAGAGCTGGTAGGAGAACGGCGTCACCAGGGTGACGTCGGCCTCGTCGGGGGCGAGTTTCCGCTCCAGGCGGCGGACGCACTCGACTCCGGCGAAGCCGGCGCCAACCACCAGGATCCTGGGTCGTGTCACGGTGTCATCCCTTTCTGCGGCTCCAGGCGGTCCGACTCGACGCCGTTCGCATGCCCTGGACCGCCTCGCACCATGTCCGATCCCACCGCGCACCGAGCCGTTCCGCCAGCCGGGTGCGGCAGGCAGACGAACGCGTGGCCACCAGCATGCACCCGATCAGGGCCGGGTGAGCGGTAGTCGCACGGATAACCGTCGGACAGATGTCGTTGCCGGTCGGACCGTGTCCGCTCAGCGGACCAAGCGGTTCCGCTCAGCGGAAGACGTCGTCGGGCTCGTCCCAGTCCGCGGGCTCCCGCACCCCCCGCCCGGCCCGCGAGCGCGCCTGGTACATCGCCTCGATCTCGGTGGCGTAGTGCCGCACGATGACGTCCCGGCGCAGCTTCAACGACGGGGTCAGGAGCCCGTCCGCCGCGGCGAACGGCTCGGGCAGGACGCGGTGGACCCGGATGGACTCCGCCCTGGACACGGCGCTGTTGGCGGAGGCCACGGCTCTTGCGATCTCCTCGCGCAGCGCGTTCTCCTCCCGGCCCTCCCGACCGGGGCCGCCGCCCGGCAGCGCGAGGGCGGCCCGCCAGTGTGCGAGGAACTCCGGGTCCAGCGTGATCAGCGCGCCCACGCACGGCCGGTCGTCGCCGAGTACGACGGCCTGGTGGATCAGCGGGTGCATGCGCAGCCGTTGCTCCAGCGGGGCCGGGGCGACGCTCTTGCCGCCGCTCGTGACGATGATGTCCTTCTTGCGCCCGGTGATCGTCAGATAGCCCTCGGAGTCCAGCCGCCCGATGTCCCCGGTGGCCAGCCAGCCGCCGCGCAGCGTCGCCCGGGTCGCCGCCTCGTCTCCGACGTAGCCCTGGAACACCGAGGGACCGTGCACCAGGATCTCCCCGTCGTCGGCCACCTGGACGTCCGTGCCGGGCAGCGGCCGGCCCACGGTCCCGGACTTCTCCCGGCCCAGCGGCTGCATGGTGATCCCGCCGGAGGACTCGGTGAGCCCGTAACCGTCGTTGACGACGACGCCCATCCCCTCGTAGAACAGCGTCAGTTCGCGGCTGAGCGAGGAACCGCCGGAGGTGCCGCGCACCACCCGGCCGCCGAGCGCCGCGCGCAGCCTGCGGTACACCGTCCGCTCGAACACGGCGTGCTGGAGGCGCAGTTCGAGACCGGGACCCGGCCCCGTGCCCAGCCGCCGGCGTTCCTCGGCCGCGGCGAAGTCCCGAGCGGTCTGCGCGGCCCGCTCGAACAGGGCGCCCCGGCCCGTCTGTTCGGCCGTGCGCAGGAACGTCTTGTACAGCTTCTCGAACACCGACGGCACGCCGTACAGATACGTCGGCCGGAACGTGCCGAGCGCCGACGCGAGCGCGGCCTCGGACAGCTCCGGCTCGTGCGCCATCAGGACCCCGCCGCGGACACAGATGAGCATGATCATGATGCCGTACACATGGGAGAACGGCAGGAACGCCAGCACGGACGGCTGCTCGCCCGGGGGCGCCGCGGCGTGCGCCCAGCCGGCCAGCATCGTGTCGCAGGGGTAGGCGAGGGAGCGGTGGCTCAGCGCGCAGCCCTGGGGGCGGCCCGTGGTGCCGGAGGTGTAGACGACGGCCGCCGTGGCGTCCGGCAGCACGATCCGGCGCAGCGACTCCACCGTGGTGTACGGCACGGCCGCGCCCCGCTCGACGAGTCCGGGCAGCGCGCCCGCGTCCAGCTGCCACACGTGGCGCAGCCGCGGCAGCCGGGTGCAGACCGTGCCGACCGTCATCACACCCTGCTCGTCCTCCAGCAGCACGGCGACACAGCCGGCGTCCCGCAGGATCCACTCGACCTGGTCGCGCGAGGAGGAGGGATGGACCGGCACCACCTCCGCGCCCACGGCCCACAGCGCATGGGCGAAGACCGTCCACTCGTAGCGGGTGCGGGCCATCACGGCCACCCGGCGGCCGGGCGAGATCCCGGCGGCGATCAGCCCCTTGGCCACGTCGACCACCTCGTCGCGCAGCTCGACCGCGGTCATCTCCTGCCAGCCGCCGGCGCCCGTGTCCGCGCGATACGCGAGGAGCGGCAGGGCAGGGCTGTGCTCCGCGGTCTCGAAGAGGCTGTCGGCGAGGCCCCCGGCGAGCGGCGGGGCCACGGCGGGAGCGAGGGCGACATCGCGCATGCGCTGCTCCTGGATGTACGGAGGGTCACACCGCCGATCGGCTCTGTGGTCGGCGGTGCTCGAATGTAGCCGAGGTGAGCGCGTTCGGTGCAGGGAACGGGGAAGTCGTGATCAGTTGATGATCCGGCCGTGTCACTACCCGGTGCCGTACGACCTCCACGGTATGCATCCGGCACGTCATACGTCCGGCCCGGTCCCCGCGTTCAGCCCTGGGTGTGCCGTACGCACTCGGTGACGACCTCCCGCAGGCTGCCGACCCGCTCCAGCACCCCGCGCTGCTCGCGCGCGCCCGTCCCCCGGCCCAGCAGTTCGCCGACGGCCTCCTCGACCAGGGCCGCGTCCCCGCTGTCGGCGAGCGCCTCCCCGGTGTGCTCCACCAGGGCGCGCACCACGTCGGGCGCGGGCCGGGGCAGCATCGTCACGGGGTCGAGCAGGTCCCCCTCCAGGCCGGAGCGGGCGGCGTGCCAGGCGGCCAGCCGCAGCAGGCTCACGCTGTGGCCGGCCGGCGGCCGGCCCGCCCGCCAGTCCCGCGCGGCCGTCTCCACCAGGGCGCGGACCAGCGCGGCGACGAGCACCGTGGTCTCCGCGCGCAGGCACACGTCCGCCACCCGGATCTCCACCGTCGGGTACTTCACGGACAGCCGCGCGTCGAAGTACACCATCCCGTGGTCCAGGATCACCCCGCTCGCCAGCATGTCCGCCACCTGCCGGTGGTAGCCCGCGGGCGAGCCGAACAGCTCGGTCGGCCCCGCCGACGGACCACGGCTCCACAGCCGGCTGCGGAAGCTGGCGTACCCGGTGTCCCGGCCCTGCCAGTACGGCGAGTTGGCGCTGAGCGCGCGCACCACCGGCAGCCAGGGCCGCAGCCGGTCGAGGACCGCGACCCCCTCCTCGTCGGACTCCACCGCCACATGCGCGTGACAGCCGCAGACGAGCCAGTCCTGGGTGGCGATCCCGTACCGCCCGGCCATCCACCGGTAGCGGTCGTCCGCGGTGAGCGCGCCCGTGACCGGCAGCGGGCAGGTGGCCAGCGCGGCGACCGCACAGCCCACCTCGCCCGCGACCCGGGCCGCCTCCTTGCGGGAGCGCACGATCTCGGCGCCGAGCTCGGCCATGTCCGTGTGCGGATGCGTGGCGAGCTCCAGCATCTGCCCGAACAGCTCCAGCTGGAACAGGTCCTGCCCGGGATCGTCCTGGACCGCCCGGGTCAGCACGGCGGCCGACAGTGCCTTCGGCTCGCCGCTGTCCGGATCGACCAGAAGGAGTTCCTCCTCCACACCGACAGTGCGCACGTGGGGCCGCCCTTCTGTTCAGACCGCGAGGGGCAGACGAAAGTCTGTACGACCCTGACTGCCCCTCGGGCGTCCGGCCGACTCCTGCGAGTTCAGCGCACAGGCGTCAACCAGACAGTGGCGAGCGGCGGCAGCGTGACCCGCAGGAATCCGTGCTCCGGCCGCAGGACCGCGCCGGGCGGCCCGGCACCGACGCCGCTGCCGCCGTAGCGGGTGTCGTCCGTGTTCAGGGCCTCCTGCCAGGCCGGGAGGGAATCCGGAACCCACAGCCGGTAGTCGGCGCGGACGGCCGGCGAGAAGTTCGAGACCGCCAGCAGCGCCGAGCCCTCGGCGTCGAACCGCAGGAACGCGAATACGTTGTCGTCCGCAGCGTCACACAGCACCCACTGGAAACCGCCCGGATCGGTGTCCCGCTGCCACAGAGCCGGTGTCGCCCGGTACACACCGTTCAGGTCCCGCACGAGATCCCGCACGCCCCGGTGGTCGCCGGCCGAGTGGTAGTCGTCGCCGAGCAGCCACCACTCCGGGCCGTGCGCCTCGGACCACTCGGCGCCCTGCGCGAACTCCTGGCCCATGAAGAGGAGTTGCTTGCCGGGATGGGCCCACATGAAGCCCAGATA
>NZ_JBHJYK010000022.1:0-162873 GCF_042269865.1 Streptomyces sp. NPDC055966
ATCTCCTGGCCCACCTGCTTGTTCTGCACGGCCGAGACGTAGCCGCGACCGCGCTCGACGGTCAGCTCCATCTCCAGCTTGCCCTTGCCGTTGAGGGTGGCGAGGACGAGGTCGGGGTTGTGCACCTCGACACCGGCCGGGGGCGCGATGTCGGCGGCGGTGACCAGACCCGGACCCTGCTTGCGCAGGTACATCACGACCGGCTCGTCGTGCTCCGAGGAGACGACCAGCTGCTTGATGTTGAGGATCAGGTCGGTGACGTCCTCCTTGACGCCCGGCACGGTGGTGAACTCGTGCAGGACACCGTCGATGCGGATGCTGGTGACAGCAGCGCCGGGGATCGACGACAGGAGGGTACGGCGCAGGGAGTTGCCGAGGGTGTAGCCGAAGCCCGGCTCCAGCGGCTCGATCACGAACCGGGAGCGGAACTCGTCGACGACCTCTTCGGTCAACGAGGGACGCTGAGCGATCAGCATGGATGAATCCTTCAGTCAGGGGCGCCCGCTATTTGACGCCCGACTCTGTACTGCAAGGGTACGGGCGGTACGGCTTCCTCACAGAGGCCGTACCGCCCGAAACCCCGAAACCTGCGGAGCGCTGTGCGTCAGACGCGGCGGCGCTTCGGCGGGCGGCAGCCGTTGTGCGGGGTCGGGGTGACGTCCTGGATGGAGCCGACCTCGAGGCCCGTGGCCTGCAGGGAGCGGATCGCGGTCTCACGACCGGAACCCGGGCCCTTCACGAACACGTCGACCTTGCGCATGCCGTGCTCCTGGGCGCGGCGGGCAGCCGACTCGGCGGCCATCTGCGCGGCGAACGGCGTGGACTTCCGGGAGCCCTTGAAGCCGACGTGGCCGGCGGAGGCCCAGGAGATCACGTTGCCGGACGGGTCCGTGATGGAGACGATCGTGTTGTTGAACGTGCTCTTGATGTGCGCGTGGCCGTGAGCGACGTTCTTCTTTTCCTTGCGGCGCACCTTCTTGGCAGCGCCCTGACGACCCTTGGGGGGCATCTATAACTCCTACGGGAGGTGGTCGGTCCTACAGCGAAGACCGCTGGACGGCGAGTCCGCTGCGGACTACTTCTTGCCCGGCTTCTTCTTACCGGCGATGGCGCGACGCGGGCCCTTGCGGGTGCGGGCGTTGGTGCTGGTGCGCTGACCGCGGACGGGCAGACCGCGACGGTGACGGAGACCCTGGTAGCAGCCGATCTCGACCTTGCGGCGGATGTCGGCCTGGATCTCGCGACGGAGGTCACCCTCGGTCTTGATGTTGTTGTCGACGTACTCACGAATCGCGACGAGCTGCTCTTCGCTCAGGTCACGAACGCGGGTGTTCGGGTCGATACCGGTCTCGGCCAGCGTCTGCTGCGAGAGCGTCCGGCCGATGCCGAACACGTAGGTGAGGGCGACCTCCACGCGCTTTTCGCGCGGGATGTCAACACCGGAAACGCGTGCCATTCAATGGCTCCTGGTGATCTTTCGGAGGTCTTCCGCAGAACCGGCTCCCGGCCGCCGTACCAGGTACGAACCGGGTCCTCGGCCTCCGAACCGAGGGTGTCGAGCCGACTGGCTCGGGTTCTGCGTATGAACAATTCAGCTCGCGTCGCGCGAATCTCTGCGATAGAGGTGCAGAGGGAGATGGTCGTGCGTCAGCCCTGGCGCTGCTTGTGGCGCGGGTTCTCGCAGATGACCATGACCCGACCGTGACGGCGGATCACCCTGCACTTGTCGCAGATCTTCTTGACGCTCGGCTTGACCTTCATGGTGAGGTTCTCCGGGTCAGTGCCATCACCCCGAGGAGATCCGGGGTGCGGGCAAGATCTACTTGTAGCGGTAGACGATCCGGCCACGCGTCAGGTCGTACGGAGACAGCTCCACCACGACCCGGTCGTCAGGGAGGATGCGGATGTAGTGCATACGCATCTTGCCGCTGATGTGTGCCAGGACCTGGTGGCCGTTCTGGAGCTCGACCTTGAACATGGCGTTCGGCAGAGACTCGACGACAGTGCCCTCGATCTCGATGGCACCTTGCTTCTTGGCCACGCTTCGCCCTTCGAATCGACTACCTTGATCGACCCTCTTGCACGCATGCGGACATGCGGGTGCACGAGAGCCGACGAGTCAGTCTACGTCGGCGCACCCTGAAAGGCGAATCGAGGAAGTCTGCCCTACTCGGGAGATCACTAAGCGAGCGGATCAGGAGCGGCCTGAATGCCGTACTCCGCCAGCTTCGCCCTGCCGCCGACCCGTCCTTGACGCCGCTCTCGCGGGCTCGGCGCCGGGGGCGCCTCACAAGCTTCGAGCGGCTGCGCCGGCCTCCGACCGGCGGTCGTGGCCGGGTCGGTCGTCAGGCGAGCGGATCCGGTGCTGCCGTGATCCCGTACTCCGCCAGCTTCTCCTTGCCGCCGTCGGGGGCCGTCAGGACCAGTGGGCCCTCTGCCGTCAGAGCCACCGAGTGCTCCCAGTGGGAGGACCAGGTGCCGTCCGTCGTGATGACCGTCCAGTCGTCCGACAGGACCTCCGTGCGCGGGGTGCCGAGGGAGACCATCGGCTCGATCGCGAGGCAGAAGCCGGGGACCAGCTTGGGGCCCTTGCCGCGGCGGCGGTCGACGTAGTTCAGCAGGTGCGGGTCCATGTGCATCTCGGTGCCGATGCCGTGGCCGCCGTAGTCCTCGATGATCCCGTACTTGCCGCCGCCCGGCTTCGGCTGGCGGCGGATGTACGTCTCGATCGCCCTGGAGACGTCGACCAGGCGGTTGCCCTGCTTCATCGCCGCGATGCCGGCCCACATGGACTCTTCCGTCACCCGGGACAGCTCGACCAGCTCCGGAGCGTGACCGGAGCCCACGAAGGCCGTGTACGCCGCGTCGCCGTGCCAGCCGTCGATGATCGCGCCGCAGTCGATGGAGATGATGTCGCCGGACTTGAGGACGACGTCGTCGGAGGGGATGCCGTGCACGACGACGTCGTTCACGGAGGTGCAGATGGTCGCGGGGAAGCCGCCGTAGCCGAGGAAGTTCGACTTCGCGCCGTGCTCGGCGAGAACCTTGCGGGCGACCTCGTCCAGGTCCTTGGTGGAGGCGCCGGGCACCGCGGCCTCGCGGGTGGCCGCGTGGATGGCGGCGACGACCAGGCCCGCCGCACGCATCTTGGCGATCTGCTCGGGCGTCTTGATCTGCACCATGGGGGCCTGCGCTCTCCGTCACTCACATCGGCTGGGTTATCTGTACAACACTACGGCCGCGGCGCCCCGGCAGGGCACCGCGGCCGGAAGGCCGGAAACCTTGAGACTACTGCTCGGCCTTCTCGCGCTTGAGAGCCTCCAGCGCCCGCTGCGTGATCTCGTCCACCGGACCCAGGGCGGAGATCGTCACGACCAGACCCTGCGCCTTGTAGTAGTCGATGATCGGCTCGGTCTGCGTGTGGTAGACCTCCAGCCGCGTGCGGACGGTCTCCTCGCTGTCGTCGTCGCGCTGGTACAGCTCACCGCCGCAGACGTCGCACACGCCCTCCTTCTTCGGCGGGCTGTACGTCACGTGGAAGACGTGGGAGGAGTCGTTGCGGCAGATGCGGCGGCCGGCGATGCGCTTGACGACCTCGTCCTCCGGGACCTCCAGGTCCAGGACGGCGTCCAGCTTGAAGTCCTCGGTCTCCAGGAGCCCGTCCAGCGCCTCGGCCTGGTCCACGTTCCGCGGGAAGCCGTCGAGCAGGAAGCCGTCCTCGGCGTCCTGCTGCTCCATGCGGTCCTTGGCCATGTCGATGGTGACGGAGTCCGGCACCAGCTCGCCGCGGTCCATGTAGGACTTCGCGAGCTTGCCCAGCTCCGTCTGCTGGCTGATGTTGGCCCGGAACAGGTCGCCCGTGGAGATGTGCGGAATCTTCAGCTCTGCGGCAAGGCGGACGGCTTGCGTTCCCTTACCGGCACCCGGCGGCCCGACGAGGACGATACGCATCAGCGGAGGAACCCTTCGTAATTGCGCTGCTGGAGCTGGCTCTCGATCTGCTTCACCGTCTCGAGACCGACACCCACGATGATCAGGATGCTGGTACCGCCGAACGGGAAGTTGTTCGTCGCCCCGAACCCGACCAACGCCATTGTTGGCACGAGAGCAATCAGACCCAGATACAGCGAACCCGGCCAGGTGATCCGGTTGAGCACGTAGCTGAGGTACTCAGCGGTCGGTCGGCCAGCCCGGATGCCCGGGATGAAGCCACCATACTTCTTCATGTTGTCGGCGACTTCCTCGGGGTTGAAGGAGATCGCCACGTAGAAGAACGCGAAGAAAACGATGAGCAAGAAGTACAAGGTGATGTAAATCGGGTGGTCGCCCTTGGTCAGGTTCTGCTCGACCCAGGTCTTCCAGCCCGACTTGCCCCCCGCGAACTGCGCCACGAGCGCCGGAATGTAGAGCAGCGAGGAGGCGAAGATGACAGGAATCACACCCGCCTGGTTCACCTTGAGCGGGATGTACGTGGACGTACCGCCGTAGGACCGGCGGCCGATCATGCGCTTCGCGTACTGCACGGGGATGCGGCGCTGGGCCTGCTCGACGAAGACGACGAGCGCGACCATCACCAGACCCACCAGGATCACGGTGCCGAACTCGATCCAGCCGTCGGCCAGGGTGCCCTGCTTCTTGATGGCCCACAGGGCGGACGGGAAGGTCGCGGCGATCGAGATGAACATCAGGATCGACATGCCGTTGCCGATGCCACGGTCGGTGATCAGCTCACCCAGCCACATCACGACACACGTGCCGGCGGTCATGCAGACCACCATCGTGATCGTCGTGAAGATCGCCTGGTCCGGGACGATGCTCGACGCGACCGAGCAGCCGTTGAAGAGCGCGCCGCTGCGGGCGGTGGCGACGAGGCCGGTGCCCTGCAGGATGGCGAGCGCCACGGTCAGGTAACGGGTGTACTGCGTGATCTTCGCCGTGCCGGCCTGGCCCTCCTTCTTCAGGGCCTCCAGGCGCGGGATGACCACGGTCAGCAGCTGAAGGATGATGCTGGCCGTGATGTACGGCATGATGCCGAGCGCGAAGACCGTGATCTGGAGCAGCGCGCCGCCACTGAACATGTTCACGAGGCCGAACAGGCCCTGGTTGGCCCCCGCCTCGCTCACACACTGCTGGACGGCCTTGTAGTTGACGCCGGGGATCGGGATGTGGGTACCGACGCGGTAGACCACGATGATGGCCAGCGTGAAGAGCAGCTTCTTGCGCAGGTCGGGCGTCTTGAACGCCCGGGCGAACGCGGTGAGCACGGTGCCTCCTGCGACCCCCGCGCAACTGCGTCAAGGGTGACGGTCTTGAGGTTCGACGGATACAGACGAATTACTAACGGTCAACTGCCGCTCAGGGTGCCCCATGGGGAGCGCCCAATGAAAGTAGGCAGTGCTGGCCACCTTACCGGCGAGAGCACTTCCCTAGGAACGACCGACCGGGGATACCCCATATGTGGGGTATCCCCGGTCGGGATCGTTCATGTCATCGAGGGACCTGAGGGACTCAGACCAGCTCGGTGACCGTACCGCCGGCGGCGGTGATCTTCTCCTTGGCGGAGCCGGAGACGGCGTCGACCGTCACCTGCAGCGCCACGGAGATCTCGCCCTGGCCGAGGACCTTGACGAGGCTGTTCTTGCGAACCGCACCCTTGGCCACCAGACCCTCGACCGTGACCTCGCCACCCTCGGGGTAGAGCGCGGCCAGCTTGTCGAGGTTCACGACCTGGAACTCGGTCTTGAACGGGTTCTTGAAGCCCTTCAGCTTCGGGAGGCGCATGTGGAGCGGCATCTGGCCACCCTCGAAGCGCTCCGGAACCTGGTAGCGGGCCTTCGTGCCCTTGGTACCACGACCGGCCGTCTTACCCTTCGACGCCTCACCACGACCGACACGGGTCTTGGCGGTCTTGGCGCCCGGGGCGGGACGGAGGTTGTGGATCTTCAGCGGGTTCTGCTCCGCCATGATCAGTCGACCTCCTCGACCGTCACGAGGTGGCGGACGGTGTGCACCATGCCGCGGAACTCGGGGCGGTCCTCCTTGACGACCTGCGTGTTGATGCCCTTGAGACCAAGGGACCGCAGGGTGTCGCGGTGGTTCTGCTTGCTGCCGATGTACGACTTAACCTGCGTGATCTTGAGCTGTGCCATTACGCACCAGCCCCGGCACGCGCACGGAGAAGAGCCGCGGGAGCGACGTCCTCAAGAGGCAGACCGCGGCGGGCCGCGACCTCCTCCGGACGCTGCAGGCCCTTCAGGGCCTCCACGGTCGCGTGCACGATGTTGATCGCGTTGTCGGAGCCGAGCGACTTCGACAGGATGTCGTGGATACCGGCGCACTCCAGCACGGCGCGCACCGGACCACCGGCGATAACACCGGTACCCGGGGACGCGGGCTTGAGCAGCACGACGCCGGCAGCCTTCTCACCCTGGATCGGGTGCGGGATGGTGCCCTGGATACGGGGGACCTTGAAGAAGTGCTTCTTGGCCTCCTCAACGCCCTTGGCGATGGCGGCCGGCACCTCCTTGGCCTTGCCGTAACCGACACCCACGGTGCCGTCACCGTCGCCCACCACGACCAGCGCGGTGAAGCTGAAGCGACGACCACCCTTCACAACCTTGGCGACGCGGTTGATCGCGACGACGCGCTCAACGTACGCGGTCTTCTCGGCGGCAGCAGCGCCGCCGTCACGGCCCTTCCGGTCCCGCCGCTCGCCGCCACCGGCACCGCCACCGCGGCGCTGGGGTCCAGCCATTGGAATTACCTCTCTCTTTTTCCGCTAGCTACGGCAGGCTCAGAACTTGAGCCCGGCTTCGCGGGCGGCGTCCGCCAGGGCGGCGATGCGCCCGGCGTACTGGTTGCCACCACGGTCGAACACGACAGCCTCGACACCGGCGGCCTTGGCACGCTCGGCGACCAGGGCGCCGACCTGCTTGGCCTGCGCGGACTTGTCGCCCTCGCCACCACGGATCGACGTGTCCAGCGTGGACGCCGAAGCCAGGGTGTGGCCCTTGAGGTCGTCGATCACCTGCGCCACGATGTGGCGGTTGGAGCGGGTCACGACCAGACGGGGACGCTCCGCCGTACCGGAAAGGTTCTTGCGAATCCGGATGTGACGGCGCTTGATCGCGGCGCGCTTGTAGGCGTCGCCCTTGAGGATCTTCTGCCCGTATGCCATGGCTTACTTACCCGCCTTTCCGACCTTGCGGCGGATGACTTCGCCCTCGTACTTGACGCCCTTGGCCTTGTACGGGTCGGGCTTGCGCAGCTTGCGGATGTTGGCCGCAACCTCGCCGACCTTCTGCTTGTCGATGCCCTCGACCTGGAAGCGAGTCGGGGTCTCCACCTTGAAGGTGATGCCCTCGGGCGCCTCGACGACGATCGGGTGGCTGTAGCCGAGCGCGAACTCGAGGTTCGAGCCCTTGGCCGTGACGCGGTAACCGACACCGCTGATCTCGAGCTTCTTCACGTAACCCTGGGTCACGCCGGTGATCATGTTCGCCACCAGCGTGCGGGACAGGCCGTGCAGGGCCTTGTTCTGACGCTCGTCGTTCGGACGGGTGACGTTCAGAACGCCGTCCTCACCCTTGACGATGTCGATCGGCGCGACGACGGTGTGGGTCAGCGTGCCCTTGGGGCCCTTGACCGAGACCGTACGGCCGTCGATGGTGACGTCCACGCCGGCGGGAACCGTGATGGGGAGCTTGCCAATACGCGACATAGCTGTTTCCTCCGTTCCCTTCCGCTACCAGACGTAGGCGAGGACTTCCCCACCCACGCCCTTCTTGCCGGCCTGCTTGTCGGTGAGGAGCCCGTGCGACGTGGAGATGATCGCCACGCCGAGGCCGCCGAGCACCTTCGGCAGGTTGGTGGACTTCGCGTACACCCGGAGACCGGGCTTGGAGATCCGCTTGATGCCCGCGATGGAGCGCTCACGGTTCGGGCCGAACTTCAGCTCGAGAACGAGGTTCTTGCCGACCTCGGCGTCCTCGACCTTCCAGCCCGTGATGAAGCCCTCCTGCTGGAGGATCTCCGCGATGTGCGACTTGATCTTCGATGCCGGCATCGTCACGGAGTCGTGGTATGCCGAGTTCGCGTTCCGCAGACGCGTAAGCATGTCTGCGATCGGATCAGTCATGGTCATGAATTGGCCTTCGGCCTCTCTCGCCGGGGTTTCCTGGTGCGCCATCCCTCTCCCCGATCCGAGACGGGGCGGGTGCGGCGCGGTGGACCTACGGCGTAGTAAGTCGTACGGGCGCGACAGGCGCCCAACCCCGCAAGCCTACGGCATGCGGAGAAGGGCCCCTGCCGACCCAGATGCTTACCGAGAGCTTCCGGAATCCCCTATTACAGGGATTACCAGGAGCTCTTGGTCACGCCCGGCAGCTCGCCACGGTGAGCCATCTCACGAAGGCACACGCGGCAGAGGCCGAACTTGCGGTACACGGAGTGCGGACGGCCGCAGCGCTGGCAGCGGGTGTAGCCACGCACACCGAACTTGGGCTTGCGAGCAGCCTTGGCAATCAGAGCCTTCTTCGCCATCTCGCTCACGCCTCCTTGAACGGGAAGCCGAGGTGACGAAGGAGCGCGCGGCCCTCAGCGTCGTTGGTCGCCGTGGTGACCACGGTGATGTCCATGCCCCGGGTACGGTCGATCTTGTCCTGGTCGATCTCGTGGAACATGACCTGCTCCGTGAGACCGAAGGTGTAGTTGCCACGGCCGTCGAACTGCTTGGGGGACAGGCCGCGGAAGTCGCGGATGCGCGGCAGCGCGAGCGACAGGGTGCGGTCCAGGAACTCCCACATGCGGTCGCCACGGAGCGTGACGTGGGCACCGATCGGCTGGCCCTCGCGCAGCTTGAACTGCGCGATGGACTTGCGGGCCTTGGTGACGGCCGGCTTCTGACCGGTGATGGTGGTCAGGTCGCGGATCGCGCCCTCGATCAGCTTCGAGTCACGGGCGGCGTCGCCGACACCCATGTTGACCACGATCTTGACGAGGCCGGGAACCTGCATGACGTTCTCGTACTTGAACTCGTCACGCAGCTTGCCCGCGATCTCCTCGCGGTACTTCGTCTTCAGACGCGGAGTGGTGGTGGTAGCCATCAGATGTCCTCACCCGTCCGCTTGGCAACGCGGATCTTGTTGCCTTCGTCGTCGAAGCGGTAGCCGACACGCGTGACGACCTTGTTGCCGTCCTTCTCAACGACCAGCTGGACGTTGGAGACGTGGATCGGCGCCTCGGTCGTGACGATGCCGCCGGCCTGCGAACCGCTGGCGGTCGGACCGGCCTTGGTGTGCTTCTTGACCCGGTTGACACCCTCGACCAGGACGCGCTCCTCGCGCGGGTAAGCGGCAATGACCTTGCCCTGCTTGCCCTTGTCCTTGCCGGTGATGACCTGGACCAGGTCGCCCTTCTTGATCTTCATGCTTACAGCACCTCCGGCGCGAGCGAGATGATCTTCATGAACTTCTTCTCGCGCAGCTCACGGCCGACCGGGCCGAAGATACGGGTGCCGCGAGGGTCGCCGTCGTTCTTCAGAATGACGGCGGCGTTCTCGTCGAAGCGGATGTACGAGCCGTCCGGACGGCGGCGCTCCTTGACGGTGCGAACGATGACCGCCTTGACGACGTCACCCTTCTTCACGTTGCCACCGGGGATCGCGTCCTTGACGGTGGCGACGATGACGTCACCGATGCCCGCGTAGCGGCGACCGGAGCCACCGAGCACACGGATGCAAAGGATTTCCTTCGCACCAGTGTTGTCGGCGACGCGCAGTCGCGACTCCTGCTGGATCACGTCTATCTCCTGTTTGTCTGCCGGTTCCCCGGGAGCCGCTCAGCGGAGCGGCTCCCGGAGCCTGGCGGAACTGTCCTGCGAGGGATGCCCCGCAGGAGAATTACTTGGCCTTCTCGAGGATCTCGACGACGCGCCAGCGCTTCGTCGCGGACAGCGGCCGGGTCTCCATGAGGAGGACGCGGTCGCCGACACCCGCGGCGTTCTGCTCGTCGTGCGCCTTGAGCTTGTTCGTACGGCGGATGACCTTGCCGTACAGCGCGTGCTTGACGCGGTCCTCGACGGCGACGACGACGGTCTTGTCCATCTTGTCGCTGACGACGAGACCCTCACGGGTCTTGCGGAAGCCGCGGGCCTCTGCGTTCTCAGTCACGTTCTTCTCGCTCATCAGGCGTTCTCCACCGTTTCGATGCCCAGCTCACGCTCGCGCATCAGGGTGTAGATCCGCGCGATGTCCTTGCGGACCGCCTTCAGACGGCCGTGGTTCTCGAGCTGACCGGTCGCCGCCTGGAAGCGGAGGTTGAACAGCTCTTCCTTGGCCTCGCGGAGCTTGCCCAGAAGCTCCTCGTTGCCCAGCTCGCGCAGCTCGGACGCCTTGGTACCGACCGACATCACGCTTCACCTGCCTCGCGCTTGACGATGCGGCACTTCATCGGCAGCTTGTGAGCCGCACGAGTGAGAGCCTCACGCGCAATCTTCTCGTTCGGGTAGGACAGCTCGAACATGACCCGTCCCGGGTGCACGTTCGCGATCCACCACTCCGGCGAACCCTTACCGGAACCCATGCGGGTCTCGGCCGGCTTCTTCGTGAGCGGGCGGTCCGGGTAGATGTTGATCCAGACCTTGCCGCCACGCTTGATGTGGCGGGTCATCGCGATACGGGCCGCCTCGATCTGGCGGTTGGTCACGTACGCCGGCGTGAGGGCCTGGATGCCGTACTCGCCGAACGCGACCGTCGTACCGCCCTTGGCCTCACCGCGACGCTTCGGGTGGTGCTGCTTGCGGTGCTTGACCCTACGGGGGATCAGCATGTCGGTCAGGCCTCCGTTCCGGTGCTCTCAGCCGGAGCGGCGGGGGCCTCGGCCTTGGGGGCCTCGGCGCCGGCAGCCTGCTGCGGCTTGCGACCGCGCCGCTCGCCACCACGGCCACCACGGGCCGGGCGGTCGGCACCACCACGGGCCGGGCGGTTACCCGCACGGGCCGCAGCGTTCTCGGCGCGGACCTCGGCGATGTTCTTGACGTCGCCCTTGTAGATCCAGACCTTCACGCCGATACGGCCGAAGGTCGTCTTGGCCTCGAAGAAGCCGTAGTCCACGTTCGCGCGGAGCGTGTGCAGGGGCACGCGGCCCTCGCGGTAGAACTCCGAGCGGGACATCTCGGCGCCGCCGAGGCGGCCACCGCACTGGATCTTGATGCCCTTGGCGCCGGCCTTCATCGCCGACTGCATGCTCTTGCGCATGGCACGGCGGAAGGAGACGCGGGAGGAGAGCTGCTCGGCAACGGCCTGGGCCACCAGCTGAGCGTCGGTCTCGGGGTTCTTGACCTCGAGGATGTTCAGCTGGACCTGCTTGCCCGTGAGCTTCTCGAGGTCGCCGCGGATGCGGTCGGCCTCGGCGCCACGGCGGCCGATGACGATGCCGGGACGGGCGGTGTGGATGTCCACACGCACGCGGTCACGGGTGCGCTCGATCTCAACCTTCGAGATACCGGCGCGCTCCATGCCGGACGTCATCATCCGACGGATGGCGACGTCTTCCTTGACGTAGTCCTTGTACAGCTTGTCGGCGTACCAACGCGACTTGAAGTCGGTCGTGACACCGAGCCGGAACCCATGCGGGTTTACCTTCTGGCCCATTACCGGGTTCCTTCCTTGCTGCTGACGACCACGGTGATGTGGCTGGTCCGCTTGCGGATCCGGTAGGCACGGCCCTGGGCACGCGGCCGGAACCGCTTCAGGGTCGGACCCTCGTCGACGTACGCCTCGGAGATGTAGAGGCTGTCGGCGTCGGTGTGGTCGTAGTTGTGCGCGGCGTTGGCGATGGCGCTGTCGAGCACCTTGCCGACCGGCACGGAGGCTGCCTGCGGAGCGAATCGCAGAACAGCCTGGGCCTCCGTGGCGTCCATGCCACGGATGAGGTCCACCACGCGGCGGGCCTTCATGGGCGTGACGCGGATGTACCGCGCCTGGGCCCTGGCTTCCATGGTTGTCCCTTCAGTTACTTACGTGTCTGAATGCGATCCGCTACTAGCGGCGCTTCGACTTCCGGTCTTCCTTGACGTGACCCCGGAAGGTGCGCGTCGGCGAGAACTCGCCGAGCTTGTGGCCGACCATCGACTCGGTGACGAACACCGGGATGTGGGTCTTGCCGTTGTGCACCGCGAGCGTGTGGCCCAGCATGGCCGGGACGATCATGGAGCGACGGGACCAGGTCTTGATGACGTTCTTGGTGCCGGCTTCGTTCTGGGCGTCCACCTTCTTGATCAGGTGGTCGTCGACGAAGGGCCCCTTCTTCAGGCTACGAGGCATCTCAACCCGTCCTTAGCGCTTCTTGTTCGTCTTGCGGCGGCGGACGATGTACTTGTTCGACGCCTTCTTGGGCGAACGAGTACGGCCTTCCTTCTTGCCCCACGGGGACACAGGGTGGCGACCACCGGAGGTCCGGCCCTCACCACCACCGTGCGGGTGGTCAACCGGGTTCATCACGACACCACGGACGGTCGGGCGAACGCCCAGCCACCGCTTACGGCCGGCCTTACCCCAGTTGATGTTGGACTGCTCGGCGTTGCCGACCTCGCCGATGGTGGCGCGGCAGCGGACGTCGACCAGACGGATCTCACCGGACGGCATGCGCAGGTGGGCGTAGGCGCCCTCCTTCGCGAGCAGCTGCACGGAGGCACCGGCGGAGCGGGCGAACTTGGCACCGCCACCGGGACGGAGCTCGATCGCGTGGATCGTGGTACCGACCGGGATGTTGCGGAGGGCCAGGTTGTTGCCCGGCTTGATGTCGGCCCCGGGACCGTTCTCGACGCGGTCACCCTGCTGCAGGTTGCGCGGGGCGAGGATGTAGCGCTTCTCGCCGTCGGCGTAGTGCAGCAGCGCGATGCGCGCGGTGCGGTTGGGGTCGTACTCGATGTGCGCGACCTTCGCCGGCACGCCGTCCTTGTCGTGACGACGGAAGTCGATCACTCGGTAGGCGCGCTTGTGTCCGCCACCCTGGTGGCGAACGGTCACACGACCGGCGTTGTTACGGCCGCCCTTGCTGTGCAGGGGGCGGACCAGCGACTTCTCCGGCGTGGACCGCGTGACCTCGACGAAGTCGGCGACGCTGGCGCCACGACGGCCCGGCGTAGTCGGCTTGTACTTGCGGATTCCCATTTCTCAGTCCTCGTCCGATATCGGACGATCCGGACCGCCCTCAGGCGGTCGGACCGCCGAAGATGTCGATACGGTCGCCCTCGGCGAGGGTCACGATCGCGCGCTTGGAGCCCGCGCGCTGACCGAAACCGGTCTTGGTGCGCTTGCGCTTGCCCTGGCGGTTGAGGGTGTTGACCCCGGTGACCTTGACCGAGAAGACCGCCTGGACGGCCTGCTTGATCTGGGTCTTGTTGGCGTCCGGGGCGACGACGAACGTGTACTTGTTCTCGTCCAGGAGCGCGTAGCTCTTCTCCGAGACGACCGGCTTGAGCAGCACGTCACGGGGGTCCGTGTACGACTTGCTCAGCGGGGTCTCGACGGTGTTCTTGCCCTCGGTGGCGTGGCGCTTCGCCTTGGCGAGGCGCGCGGCCTTGGCGGCCTTGGCCGCCTTCGAGGCGATGCTCGGGTGACGGGTAGCCATCAGACCTCGGTCCCTTCGGTGTCGTTGGCCTTCGGGCCGGCGACGAAGGACTCGAAAGCGGCCTGGGTGAAGACCACGTCGTCCGAGACGAGAACGTCGTACGTGTTCAGCTGGCCCGGCTCCAGGATGTGGACCTGGGGCAGGTTGCGGGCGGACAGCCACGCGGCCTCGTCGGCGCGGTCGACGACCAGGAGCAGGTTCTTGCGCTCCGAGATCTTGCCGAACAGCGACCTGGCGGCCTTGGTGCTGGGGTTCTCGCCCTCGACCACGCCGGAGACGACGTGGATGCGGTTGTGACGCGCCCGGTCGGTGAGGGCGTGGCGCAGGGCCGCGGCCTTCATCTTCTTCGGGGTGCGCTGCGAGTAGTCACGCGGCACGGGACCGTGCACGACGCCACCACCGGCGAACTGCGGCGCGCGGGTCGAGCCCTGACGGGCGCGGCCGGTGCCCTTCTGGCGGTACGGCTTCTTGCCACCACCACGGACTTCGCCACGGGTCTTGGTCTTGTGCGTGCCCTGACGGGCCGCGGCCAGCTGCGCGACGACGACCTGGTGGATCAGCGGGATGCTGATCTTCTCCACGTCGAAGATCTCCGCGGGGAGCTCGACGGAACCGGCCTTCTCGCCCGCCGGCGAAAGGATGTCAACAGTGCTCATCGGTTACCTCAGGCCCCCTTGGCCGCGGTGCGGACCAGGACGAGGCCGCCGTTCGGACCGGGAACCGCGCCCTTGATGAGCAGCAGACCCTTCTCCGCGTCAACGGCGTGGACGGTCAGGTTCTGGGTGGTGACCCGCTCGTTGCCCATGCGACCCGCCATGCGGAGGCCCTTGAACACGCGGCCCGGGGTGGCACAGCCACCGATGGAACCGGGAGAGCGGTGCTTGCGCTGGGTGCCGTGTCCGGCGCCGAGGCCCTTGAAGTTGTGACGCTTCATGACACCGGCGAAGCCCTTGCCCTTGCTCTTGCCGGTGACGTCGACCTTCACGCCGGCCTCGAAGACCTCGGCGGTGACTTCCTGGCCGAGGGTGTACTCGGAGGCGTCCGCCGTACGGATCTCGACAAGGTGGCGACGGGGGGTGACGTCGGCCTTCGCGAAGTGGCCCTTGAGGGGCTTGTTCACCTTGCGCGGGTCGATCTCGCCGAAGGCGATCTGGACCGACTCGTAGCCGTCGACGTCGTTCGTACGAACCTGGGTCACGACATTGGGGCCGGCCTTGACGACGGTGACCGGAACAACACGGTTGTTCTCGTCCCACACCTGCGTCATGCCGAGCTTCTCGCCCAGGATGCCCTTGATCTGCTTAGCCATTCTCAGCCCACCAGCCTCAGAGCTTGATCTCGATGTCGACACCGGCCGGGAGGTCGAGTCGCATCAGAGAGTCAACGGTCTTGGGGGTCGGGTCGAGAATGTCGATCAGGCGCTTGTGCGTGCGCATCTCGAAGTGCTCGCGCGAGTCCTTGTACTTGTGCGGCGACTTGATGACGCAGTACACGTTCTTCTCAGTGGGCAGCGGCACCGGGCCCGCGACCGACGCACCAGTGCGGGTCACCGTCTCGACGATCTTCTTCGCCGAGGAGTCGATGACCTCGTGGTCGTAGGCCTTGAGCCGGATGCGGATCTTCTGTCCCGCCATGGCTACTCAGTAGTCCTGTCTCTTCTTACGCTCTGGAACCCGGCGGATTCCTTCTGCTGCCTGCTCGCCTCCGACCCACGCGGTCGGGCGTGTCGCGCTCTCGCTGACACGGATGTCCCTTGTTCGAACATCCCTGCAGGGAATGCGACGGCCCTTCCGGAACCGCGGACCGGGGGCCTCAGGCCCACCGGGTGCCTGGTCGGTACCGCACCGCACTTCCCGGAAGATTCCCGTACGTCCGCCCCAGCGCTGCCCGCAGGCAGTTAGGGCGACGAGTACTGTGGGACTCGCTTCCGGTCCTCCCGGCGGGAGGCGCGCAGCATCAACACTCGACCGAGCAACTCGGACAGTCTGCCATACGGGGCGGGGGCTCCGCCAATCGAGCCGGAGAGAATACCCCGAAGGTGACGGAGGTCAAACCGGGGCGCCGGGCTCCTCGGCCGCCGCGGTCACCGGAGCTTGTCGAGAGCATCGCCGCGGGCCGCGAGGGCACTGTCCCGGGAACCGTACGCCAGAGCGTCCTGGATCCCGCTGTCGGCGCCGAGCGCCTTGCCCCACACACGGCTCATGTCCATGCTCTGGGTCTCCAGCCGCGCGAGCGCGTCCGTGGCGTCGGCACCCTTCAGCTCCTGCTTCCACGAGTCGATCAGATGGCCGGCGGCGTCCTGGCCGTAGGCGGGCGGGGCGGAGGCCTGTGCCGACAGGCGGGCGGCGACGTCCCCGCCCCACTTCCGCGCCCCGGTCCGTCCCATGGTCCCCGTCACCTTTTCCGCCACCCCGTCCAGCGAGCCGAGGACCCGCCCGCAGAGCTTCGCCCGCAGAGTGAGCGTCTCCTTCCCGGCCGTGGCGGGGGTGGCGGCGAGATCGGCGGCGGCCCGCCGGGTGGCGGCGTCACGGACCGTGGCGTAGGCCTCGGGGCTGTCCGACACCGCCCGTACGACATGGAGCACGGTGTCCACCGACACGGACATGTGGACGCCGGTCCGGTCCTGCCAGGGGGAGGTGGACGACGTGTCCGCGCGGATGTAGTCCACGTTCACCGAGGTGAGGATCTGGTCCGTGTCATCCGCGTAGTCGGCCAGCGCCTGGGCGAAGGGAACGGCGAAGGCGGGATCCACCGTCCGGTCGCCGGCCGCGACCGTGTCGTCCACGGCCGTCAGGAGGTTCTGCATGGCTCGTGCCTGACGGAGGGTGTGCTTGCCCCGCGTCGCTCCCATGGCGGCGTGCTTGACGGCCGCGCCCAGTGCCGGGCAGCTGAGATCGCTCCGGTACTCCGCTCCCAGAGCCGACCGCACCCTCTGGTCCGCCAGGAGCTGCTTCTGGCAGGCGCCGGAGTCGTCGGCGGAGCCGGTCCACAGCCAGGCCCCGATCCCTCCGGCCACGGCCAGACAGACCGCGGTGACGGTGAGCTTCAGGCGGAACCGGCGGGTGCGCGGTGCCGAGAGTGACGACATGTACGTCTGCTTCCTGTGGGGCCCGGTGCGTGTCAGTTCGTGGTGTCGACCAGGTAGTTTCTCGCGTTCGTGATACCGCGGGTCTGGCCGTCGAGCGCCGCCGTGGTCAGGTCCGCGATCCGGGTCTGGGCCTTGGGATCGTTCATGTCGATGTCCGACCGCCCCTCCGCCCAGCCGTTGACCATCAGCGGCAGATCCTTGTTCGCGGACAGGAAGGTGTCGGCGACCTTGGCGTTGGCCTCGTTGTCCGCTTGCGCCTTCCACTGGTTGTCCATGTCCCAGGTCACCGTGTCCACGCCGCGCTGCAGGGCGTCGCCGTAGGCGATGCTGGGGCCCTCCGCGCCGGCCGTGAAGTACAAGGGGGTCAGCGCACCGCCGATCACGTGGTAGGCGACCTTGGCCTTCCAGTCGGCGGCCGCGTACTTGGTCATGCGGTCGTCGTTGATGATGTCTTCCTGGATGACGCTGTAGGTTCCGCGCACCGCTCCGAAGTTCTCGAACTTCGCGTTGATGTCCTGGTGGAGGGCGCCCTTCGGCAACTGGTCCATCTCGTAGTTGATGTGCCGGTCCTCGGCCTTCTGGAGCGTCGCGTAGGCGGAGGGGTCGTCGGAGAGCCCGCGCATGACCTGGGTGAGGGTCTTCGGGTCGACGGACAGGTGGACGCCGTGCCCGTCGGTGAAGTAGCCGTGCCCGTCGCTGACCGAGCCGTCGACGGTGCTGCTCGTGATGTAGTGGGAGTCCACTCCGGCCAGGATGTTGTGCGTGTCCGAGGCGTACTCGCCAAGCGCGTCGGCGACCGGCTGCCGCAGATTCGCGGGAACGGGCGCGTTCGTACCGGAGCTCGGCTTGAGCTGGTCGAGGACGTCGGCCATGACGCGGGTCTGGGCCTCGTCATGGTGTGCCTCGGGCCACGGATCCTGGCCCGAGGTGAGCGGCGGATGCCCCGTCGCCGCGGCCTCCAGGGCCGCGCCGAAGCCCGTGCGGCTGTCGCCGTCCTCCGCCATGACCGGCATGCCGACCGTGGTGCCGCCGGGCGGGGTCGCGAAGTGGTCGACGACGGTGTTCCAGTCCCGCCCGTTCATCAGGTAGTTCAGGTTGTCGCTGTGCGCCGGGTCCAGGTAGGACGTGCAGGTCTTCGGGTCCTGGGACATGATCCCGAGCACGCCGTCGAGGGGATCGTTGGCGAACCAGCCCCGGTCCTTGCCGCTGAACTTGTCCCGCAGCGCCCAGACGGACTGCAGGTTGCCCTTGGCCGCGTACGACTCCTCCGCGTGCCGGATGTCGTCGGCGGTGTCCGCCAGGAACTGCCCGTTGTAGCCGTGGCCCTGCTGCATCAGCGTGACGAGGCTCTGGTAGCCGCGGACCTTCTCGTCCGGGATGGGGCTGAGGCCGTCGACCTTGAACTGCTCGGTGCCGGCCTTCTGCATGTCGGCGCGGAAGTTCTTGTAGAAGTCCGAGTGCGGGTCCTGCGTCGCGGTCGCCAGCGTCATGGCGAGGCTCTTCTGGATGTCCAGGTACTGCCCGCTGTGCTGCTTGTCGCTGTGGTAGGCGAGGCCGTCGAGGCTGTTGGAGAGGTCCAGGGTGCCCTTGGCACCCAGGTCGTCCAGCACGGTCTGGCTGAGCACCTTGTCGCCGGCGCTGTCCCGGAAGACACGCTGCAGTTCCTGGTAGTCGGCCGGCGAGGCCGTACCGGAGTTGACGCGCTGGGCGATGTCCTTGGTCTCGTCCGCCTCGTACTTCTCGATGCTCCCCTGCGCCTTGCCGTTGAAGTCGGGGACCTGGCCGAAGCCCAGGTCGGGGCCCTTCACCACGGCGGTGAAGGCGACCTCCACGCCCTTGTCGGCATCGTTCACGTCCTGCACGCACTGGTCGATGCGGCCCTGCCAGGAGGCGACGGACTTGCGGACGCTGTCCTGGTAGTCGGGGTCGTGCGCCAGCTCCTGCTTGTCCCCCTGGCTGAGCTTCCCGGTGTCGTACGAGACCAGGCCCTGGTCCGACACCTTCATGCCGGCGGCGATCGCCTCGTCCCGCGCCGACTCCAGCTTCTTGCGCAGGGCCACGAACTGGGTGTTCGCTTCACGCAGCAGCGCGGCGACGGCCTTGGCCTCGGTCTGGGCGTTCTGGTACTCGGTGAGCCTGATGCCGAAGCGCCCGTTGGCCGCCTGCTGGCTCTCCCCCACGAACAGGGGGCTCAGAGTGATCCCGTGCACGTCCCGCTGGTACGCGGTCTCCTGCTTGTGGAGTTCCCCGGCCATGCCGTCCCAGCGGTCGGCGGCCGTGGTGAGTGTGGACAGGTCGGTCGTCAGGATCTCGTGATACGTCGGCATGGGTCCCCGTTGGTTTTGACGGCGTGCGAAAGGGCTCGGCTGTCTGTCACTGCCCCGGCGGCAGTGAGTACCCGTCGAACACCGACACCTTGCGCGTCGTGTCACCCACTCCGAAGTCCGTGCCGGTCAGAAACGTGTTGTTGGCCCGGAGGGCCGACTCGTCTCCCGACAGTTGGTTCATGAGGTGCTGGACCTGCTCGCCCCAGGTCGTGTGCATCGTGCCGACGGCACCCGAGGTGAGCCAGCCGTGCCCGTCCTTCGCGTCGAACGCCTTCACCACAGCGCCCGTCTCGTCGTCCGCCCAGGCCCCCGCCGTCCGGGTGGCGGGCTCGATGTCGTTGTGCAGGGTGTTCGCCGCGTTCGTCTTCTGGGCGGGTGAGGACGCGAGGTTCGGCCGCCCGCCACCTGCCGGTCCCCCACCACCCGGGTCCGCCACCTGATTGAGCCGCATTCCCACGGCGCCTTCGCCGTCACTTCCCGTCATGCCGCCTACCCCCGTCCGCCGCTCTGGCGTGCCGCGCCAAGCTAACAAACAGCCTGATTCCACAGGACAGTTGAGCGGCGCCCTTGATATTTCCTTTGCTTCGGGGAGTGGCGGGCAGGGCCAGGACTACGTCGATCAGGTACGGGTGACCGTCCCGCACCCCTTGCTGTGGTCGTCCGACACGGACTTGCTGCGGTCGTACGGGTCCGTGGCCGGGCCCGTCGCCGGGGCGCCCGTGGGGGCGGTGTCCGGGAAGACGGGGTGGAAGTAGCCGTCGTGGACGCCGCACTCGGTGTTGTAGAACTCGCTGCCGGACGACCGGACCGTGAGCTTGCCCCCGGTCGCGATCCATGTGCGCGGGTCGAGCAGGTCGAAGGTCAGGTCGCGGCGGATGATCGTCCGTGCCACGGCGGCGTCGGCTCCGCCGGACTTTCCGCCGGCCCGTACCAGCGGGTAGACGAAGGTGTAGTCCGCGTGCACCCGCACCTCGCCCGCAGCGCCCGCGGAGAACGTCGTACGACCGCGCACCTTGACCACGTCACCGGCGAGGACCACCTGTGCCGGGTCGAACCGGGTCACCAGTTGCAGGGGGTCGTACCGGCGGTCCGGGGTGCGCAGCGAGCGCCGCAGGTCGGACAGTTCATCGGGGTGCTTCTGCTCCGGGTCGAGCAGGGCCAGCACCGAGGTGGGCTGCCCGCCGCGCAGCACCGCCGGGTCCAGGTTGGCGCCGACCAGGAACTCCCTGACGCGGCGCAGGGCGACAGCCATGTCCGCCTGGCCCATCCAGCCCACGGCCTTCGCGCTCGGCACCTCGATGGCGTCCGCCCCGTCGGCCCACCGCTGCGCGGGCGAACCGAGGAACGGGTCCTTGCGGGTGGGCGGTCCGGCCTGGTCGACCGCGCCCGGGGCGCTGGTCGGCGGTGCCGTCTCGGCGGGCAGCGTCGAGGCCGAGGTCCGGGAGCCGTGGTCGCGGCCGGGCAGCCGGTCCAGCAGCAGCGACGGCCGTACGGCCACGAGGGCCAGCGCCGCTGCCAGCACCACACCGATCACCGAGCCCACGGTACGGCGCCGGCGGCTCCGCCCGTTCATCTCCCGCCAGGCCGGACCGGTGCGCCATCCCGGCGGCAGCGACGGCTGCGGCTTCGCTGCCCGCTTCCGCCAGCGCCGCCGGCCGTTGCCCTCGGTCGCCTGTTCCCGGACCGCCTCGTCCTGCTCCCGCAGCCGACGGGTCACCATCCGCGCCCGTGCGGACGGCTCCTTCGGCGCATTCCTGCCACCGTCCTCCGCGGCTTCCCGTAGGAACGCCTCCCACTGCTCGTCGGGTATGGAGGACTCGTCGGGGTGTTCGGGCTGTTCGGGAGGCTGGACGGCGGTCACGGGTTCGCTTTCGGTCGTGCAAGATCACTGGCGGGGGCAGTGTTCTTCGCCGACACGGGTATTGCACAGAGGGTGTGTCAGATTTTGTGAAAGCCGTGATCCAACCGGTATGGATCCCGTCAGAGCGTGCGCACGAACTCCGACCAGGCCTCCGGCGCGAGGGTGAGGCGGGGGCCGGTGGGGGTCTTGGAGTCGCGGATGTGGATGGTGGTGGGGGCTTCGGCTACTTCGACGCAGTCGCCGGGTTCGTTGGTGCTGCTGTAGCTGCTCTTGAACCAGTGGAGTTCGGCGGTGCTCATAGTCTCCCCAGCGCTCGCTCGATGAAGGCCTGCGACTCCCTCGGTGTGAGGGCTTGCGCCCGGATCATTCCATAGCGCAGTTCAAGGATCTGGAGGTCCTTGGGGCTTGAGACCGGGCGGCCGTTGAATGCGCCGTCGGAACGTCCGATCGCGGTGCCGTCAGCGAATTTCAGTACCTCGACCAGGCCTGCCGCACCGGCATGCTCCTCCCGGTCGGTTGGCATGACCTGGAGCGTTACGTTCCTCAACTGGGCCACCTCCAAGAGGTGTTCGAGTTGTCGAAGCAGCACCATCTTCCCACCGTAGGGACGTTCGAGCGTCACCTGTTCCTGGACGAAACTGAGCGTCGGAGCCGGATCTCGTCGCTCGAAGACGGCCTTACGAGCCATACGCGCGGCGGTTTCCCGCTCAACGACGTCCTCGGCGAGTGCGGGCTGTCTCATCTCGTACATCGCTCGCGCGTATTCCGGCGTCTGCAACAACCCATGGATGTTGTGATTGCTGTACAGCAGCATCTCCACCGACCTCCCCTCCAGCTCGGCCAGCTCCCGCACCTTCTTCGGATACCGCGCCTTCCGCATGTCCTCCATGAACGCCCTCAGATGCCCCTGCGCCTTCAGGATCTGGTCCGCTCTGTCCAGGGCCTCCGGCCGAGGAATCCGTGCCCCGCGCTCGATCTTGCGGATCATGTCCTCGCCGTACCCGAGGGCGGCCGCCAGATCCGGCACGCTCACCCCGGCCGCCTCCCGGCACACCTTGAGCAGGCGCCCCACCGCCTGCACCACCGGCTCGATCTCGTCCCCCGGCTCGACGTCCCAACCGGCCTCGTCCACACCGTCGTTCATGACTCCTCCTCCGACGCGCACCCTGTACCCGTACAACGCCTGAGACAGCCGAGACAGCCGAGACAAAGCGGGGACAGTCACCGTACGTAAGGGCGTTGACACTCACCCATGGAAGCAAGTCCGGCCACTCTGAGTGACGTGACCCAAGAATCCGTCATCCCCGACTTCACGGTGCTGCTGTCCCCCACCCCGCGCGGCGCCCACCTCGCCAGACTCCTCGCCGTACAGCAACTCCGCGACTGGCAGCTCCCGTTGGACGCCGCGGAGCACATCGTGGCCGAGCTGGCCGCCAACGCCGTGACCCACGGCAAGGTACCCGGACGGGACTTCCGGCTCACGCTCTACGTCGTCGGCGACACACTCCGCATCGAGGTGACCGACACGCGCGGTGACCGCCTGCCCGGCGCCCAGCCCCTCACGGCCGACGCGGAATCCGGGCGCGGACTGCACCTCGTCGACGCACTCGCCGACCGCTGGGGAGTGGCCGAGGGCCCCACCCCGCGCAAGACCGTCTGGGCCGAGATCTCCATTCCGGCACCGGAGCACGGGCGCCCGTGCTCCGGCGTGACGGGCGGTCTTTCCCAAGGACGTACGAGGGTGAAAGAACCCGACCAAGCCCCACCCCTCCCGCCCACGGCGCAAACTCACCCGCGAGGGTGAACATCGCCAACTCAGCTGGATTCGGGGCCTATTGCCTGCCTTACGCTCGGCGCAACACAGCCGCAGACATGCGACGGCCCTCGCCGGGACGGCAATCCCGTTGCGAGGGCCTGACCACCGAGGAAGGTAAGGACTTCCCGATGGACACCCAGCACCTTAGCGCGCCCCCGCACGCCCAGTCCCGCGTTGCAGGCAACAAGCACCCGAACCGGGGCCCTCGTTCCGGCGTCGGGGGGCTCATCCACGAGCACACCCGCCACACCTCCCGCTTCACGGTGATCGGCAACCACCTCGCCCAGCACCCAGAACTGTCGGGGCTCGCCATCGGGCTCGGCGTGCACATCCAGTCGCTGCCGCCGGGCGCCCAGGTCGACATCAAGACCCTCGCCGCCCGGTTCCCCGAGGGCGCGACCCGCGTCGCCGCAGCCCTGCGTGAGCTGGAGACTCACGGCTATCTGCGCCGCGAACGCACCCGCGTGCCCGGCGGCCGTATCGTCACCCGCACGGTCTCCTGCAACCAGCCCGGGTCCCGGAAGGACGCCCACCAGCCCAGGGGCGTCGCACCCGGTACGAAACACAAGAAGCAGGAACGCCGCCGGGCGCTGCCCCCGGTGCCCCGGTCGGCCTGCCCCTCCCCCACGCTCCTCCAGCAGGCCACGGACCTGCTCGCAGGCCTGCGTCGCCACGATCCGCGCCTGCTCCTCTCCGAGCACGACACCACGCACCTGGCCCCGGGCGTCGCGGCCTGGCTGGAACGCGACGTCGGCCCCACCGCCGTACGCCAGGCCCTGACCACCGACCTGCCACCGGAGGCACTACGCCGCCCCGCCGCCCTGCTGGCCCACCGCCTCACCAGCCAACTGCCACCCCCGCCCCCGTTCGCACCGGCCGCCCCACCGCCCGTACGGCACCCCCTGCAGACCTGCGACGTCTGCGACCGGGCCTTCCGCGCACCCCACCCCGGCCACTGCCGCGACTGCCGAACCGATCTCCCGGAGGCCGCCCAGCATGAAAGCGACGATGCTCCGTGCCCCTCGGTACCGGGCCATGCGTGACTTCGTTCAATCCACGGATGACGCGCTCCCAGGCAAGTTTGAGGTCACCCGGGAAGGGGTCGTCCACGACATGATGTCGCCCAACGGGCGGCACGAGCTGACGGTGGTGCGGCTCCGCAAGCTCCTGGAGAAGGTGATGCCGGAAGCGATCGTGGCCCATACCGGGAAGCCCGACGTGGAGTGCGAGCCCGAGCGAATCATGCGCCGCCCTGACGTCATGGTGATTACCTGGGCGGACATGGAAGTTCCTGATTCCTTCGATCCCCGCACCCTCATCGCCGCCATCGAGATCGTCTCCCGCTCCAACCCTGACAACGACTGGGTGGGCAAGGTCCGCGACTACCCCCTGATGGGCATCCCCGTCTACGCGATCTTCGACCCCCGCACCGGCACCGGCGCCGTCTTCACCGACATCCACCCCACCCCGGACGGCCCCCGCTATGCCACCCGCAAGGACTTCGTCTACGGCGAGGACGTCACGATCGCCGACTGGACGATCTCGACCGAGGGTCTGCCGCTCTACGGGTGACCCTTGAGGACACCATGAGCACTCCCGAGATCGCCCGTCGGCCTGCGCCCGGACAGCAGAAAAGGCCCGCACGACCGAAGTCGTACGGGCCTCCCCTCAGGTCGGAAGACCTCAGGTCAGGTGACCTTCAAGCAAGCGGAACTTACTTGTTGATCTTGGTGACCTGGCCGGCGCCCACCGTGCGGCCACCCTCACGGATGGCGAACTTCAGGCCCTCTTCCATGGCGATGGGCTGGATGAGCTGCACCGACATCTCGGTGTTGTCACCCGGCATGACCATCTCGGTGCCCTCGGGGAGGGTCACGACGCCGGTCACGTCCGTCGTACGGAAGTAGAACTGCGGGCGGTAGTTGTTGAAGAACGGCGTGTGGCGGCCACCCTCGTCCTTGGACAGGATGTAGGCCTGCGCCTCGAACTCGGTGTGCGGGGTGACCGAGCCCGGCTTGATGATGACCTGGCCGCGCTCGACGTCCTCGCGCTTGATGCCGCGGAGCAGCAGACCGACGTTCTCACCGGCCTGGCCCTCGTCGAGCAGCTTGCGGAACATCTCGATACCGGTGACCGTGGTGGTGGTCTTCTCGGTCTTGATGCCGATGATGTCGACGGTCTCGTTGACCTTCAGGACACCACGCTCGATACGGCCGGTGACGACCGTACCGCGACCGGTGATCGTGAAGACGTCCTCGATGGGCATGAGGAACGGCTTGTCGACGTCGCGCTCCGGCTCCGGGATGGCGGCGTCGACGGCGTCCATGAGGTCCAGGACGGACTGGCCCCACGTCGCGTCGCCCTCAAGCGCCTTGAGCGCCGAGACCTTGACGACCGGGACGTCGTCGCCCGGGAACTCGTACTCGGAGAGGAGCTCGCGCACCTCAAGCTCGACGAGCTCCAGGATCTCCTCGTCGTCCACCATGTCGGCCTTGTTCAGGGCGACGACGATGTACGGAACGCCGACCTGGCGGGCCAGGAGCACGTGCTCCTTGGTCTGCGGCATCGGGCCGTCGGTGGCGGCGACCACGAGGATGGCGCCGTCCATCTGCGCGGCACCGGTGATCATGTTCTTGATGTAGTCCGCGTGACCCGGGCAGTCGACGTGGGCGTAGTGACGCGCCTCGGTCTGGTACTCGACGTGCGCGATGGAGATGGTGATACCGCGCTGGCGCTCCTCAGGAGCCTTGTCGATCTGGTCGAAGGCCGAGGCCTCGTTCAGGTCCGGGTACTTGTCGTGCAGCACCTTGGTAATGGCGGCCGTGAGGGTCGTCTTACCGTGGTCGATGTGACCGATGGTGCCGATGTTGACGTGGGGCTTAGTCCGCTCGAACTTCGCCTTCGCCACGGGGTCCTCCTGTGGAGTGGTTCTGAACGCCTTGCTTCATCGGCGCCAGGTGATCTTTGCTGGAAAGCCCGGGGCCGGGGGCATTCCCCCACGAATGCGGGTGAATGCCCCTGGCGGCTCCGGAGTCAAGCCTAAAGCGTGTGAACGCGGAGCGTTACTCGCCCTTGGCCTTCGCGATGATCTCCTCGGCGACGTTCCGCGGAACCTCGGCGTAGGAGTCGAACTGCATCGAGTAGCTTGCGCGACCCGACGTCTTGCTGCGGAGGTCGCCGACGTAGCCGAACATCTCCGACAGGGGCACGAGGCCCTTCACGACGCGAGCGCCGGCACGCTCCTCCATGGCCTGGATCTGGCCACGGCGGGAGTTGATGTCGCCGATGACCTCACCCATGTAGTCCTCGGGCGTGGTGACCTCGACGGCCATCATCGGCTCAAGGAGCACGGGGGACGCCTTGCGCGCGGCCTCCTTGAAGGCCTGCGAACCGGCGATCTTGAAGGCGAGCTCGGAGGAGTCGACCTCGTGGTAGGCACCGTCGTGCAGGATCACGCGGACACCGGTCATCTCGTAACCGGCGAGGATGCCGAACTGCATGGCCTCCTGCGCACCGGCGTCCACCGAAGGGATGTACTCCTTCGGGATACGGCCACCGGTCACCTTGTTCACGAACTCGTACGAGGTGTCGCCACCCTCAAGCGGCTCGATGCCGATCTGCACCTTCGCGAACTGACCGGTACCACCGGTCTGCTTCTTGTGGGTGAAGTCGACGCGCTCGACGGCCTTGCGGATCGTCTCGCGGTAGGCCACCTGCGGCTTGCCGACGTTGGCCTCGACCTTGAACTCACGGCGCATACGGTCGACCAGCACCTCAAGGTGCAGCTCGCCCATGCCACCGATGATGGTCTGGCCGGTCTCCTCGTCCGAGTGGACCTGGAAGGACGGGTCCTCCTCGGCCAGGCGCTGGATCGCGACGCCCAGCTTCTCCTGGTCGCCCTTCGACTTGGGCTCGATGGCGACCTGGATGACCGGCGCCGGGAAGTCCATGGACTCCAGGATGACCGGGTTCTTGTCGTCGGACAGCGTCTCACCGGTGGTGGTCTGCTTCAGGCCCATGACGGCGACGATGTCACCGGCGCCCACCGACTCGATCTCCTCACGCTTGTTGGCGTGCATGCGGTAGATCTTGCCGATGCGCTCCTTCTTGCCCTTGACGGAGTTCAGCACCGAAGAGCCGGACTCCAGGCGGCCCGAGTACACCCGGACGAAGGTGAGCTTGCCGAGGTGCGGGTCGCTCATGATCTTGAACGCCAGCGCCGACAGCGGCTCGTCGTCGGACGGCTTGCGCTTGACGACGACCTCGGGGTCCTTGACGTCGTGGCCCTCGATGGCCTCGATGTCGACCGGGGACGGCAGGTAGCGCACGACCGCGTCGAGCAGGGGCTGAACGCCCTTGTTCTTGAACGCGGTGCCGCAGAACACCGGGGTGATCGTCTTGCCGTCGGACTTGCCGGACGCGATGGTGATACGACGGATCGCGGCGTACAGCTGCTCCTCGGAAGGCTCCTCGCCCTCCAGGTACAGCTCCATGATCTCTTCGTCGTTCTCGGCGACGGCCTCGACCAGCTTGCCGCGCCACTCCTCGGCGGCCTCGGTGTGCGTGGCCGGGATGTCGACGACGTCGTACATCTCGCCCTTGGTGGCCTCGGCGGACCAGACCAGGGCCTTCATGCGGACGAGGTCCACGACACCCTGGAAGTCGGCCTCGGCACCGATCGGGAGCTGCATGACGATCGGCTGCGCGCCCAGGCGGTCGACGATCATGTCGACACAGCGGTGGAACTCCGCGCCCGTGCGGTCGAGCTTGTTGACGAAGCAGATACGCGGAACGCCGTAGCGGTCCGCCTGGCGCCACACCGTCTCGGACTGGGGCTCGACGCCGGCGACGCCGTCGAACACCGTCACGGCACCGTCGAGCACACGCAGGGAGCGCTCCACCTCGACGGTGAAGTCGACGTGACCCGGGGTGTCGATGATGTTGATGGTGTGGTCGACGTCTTCCAGCGGCCAGTGGCAGGTGGTGGCAGCAGAGGTGATCGTGATGCCACGCTCCTGCTCCTGCTCCATCCAGTCCATGGTGGCAGCGCCGTCGTGGACCTCACCGATCTTGTACGACACACCGGTGTAGAACAGGATCCGCTCGGTGGTGGTCGTCTTGCCCGCGTCGATGTGGGCCATGATCCCGATGTTGCGGACCTTGGCCAGGTCAAGTGAAGTGGTAGCCATAAGGCTTCAGTCTTCTCTCGGTCTCGATGTGGGTAGCGACTACCAGCGGTAGTGCGCGAAGGCCTTGTTGGACTCGGCCATCTTGTGCGTGTCCTCGCGCTTCTTGACGGCCGCACCGAGGCCGTTCGAAGCGTCGAGAAGCTCGTTGAGCAGACGCTCGGTCATGGTCTTCTCGCGACGGGCGCGGGAGTAACCGACCAGCCAGCGCAGCGCGAGCGTGTTGGCGCGACCGGGCTTGACCTCGATCGGAACCTGGTACGTCGCACCACCGACACGGCGGGACTTGACCTCAAGGGTCGGCTTGATGTTCTCCAGCGCGCGCTTCAGCGTGATGATCGGGTCGTTGCCCGTCTTCTCACGCAGACCCTCCATGGCGCCGTAGACGATGCGCTCGGCGGTGGAGCGCTTGCCGTTCAGCAGCACCTTGTTGATGAGCGACGTGACCAGAGGAGAACCGTAGACCGGGTCGATGATGACCGGGCGCTTCGGGGCGGGGCCCTTACGAGGCATTCTTACTTCTCCTTCTTGGCGCCGTAGCGGGAACGGGCCTGCTTGCGGTTCTTGACACCCTGGGTGTCGAGGGAGCCACGGATGATCTTGTAGCGAACACCCGGCAGGTCCTTCACACGGCCGCCGCGCACGAGCACGATGGAGTGCTCCTGCAGGTTGTGTCCCTCACCCGGAATGTAAGCGGTGACCTCGATCCCGCTGGTCAGACGCACACGCGCGACCTTACGCAGGGCCGAGTTCGGCTTCTTCGGGGTGGTCGTGAACACACGCGTGCAGACGCCACGACGCTGAGGGGAACCCTCAAGTGCGGGCGTCTTGTTCTTCTCGACCTTGTCCTGCCGGCCCTTGCGGACCAGCTGCTGGATCGTAGGCACTACTTCTCCGGTTTCTGTGTGCCGAATGGTGAAGCTAACCTGGTACGTCGCCGACCCACGCGGTCGGGTGTGTCGAATCCCGCAGACCTTGCCGCAAGGGCAAAAGGGCGCAGAGTACGGTGGCCATGTGCGGCTCGCTGTGCGGTTGAAGGCACGCACGAGAGCCAGGGCACACCCCAGGCACAAGGTCTGAGCGTACCTACCTCACGGACTTCGGTCAAAACAAATGGAGCGGGCCCCGACACGCCGGACTTCTCACCTCGTAAGCGAGGTTTCGTCCCACTTGTCCGGCAGCCGCCGGAGGGCCGTCCCGGCACCGCATCGTCCCTGGTCGGAGCGGCCACCGGCGACCTTCGGACATTTATGGCCGATTTACGGTCTTGCCGGGGGTACGGCCGATGCGCTTTCAGTACGTTGATCCGTCCGCTGCGGGTGAACAATTCGGGGGACCGGCATGACGAGCGCGTGGACCACCACCTCGGTACGGGACGACGGCGGCCTGGACGACCGGGTGCCCTTCCTGGCCCGGCTGGAGACGGAGGACCGGGCGGCACTGCTCGCCCTCGGCCGGGAGCTGACGTTCCCCGCCCGCACGGTGCTGATCCGGCAGAGCGAGCCGTCCTCGTACGTGCTCTTCCTCGTGCAGGGCTGGACGAAGGTGACCGCGGCGGCCACCAACGGCTACGAGGCGCTGCTCGCGCTGCGCGGCCCCGGTGACATCGTCGGCGAGTCGTCGGCGATCACCGGACGGCCGCGGTCGGCGACGGTGACCGCGCTGGAGCCGGTGCGCTCGCTGGCCGTGGAGCACGAGCGGTTCCGCGGCTTCCTCCAGCACTCCCCCGCCACGTCCTTCGCACTGCTGGGCCTGACCGCCGACCGCACCCGCGCCGCCGACCGCCGCCGCCTGGAGTTCGCCTCCCTGAACGTGCGCGAGCGCCTCGCCGTCCTCCTGCTGGAGCTGGCCCGCACCCACGGCCGCCGCACCGAGGAGGGCATCGAGCTCTCCGTCCCGCTGAGCAAACAGGAGCTGGCGGGCTCGGTGGGCGCCTCGCGCGAGATGGTCCAGCGCCTGCTGAAGGAGCTCCGCGACAAGCAGGCGGTCACCACGGGCCGCCGCACCCTGCTGATCCGCCGCCCCGACGTGCTCCGGCAGATAGCGGCGGCGACCGTGACGGAGGGAGCACCGGCGATTCCCTCGCCGCCGCGGTCGCCCGAGGGATGACACCGGCCCCCGGATTCACTCTGTGCACACGGTCACACTTCGACTGCGTCATCCGCCCTCACGGTCGGCACCGGCGCGCGGTCACTCTGCTGCTCTGCACGGCGGAACCTCCGAGAGGCGACCATGACCGACCCCGTGAGCCGGACGATCCTGCTGCTGGACATCGAGCGGTTCAGCGACCGAGACGATGTGGAGCAGGCCTAT
The DNA here is from genome assembly GCF_042269865.1 of Streptomyces sp. NPDC055966. NCBI lineage: Bacteria > Bacillati > Actinomycetota > Actinomycetes > Kitasatosporales > Streptomycetaceae > Streptomyces > Streptomyces sp. NPDC055966. The sequence goes on from NZ_JBHJYK010000022.1 coordinate 30,223, forward strand.
CTGCGGCGCATGCTGTACGACCTCACCGACCGCGCGCTGGAACGCGCGGGCATCGACGAGACCCGGCGCCTGCGCGCCGACCGCGGGGACGCGGTGATGGAGCTGATCGACGCGAACACGTCGGTCACCGCGCTGCTGCGGGTCCTGCTCAGCGAGGTCCCGGCCGAGCTGCGGGCCGTCAACCGCATGGCGTCCCGCTCCGCGCAGATGCGGCTGCGCGGCGTCCTCGCCACCGGCTACGTCGCCGTGGACGAGCACGACGGCTGGGTCGGCTCCGATCTGAACCACGCCTGCCGGCTGCTGGACGCCGCCCTGCTGCGCCGGGCCCTGCGCGAGCGGCCCGACGACTTCGCGCTGTGCGTCTCGGACGCCCTGTACGCCGGGGTGGTGCGCCACGACCACCCGGGTATCCCCGCCGGCGACTTCCGCCCGGTGACGGTGGACAGCAAGAACGGCTCGCTGAAGGCCTGGCTGCACGGGCCGCTGCCGGTCGGCCGGGACGGCCGTGCCGACCGGGATCAGGACCACGGTGACACGGGGGAGGTGCCGGGCGGATCGGGGGACCGCCCGGCACCGCGGCCGCCCGCCGCGCCGGACGGACCGGGGCAGGCCCCGGCGCCGGGCGCGCACACCACCGGGACGTCCATCACCGTCCAGGGCGGCACCTTCAGCGGCGGCGTGCTCGGCGGCAACCAGTACGGCGGCATCAGCGGCGGCCACTTCAGCGGCGACGTCTCCTTCGGCGAACACCGTGGTGAGGGCCGTGGCGACCGCGGCAGGAGAGACGGCCGTGACGGCCGCGGACGGGGTACGGACGCATGAGCACGCCCGAGCCACAGGAACCGCCCCGCCCGGCCGCAGGCCCACCGGCACCCGAGCCGCCGGCCGCGGACGAGCCCCGGCCGGCCGACGCCGCCGCGGACCCGGACGCGGCCGAGGAACGGGACCAGCCGCAGGACGCCTGGTCGGCCCGGCGCGACCTGGTCGACCACAGCCCGCGCTCCATGAACGTCGGCGCCCGGGCCCGCTTCAGCGGCGGCCTGCTCGGCGGCGACCAGCACGGCGGCATCAGCGGCGGCCACTTCAGCGGCGACGTGTTCCTCGGCGGCAAGACGGAGGTCTACCGGTTCGGCGGACCGGGCACCGCGACCCCGGCCTCCGGCGAGGTGCCCGAGGCCACGCTGGCGGAGCTGGAGCGCGGCTTCGCGGCCGACGAGCAGCTGATGGACCGCCTGCTGCGGCGGCTGCGCGAGGACCGGGTCCTGGTGCTGTCCGGGGGCCGCTTCACCGGCCGGCGCACCGCCGCGCTGATGCTGCTGCGCCGCCTCGGCGCCCACCCCGTGCGCACCCTGGCCCGCGACACCACCGCCGGCGGCCTCGCCGACCGGTTCGGTGACGAGCAGGCCGCACCGGACGCGCCGGGCCGGGACAAGGCCCGCGGCCATGTGCTGTGCGACCTCACCCCGCGCCGCGACCAGCCGCTGCGCTGGACCCACCTGCTCGCCGTCCGCGAGCGCCTCGCCGAGCGGGACGCCTACCTCGTCGTCACCCTCGACCCCGGCGCCGCGCTGGACGACGTGACCGCCGAGGAATGGCGGGCGCCGGCCGCCGCCGAGGTGCTCGCCGCCCGGCTGCGTGCCCGCACCGACGAGGAGACGGCCGGCCGGCTGCTCGCCCTGCCGGAGGTCGCCGACTTCCTGCGGCGCAGCCACCAGCCGCGCGAGACGGCCGAGTTCGCCGGGCTGCTCGTCCGGTACGCGTCCGGCGAGGCCGACGCGGCCGACGTGGCACGGTTCTCGCTGGCGTCCCTGGAGAGCCAGGTCCAGGAGTGGTTCGAGGCCCCGGAGTCCGAACTGCACCTGCGCGACAAGGCCTTCCTCGTCGCCCTCGCCGCCTTCGACGGCGGGCCGTACGCGCTCACCGCCGAGCTGAGCGACCTGCTCTACCGCCACCTCCAGGAGACCGAGAACCGCGCCCGGGTCCCCGAGGTCCCCGTCTTCGGCACGCACGTCGGCAAGCGGCTGCACCTGGCCCGCGCGGAGATGAAGTGGGAGCCCGAGCAGACCGAGTGGGGCCCGGTCGACCAGCAGAAGGCCGTGTTCCGCGACGACCGCGCCTCGCTGGTGCTGCTGCGCGAGGTGTGGACGGGCCACCCCTCCGCCCGGCCCGCGCTGATCCGCTGGCTGCGCCAACTGGCCGACGACGGGCGCCCGTTGGTGCGCACCCGGGCCGCCTCCACGGTGGCGGTCCTGGCCCGCACCGATCTGCCGTCCGCGATGGCGCTGGTCATCGAGCCGTGGGGCACCTCCAAGCGGTACCGGCACCGGCTCGTGGCGGTCAACGCGCTCGCCCTGGCCCACCTGGTCGGCACGCCCAACATCCCGCGCATCCTCGACACCTGGTGCGAGGACGGCCCCGCGTCGCTGCGCTGGGTGGCCGTACGGGCGTACGGGCTGATCGGGGCGGAGCGCCCGGCGCAGGCCATGGCCGCCCTGCGCCGCGCCGTACGGCGGCTGTACGAGGACCAGCCCGACGACATCGACGGCGAACTGGGCGAGGAACTGGCCGAGTCCGTCGCGCTGTTGCTGCTGTCGGCCGCGAGCGACAGCGTCCTCGGCGAGCTGTGCGCCCACCTCGACGACGACCGTGCCGTACACGACCTGACGCTGGCCGGCTTCATCGGGGCGTGCGCGCACACCGAGGGCGACGAACGGTACGGCACTCCGCTCGTCCTCGACTGGTTCACCCGCGCGGCCACCGGCCACCCCACCGCCGCCCCCGTGACCGGCGACCGTATGACCGCCGCGCAGGGCGTGCCGTTCCTCTGGCGGGCCGCGCTGGCCGATCTGGGCACCACGCGGCAGGCACTGAAGGTGCTGAGCAACTGGGTGCTGACCGCCGACCGGTCGACGCCCGTCGAGTGGGCCCTGGCCGCGCTGCTGCCGAGGCTCGTCACCACCACCACCGAGTACGAGCGGCTGAGCCACCTGCTGCGCACCATGCCGGGCGAGGACGGCACTCCCCCGCCCGAGGTCGCGGCCCGCCTGCTGACCGTGCTGTCCGCCCACTGACCCACCCGTCCCGCAGACCGACCCATCCGAGACCGACCCGGGAAGACACACCATGCCCTCCTTCCGGCAACCCGAGTGGCAGCAGCCCGCCGACCGGCACACCCAGCTGGTCGACCCGGTGCTCACCGTGCGGCAGCTGTCGCGCTTCGAGTTCAACTTCCGATCCCTGGTCCGCATCGACCACGCGCTCGTCTTCTCCACGCCGAAGGGCTCCTACGAGGCCTATCTGCCGCCCCAGCGGCCCACGCGCGCCGAGATCACGGCCAGGCGCTACTCCGCCGTCTACGAGGTGGACATGGGCGTCCACCCGTACACCTCCACCCTGACGCTGCCGAGCGACAACGACGCCTTCGAGTTCACCGCCGAGATCGACCTGTCCTGGCAGGTGCTGGACCCGGCCCGGTTCGTGGCGAGCGGGCACCGGGACGTGCCCGCGCTGGTGCTCGGCGAGCTCCAGCAGGCGGCCCGGCCGGTCACCCGGCGCTTCCCGGTCGCGCGGAGCGCCTCGGCCGAGCAGGAACTGCTCCAGGCGGTGACCGTGCTGGGGCCGCTCGGGGCGACCGCGGGACTCCAGGTCACCTGGACCCTCCGGGTGCGGCGCGACCAGGCCGACATCGAGCACCAGCAACGGCTGCGGGCCATCGACCACTCCGCCACCGAGCAGTCCTTCGCGGCCCAGCGGGGCATGCAGGTCGACGTGGACATGGACCGCCGACTGCGCCAGCAGGACGCGCTCCAGATCGAGCGGGCCGTCACGTACGGCACACAGCAGCAGGAACTGCTGCTCCAGCAGCAGCGCTGGCAGCACGAGCAGGCCATGCTCGCGAGCGGGCAGCACCATGAGCTCGCCCTCCAACAGGGGCGCCAGCAGGTGGAGTTGCAGCAGATCGAGGCCCAGAAGATCGAGTTCTACCAGTACCACCTCCAGCAGGGCGGCGTGCACTCCTGGGCCCTCCATCTCGCCCAGCACCCCGAGGACTCCCAGCTGGTGATGAGCAGCATGCGCGAGGACCAACTGCGCATGATCCAGGCCCAGATGGACCTGGTGAAGCAGCTGCTGAGCGGCGACACGGCCGAGAACTACGAGCTGGAGGGCCCCAAGCAGCTGGCCCTGCGCACGGTCAGCGACATCCTCAACCAGCGCCTGCCCGGCGTACCGCAGAACCCGCCCCTGCTGCCGCCGGGCCCGCCGCAAGCGGTACCGGCGGATGCGATGCCGGCGGATGCGATGCCGGCGCAGCCCGCGAGCCCTCCGCCGCCCATCGCCCCGGCCGCCCCGCCGGCACCACCAGTACCATCGGCCGCGCCCTACAGCCCGCCGGGGATGCCCGGCCCGTACGCCGCCCCCGGCTTCCCGGCCCCGCCGCCCCCGCCCGCCTACGCCCCGCAGGCACCTGCCTGGCAGCCGCCTCCCGGGTACGGCACGACGCCGACGGTGCCGGATCCGGGTACGGGTGCGGGTGCGGGTACGGGTGCGGCGGCGCAACCGGAGGACACCAAGCCCCCGGCCGCAGCCGACGACAGCGAAGCGAGCGGTACGTGACGACCGCGGACCCCGCCGCGCCGGGGGACCCGGACAGCGCCACCGCCGCCCGGCTCTGCGCACGGCTGCTCGCCGAGACGCGCGGCGAGATCGCCCACGCCGACAACAAGGCCTCCGTCCTCGTCGCCGCGCTCGGGATGACCGCCGGGGTGTTCAGCGCGCTGCTCGCGGGACGGAAGTGGAGCCCGTCCGCGCTCTCCGTGGCCGGCACCGTCGTGTGGTGGGCCGGGGCCCTGTCACTGCTGGTCTCGCTGCTCGCCCTGCTGCTCGCCGTACTGCCCCGCTACCGGCTGGGCGCCTGGACGCCCGGGGAGCCGCTGTCGTACTTCGGCGACATCCAACAGGCCGTCCGGCAGGGCCGCCTGGACGCCGCCCTCGCCGACACCGAGCGGCGTCCCACGGCCGGACTGACCCGCGCGCTCACCGAGAACAGCCGGATCGCCGCGCGCAAGCACCAGTGGATCCGCACCGGGCTCATCGCCTTCTGCGCCGGCACGGTCCTGCTGCCGGCCTCCCTGCTGATCGGCTGATCCGCCGCTCGGCAGCCGTCCCCACGCACCTGAAGGAACGAACGACCGCCATGACCTCACCACCGGACCACCCCGAGCCGTCCGCCCGTCCCCACCCCGAGCCGCCCCCGGCGCCGCCGGCCTACCCGACGGCCTCGCCTACGCCCCCGCCGTACCCGCAGGCAGCCGCCGCTCCCCCGTACCCGCACCCCGCACCCCAGTACCCCGGCCCCCCGCAGGCGGCGGCGCCCGTGCCGCCGCAGTACCCGGGAGCCGCTCCGCAGTACCCGGCGGCGCCGCCGGGTATGGCCCCGGTCGCGCCGCCGGTCCCGCCGGTCCCGCCGGTCCCGCCGCAGCACCCGCACCACATCGACACCGACCGGGGCCGCGTCTTCCTCACCGACAAGCAGCGCCAGACGGACGCCACGGCCTGGGGGAACCTGCTGCTGCACGTGCCCAACTTCCTGTGCAGCCTCTTCGTCGTCGGCCTGATCTCCGCGTTCTTCGGGGGCTTCGGCATCGTCGTCGTGCTCGCCTGGATCGCCAGCGGCGCGCTCGTGTTCCACCGGCCCACCGAGAGCGCCCTCGCGCGCCATGTGTTCCGGCTGCGCCACCCCACTCCGCAGGAACGCGCCACCCTCGAACCGGTCTGGCGGGAGGTCACGGCCCGCGCCGGGGTCGAGGGCCGGAACTACGAGCTGTGGGTGGAGGACAGCGACGCCCTGAACGCCGTCGCGGCCGCCGGGCACATCGTCGGCGTCACCCGCTTCGCCATGAACGGACTGCCCAACGGCGAGCTGGCCGCCGTCATGGCACACGAGCTGGGCCACCACGTCGGCGGCCACGCCTGGTCCTCGCTGCTCGGCTACTGGTACGCCCTGCCCGGCCGGACGGCCTGGCGGGTGCTGAAGGCCGGCTCGGGCTTCATGTTCAAGATCTCGCGCGCCTTCGGCTGCTTCGGCATCGGCTTCCTCTTCCTGGTCGTCGGCAGCATCGGACTCGCCACGATCAGCACGTTCTACGGCCTGCCGCTGCTGCTCCTGGCCGTGCCGTACGCCCTGGCCGCCGTCGGCCGCCGCGCCGAACTGCGGGCCGACGAGCACGCCGCCGCGCTGGGCTTCGCCCCCATGCTGGCGGCCGTCCTCGACAAGATGCACCGGCAGGAGCAGTGGCAGCAGGCCCAGCTGGCCGCGCGGAACGGCGGACGGCACGTCGAGGAGAGCGCACTCGCCCGGCTGCTGTCCTCCCACCCCGACCACCACACCCGGCTGCACCACCTCCAGCCCTACCTGCAACCGCAGGGCCCGGCACAACAGAGGTGAACAACGCCGAAGGGCGGCCACCCCGAAACGGGGTGGCCGCCCTTCATGCTGCTCGCTTACTGGTTGTACGGACCGTAGTCGTAGTCCTCCAGCGGAACGGCCTGGCCGGAGCCGGTGCCGAACGGCGAGTAGTCGATGTCGTCGTAGCCGACGGCCGAGTACATCGCGGCCTTGGCCTCCTCGGTCGGCTCGACCCGGATGTTGCGGTAGCGGGACAGGCCCGTACCGGCCGGGATGAGCTTACCGATGATGACGTTCTCCTTGAGGCCGATGAGGCTGTCGGACTTGGCGTTGATCGCCGCGTCCGTCAGGACTCGGGTCGTCTCCTGGAAGGAGGCGGCCGACAGCCAGGACTCCGTCGCCAGCGAGGCCTTGGTGATACCCATCAGCTGCGGACGACCGGAGGCCGGGTGACCGCCCTCCTGGACCACACGACGGTTCTCGGTCTCGAACTTCGAGCGCTCGACCAGCTCGCCGGGCAGCAGCTCGGCGTCGCCGGACTCGATGATCGTCACGCGGCGGAGCATCTGCCGGATGATGATCTCGATGTGCTTGTCGTGGATCGACACACCCTGCGAGTTGTAGACCTTCTGGACCTCGCCGACCAGGTGGACCTGGACGGCACGCTGACCCAGGATGCGCAGCACGTCGTGCGGGTTGGTGGCACCCACGGTGAGCTGCTGGCCCACCTCGACGTGGTCGCCCTCGCGGACCAGGACCTTGGCACGCTTCGAGATCGGGAACGCCGTCTCGTCGCTGCCGTCGTCCGGGGTGACGATGATCTTCTTGGTCTTCTCGGTCTCCTCGATCCGGACGCGGCCGGAGGCCTCGGAGATCGGGGCGACACCCTTCGGGGTACGGGCCTCGAAGAGCTCGACGACACGCGGCAGACCCTGGGTGATGTCGTCACCGGCCACACCACCGGTGTGGAAGGTACGCATCGTCAGCTGGGTACCGGGCTCACCGATGGACTGGGCGGCGATGATGCCGACCGCCTCGCCGATGTCCACCAGCTTGCCGGTGGCCAGCGAACGGCCGTAGCACATCGCGCAGGTGCCGACGGCGGACTCGCAGGTCAGGACCGAGCGGGTCTTGACCTCCTCGACGCCACGGGCGACCAGCTCGTCCATGAGGACGTCACCGAGGTCGGTGCCGGCCGGGGCCAGGACCTGACCGTCGACCACGATGTCCTCGGCGAGGCAGCGCGCGTACACGGACGTCTCGACGTCGTCCGCCTTGCGCAGCACGCCGTCCGCGCCCCGCTCCGCGATCCGGAGCTTGAGACCGCGCTCGGTGCCGCAGTCCTCCTCGCGGATGATGACGTCCTGCGAGACGTCGACCAGACGACGGGTGAGGTAACCCGAGTCGGCGGTACGCAGGGCGGTGTCCGCCAGACCCTTACGGGCACCGTGCGTGGAGATGAAGTACTCCAGCACGGACAGACCCTCACGGAACGAGGCCTTGATCGGACGCGGGATGGTCTCGTTCTTCGCGTTCGACACCAGACCACGCATACCGGCGATCTGCCGCATCTGCATCATGTTTCCTCGGGCACCCGAGTCAACCATCATGAAGATGGGGTTGGTCTTGGGGAAGTTCTCGTTCATCGCCTCGGCGACCTCGTTGGTCGCCTTGGTCCAGATCGCGATGAGCTCCTGAGTGCGCTCTTCCTTGGTGATCAGACCGCGCTCGTACTGCTTCTGGACCTTCTCGTCCTGCGCCTCGTAGCCCGCGACGATGGCCTTCTTCGCCTCGGGGACGACGACGTCGGAGATGGCCACGGTGACACCGGAACGGGTGCCCCAGTAGAAGCCGGCCGACTTCAGGTTGTCGAGCGTCGCCGCCACGATGACCTTGGGGTAGCGCTCGGCCAGGTCGTTGACGATCTCGCCGAGCTGCTTCTTGCCCACCGAGTAGTCGACGAACGGGTAGTCCTCGGGCAGCAGCTCGTTGAAGAGCGCGCGGCCCAGCGTGGTGCGCAGGCGGAACGAGTCACCCTGCTGCCACTCGGGCTCGCCCTCCTCGCGGGCCGGCGGGGTCCAGCCGCGCGGCGGGATGGTGCCCACCGGGAAGCGGATGTCCACGGCCGACTGGAGCGCCAGCTCGCCGGCGTCGAACGCCATGATCGCCTCGGCCGTGGAGCCGAACGCGCGGCCCTCGCCCTTGACGTCACGCAGCTCGCCGTCGGTGGTGAGGAAGAACAGACCGAGGACCATGTCCTGGGTCGGCATCGTCACCGGGCGGCCGTCGGCCGGCTTGAGGATGTTGTTCGAGGACAGCATCAGGATGCGGGCCTCGGCCTGCGCCTCCGCGGACAGCGGCAGGTGCACGGCCATCTGGTCACCGTCGAAGTCCGCGTTGAACGCGGTGCAGACGAGCGGGTGGATCTGGATGGCCTTGCCCTCGACCAGCTGCGGCTCGAAGGCCTGGATGCCGAGGCGGTGCAGGGTGGGCGCACGGTTCAGCAGCACCGGGTGCTCGGCGATGACCTCTTCGAGGACGTCGTACACGACGGTGCGGCCGCGCTCGACCATGCGCTTGGCCGACTTGATGTTCTGCGCGTGGTTCAGGTCCACCAGGCGCTTCATCACGAACGGCTTGAACAGCTCCAGCGCCATGGCCTTCGGCAGACCGCACTGGTGCAGCTTGAGCTGCGGGCCGACGACGATGACGGAACGCGCCGAGTAGTCGACTCGCTTGCCGAGCAGGTTCTGACGGAAGCGACCCTGCTTGCCCTTGAGCATGTCGGACAGCGACTTCAGCGGACGGTTGCCGGGGCCCGTGACCGGGCGACCACGACGGCCGTTGTCGAAGAGCGCGTCGACGGCCTCCTGGAGCATGCGCTTCTCGTTGTTCACGATGATCTCGGGCGCACCGAGGTCGAGAAGGCGCTTCAGGCGGTTGTTGCGGTTGATGACACGGCGGTACAGGTCGTTCAGGTCGGAGGTCGCGAAGCGGCCACCGTCCAGCTGCACCATCGGACGCAGGTCCGGCGGGATGACCGGGACGCAGTCCAGGACCATGCCCTTGGGGCTGTTGGACGTCTGCAGGAACGCGGAGACGACCTTCAGCCGCTTCAGGGCGCGGGTCTTCTTCTGGCCCTTGCCGGTGCGGATGATCTCGCGGAGCCGCTCGGCCTCCTCCTCCAGGTCGAAGGACTCCAGGCGCTTCTGCAGCGCCGCGGCACCCATCGAGCCGTCGAAGTACGTGCCGAAGCGGTCACGCAGCTCGCGGTAGAGCAGCTCGTCGCCCTCCAGGTCCTGGACCTTGAGGTTCTTGAACCGGGCCCACACCTCGTCGAGGCGGTCGATCTCGCGCTGCGCACGGTCGCGCAGCTGCTTCATCTCGCGCTCGGCACCCTCGCGCACCTTGCGGCGCACGTCGGCCTTGGCGCCCTCGGCCTCCAGCTCGGCCAGGTCGGCCTCAAGCTTCTTGGCGCGGGCCTCCAGGTCGGAGTCGCGGCGGTTCTCGATCTGCTGGCGCTCGACCGAGACGTGCGCCTCCAGGGAGGGCAGGTCGCGGGTACGGCGCTCCTCGTCGACGTACGTGATCATGTACGCCGCGAAGTAGATGACCTTCTCCAGGTCCTTCGGGGCGAGGTCCAGCAGGTAGCCCAGCCGGGACGGGACGCCCTTGAAGTACCAGATGTGGGTGACGGGGGCGGCCAGCTCGATGTGGCCCATCCGCTCACGGCGCACCTTGGCGCGCGTGACCTCGACGCCACAGCGCTCGCAGATGATGCCCTTGAAGCGGACGCGCTTGTACTTGCCGCAGTAGCACTCCCAGTCCCGGGTCGGACCGAAGATCTTCTCGCAGAAGAGTCCGTCCTTTTCGGGCTTCAGGGTGCGGTAGTTGATGGTCTCGGGCTTCTTGACCTCGCCGTGGCTCCACTGACGGATGTCGTCAGCGGTGGCCAGGCCGATCCGGAGCTCGTCGAAGAAGTTGACGTCGAGCACTATGCGTCAATCCCTCTCAGGGTCGTAAGTCTGTGGTCTGAAACGGGGGCCTGGGGGTCGGCGGGGGCCTCACTCATCGGCGAGGCCCCTGCCGGACTCCCGTCAGACCTCTTCGACGCTGCTCGGCTCGCGCCGGGACAGGTCGATACCGAGCTCCTCCGCAGCGCGGAAGACGTCCTCATCGGTGTCGCGCATCTCGATGGACATACCGTCGCTGGACAGCACCTCCACGTTCAGGCAGAGCGACTGCATCTCCTTGATGAGCACCTTGAAGGACTCGGGGATGCCGGGCTCGGGGATGTTCTCACCCTTGACGATGGCCTCGTAGACCTTCACGCGGCCGGTGACGTCGTCGGACTTGATGGTCAGCAGCTCCTGGAGGGCGTACGCGGCGCCGTAAGCCTCCAGCGCCCACACCTCCATCTCACCGAAGCGCTGGCCGCCGAACTGCGCCTTACCACCCAGCGGCTGCTGGGTGATCATCGAGTACGGGCCGGTCGAGCGGGCGTGCAGCTTGTCGTCGACCAGGTGGTGCAGCTTGAGGATGTACATGTAGCCGACCGAGATCGGGTCCGGGAACGGCTCACCGCTACGGCCGTCGAACAGCCGCGCCTTGCCGGACGGGAGCACCATGCGCTCGCCGTCGCGGTTCGGGATGGTGTGCTGCAGCAGACCCGCCAGCTCGTCCTCGCGGGCACCGTCGAAGACCGGGGTCGCGACGTTGGTGCGCGGGGCGACCTGGTCGGCGCCGATGGCCTGGAGGCGCTGGGCCCACTCGTCCGCGAGGCCGGAGACGTCCCAGCCGCGGCTGGCGAGCCAGCCGAGGTGGATCTCCAGGACCTGTCCCGGGTTCATTCGGGACGGGACACCGAGCGGGTTCAGGATGATGTCGACCGGGGTGCCGTCCTCCAGGAACGGCATGTCCTCGATCGGCAGGATCTTGGAGATGACACCCTTGTTGCCGTGCCGGCCGGCGAGCTTGTCACCGTCCGTGATCTTGCGCTTCTGCGCGACGTAGACGCGGACCAGCTGGTTCACGCCCGGCGGCAGCTCGTCGCCCTCCTCGCGGTCGAAGACGCGCACGCCGATGACCTTGCCGGTCTCGCCGTGCGGCACCTTCAGCGAGGTGTCACGGACCTCACGGGCCTTCTCACCGAAGATCGCGCGCAGCAGGCGCTCCTCGGGGGTCAGCTCGGTCTCACCCTTCGGGGTCACCTTGCCGACGAGGATGTCGCCGGCGATGACCTCGGCACCGATGCGGATGATGCCGCGCTCGTCGAGGTCGGCGAGGACCTCCTCGGAGACGTTCGGGATGTCCCGGGTGATCTCCTCGGGGCCGAGCTTGGTGTCACGGGCGTCGACCTCGTGCTCCTCGATGTGGATCGAGGAGAGGACGTCGTCCTGCACGAGGCGCTGCGACAGGATGATCGCGTCCTCGTAGTTGTGACCCTCCCACGGCATGAACGCCACGAGCAGGTTCTTGCCGAGGGCCATCTCGCCGTTCTGGGTGGCCGGACCGTCGGCGAGGACCTGGCCCTCGATGACGCGGTCGCCCTCGTTGACGATGACCTTCTGGTTGACCGAGGTGCCCTGGTTGGACCGGGAGAACTTGGCCAGGCGGTACGTGATGTACGTGCCGTCGTCGTTGGCGGTGGTGATGTAGTCCGCGGAGACCTCCTGGACCACACCGTCCTTCTCGGCCTTGACCACGTCGCCGGCGTCGACGGCGGAGCGGTACTCCATGCCGGTGCCGACGAGCGGGGACTCGGACTTGATCAGCGGTACGGCCTGACGCATCATGTTCGCGCCCATGAGGGCACGGTTGGCGTCGTCGTGCTCCAGGAAGGGGATCATGGCGGTCGCGACCGACACCATCTGGCGCGGCGAGACGTCCATGTAGTCCACGTCCTCGGGGGCGACGTAGTCGACCTCGCCGCCGCGGCGGCGGACCAGGACACGGGCCTCGGCGAACCGCATCTCCTCGTTCAGCGGCGCGTTGGCCTGCGCGATGACGAAGCGGTCCTCCTCGTCGGCGGTCAGGTAGTCCACCTCGTCGGTGACCACACCGTGCTCGTCGACCTTGCGGTACGGGGTCTCGACGAAACCGAACGCGTTGACGCGGCCGTAGGAGGCGAGCGAGCCGATCAGACCGATGTTCGGGCCTTCGGGCGTCTCGATCGGGCACATGCGGCCGTAGTGCGACGGGTGCACGTCACGGACCTCGAAGCCGGCCCGCTCACGGGAGAGACCACCCGGGCCGAGGGCGTTCAGACGACGCTTGTGCGTCAGCCCCGACAGCGGGTTGTTCTGGTCCATGAACTGGGACAGCTGCGACGTACCGAAGAACTCCTTGATCGACGCCACCACCGGGCGGATGTTGATCAGGGTCTGCGGCGTGATCGCCTCGACGTCCTGGGTGGTCATGCGCTCGCGCACGACGCGCTCCATACGGGCGAGACCCGTACGGACCTGGTTCTGGATGAGCTCGCCGACGCTGCGGATACGACGGTTGCCGAAGTGGTCGATGTCGTCGGTCTCGACCATGATCGTGCGGCCGGACTCGCCGGTCGTCTCGGTCTCACCGGCGTGCAGCTTCACCAGGTACTTGATGGTGGCGATGACGTCGTCGGTGGTGAGCACGCCGGCGTCCAGCGGCTCGTCCGCGCCGAGCTTCTTGTTCACCTTGTAGCGGCCGACCTTGGCGAGGTCGTAGCGCTTCGGGTTGAAGTAGAGGTTCTCCAGCAGCGTCTGCGCGGCCTCGCGCGTGGGGGGCTCGCCCGGACGCAGCTTGCGGTAGATGTCGAGCAGCGCGTCGTCCTGGCCCTGGGTGTGGTCCTTCTCCAGGGTGGCGCGCATGGACTCGTACTCGCCGAACTCCTCGAGGATCTGCTCGGTCGTCCAGCCGAGAGCCTTCAGCAGCACGGTGACCGACTGCTTGCGCTTGCGGTCGATACGGACACCGACCATGTCGCGCTTGTCGATCTCCATCTCCAGCCAGGCACCCCGGGACGGGATGATCTTGGCGGAGAAGATGTCCTTGTCGGACGTCTTGTCGATGGAGGAGTCGAAGTAGACACCGGGGGAACGGACCAGCTGGGACACCACGACACGCTCGGTGCCGTTGATGACGAAGGTGCCCTTGTTCGTCATGAGCGGGAAGTCGCCCATGAAGACCGTCTGGGACTTGATCTCACCGGTCTCGTTGTTGGTGAACTCGGCGGTGACGAAGAGCGGGGCGGCGTACGTGAAGTCGCGCTCCTTGCACTCGTCGATGGAGTTCTTCGGCGGCTCGAAGCGGTGGTCCCGGAACGTCAGGGACATCGACCCGGAGAAGTCCTCGATCGGGGAGATCTCCTCGAAGATCTCCTCCAGACCGGACTTGGTGGGGACGTCCTGACCGTTCTCCAGAGCCTCCTCGACCCGACTCTGCCAGGCGGTGTTGCCGAGCAGCCAGTCAAAGCTCTCGGTCTGCAGCGCGAGCAGGTTCGGAACCTCGAGAGGCTCCTTGATCTTTGCAAAGGAGATGCGCAGCGGGGCGGTGCTGGCGCCGTTGTTCGTATTCGCGGTCGAGGCATTGCGCGAGGCGGCCAAGAGGGGGTCCTTCCGAGGGCTCGGACTCACTACGCGCGTGCCGGCCCCTCTCCCACGCATAGAGACAGAAACCCCAGGTCAAGGGTGCTTTTGTCGTCGATGCTCGATTGAGGGCAGACCCCTGGTGACGGGCAGGGGACAGCTAACAGGCAGCGCAAAGGGTCAGTGTAGCCACTTGGCACACTGATGTCCAGTCCCGGGTTGCTGAGACCCTTGCGACTCTCGTTGTTCTCAACGCCTTCGTCAACGCCCTCGGCATGCTGCCCTCAACGCACGTTGATACTGCCCTCTTCGTCGTCGATCCATGCCTCGGATTCGGATCCTTGTGACGACGCGTCCTGAGAATTGCGCGCTGCGTGCGGTTCGTCAAGGCCCCCCAGTCCGAAGCGGGCGGTCCGCGGACGGTCCGGAGACACGACGAAGATCACCATACCCCTCGCCGTCGCGAGTGCAAGGCAACCGTGGTCGGGCCCGCCGGGAACGCCGAAGAGCGACCACCCGGATGGATGATCGCTCTTCGGTGCGTTCGCGTTACAGCCCCAGGGGGCGCTTTTTACGGCGCCACAGGGCTGCGGTCAGCGCGCGTTCGAGTCCTTGAGGACCCGGAAGGTCTTACTTGACCTCGACGGAGGCACCGGCGCCCTTGAGGGCCTCGGCGGCCTTGTCAGCGGCCTCCTTGTTGACCTTCTCGAGGACCGGCTTCGGGGTGCCGTCGACCAGGTCCTTGGCCTCCTTGAGGCCCAGGGAGGTGAGCTCGCGCACGACCTTGATGACCTGGATCTTCTTCTCGCCGGCGCCCGTGAGGATGACGTCGAACTCGTCCTTCTCCTCAGCGGCCTCGGCGGGGGCGGCCGGGCCGGCCGGGCCCGCGACGGCGACCGCGGCGGCGGCGGTGACGTCGAACTTCTCCTCGAACGCCTTCACGAACTCGGAGAGCTGGATGAGGGTCATGCCCTCGAACTCGGCGAGCAGTTCGTCCTGGGTGAGAGCCATGATGGCTTTCCTTCCACTCAATCGGCAGGTGCCGGATGTACATGAATGGCGGGCGTACGTTCGGCCCGCTACGACCGCTGCCTCAGGCGGCGGTCATGATGCGAGCCGAATTACTCGGCACCGCCCTGCTCGTCCTGCTTGGCGCGAAGAGCGTCCACGGTGCGGACGAGCTTCGAGGGAAGCGCCTGGAAGAGCTGAGCAGCCTGGGACTGCTTGCCCTTGAAGGCACCCGCCAGCTTGGAGAGCAGAACCTCGCGGGACTCAAGGTCCGCAAGCTTCTTGATCTCGTCGGCGGACATCGCCTTGCCGTCAAGGACACCGCCCTTGATGACGAGATTCGGGTTGTCCTTGGCGAAGTCACGGAGACCCTTCGCCGACTCCACCGGGTCACCGGTGACGAAGGCGACAGCCGTCGGACCAGCGAAGAGCTGGTCGTCCAGCGTGATCCCGGCCTCGTTGGCCGCAATCTTGGTCAGCGTGTTCTTCACCACGGCGTACTGGGCGTTCTCACCGAGCGACCGGCGCAGCGTCTTGAGCTGCGCCACGGTGAGACCGCGGTACTCGGTCAGCACGGCGGCGTTGGAGCTGCGGAACTTGTCCGTCAGCTCGGCAACCGCGGCAGCCTTGTCGGGCCTCGCCATAGAGCCTCGGCCTCCTTCCGGGTGATTCTGACCGCGCGGACCCGAAGGAGGACTGGGTAAACGAAACGCCCCGGCGCAGGCGCTCGGGGCGGACTCGACCGGCCGCATACGCGCGGGGCGCACACTCCGGGAGTTCTTCCACTGACACCTGCGCGGGTCGTCCACTTTTCAGCGGATCCTTCGGCCACCGCGCCCTCGTGGGAGCGCACGGCAACGACCAGCGGTCTTTGGCTTCGGGAAGAGAGTACGGGAACGGGCCGCACGGGAGCAAATCCGGCGGCCCGCCCGTCCGGTCAGAGGGTTCAGGAGGCGCCGGCGGAGCCGCTCGCCACGTTCCCCGTGCCGGAGGTGCCGAGGGACTTCAGCAGGTCCTTGAAGTCCTTGGTGTCGCCGGCCGGGGGCGCCTCGGCGGAGACCTGCACGCCGTAGTCGCTGTAGTAGGCGGTGTTGGTCAGCGCGCCCTTGGCCGTGTGCGCCTTCTCGGTCTTCTTCACCAGCAGGTTCTGGTCGTTGATCCAGATGTCGATGGTCTCGGTGGTGATCCCCGCCGTGTTGAGCTGGGCCTTCAGGCCCGCCATCTGGTCCGCGGTGAGGTTGCTGCTCCTGCCCGCGAGGTCGGCGACGTTCACCGTGCCCGAGTAGTGCGTGGCGTGGGTGCCGGAGACCGACTCCTCGCCCACCTTCTTCACATCGCCGGAGGCCAGCAGCATCTGCACGGAGGAGTTCGGCGTGGAGGTCCGGATCTGGTCCTTCATGTACGCCCCGGAGGCGCCGCCGAACTTGGCGAGGTCGTCGTACGAGTACCTGAGCCAGTGCTTGCCGCCCATGCGCTGGGCTGACGCGTCGCCCATGTTCACGTAGTAGGCGTCCGGCAGATAGCGGGCCTGCATCGACGGGGCCGCGCCGCTCTTGCGCATGACCTCGGCCAGCTGTCCGCCGGTGTAGGTGATGGTCAGGTCGCCGCGGAGGCCGTCGCCCCAGCGCAGGGACCCGGTCGACGACGCCGACATCACGTCGCCGATGGACATCGTGGAGCGCACCTTGGCCGAGCTCGCCTTGTCGGTGGACTGCTCGGCGGCGCGCAGCACGGCGGCGATGGGGCTGACGTGGATCGTGCCGCCGCCGGACGCCTTGTCGCTCTTGCCCGAGCCGGTGGAGGAGCCGCAGGCCGCCACGGACGTCAGTGCGGCGGCCGCCGCTACGGAAAGGGCCGTACGGCGGACGGTCGTGCTCTTCATCTGGTCCCACCCCTATGAGTCGTGTGCCCTGCACGGTAGCCAAGGGCACTGACAGCCGTGCGACAGGCTGCACAGAGAAAGGACGGGCCCCGCACCTGGAAGGTTGCGGGGCCCGCCCTCTGCTTCACGCGTCCCTGACGCGGCTACCGGGGTGAGCGCAAGGCTCAGACGGCGGCCGGGTCCTCCTCGACGAGGAGGTTGCGGGTGCGGTTCGGGTCGAGCTGGATGCCGGGGCCCATGGTGGTGCTGACCGCGGCCTTCTTGATGTAGCGACCCTTGGCGGCGGACGGCTTCAGACGGAGGATCTCCTCCAGCGCGGCGCCGTAGTTCTCCACCAGCTTGGCGTCGTCGAAGGACGCCTTGCCGATGATGAAGTGCAGGTTCGAGTGCTTGTCGACGCGGAACTCGATCTTGCCGCCCTTGATCTCGGTCACGGCCTTGGCGGTGTCCGGGGTCACGGTGCCGGTCTTCGGGTTCGGCATCAGACCACGCGGGCCGAGGACGCGGCCGAGGCGGCCGACCTTGCCCATGAGGTCCGGGGTGGCGACGACGGCGTCGAAGTCCAGACGGCCCTTCGCCACCTCGTCGATCAGCTCGTCGGCACCGACGATGTCGGCGCCCGCGGCACGCGCGGCCTCGGCACGGTCACCGGTCGCGAAGACCAGGACCCGGGCGGTCTTACCGGTGCCGTGCGGAAGGTTCACGGTGCCACGGACCATCTGGTCGGCCTTGCGCGGGTCGACACCCAGACGGAAGGCGACCTCGACGGTGGCGTCGAACTTGGTCGTGGAGGTCTCCTTGGCGAGACGGACGGCCTCGAGCGGGGCGTACAGCTTCTCCCGGTCGACCTTGGCGTCCGCAGCGCGGAGAGCCTTGCTGCGCTTGCTCACAACTTGCTCCTGTGTGTTCTGAAAGGAGTCGTGGTCCCTGGGCCGAGCAGGCCCTGCCACGTGCGACCGGCTACGGCCGCATGACTGCTGGGGGGTGAGGTCAGCCCTCGACCGTGATGCCCATGGAACGGGCGGTGCCGGCGATGATCTTCGACGCGGCGTCCAGGTCGTTGGCGTTGAGGTCGGGCATCTTGGTCGTGGCGATCTCGCGGACCTGCGCCTCGGTGATCTTGGCGACCTTGGTCTTGTGCGGCTCGCCGGAGCCCTTCTCGACACCAGCGGCCTTGAGGATCATCTTCGCGGCCGGCGGCGTCTTGGTGACGAAGGTGAAGGAGCGGTCCTCGTAGACCGTGATCTCCACCGGGATCACCCAGCCACGCTGCGACTCGGTCGCGGCGTTGTACGCCTTGCAGAACTCCATGATGTTGACGCCGTGCTGACCGAGCGCGGGGCCGACCGGCGGGGCCGGGTTCGCCGCACCGGCGTTGATCTGGAGCTTGATGAGCCCCGTGACCTTCTTCTTCTTGGGAGGCATTACTCTCCGGGTCCTTTCGATTCGGGTCCATGCCCGCGCGCGGACCGAGTCCTGACGCAGGCATACCGCACAACGATAACGGGTATAGATGCGCGGCTTAAAACCGAGCAGGTCAGACGGGCTGAGACAGCCTGCCTGACCTGTTCGGAAGCGGTGGCTCCAGAGGGAACTAGTTCTTCTGGATCTGGTCGAAGGACAGCTCGACCGGCGTCTCGCGACCGAAGATCTCCACCAGACCCTTGACCTTCTTGGAGTCGGGGTTGATCTCGTTGATGGTCGCCTGGAGCGTGGCGAACGGGCCGTCGGTGACGGTGACCGAGTCGCCGACCTCGAAGTCCAGCACCTGGACCTCGACCTTGCGCTGCGGGGCGGGCTTGCCCTCGGCCTCGGCGGCCTCGCGGGCGGCCTTCTCCTCGGCCTCCGGGGCGAGCATCTTGACGATCTCGTCCAGGGTCAGCGGGTACGGGTCGTAGGCGTTGCCGACGAAGCCGGTGACGCCCGGGGTGTTGCGGACGACGCCCCAGGACTCGTTGGTCAGGTCCATGCGGACCAGGACGTAACCCGGCAGCTTGTTCTGCTTGATCGTCTTGCGGTCGCCGTTCTTGATCTGGACGACCTCTTCCTGCGGCACCTCGGCCTGGAAGATGTAGTCCTCGACGTTCAGCGAGACAGCGCGCTGCTCCAGGTTGGTCTTCACGCGGTTCTCGTAACCGGCGTAGGTGTGGATGACGTACCACTCACCGGGCAGGGTGCGCAGCTCCTCGCGCAGGGCCTCGACGGGGTCGACCGGCGCGGCCGGCTCCTCCTCGGCGGCCTCCGCGACAGCCTCTTCGGCGTCCTCCGCCGCTTCGGCGTCCTCGCCGTCCTCGTCCTCGACGTGCAGCGCGGCCTCCTCGGCCGGCTCGCCCGCCTCGTCGTCGGCAGCCTCGACCTCGTCCAGGTCCTCGTCCGCACCTTCGACGATGTCGAGCTCGTCTTCCACGGACTCGGCTTCCTGCCCGTGCGACTCGATGGCGTCGTTCAGGTTCTGGTCAGACACGGTGGCTGCTTCTTCCTGGATACATAGGGGTGGAACATGCGAAAACGGGCGCCGGTACCACGGCGCCCTTCGCTCTTGGCTCAGCCGAAGACGTACTTGGCCGCGTGGTTGAGCCCATAGTCAATCACGGTCACCAGGGCGATCATGATGGCGACGAAGAAGATCACCACAGTGGTGTACGACGTCAGCTGGTTGCGAGTCGGCCAGACGACCTTGCGGAGTTCCGCGACGATCTGGCGGTAGAAGGTGGCGAGGCGCTTCAGCGGGCCCTTCTTGGCGCGCTTGCCGCCCTTGCGGGCCTTCTTCTTGGACTCGGACACCTCGTCCTGGGCGTCAGGCATGTCGATGGAGCCCACGGCGTCCGTCATGCGTCCTCACCTGGTCCCGGGTCATGGCCGTGCCGCACCCGGTTTCTGGAGCCGCACGGCGGTGCATTACTGAACGTACATGCGCACACATCCTGGCGGTGTGTGTAGCAGGGCCGGAGGGACTTGAACCCCCAACCGCCGGTTTTGGAGACCGGTGCTCTACCAATTGAGCTACGACCCTTTGTGTGTCCCCCAACGTACCGCATCCGACCGGGTGCTCGGTGTGCACCGGTGCCGACGGCGGCTGCTGAAGGCCAACGAGGAGAGAGTGTACGTGGTCAACGGCCCGGCGTCGAACAGAAAGTGCCCGTCCGGGGCGGTGCGGCCGAAGATCGTCCTGGCCGGAGAGCGGGCAGGCCCCGGATTCGGATCCGTGTTCACCTGTCGCCCCCTGGCTGTTCAGTCTGTGAAACCCGTGTGCCGGGGACATTTCCGGTCTGGAACGATGGGCCGCATGAGCGCTGCAACCCCTCCCACCGAGCGCCGGGTCTCCGCCCGAGTCGGCGCGATCTCCGAGTCCGCCACCCTCGCCGTGGACGCCAAGGCCAAGGCCCTGAAGGCCGCCGGGCGTCCGGTGATCGGCTTCGGCGCCGGCGAGCCCGACTTCCCGACCCCGGACTACATCGTCGAGGCGGCCGTCGAGGCCTGCAAGAACCCCAAGTACCACCGCTACACGCCGGCCGGCGGCCTGCCCGAGCTGAAGGCCGCCATCGCCGCGAAGACGCTGCGCGACTCCGGCTACGAGCCCGAGGTCTCCGAGATCCTGGTGACCAACGGCGGCAAGCAGGCCATCTACGAGGCGTTCGCGGCGATCCTCGACCCGGGCGACGAGGTCATCGTCCCGGCCCCGTACTGGACGACGTACCCCGAGTCGATCCGCCTCGCGGGCGGTGTCCCGGTCGAGGTCGTGGCCGACGAGACCACCGGCTACCGCGTCGGCGTGGAGCAGCTGGAGGCGGCGCGCACGGAGAAGACCAAGGTCGTCCTCTTCGTCTCGCCGTCCAACCCGACCGGCGCGGTCTACAGCCGCGAGCAGGCCGAGGCGATCGGCCGCTGGGCCCACGAGCACGGCCTGTGGGTACTCACCGACGAGATCTACGAGCACCTCGTCTACGGCGACGCGGAGTTCACCTCCCTGCCGGCGCTCCTGCCCGAGCTGCGCGACAAGTGCATCGTGGTCAACGGCGTCGCGAAGACGTACGCCATGACCGGCTGGCGCGTGGGCTGGGTCATCGGCCCGAAGGACGTCGTCAAGGCCGCGACGAACCTCCAGTCGCACGCCACCTCGAACGTCTCCAACGTGGCCCAGGTGGCCGCGCTGGCCGCCGTCTCCGGTGACCTCACGGCCGTCGCGAAGATGCGCGAGGCCTTCGACCGGCGCCGCAGGACGATCGTGCGGATGCTCAACGAGATCGACGGCGTGCTCTGCCCCGAGCCCGAGGGCGCCTTCTACGCGTACCCGTCGGTCAAGGCCCTCCTCGGCAAGGAGATCCGCGGCAAGCGCCCGCAGAACACGGTCGAGCTGGCCGCGCTGATCCTGGAGGAGGCCGAGGTCGCGGTCGTCCCGGGCGAGGCCTTCGGCACGCCGGGCTACCTGCGGCTGTCGTACGCACTCGGTGACGAGGACCTCGTCGAGGGCGTGAGCCGGCTGCAGAAGCTGCTGGCGGAGGCCCGGGACTAGTTCCTGGTCACTACGCGCGCGTGCGGGCCGTTTCCCTGCGGGGAGACGGCCCGCTTCTGTGTGCGAGCAAGACCACGTTCAGGGAAACGACTTCCGGGAGTTCGGGGACGTACGGCAGGATCCTGGAATGGAGCGTGTACGTGATCTCTCTGAGCTGCCGAAAGCCCATCTGCACCTGCACTTCACCGGCTCGATGCGGCCGGCCACCGTGCTGGAACTGGCCGACAAGCACGGCGTCCGTCTGCCCGACGCCCTGACGGGCGCACTGACCAGCGGCGAGCCGCCGAGACTGCGGGCCACGGACGAGCGCGGCTGGTTCCGTTTCCAGCGGCTGTACGACGCGGCGCGCTCCTGCCTGCGCGAGCCGGAGGACATCCAGCGCCTCGTCCGCGAGGCCGCCGAGGAGGACCTGAAGGACGGCTCGGGCTGGCTGGAGATCCAGGTGGACCCGACGTCGTACGCGCCCCGGATGGGCGGCCTGATCCCGACGCTGGAGATCATCCTGGACGCGGTGGACACCACGGCCCGGGAGACCGGACTCGGCATGCGCGTCCTGGTCGCCGCCAACCGCATGAAGCATCCGCTGGACGCGCGCACCCTGGCCCGGCTGGCGGTGCGGTACGCGGACCGGGGCGTGGTCGGCTTCGGGCTCTCCAACGACGAGCGGCGCGGCATGGCGCGCGACTTCGACCGGGCCTTCCACATCGCGCGCGAGGGCGGCCTGCTGTCGGCCCCGCACGGCGGCGAGCTGACCGGCCCGGCCTCGGTGCGCGACTGCCTGGACGACCTGCACGCCCACCGGATCGGGCACGGCGTCCGCGCGGCGGAGGACCCGCGGCTGCTGAAGCGGCTGGCGGACCGGCAGGTGACCTGCGAGGTGTGCCCGGCGTCCAACGTGGCGCTCGGCGTGTACGAGAAGCCCGAGGACGTGCCGCTGCGCACGTTCTTCGAGGCGGGCGTCCCGATGGCGCTCGGCGCCGACGACCCGCTGCTGTTCGGCTCGCGGCTGGCCGCCCAGTACGAGATCGCCCGGCACGTCCACGGCTTCTCGGACGCCGAACTCGCCGAGCTGGCGCGTCAGTCGGTGCGCGGTTCGGCCGCCCCGAAGGACGTCAAGGCGCGGCTGCTGGCCGGCGTGGACGACTGGCTGGTGCGCCCGGCCGCCTGAAGCGGGCGTAGGGCGGATGGGGCTTGAAGCAGACGAGCACGTCGACGCAGTGTCCGCCGCCGGGCGGCTGGACCGGCGCCGGGGCGGCACCCGTCTGGTGCGGCCCGTTGCCCGCCGCGTGGGCGAACCAGACGGCCGTCCCGGCGAACACGTCCCTGCCGAAGAGCAAGAACGTACGCGCGTGCGTGGCGTGCCGCAGTTCGTCCCGGAAGCCGGCGCGGTCCGGACGCGCGCGCCAGGCGGCGGTGTCCCGCGCGGTGCGGGCCTCGTCGGTGCGGACGGCCGGCGGGGTGCCTCCGCGCAGCTTGCCGCGCGGTTCGGGCCACCGGCTGGGGCGCAGGCCGAGCGTGTGGTGGACCAGGACGAGGTCGACCAGTTCCCGGGCGCCCTCGTCGGGCGGGACGCCGTCGCGCAGCGGCACGTGGACGACGGTGTGCCGGGAGGTGGCGGAGGCGCCCGATGGGCTCGGGGGCGCGCAGCGAGGTGTGGCGCAGGGGGCGGAGGGCCCCGGCGTGCGGCTCACGCGGAGAGCGGCGCGACGGAGATTCCGCCCAGCAGGGTCTTCGCGAGCCGCGCGGCGAAGGCGTCGACCGGCGGCCGCTTCCCGGTGTCGGTGGCGTCGTAGGCGAAGGCGCGCTGCGCGCAGGCGCCCAGCAGCAGGGAGGCGGCCGCGAAGGTGTCGGCGTCGGCGCGGACGCGGCCCGCGGCCTGCTCGGCGCGCAGGTAGGCGTCCAGGTCCCGGATCGGCCGGTGCGGGCCCGAGCCGAGCTCGCGCAGCGCCTCGAAATGGCGCTCCTTGAGCTGCGGTTCGGCGTACAGGGAGGCGGCGATCGGGAAGCTCTGCTCGTAGAAGAGGGCGGCCTGGCGCGCGATCTCGGTGAGGTTGGCCTCCAGGGTGCCCTGTCCCGGTGCGGCGGCGAGGCCGCCGAGCAGCGGCGTGAGACGGGGCAGCCGCTCCTTGAGCACCTGGACGAACAGCTCTTCCTTGCTGTCGAAGTACTTGTAGAGAGCCGCTTCCGAGCAGCCGGCCGCGCGCGCGATCTCCTTGGTGGTGGCGCGGGCGAGCCCGACGGTGAGCATCAGCTCGTGTGCGGCGTCGAGGATGCGCACGCGCGCGGGCTTCGGCTCTGACTCCATGAGACGTCCAATCGGGCTTGACGGGTGGGTGAGTGTTTACCCACTCTAGAGGGAGCAGGGGTGAGTGAACACTCACCCACCCATCCCGAGTACGGGGGCAGCACTCATGAACCTCACCGTTTTCGGCGCCACCGGAGGCATCGGCCGGGAGATCGTCCGCCAGGCGCTCGACGCCGGCCACCGGGTCACCGCCGTCGTCCGCGATCCGTCCCGGTTCGACGTCACAGCCGTCAGGAGTGGCGCGCTGGACGTGTTCCAGGCCGACCTGAGCGACCCGGAGGGCGTGCGTGCCGCCGTCGCGGGCCGGGACGCCGTCCTGTCCGGCCTGGGCGCGCGCAGCCGCAAGGACGCCGGGGTGGCCACCCGGCTGACCCGCACGGTGCTGCGCGCCATGGAGGCCGAGGGCGTACGGCGGCTGCTGGTGGTCAGCGCCGGTCCGGTCGGCCCCGCGCCCGAGGGCGACGGCGCCCTGGACCGGACCGTGCGCGGGGTGGTGAAGGCCGTCCTCAAGGACGTCTACGCCGACCTCACCGAGATGGAGGCCGAGC
This sequence comes from Streptomyces sp. NPDC055966, assembly GCF_042269865.1. Taxonomy (NCBI): domain Bacteria; kingdom Bacillati; phylum Actinomycetota; class Actinomycetes; order Kitasatosporales; family Streptomycetaceae; genus Streptomyces; species Streptomyces sp. NPDC055966. The sequence goes on from NZ_JBHJYK010000022.1 coordinate 54,453, forward strand.
TGGCCCGCAGCGGCACGGACTGGACCTCCGTGCGGCCCCCGCGCCTCCAGGACAAGCCGCTCACCGGCCGCTACCGCACGGTCGTCCACGGCTTCCCGCGGGCCGGCCGCTTCATCGCGCGCGCGGACGTCGCGCACGCGATGCTGTCGATGATCGACGACGAGCGGACGGTGAAGCAGGGAGTCGGCGTGGCCTACTGAACCGCCGTGCTAGAGGCTGACGCCCACGGTCACCGGTTCGTTGACGAGGGTGATCCCGAAGGCCTCGCGGACACCGGCGACGACCTCGCGGGCCAGCGCCAGCAGGTCCTCGGTGGTGGCCGCGCCCCGGTTGGTGAGGGCCAGGGTGTGCTTGGTGGAGATGCGGGCGGGCCCGGTGCCGTAGCCCTTGGTGAAGCCCGCCTTGTCGATCAGCCAGGCCGCGGAGGTCTTCGTGCGGCCCTCACCCGCCGGATAGGCGGGCGGCTCGACGCCCTCCCCCAGCCGCTCGCACGCGCACGCGTGGAACGCGGCGAACTGCTCGTCGGTGAGGATCGGGTTGGTGAAGAAGGACCCGGCCGACCAGGTGTCGTGGTCCTCGGGGTCGAGCACCATGCCCTTGCCGGCGCGCAGCTTCAGCACGGTCTCGCGGGCGTCGGCCAGCGGCACCCGGTCACCGGGCGCCACGCCGAGCGCCCGCGCCGCCTCCGCGTACTTGACCGGCGCCGACAGCCCGCCCGCGTCCTCCAGCCCGAAGCGGACGCGCAGGACGACGTAACGCGCGGGGTCGGCCTTGAAACGGCTGTGGCGGTACGAGAAGCCGCACTCCTCGTTCGTCAGCGTGACCGTCTCACCCGCGCGCCGGTCGTAGGCGATCACCTCGGTGATGGTGGAGGACACCTCCTGGCCGTAGGCGCCCACGTTCTGGATCGGCGTGGCGCCCGCGGAGCCCGGGATGCCGGCCAGGCACTCGATCCCGGCGAGCCCGGCCTCGACCGTGCGGGCCACGGCGTCCGTCCACACCTCGCCGGCGGCCAGCTCCAGCGTCGTACCGCGCAGTTCGGCGCCGCGCGTGGCGATGCGCAGGGCGGTGCCGTCGAAGCCCTTGTCGCCGATGACCAGGTTCGAGCCGCCGCCGACGATCAGCAGCGGGGTCCCGCTGTCGTCCGCCTCACGGACGGCGTCGATCACCTCGGCGTCGGTCTCGGCGGTCACCAACCGCGTCGCGGGGCCGCCCAGCCGGAACGTGGTCAGCGGGGCAAGGGGGGCGTCGTGGAGTACCTGCACGGCCCCAAGACTACGAGACGCCTCGGACAGCCCGTCACGCGCGCGGTCCCCCGGCCCGCCTCACCGGACGCCGCCCCGTCCGGCACACGGTGGCCCCGCGGATCCGGCCACGGCGCGCGCAGGCAACGCGTGCGTGGCCCTCGTCCGGCTGCGCCACGCCCGGCCGTCGGCCACGCTCTGCGACCGGCACGCACACACACGCACACGCGCGTGCCCGCGGCGGAGCGGTCGCCGGGGTCCGGGGAAGAACGGGCACCACGGGCCGGGCTCCTGTCGGTGAGTTCCCTGATCAGCGGGCGGTGGTCTCCAACGCGGCGGCTTCGCCGGAGGCGGGCCCCTGGGTGCGGTCGAGCGCCCGCTCGTCCTCCGGGCCGGCCGGGACGGCACCGCGGCGCGCCGGGATCACCAGGGCCGCCAATGCGGCGACGGCGACCACCGCCGAGCCGGTGACCAGGGCGGGCCGCAGGCCGTCCACGAAGCTCTGCGCACTCCCGTAACCGCCCCGCGCGGAGAAGATCGACGACATCACGGCGATGCCGAGCGCGCCGCCCACCTCGCGCAGCGCGTTGTTCGCGCCGGAGGCGATGCCCTGCTCCTGCGGGCGGACGCCGGACATCACGAGGTTGGCGGCCGGAGCGAAGTACAGGGCCATGCCGACCCCGCTGACGATCAGGGCGGGCAGCTGGACGGAGTAGGAGGCGTCCGCGGTGGCCACGACGGCCATGTAGCCGAGCCCGACGGCCTGGAGGAAGAGGCCGGCGGCGACGACCGGGCGGCCGCCGATGCGGTCGGACAGGATTCCGGCGACCGGCGCGACGAGCATCGGCATACCGGTCCACGGCAGCATCCGCAGGCCCGCCTCGGTGGGCGAGTAGCCGAGCACGCCCTGCATGTACTGGCTGAGCAGGAAGATCGAGCCGAACATCCCGACGAACATCAGCAGGCTGGCCGCGTTGATCCCGGCGAAGGCGCGGGAGCGGAACAGCCGCATGGGGAGCATCGGGTGCTCCGCGCGAGAGCTGTAGATCACGAAGCCGGCCAGCAGGGCGGCGCCGGAGAACAGCGCGGTGAGCACCACGACGTCGCTCCAGCCGTCGGCCGGCCCGCGGACCAGGCCGTAGACGACCCCGAAGAGCCCGCCGCTGGCCAGCAGCGTGCCGGGGACGTCGAGCGGGGATCCGGTGCCGTAGGACTCGGCGAGCCGCAGCCGGGCGAGCGGCAGCACGGCGAGACCCAGCGGCACGTTCAGCCAGAAGATCCAGTGCCAGGAGACGTGTTCGGTGAGGCTGCCGCCGATGAGCGGCCCGGAGGCGACGGCGAGGCCGTTGACGGCGCCCCAGATGCCGTACATCGTCCCGCGCCGGGCGGCGGGCACGGCCGCGGTCAGCAGGGTCAGCGTGAGCGGCATCATCACGGCCGCGCCGACACCCTGGACCGCGCGGGCGGCGATCAGCGAGCCGATGCCGGGCGCCATGGCCGCGGCGGCGGACGCGCCGGTGAACACGGTGAGTCCGGCGATGAAGAGCCGTCGGCGCCCGAAGCGGTCACCGAGTGCGGCGCCGAACATCAGCAGGACGGCGAAGGTGAGCGTGTAGGCGCTCACGGTCCATTCGAGGTCGTCCAGCGCCCCGCCGAGATCCTTGCGGATGGAGGGCAGGGCGGTGGTGACGACGAGGTTGTCGAGGGCCGCCATGAATCCGGCGACACTGGTGATCACGAGGGCCCAGACGGCTCCCCCGCGGCCTGTGCTCGGTGCGTTCTGCTGTGACATCTCTCCCCCAGAGAGCGATTCGGTTAGTTATTGATGACTAACTTTCGTGGTCATGAAAAAGCGCCGGTCCTCCCGGTCCACGACGCCCCTACTCCTCCAGGCAGCCCTTGGACTCGCCCGACGCGTAGATCCCCTCCCACACCCGGTGCCCGCCCGGGAAGCCCATGGCCACCAGGCAGTTGATGAGCATCCCGTGCGCCATGAAGGCGGTCGTCCCGTCGGCGTCCGCGCCGAGCGCCGCGCGCACGGTGTCCCACAGGCGCATCCAGCCGGCCCGCACCCCCTCGCCGAACTCGCGGTCACCCTCCGCCTCGGCCGCCGCCACGGCGACGTACATCTGCATCTGCATCATCAGCCGCTCGGGCCGCTCCGCGATGACCCTGGTGTACGCGTTCGCCATGGCACTCTGGGCCTCCTGGCCCTCCAGCCCCTTCGCGGCCTCCTCGAAGGTGCGGATGGTGTCCTCCACACAGCGGTCGGCCGCCGCGAGGAAGATCGCCTTCTTGCCCGGGAAGAGCCGGAAGAGATACGGCTGCGAGACCCCGACCCGCCGGGCGATCGCCTCCGTGGTCGCGCCGTGGTAGCCACCGCGCGCGAACTCGGCGGTCGCCGCGCGAATGACGCTCTCGCGCCGCTCCTCCGCACTCATCCTGGGCATGGCGGCTAAGTTAGTACTCAATCACTAACTTAGCAATCGCGACCCGCTCGGAATGCACGGAGCGGAACGTACGTAAGGGGCGCCCTCCAGGAGGACGCCCCTTACCTCAGCACTGCGCGCCGGCCGGCTCAGCGCGTCACGTATGCCGTCCGGCCAGTCGTACGACGGCCCGGGACATCCCCAGCACCTTCTGGCCGCCGCTGGTCGCCGTCAGGTCCACGCGGACGGTGTTGTCGTCCAGCTTGGCCGCGACCTTGCCGCTGACCTCGATCAGGGCGCCCTTGTCGTCGTTCGGCACGACGACCGGCTTGGTGAAGCGGACGCCGTACTCCACGACCGCGCCCGGGTCCCCGGTCCAGTCGGTGACCACGCGGACCGCCTCGGCCATCGTGAACATGCCGTGCGCGATGACGTCCGGCAGCCCGACCTCCTTGGCGAACTTCTCGTTCCAGTGGATCGGGTTGAAGTCCCCGGAGGCGCCCGCGTAACGCACGAGGGTGGCGCGGGTCACGGGGAAGGTCTGCGCCGGAAGCTCGGTGCCGACCTCGACGTCGTCGTACGCGATCTTCGCCGTCATCAGGTCCTCACGCCTCCTCGGCCGCGCGGGCCACGAGCTTGGTCCAGGCGGTCACGACGTGCTCGCCCGCCTCGTCGTGCACCTCACCGCGGATGTCCAGGATGTCGTTGCCCGCGAGGGACTTGATCGCCTCGATGGTGGAGGTGACCGTGAGCCGGTCGCCGGCACGCACCGGGCGGCTGTAGGCGAACTTCTGGTCGCCGTGCACCACGCGGCTGTAGTCGAGGCCGAGCTGCGGGTCCTCGATCACCTGGCCCGCGGCCCGGAACGTGATCGAGAACACGAACGTGGGCGGGGCGATCACATCGGAATACCCGAACGCCTTCGCGGCCTCCGGATCCGTGAACGCCGGGTTGGCCTCTCCCACCGCCTCGGCGAACTCGCGGATCTTCTCCCGGCCCACCTCGTAGGGCGCGGTGGGCGGGTAGGTCCGTCCCACGAAGGACTGGTCGAGCGCCATGGCCCGGCACCTCCTGAAGTCTGCTGTGATGGCCCCAAAACTAGCCGTAACCGGCCAGGGAATACGCGGGGGACGACGTGGACCCGGCAAGCTGGACGCGGCAAGCCGGATTCCGGATCTTCCGGTCGGCGATCCGGTGAAACGACGCGAGGCCGCCCCCTCGAAAGGGGACGGCCTCGCATACGAGCCTGATCAGCGCGTTTCGCGGTGCGCAGTGTGCGCGTTGCAACGCGGGCAGTGCTTCTTCATCTCCAGGCGATCCGGGTTGTTACGCCGGTTCTTCTTGGTGATGTAGTTCCGCTCCTTGCACTCCACGCAGGCCAGCGTGATCTTCGGGCGGACGTCGGTGGCAGCCACGTGAGTGCTCCTAAGACGAACGGATGGACTGATTCAACGCAAGAAAGAGTAGCCGATCGAAGGACCGACCCCGCAATCGGCTACTGTCAGTAGCGGTGACCGGACTTGAACCGGTGACACAGCGATTATGAGCCGCTTGCTCTACCGACTGAGCTACACCGCTGTGATGCGATCGGACCCCGCCTTTCGACGGGAACCTCTCACACCAGAGCCCCAAAACGGAATCGAACCGTTGACCTTCTCCTTACCATGGAGACGCTCTGCCGACTGAGCTATTGGGGCGAGCGATGAAGACATTACACGGTCCGCCGCCGTTCACCCAAATCCGTATCCGGCAGCCCTTCCCAGCCCTCATCTCAGCCCGCGCAGCCGCCTCCTGAGCCGCAGAAGAGGCGCGGCCGCGGACCCGTGCGGGGCCTTTCCACCCCGCGCTTCTCGCGCCTCGGGAGGTGGCGACGGAGGGTGCTCGGGGTCGGAGTCACACGCACGCTTGCGCCCGCCTTCGCGGGCTCGGGTTCGTCGGCCCCGGTCCGCAGGCCCGGGTGTGCCGGCCCAGGTGCGCTGGTTCGAGGTCCCTGCGGCGGGCGCTCGGCGGGGCACGCGCGCGCGGGCGCCACGCAGTTGACGGGTGCGGGTGGCGGTGACGAGGAGGGTCCGGCACACGCGCGTGGGCGTCATCAGCCCGCCTGCGTCTCCGGACGCCTCGCCGTCGGGATGCGGCACGCGCGCGTGGGTGTCGTCGCGCTTGGGCGTCGTCGCGCTTTGCGTCGTCGGGAGAGGCGGGGGGCCACGCGGGCGGGCGACATCTGTACTGCCATGGGCGGACCACACCGGTACGACTATTGCGCTCCTACGCATCCCGCGCGGCTCGCCACCCTAGGCTCGACTCGCTCTGCGTGATCTTGGGGGCAAAGCGCCCCGCAGCCCTCACGCGAGCCCGCCCCGAGCCCCCGGCCCCGACCCTGGAGCGCGATGCCCGACAGTCAGCCGCAGCCCCACCAGCCGTCGAACTTCCCGGGTTCCTCCGGGCCGTCCGACCCTGCCGCCCTGCTGCTGTGCGGGGCGCGGCTCACCGACGGCCGGACCGTGGACGTACGGCTGGGCGGCGGGCGCATCGAGGCGGTGGGCACGACCGGCAGTCTCGCGCCGGGACCGGCCCGTACGGGCGCCACACGCCTGGATCTCAGCGGCTATCTGCTCCTGCCGGCCCCGGCCGAACCGCACGCCCACGGCGACACCGCCCTGTCCGCCGAGCGCCCCGGGCCGGTGTCGTACGCCCCGGACGACGTCCAGCGCCGGGCGACGGAGGCGGCCCTGCTGCAGCTCGGGCACGGGGCGACGGCGGTACGCGCGCACGTGCGCGTGGGTGACGTCCAGGGCCTCGGCGCGTTGGGCGCCGTCCTCCAGGCGCGGCGGTCGCTGCGGGGGCTCGCGGAGCTGACGACGGTGGCGACGCCGCGCCTGCTGACCGGCGCGGCCGGGGCCGACGGGCTCGCGATGCTGCGCGACGCGCTGAAGATGGGCGCCGCCGTGGTGGGCGGCTGCCCCGACCTGGACCCCGACCCCGCCGGCTACGTCGAGGCGGTCCTGGAGATGGCCTCCGAGCACGGCTGCCCGGTGGACCTGCACACGGACGCCGCCGACCCGGCCCGCCTGTCCCGGCTCGCGGCCATGGCGGGGGGCCTGCGCCCCGGCGTGGCGATCGGGCCGTGCGCCGGGCTTTCGCGCCTGCCCTCCGAGGTCGCCTCCCGCGCCGCCGACCAGCTCGCGGCGGCCGGGGTCACCGTGGTGTGCCTGCCTCAGGGCGGCTGCTGCGCCGCCGACCGCCGGGGCACGCCTCCCGTACGGATGCTGCGCTCGGCCGGGGTGCGGGTGGCGGCCGGCAGCGGCGCCCTGCGCGACGTCTCCAACCCGGTCGGCCGCGGCGACCCCCTGGAGGCCGCCTACCTGCTCGCCTCCGCCCACGGCCTGCGCCCGGAGGCGGCCTACGACGCCGTGAGCACCTCGGCCCGCGCGGTCCTGGGTCTGCCGGAGGTGCGCGTGGAGGCGGGCTTCCCCGCCGACCTCCTGGCCGTGCGCGGCGAGCGCCTCCCCGGCGCCCTCTCCCTGGCCTACAGCCGGATCGTGATCCACCGGGGGCGCGTGGTCGCCCGCACGAGCGCGGTCCGCGAGTACTGCAACTCGGCGGCGGCAGCGGAGCTGGGGCTGCCCCGGCAGGGGCGCGGCGACCTGTCGTAGGCGGGCGCACGGCGCTGCCGCCGGGGGGTGGGCGCGAACGGTCCCAGTGCACGCGGGGCGCCGTACGCGCCCGCCAGGCGCATGGCTCCGGACGCGCGCCCCATGCCTCCTGTGCACGCCCGGCGCAGGGCCGGGCGCGCGAGCCCGGCGCGCTCCGGCCATGCCGGTTAACCCGTGCGGCGGATGCGCCTCTTCGGGCGTACGGTCGGATTCATGCGCATTGTCATCGCTGGTGGTCATGGTCAGATCGCGCTGCGGCTGGAGCGTCTGCTCTCCGCGCGCGGGGAAGAGGTCGCGGGGATCATCCGCAAGTCCGAGCAGGGCAACGCTCTGCGGACGGCCGGCGCCGAGCCGGTCCTGCTCGACCTGGAGTCCGCCTCGGTGGAGGAGGTCGCGGCACATCTCCAGGGAGCCGACGCGGCGGTCTTCGCGGCCGGCGCGGGCCCGGGCAGCGGCACGGCCCGCAAGGAGACGGTGGACAAGGGCGCGGCGATGCTGTTCGCGGACGCGGCGGTCCGCGCGGGCGTACGGCGCTTCCTGGTCGTGTCCTCGATGGGCGCGGATCCCGCGCACCAGGGCGACGACGTCTTCGACGCGTACCTGCGGGCCAAGGGCGAGGCCGACGCGTACGTGACCCGCCAGAAGGCCCTGGACTGGACGATCCTGCGCCCCGGCTCGCTGACGAACGACGCCGGTACCGGCCAGGTCCGCCTGGAGGCGCACACCGGGCGCGGGATGATCCCGCGGGACGACGTGGCAGCCGTCCTCGCGGAGTTGGTGGACACTCCGGCGACGACCGGCCTGACGCTGGAGCTGATCAGCGGATCGCAGCCGGTGTCGGTCGCGGTGAAGTCGGTGGCCGGGAACTGAGGCGGGCCACCGGCCGTTGAACGGTCGGAGCCACCACCGACCACCACCTCACCGACCGCTGCCCCGCCGCCCGCTGTCACTCCGTCAGATGTCTCCAGGTCAGAACAGGGGCAGTTGCCCGGGAAACTCCGGTACGGCGTATCCGTCCAACGCCGACTGGACCGCCCCGAGTTGCGCCTGCCGACGCGACCCGGCGCAGGAGACGAGTTCACCGTTCTCCCGCGCCCCGGGCGGGTCGTGCCGCGCGAAACGACCCGCGACGACGGCGATGTCGCGGCGGCAGACGGGGCAGGTTCTGCGTCGGGAGGGCATGCCGCCAGTGTGCCCGTACGCGTGCGCGTGCGACAGCGCCGGTCAGGTGCGGGTCTCGGCCTCCCAGCGGTCGGGCCCCACCCCGCGCCAGTCGATCAGAGGCGAGTCGGCCACCTGCTCCGGCTCCATCTCCAGCCCCGCGCGGCGCAGGAACTCCACCAGGTCCCGCAGGCTGTGCGCCAGGCCGAGGATCTCGCCGTCCACGCGGACGCGACGACCACCGGTCGGGGACGGCAGGTGCACGATGATGGGTCGCTTCCCGGCCATGGCTCCAGCATCGTCCGCGCCGCCGAGCCCCGCACCCTGACCGGTCATCCCGAACTCCCCTTTATCGCTCACACGTTCGATTCTAGTGAAGGATGCCCAGGACGCTCTCCATCAAGCCCCCTGGGTCGCGTTCCGGCACCCGGCCTGGCCTGCCTGGCTACAGTGATGAAATGTTCAAATCACGCAAAGTGCATGAAGAAGACGCCTGGGACGGCATCGTCATCGACAAGACCCGCGAGGCGCCCGACGGTTCGAACCACTACCACTACGTCGAAGTCCGCCTCCAGGACGGCACGACCAAGAAGGCCCGCATCGACAAGGCCCTCTGGGAGTCGCTGGCCACCGGCGATCGACTCGTCAAGGAAGCGGGCACCACGGCCCCGGTCAAGGCGCACCCGTAGCCGGCAGCGAACAGCCGACGACCGGCGGCAGGGCCGGACAGGGCACGCCGATCGGGAGAACGACGAGAGCCCCGTGATCTGCTCTCACAGATCACGGGGCTCTCGTTCCCGTGTGGCGGCGCCAGGATTCGAACCTGGGAAGGCTGAGCCGGCAGATTTACAGTCCTTGCAGGTTCCCACCCCTGAAGCCGCTGTGACCTGCGGAGATGCCACGGCGTCCAGGGGCACACCCACTCGCCGTCCACACCTCGTCCAGGGATGGGACGATGCCGCCGCGCAGGCGTTGCCTGGTGGCGCCCCCAGGCTCGCTCAGTGGTCTCGCCTCACGCTGCCGGAACGGACAGCCCGAGGGTCGACAGCCTCAGACGGTGCGGAGCACTGGTACAACGGCCTTCGCTTTACAAGTTCCTTCCGCGAGCGGCTGGCCCAGGATCACGGCCCGGTTGCCGGGCCTGCGACGTCCAGGGCGGTACCTCGAACCCACGTCGTAGGTTGTCCGGCTTACATGAGCGACACTGCCGTCCCCAAGAACGGCCAACGCAGCCGCGCTCATGCGACTGACCTGCATCTTCACTGCCTCACGGAGGCAAGATGAGCCTCGTTGACTGCTGGGGGCCTTCCACGGGCTAAGCACCCACCGTAGTCGAATGCACTGCAACAGTGACGAACCCCTGTCAGAAGGTGCACGAGGCACGTATGGTCGCTCCATGCCGGGAGAAGATCTGCACGACATCGGCGCCGACGGTGCTAGACGAGCGAAGGAGTGGCTTGAGGCCACTACGCGCGTCAAGGCCTCTTGGACCAACACAGATCCCAAGTGGAGCCGCCGCATGACATTCCGGTGGCCGACAGGAAAGCAAACGCAGTTCTCTCTAGATCTCGGCGGACTGCTCTGTGGTGGCGAATTCGATAACGATATCTTCATGGCCGAGTGCAAAAAGTATTCGACACCCGGAGATCAAGGCACCCACTATCTCAGCTATCTCGCCAAGTGTTACGTGATCGCCAGCAATCCGCAATGCTACGTCGATCACTTCATGTGGATAACCTGGTGCCCATTCAACGTCCAGGACTGGAATAGGCTACTCTCCAAAGAATGGATAGAGAAAGCCCTCCACAAACATAGTACCGACATCTTCGGGGACATCCCGACAGAAGAAGTCGCGTCCCACATTGACAACGAACTTGTGGGATGGGTAGCAGATCGACTTTGGATGATCGTGTTATCCGACAAGCAAGAGCAGCTCGTGATTACTCGCGAGCATCGGGCCCTCATTCAGAGGCATGAGGTACTGGAGGGAGCTCGGTGACTGTGACTGATTTTTCCAGTGCGCTACACGCGGCATTTGACGCTCCAGACCCGCGCGATGCAGTCAATCGGATCAAAAATGTTGTCGCCCACGAACTTTCCCAGACGGATGGTCGCGCAACCGTCAAAAAGACCGACTTCTTCAACCACACCTTTGCTCCGGACCTCGTATTGTCATGGCCGAACGAGCGTGAGCGTTTCGTTTTTCTGAAATCGGATACACGTCCCGCAGTTCTCCGTGACGACGTTGAAGCGATCCGCAAGCATGATCCGATCGTTTTTGCGCTCGACCCTGTGAACGAAAACCCACTTGATGCTGACGAACTGGGTGGCACGCCGCGCGACGACGACACACTCCTCGCCGACTCACGAGGAATGGAGGTGTTAATTCAAAGCCGCCGTAACGAACCAGTTGTGGGTCTCGCATCCAGTGCTGTTCTCCAGGGCGGTCGAGGCCTCCTGACGGGAAGAGAAGCAGAAGCAATGGCCTCCAGCGTTGCGGCCGGCTTCAACGGCGCACAACGACTGGACGCAGGCGCGACAGGGACAGCCGTTGCTCAGATTGCCGGCCACTTCGATCAGCGCCGAACTGCAAGGCTTCTACGCTTCCTCGGTGCGGTCTGGGTGGGATCAGGCGGGACACCCGCCAGCTTCCCTGGAGAGCAAGACGTTACAGGAGATCTTGACGGCGCGGCACTTGAATTCCTGATGGAACTTCCACCGATTGACGATTTTGAGTTTTGGCGTCGAATCGGACGCCCACTGACACTTGAGTCAATCTCACAGCTGAGCGTGGAAGCAGACTCCGACAACCTACAGTACTTGGTAGGCAGCAATCTCGACATACTACTTGCCCGCGCCTGCCGGATTATTGAGCATCAACAAGAGCTAGACGACAGTGAGGACTCGGCTTTCCGCTGGCGACTCGAAAGGCAGATGCTCAGCCTTCGCGGCCCACGATTCACCACCTATTTCGCAAGCAAGGTGGATGAGTTGAGGGTGGAACCTCAGGACGGGGACGGAATCGCGTTGCACGAACTACTTCGCCGCTCCGAGCGACGGAGGATTCCGATCAACGAGCTTGAACTAGCAACGCCCACACGCACAGTCTCGTACGCAACAGTCAATCGAGACGATATTTCGCACGACGAAGAACTTCTGAGGCTTTCAGCGACCTTTAGTTCTACAGCACACGTACAGACAGCAGTCGCCTCACTTCTCGGTTCTCGTCCTCTGGTTTGCGACTTTCCTCACCGGACCGCGAAGGGAAGAACAGCAGCGAGGTTCCCATTGGGCACCTTGGCTCCAGCCGCGTTGAGTCTGCTCACTTCATTGACTACAGATGAGCATCAGGCACTCGATGAGGTAACTCGCCATTACAGGGAGGAGCAGAGGGAAGTGGCACTGTTCGAGATAGACGAAGTTCACGTCCGTCAATCATTGCGGACGCTAAAGCCCCCGGTTAGTGAGCGGGAGGATAACTAGGCGATCGCAGGATGTGGCTCGGAGGACGCGCCGGACGGCCCGGCAGGATGCCGAACCGTCCTGGCCTTTTTGGCTGTTAGAGGTCTCGGCCGCCGTCAGACAGCCCAGCTCCAGCAGCACGAGCCGCTGAGCTAGCGGACCTCCATGGTGAAAGCCGATGTGTCACGCCGCCGCGGAACCTTCTGCTTGGCGTCGTGGTACCGCTCCAACGCATCAACCTTCGGCGCGGAACCCGTGTCGATCGCCCGTAGGGCACGAACGTCAGCTCGGTCATGCGCTCCAGCGCCATCGCGCTGCACGAGGACGACAACCTCGCGCGCATCACACAACTCGTTATCGCAGTAGACCTCCAAACGTCCTGTGTCATCTGGCAGGTCCCCCCAGGAAGTCATCGCGGTCCGCTCACCGCAGAAGTAGCACGGCAGTGCCTTCTGCTCAGCATCGGGCAAGCGTCGAGCCCACGGCGTCGTGCCCGACTCCCAATCGCCCCTGTTGTCGCCCATGTGCACACATCTCCGTCTCGATGAGTTTTGCTACGAGACAGCTTGCCGAACACGGCAACGGGTTGAGAGGGAAACCGTGAAGTGATGGTCCCGGCGATTGCGGGTAACCGTGGATGTGTACTGCTGCCGGCGTACGGCGTGTGGCACGACTCAGGCGGATTCAAGCAGGTGGCGCCCGTCATGGGCACGTACGTAGGGTGCGATCGTGGCGTCCAACGCGTCAAGCACACGCACGGCGTAGACCTCTCCCATCCATTTAGCGGTTTCATCAGGAGTCAGCCACTCGACAGCCGTCGACTCGCTCGACCTGCGCTCCACACCATCGATCGGCCGGCACCACGATGCCCCGGCTCATGCTCTTGTAGACGCCGGTCAGACGCTCAACGGAGACGCGGATACCCGTCTCTTCCAACACTTCCCACACGCCACCGTCTTCGGGGCATTCGTCCAGTTCGAGGACTCCCCCAGGGGGCTCCCACGTGCCGTTGTCCGCACGCCGGATCACGAGGACGCGGCCGTCCCACTCGTTGACTGAGCGACGTGGGCGGCATGGCCGCGAAGCCAAGTATCAGAGCAGACGTGAGCGCATCCCCCACCCCCTTCTTCCCCACCACCGGGACGTCAGCCGTCGACGTAGACTCAAAAGAAGCCGTCAACTCATTGAAGAGATGGGTGCAAGGTCATCCGGGAGGCCCCGCATGAACGACGGAACTCTGCCAAATCCAGCGGATTTCGGTTACGATCCGGCAGATTTTGGCGCCGACGAAATTAGGGTAGTACGCTTGGGTGATTCGGGATATCACTGGACGGCATACAGCCGTCCCGGCGGCCGGAGCGGCGACCAGGGCGGCGGCCAGATAAGCTGGAATACCGATCTTGAGGGAAACTACATCGATTACAGTCCAGATCCACGGTATGGGCCAGTAGTACACATGAGTGACAGAAACATAAAAGGATCTGGTACTAGCGTTTGGCATCTACAGGAGGAATGCACCGAGCCCCACGATGGAAGTGCGGACTGATAAATGACCCCACCCTAAAGCAACTTCGCCCCAGCCGCTTGCCAATCAAACCCTTCATAGGGCGGTTGCGTTCTGCCGCTCACCTTGGCTCCGGCAAGGCGTGCTGATTCGAGTCCACCCGCGTGCGTGAAATCCGTCCCTCGCAGATCCGCCCCAGCGAGGTTAGCTCCCCTAAGGTGCGCATTGGGGAGATCGGCATTACTCAAATCCGCGCCCGGCATTTCGACGCCTTCGAGCCAAACCCCGTCAGCTTTCGCAGATTTTAGAACGGCGCCCCCGAGATCAGCCCCCTTGGACCCTTGCACCCCGAATCGTGCACCCCTTAGGTTGCCACTTTCGAAGCGCGCTCCTTTGGCTATTGCGCCACGCAGATCAGCTCTCTCCAAGTTGATCGGCCTCAATTTCTTGACTTTACTATTGACGCCCTCAAGGTTCGCGTTCCGGAGTATCGACTTATAGAAATGCGCACCCCCCAGATTGGCTAGACTCAATACCGCGTTACTGAGATCGGCCATGCTTAGATCCACATCGGCCAGATAAGCGCCATGCAGGTCTGCTCCTCGTAGATTTATACCTCTAAGGTCAGCATACCGGTGACTCGAATATTTCCAGCCGGAGACGACTTCGGATACACCCAAGCGGTGAATCCTGGCAAGCACGATGAGAGCCATAGCTGCGTCCGGCTCCAAACCCAGGGGTGACGTCCTATTTGCGGAACTGCGCCTTGGACCCGAGGTCGTCACTCTGTCCTTAGAGCGGATATGCACAGCTAGGAGATTGGCGATCGTAGCCCGATCCGCCTTAGACTCGCGTGCGACTCTATCCAGAGATAGGACGGCACCAACACGTACGCTCGCTTCATTTTCCTTGCCTAGCTGATCTACCGCCCGAGAGAAGCGCTCGGTTATCTGCCCCTGCCTACTCAGGCGGAACCCCTTCCAAGTGAAGAGCGCGGTAAACAGAAAGAATGCTCCTGCCAAGGCCTGAACCATAACGGTACGAACATCGTTTTCCGCTTTAAGTTTATCCGTTTGCACCATCCCGGAAAAGGCGTTACTCCCCTCAACCCTTTCCACTACCCACTTGGGTTCAAAGATGGCAAAAAGTAGGGTTCCTATAACAACCAGCGCCAGCGCCGTGAACGCCAGAGTCTCGCGATATTTCCGCATACAAGAACTCCAGAAGCGCGCCTCTTGCATTAATCCCTGGCCACACAGAGCGTGTCGACCTCAATCCGCGGCTCTTTTTGGATCAGCAGATCAAGACCGACCTCAAGCGAGACCGTGGGCTGTCCTGCAGAAAAGAAGATTCTGTCCCGCTTGCATAGATCTGGATCAATATACTCTGGCACTCCAAACAGGCCACCGAGTGCGGGGAAGCAGCCCAGTGAACACCAGATAAATTTATGCTCTATTTCCTCTTCCGTAGCAAGACGGCATTTTTCACCCACGCTTTGGGAAGCCGTACTCAGGTCGAGGCGCTGTTCTGCAGGCAGAACAGCCATGATCCACTTGGTTTTCCCGATCAAGTGATCGCAGCGCAGGAAGAGCACCTTCGCGACGTCCCTGCGGTCAATTCGGTGCTTCCTTTCGAGTGCTTCAGCCCTCGCTACCGCTGTGCATGCCGGAGAATGCGAATAAGATTTCCACGCCACATTCTGCTGCTGCAAGTAATCCTCGACATTAGACACTTCGATCGGCCCCAAAGTTGCTCGAATTATTCCGTCAAGCGCGTTGCGCGCCTCGTCGAGGTGGCCCGTCCTTCTCAGATTGGATCAGAAGGGCATGTGGCGCATCTTGAGGTCTGGGATCCAGGCTGGGAGAGGACGGATCACCCCGCGAGCGATGGACGGCTCAACCAATCCGCTGAGATCGACCGGAGGTAGCGTGCCCCTTGCCCGCTACGCTGGTACGCACCACCTCAGAATGGAGCGTGCCCCGCGGATGGGAGCGAAGACGACCAAGGTCTACGAGACGCTTCGCTCACGGCTCGCCGCCGGCGAGTACGTCCCCGGCGGCAAGTTCCCCTTGGAACGGACGTTGGTCTAAGAACTCGGCATCGGCCGGACCGCGCTCCGGCAGGTGCGCGCTCGCCTCGTTGCCGAAAGTGCGTTGGAGGTTCGGGGGCGCAGCTCGTACCGCGTGCCCGGGGCAGTCAGTGTGAAGGCTCCGGAGGGGCCTGAGCCGTGGCGCATCCACGGCGAACGCGATTTCTACGACAACCGTTGGGTCTGGCAGATCATCTACTTCTGGCCGCTCTACACGGGCACCGCGATCCCCATAGACCAGTGGCGGGCGCGGATGTGGCTGGACACCTGGGTCTAGCTGGGCTGACGCCGTCACGGCGTGACGCGATCCATCACGCCATGACGGTCGTTGTTGGTCGTCAGCGGTCGTCGCCGGTCCCCCTCGGACGGCCCGAGCACGGCCCGAGGCCGGCCCCGCTCGGAAGCCCAGTAGATTTACAGCGGGCCACTTCCGCCGGCGGTGACCTGCGGCTTTCCATATGTCACTCGCTGCTGGGGGATGCCTGGGGGATCAGAGCCGAGCTACCCAGTGAAACCGGACCCGAAGCGGTGCACCCAATCGCTCTCGCGGCCATCAGGTAGGTCGGGCGCTGGAGCGGGATGCAACTGCTCCTCCCCGCAAGCACGCGCCCAGAACTGGCCGTCCAGTGAGAACTTCGGTCGGTCATCGTCAGATGAAACAGGAACGAGGCTGGTGGAGATCCACTCACCCTTGGTCGGTTCCGGCAATCCGAGCGCACGGGCGGCGTGTGGGTGTGATCCTTGGTGGCCCAGCACGACAATGCCCTCCGGGCGCAGCTTTATCCGGGCGTCGCGGGCGCGCTTCGGCGCGTCGTCCTGCTGGCCGACGGTCAACACGGTCTGGCGACTAATGAGCCGGTCTTGCACATCACGGAACAGCTGGTTCACCCGCTGCTGACCCGACGAGGATCGGCGGCGCGGCAGTCGGGCAGTGAGAATCCGCTCGCGTGTTTCGGGATCCAGGTGGCGGAGCAGGTTCGTCGGCAGATCCCTCTGGAGCCCACCCCAGAGCCAGTAGACCTCGGACTTGGCGCCGTCGGAGAGCTTGCGCTTGTTGTCTCGGTTGTATGCGCGGACGAGGTCACCGTTTTCACCCAGCGCTCTCTTCCAACGCAGGCGCTCATCGGTGATCCGCACTACGCCAGCGGCCCACCGGCTCGTGTCGTCGTCTATCCAGGTCACGACTGCAGCATGGTCAGCACGGCCACTCCGCTCGCCGTGGTCGGCGCACAGATACATCTCCATCGGGATCTCCCAGCCACCGAGATCCTTGGAGAACTTGCAGTCGATGTCGAGGCCGGCGATGGACCAGTCGAGGTCTGCGCCGTTGTCAATGGCGAACTCCTTGGTGAGGTTCACCTCGACGGCCGTGCCGAGATACGTCTTCTCGGTCTTCGTCAGGTGCTGGTACGCCCAGCGCCCCGTCCGCTGGCCATCGAGCAACTCGTCGAGGGAGTCGCGGAGCGCCCATCGGAAGCGCTCTCGCGCCTCCGGCTGGCTGTAGAACCACTCCACGAACGGGACAAGGTCATCGGGGACGGGTTGCGTAAGACCGGACTGGATCCGCCATTCACGCGGCACCCTGCTCATGGGCTCGGTCGGGAGATCCCAAGTGCGGTACGAATTGCGGCGCGAGTGCTTCGCCGCCAACGCGCGCGAATCCTGCATGCCAGCCTGAGCAGCATCCTCAGGCAGCCACAGACCCTCTTGTATCGTCACGCGCTCAAGTCTGGCAGCAGGCACTCAACCGGGTTCAACGAGCCCCACCGTGGCGGGCGTTGTCGTCATTCGGCGGGAGACGCATCCTCGACCGGCTTCAAGGGGGACGCAAAAGCGCTAGGCCCCCACCAGCACCTCGTCGTCAGGCGCGGACGCGGCTTGCGTCGGCAGACGGTGCCACCAATCAAGCTTCGCCAGCAGCTCCTCACTCGGAGGAGGCCAGCCGAAGGCGGCGCTCAAGACGTGAAGCGCCAGCCGCGGCGGAACTGCGTTCCCGATCTGCTGCCCGATGTCGCGACCGGACCATGGGTAGTCGGCAGGAAACGTCTGAAGACGTCCGGCCTCGGAGTGGTTGAACCGATCCAGTTCTGCTCCGTCGAGGGAGACGACACGGTTGCGGCGGATCTTGCCAGTCACAGTGGCAGAGGGCTGGGACGAGGTCCTGCGCCCACGCAGCTTTGGGTCACCGCCGGTTCCGTAGTTCGAGATGACCTCGAAGGGCGTTCCTCGCTCGATTACGTCGCCCATGGTGCGCCAGGGCTCCTTCGAGGCGTCTCCAGCATCACGCGGAACCCCCTTGCGGTAGGTCCGGTGGGTAGAGGCAGGCAGCTTCACGTCGTGCTCCCCCCTACGCGCGATCAGTACCGCCCGCTTCCGCGTCTGCGGAACGCCGTAGGCCTCCGTGAGCAGCAGTCCGAAGTCAACCGAGTAACCCTCGTTCCTGAGGGCTCGGGCGTACGCCTCCCATACAGGGAGCACTGCAGGCACCTGCTCCAGGATGATCGCCTCGTAGGGCTTTTTCTGCACGTCGATGGCTTCCAAGATCCATCGGAGGGGTTCCAGTACGAGGCCGGTCCGCTCGTCATCCAGGTTCGCGAGATCGCTAACGATCTGCTCGCGGTTGACGCGAGCAGTCATTTGCTCAACGAATTTGAGGACGTCATCGAGGGCCTTACGGCCCGCCCCAGTGCCTGCGACCGTGAATGTCTGGCAGGGCGGGCCGCCGGCGAGCACGTCTGCGTCCGGAAAGTCGGCCGGACCGTACTGTCGCACGTCGCCCTGGACTGTGCCCAGGCCAGCAGCGCGGCGGGTTTCGCAGGCGTCGGCATCCCATTCAATGCCGACCGTGGGTACTCCCAGTCTTTCAGCAGCCACGTCCACGCCACCAGGTCCGGCGAACAAGTCGACGATCTTGACTGGCTGCACGTGATCTCCAGAGCGTCAGGGTGGTGGTCCAAGCGGCCGCACTTTGTAGTGCAGCGCTCTGGGAGCGTACCTGTGACCACTGACAACCCAGTGCTGTGTCGGTCTCCCGCGGCTAGATGGAACCGTGTGAGGTTCTAGACGTCCCGCAGGTCTGCCTCGTACTCCGGGTTGAGCAACTCATCCTTCGGGGCGCCCCCCATGAGGGCGTGCCGTCCTCCGTGGCACTGAATGCAGAGTGTGATCAGATTCTCTTCGTCGTTCTTGCCGCCCTTGTGCACTGGCAGAACGTGATGAATCTGTAGTGAGGCACCCTGCGCTGGAGTCCGCCCGCAGTCCTGGCAGGTGCGCTTGTCTCTGTCGAGGATCTTGTAGCGAAGCTTGATCGCCTCTCGGACGCGCGGCGGTCGCTTCGCCAGCGTCGGGAGCCTGTACGACCCTGGCGGAAGGGTCGGATCATCGACGTTGGAGATGATCTGCCAGCCGTCTTCTTCCAGCTCACGCAGGCGACGCGGCCACTCTTGAATCTTGGCCACGTAGGCGAGCTGCTCCTTGTCGGCGGGGCGTGGGGAGATCGCCTGGAGGTAGTGGAGGAGCCTGGCGCGGCCAGCTGCGTCCTTGCCTCCGGGCTTCTTGAGCGTTCGTGCTTCCTTGGCCACTCGCCAGCGGTCCGCAAGGTCCTCATCCGGTTCGTCCGCCGTCAGCCGGTAGTGGTCATAGGGAAGGTCATCGCGGGTGACGCCAGATTCGACCGGCCAGCCAAACTCCACTCGCAGTTCCCGCACTCGCCTAGCCCACTCCACAATGCCCGAGACGCCGGCGAGATGATCGGCCGGCACTGGTTCGCCCACATGGCGACACAGGTAGAGCAGTATGGCCTCGCGCGCCGACGCGATACCAAGGCTCTTGTTCGCTTCGTTCAGTCCGTCGCGGAGACGGGCCGACAAGCCCCCCAGCTCTGCAGCAAACTCCAGCCATGCCTCCCTACCGACTGTGGCGTCCTCAGCTCGTTCCAACACCTTCAGGTACTCGCTGGCGGCGACTCGCATGTTCGAGATCGCTTGCACAGAGCGTGCTTCGCCCTTAGATGGCATGTGCCCCCCTGGCATCTTGATCGCTGGCGCAGCGTACGACAGCAGAGCCGGCTCCCAGCGGTCAAAGATGCAGGTGGACATCTGGGCTTGCCCAGCCAGCACGCCACAAGCGCGCGGCGGATAGCTGCGCGCTCGTCGTGGTCATTGGCTACCGCTGCCCTGTCTAGGACAGGCCTGTCCCGTGCCACTGGGCAAGGCCGACGCCAACCCCGTCGGGAGTCCAGCAGACTTACTGCGGGCTCCGCTCACCTTGTGTGGCCTGCGATTCCTCTGGTGCCTCCCGCGGCTGGGGGACGTGTGGGGGAAACAGGGCAGGCGTTTTAGACTCCTCGTCGGCGGCCGTCTTACCGACCGGTGTCCGATAGGCGTAGGAGATGACCGTCAGATCCTCGTCCAGCACGACCCATGGACTCGTGCAGTGCAGGACACCTCCACTGGTCGTGGACTTTGAGCCTGTACGGTCAAGCCTGATCGAGTGAACAACCACCAACGCGTTGTGCGGGTAGTACCGACGCTGCTTCTCCACCTCGGCACGTGTGAGGATCACGTCCGTGCCAGCAGACGTTGTCCCCTTCACCTCGGCGTGGCATCGTTCCTCGCCCCGGGACAGGAGAAGGTCGAAAGACTCTTTCGCACCGACGTCCTTGACCGACCACCCCTGAGCCTTGAAGTGCTCTGTGGCCATGCGCACGCTGTGAAGTTCGACGGCTTTGCGTTCGTCAGCGGTGAGCAAGAAACCCTGCCCCGAGCGACGCGGGCGCGCCCCTCTCGGCGTACGACGGCCAGCAGTCCTGGCCGCGCTCTGCTCGGCTTCCAGCACTTCTGGCGCAGGGTCCCCGGGGATGTGGGGCGCAAGCCGCTCCTCCTTGTACAGAGCTCCGAGGAGCTCTGTCATGAACAGCAGGTCCGCAATGAGCACCTCCTGGTCCGGGACGTGGTCGCGTTCATAGGCGATGGCCGCGACATTGCCCGGACCGTAGCCGCGGCCCAATGAAGTCCGAGCATCCAGCTCAATGACCTCGTTCAGGTCCCGCCGCGCGGCCATCGCCTCAGCCAGGAGGGGCAGGGCCCAACCGACACGCGCTCGAAGATCCTCGGCTTTGCGAGCCTTGAAATCGCCCCCCGTCCAGATGGTCGTTCCCTGGTTCAACGACAGGTAGACCCGCTGGCCCGAGGCGCTGAAGAGGTACACCACGTACCAACCGGTGGTCGCGCTCGGAGACTGCTCGCGCCCGGACACCCGGACCCACGGCACCTCGGTCTTGAGACCCGTCCCATCTCGTCCCTCGATGCACAGCTGATCCGGCGTGGTGCCAAGCGCAGCTGCCAGAGCCGCCTCGTGCCCCCTCAGGAAGCCAGGGATCTCCCGCCGGATGGTGACGCCGCGAGCCTGCATCTCCTCAGTGTTCTTCGACGTCCAACTTGGTTGCAAATCCAGGACTTTGAGCAATAGATCTTCCACGCGAGGCAGGGTAACTCTGATTGCTGACACGGATGCACCCGTCGAGGGAGGGCGTTTGAGACAAGATCGCCAGCAGATGGCGGCGCCCCGCCACCTGCACAACCAAGCTGCCGACGCGTTCGCGACATGTGTTCCGGCCGAAGACTGACCGGAGGATGCGATGTGCTCATCTGTCGCATTCCGCCGGGTCGCCACCCTCATCGCGGGAATGGGTGCCTACAGCCCGGGCCGCGCTTTAGGGGAGCGTTGAGCGACCACGCGCCACCCACGGGTTGCCTACCTTTGCTGGCGCTGGCCCGGTCACGTCCAGGGACGTGACCGCTGGCCCTACTCATTGCCGCAGCCTCTGGCTCCCTGGGAGTCCACCTCCTACTTTCTGGCAAGAGAGTGGCACGCTCGGTTGGCAGCCGTTCAAAGGCCCCTCAATGGGGCCTGTCGAGTCAACGGGAGGCAAGGGATGGCGCTTCGCTGCACCGCAAGACCGCAGCGCGCCGGCCTCCCCCATCCCCAACGCTGCTTGCGCCAGCGACGACGAACGGCCCTGACAGTCCTGCTGCATCGCTGCTCCTAACGTGGGCGCTGGTGCCAGCACCAATGGAGCCAGAGCGAGGACAGTCCGTCTCTGCGGCCAGGTGTCCTGCGTTTTCCAGTGAGGAAGCTGTTGAGTCACCCAGCCGCCCCAAAGGCTCGCGCGAGGTCTTGCAGCCCGAGGCTTTGACGAACGTGCAGGTCAGACGGGAGGTCCCAGGACCGCTCGCCCTGTTGCCCAATGCGGCGGAGGGCGCTCTTGTCAGTGGGTGGTGATACACATACCACTGGCCATCGTGAATCAGGTCAGTAGAATAGATTCAGAAGGAGGTGCTACGTGGATCTCGTGCTTGTGGGGGAGCGGATCCGCCGCGAACGTGAGCGTGCTGGACTCAACCAGCGTGAGCTCGCAACACGCGCCCAGCTCTCCCAACCGACCCTGACTCGCATCGAGAACGGCGCTCGCTCCAACGTAACTCTCGTTGAGCTAGATCGTCTCGCGGTTGCGCTTGACATCCCTGTGCGGCTGCTGACCAGCGGTGACCCTGTGCGCCAGAGGGTGCAGATCGCAGCGAGAATCAACGAAGCGGTTGAGGTGGAGCGCGAGGAAGCGCTTCGGCGCACCCTTGGAGTTCTAGAGCTTGACGCTCGCCTGGACAAGCTTGGGACACAGGCAACACAACAACGGAAGCCCGAGGGCTGCCTGCCCCTGCCGGATGAGGATCTACCGCGGGAGCAGCAAGCCAGGGAGCTAGCTCATCAGGTGCGAGCAGCGCTCAATCTGGGCTGTGCACCCATTGCTGACGTCGATGAGTTGATCGAGCAGCTCACTGGAGTGGACACAGCAGTCCTAAACCTGCCGAAGACAGCAGATGGGTTCACTGCCACGGATCCAGTACGCGAGACGACTCTAATTGCCGTTCGTGTATGTGATGTGCCAGAAAGACAGCGGTTCAGTTTTGCTCACGAGCTTGGGCACCTGCTTTGGAGCGATGGCGCCCAAGTGCATGAGCTAGACGGTGCAAGAACATCAGGCGAGAAGCGAGCTGATGCTTTCGCCCGCCACCTCTTGGCCCCAGAGGAAGGTATCAAAGCGTGGCTCTCCAGTGAGCGTTCCCCCGCAAAGGGCGGGATCAGCGAACGTACAGCTGCCCTCCTGGCTCGGCACTTCCGGGTGAGCTTCCCCGTCATCCTCATTCAGCTGGAATCAATGGGGATGATTACGGCCGAGCGAAAGAAGGAGCTCTGGGGGCCAACGGGGGCTCAGTTGGCTCAGCGCTATGGCTGGGGCCCTGCGTATGAGCAGGAGCAAGAGGCAGCCCAAGCTGTGCGGGCGCCTCGGCGCATCCTTGAGCGCGCCGTCGAGGCGTACCGGCAGAACCTTATTGGGGTCCGCGCCTTGGCTATGCTTGAAGGTCGCAAACCGGAGGAAGCCGAGGAAAAGCTTCGAGAGGCTGGGATAATCCCCAACCCGCCGCGTCCCAAGCGCGCCAATCTTTCCCGGTTGGTTGCGCGCGGTCGGGCGAAGGACGAGTAGAGTAGCCTCGGCGGGGGGACGTCGAAGGGTGGGGGGGCTTGCCCAAGAAGCACGAGGAAGCATCCGAAGAAGCTGCTTCGCCGGAGCAGCAAGAGTCGGTTTGCATCCTGGACGCGGTCATTTGTGTGCACTTCGTCGGGGCCAACCTCCACCGACTGCTCGTGGACGTTCTGGAGAAGGCCGAGTTGACGCTCCTCGTGCCTCAGGAGGTCTGCGACGAAGTGGCTCGCAAGGACCGGAAGTATCGCGGGCTGAAGCTCCGCTGGAGCCGGCTGGAGCGGAGTCAGCACGTCCGGGTCCTCCCTGCCCTTGAGGCCCGGACGGCACCCACCCGCGTGATTGAAGTGTTTGAGGACGTGCGCGGACGTCAGCTCGAAGATGCGCTGCGGGAATCCAAAGATCTGGGCGAAGCGGTCGTGGTGGCGCACGGAGTGAACTTCCAGGATCTGGGTCACGAGGTGCTCGTTGCAATCGACGACCAGGGTGGTCAAGCTCTTGCAGCCGAGCGTGATCTTGAAGTCATCACGGTAGAAGACGTCCTCGTGATGGCCATTGAGTTTGGGCACTTCCCGACTGAGGGGGAGTTGAAAAAGACTTACGAAAAGCTGCGGGGCTTTGGTGACGGCCTTCCCTCGTACGTACGCACCCAGCTGAGCATCTCGTACAAGGAGTGGCGAGAGCGCGGCTAACCAGTGTGAGCGATCACGGGTAGCATTTGGGGATGGCCAGCACCACGCGTGAGACCATCCGATCCCGTATAGGCCAGCGCCGGCGGCGCGCCCCTATACCAGTGCTGGCCGATCCCTCGCCGGAGGCATTGCGTTGACCGGGACCCCGCTATCGCGGTGCTCGACTCATGGACACCGGTCCTACCCATACGTGAGCGCACGTCGGCGTAGCGCGGGCGGAGCGGGCCGGAGGGAGGAGAGACGCCCGCAGCGGAGCCGGGAAGTATGCCCGGCGGAGCGCGAGCGCAGCCAGGTGCCTTGATGAAATAGAGAAAGTTGCCCGCGCCGGGAGCACGACGGTTTTTAAGGGCTTCAATATCACACTTAATTCACCCGACACAATGGTGCAAGTCGCACAGGGGTCGGGCCATAATCAACTGGAGATGAGCGAGAAGCCCCAGGCGCTCTCGCCTCAATCCCGAAGCAGGGACAGACTCTAAATCGAATTCGCCAGCACTCCGGCGTCGACCGTAGGCACCGCCACCCACTCCTCTTGCCGGAGGATAGCGGTCGATCACGGCGCCCGAACTCATCTAAGTGCGTCCGCCAGGACGTCCATGGAACCGATTACCGCATCGGCTCCAGCTTTGGCCAGGGAAAGCTCCTTGCCGGGCCGATTGGCGTAGCCGACAGACCTGGACTCTGCCGCAATTGCAGCCTCGATATCAGTTACCGAGTCTCCCACAAGCGTGCAGCCCTGCGGAGCGGCACCCAAGCGAGCAGCGGACATCAGGAGCATGTAAGGCGACGGCTTCAGTTGGTGCGGCTGGCAAGCGGGGCGCCCGACAATCTCTTCCACCAGAGAGGCTAGATCGTGGTACGCAAGAAATTCCCGGACACACTCTGCGGAATTATTGCTCACGATCGCCACACCTCGACCGGATGCCCTGGCCGCTTCAAGGGAAGCTACGGCTCCAGGTGTGGGATCTCCCGCCGATTTCACTGCCTCAAGTTCAGCTTCAACTAGGCGCTCTTCCACAGCCCGCAGAGCGGCCTCTCCACCTTGGGGAGAAATGCGGATAGCGTCCATGAAGTCCATTCCCTCCATCTCCTCCGAGAGCTCCATATTAAATTCACGCATCACATCGACAAGACTTCTAGCGACTTCTGAAGCGGGAAGCCCGGAGAATACTTCACAGATGGGTCCGTCGAAATCGAAGAGCACGGCTCGCGTGGTCGAAATTACCCCTTCCAGACTCTTACTCACCATCAGGATTGAAGTCCCTTCCAATGGTGGTCCACACACTGTCGAACCACATCCTGGCCTGATCAACCTGCTGGGCCCCGCTGGAGGATTCACCCTCATTTATCGAGTAGTGGAACAAGGTTGCATCCGGCCCGATCAGGTCGAAGATTTCGATGGCCTCTCCTTGCACGACCACCTTGTTGGGCCGGATCGGGTAGTACCCGAAGAATGCGTCCTCCTGGTTAATTACGTAAAGCTTGAAGAACTGCGTCCCGCTATGCAGGCGAACTGACACCTTCGTTTCAGGAACCAATCCGAGCAGACTCAGCTCGTGCACCTGGTTAGCGATCCCCCGAGTAAAGCCGACCATCAAGTCGTGCATGCGCATGCGCAGACGGGGGTCATCTGCCCCGTCGCTCTTCCGCACAGGTGCAGCCTGAGGTACAGACATATCTGGCACCAGAATGCGGATCTTGATGCTGACCGGAGTAAGGCGCCCTACACGAATCTTATCGATTGGATCCTGTAGGGCGGCATGCAGAGTCTCGCTTGAGAAGCCGGCGAAGTCGATAGAGACGTCCCGGCTCGTGAAGGCCTGCTCCACATAAGGGCGAAGACCGGCAGGCCGCTCGGTCCGATTCCTTACATAGACCCCGCTCCCCTTACGGGATACGACCAGACCCTCATCCTCAAGGTCGCGAAGTGCTCGCTGGATCGTCGCTCGGGCGAATCCGTACAGCTCAGTCAGCTTGTTGTGCGAGGGCAGCCTTTCACCGGGGGCCAACCGCTTCGTACGGATGGCCGCACTCAAGCTGCTTGCCACCTGCTCATACGGCGGCCGGCTGTCGTCTGGGTCCAACGGTTCGGGCGTGAAGGTCATGCCCCAATGCTACGGCCCCGCCCCCCGATCAAGACAGCCAGGACAGCCAGGTATTGACATGGCTAGCCAGGCTGACTACGTTGATGTCATCCCGATCGGGCTAGCCAAGTTGGTCAGGTCGGGGGAGGCCCTTCTTTGGGCTGTTCTGACCACGCCCGGCGGGCCCTGTCCGCGAGGGAGAGGAGCCCCTGACCAGGGGTTACCGCGCTCGTCGGGGAGTGGTTCTTCTTTGAGAACTCAATAGGGTGCCAAGTTCGATGGGGTTTGAGTCCCCGTCCCCGCAACGGCCCGGGTGATGGCCGCCCGGCGGCCACTTCTGCGTGCCAGCTCCTGGTTAGAGCCCTGGGGGTCATCCCTCCATTGAGTGGAGGGCATTCCCTGGCATGCGCCGCCCTGCTGGCGTCAGAGCAGTGACGATGACGCGCTCGACTTACCCGGCTCGGGCCGGTGTGCCGTGGCAACGGCGTGCCGGAAAGCCGCGTTCCTGCGACCTGCGGGAGGTCGGTGTGAACCGACGACATACCAGGGCGCCGCCGGTACACGGACCGGCCGGCGGCGCCCGTTCCGCTCTCTGGTCCGCTTTCTGGCTTCGCAGCGCTTCACGCTGCGGCCGGCTGCCTCTCTCGCCCGTACGGGCCGCCTTGTGCGGGACCGGACGGGCGGGAGCGCGGGGAGCCGGATGTTCGACTCCAACGGCGCGCGGCTCCCGGGTGGCACCCCGGGAGCCGCTGTTCGGGCCGTTCCACACTTCGAGAGGAACACGACCCATGAAGATTCTCCCCCTCCCCGTGCCGGCCGCGATCGATGCGGCCGAGCAGGACCGCGAGCCGACGGCCGCGGAGCTGAACGCCATCAGCATCGAGACGCCGCTGATCGATGCGGAGGTTGAGTTGCTGGACGTGCGGATCGCGCTGATGGACCGCATACCGACTGAGCTGGACAAGCGGCGGCTGCGCAAGGCGCTGCACCGGGTGCTGACCGCGCGAGCGGCGCTGGCCAACCGTGCCGTCTCGGGGGAGGCGGCGTGAGCGAGGGACTGACGCTGGACGACCTGTCCGGGCCTCTGCTGGCGCTGCGCCTGCTGGCTTTGGACTTCGGGCACCTGCCGGCGCCGACCGTGAGCATCTCGCCCATCTTCCCGGACCGGTTGGAGCTGTCGCTCCACTCCGGTCTGCCCGGTTTCGAGGCGTGGCGTGAGGCGTTGGGCATCGCTCCCCAGGACGTGGACTTCCACGTGCAGTGCGACGGCCGGACGCGCGTTCTGCGCTCGACGGCCGCCTACGCGTGCGTCGAGCTGGAGCTGATCGGCTACGGCGATGTTGCCGTCCCGGTGGCGGTGGAAGCGGGTGCGGCATGAGTGCCGCGGCCCGCGTCGACGTACGGTCGACGGGCGTCGACGCGCCGTTGACGCCCGTCGGTGTGGAGAGCGCGATTACCGCGCTGGCGAGTGTGCTGACGGTGGTGTTGACCGCGGTGGCGTTCTGGCTGTCGTACGAGCACTTGCAGGAAGTTGCTGCCGCGCACGGCATGGCGGAAGCGGTGGCCCGTTCCTGGGCCTGGCCGGCCACGGTGGACCTGTTCATCGTGATCGGCGAGCTTCTGATTCTGCGTGCCTCGCTCGCTCACCGGGTCGACTGGTGGGCAATTGGGCTGGTCACCGCGGGAGACGGCGCTTCCATCGGGCTGAACGTGGCCGGGGTTGGCCAGGATGCGGGCGCCCTGAACTACGTGGTGGCCGCAGTCCCGCCGGTGGCCGCGCTGCTGGCGTTCGGCGCGCTGATGCGGCAGGTGCACGCCTACCTTGCACGCCGCGCCATGACGGGCGTTGACGTCCCGCCGACGGGCGTCGACGCATCGTCGACGCCCGTCATGGTGAGCGTCGACCGCCCGGCGTCCTCTGCGCCCGTGGAGACTGTGGGCGCGGCTGAGCCGCTGCCTGAGCTCCCGCCGCTGGTGCCCGAAGCCGGGGAACTGTTGACGCCCGTCGCCACGGATCCGGCCCCCGTCACCGCGTCGTCGACGGCCGTCGACCTGTGCACGCCCGTGGTCTACCCCAACCGGGTCGACCAGTTGGTGCGGGCCCTGTACGGGTCGGAGTTCACGCAGCCGAGTACCGCGCGGATGACGCAGGCGATGGCGGCTGCGGGGTTGGGCGCGTCGGAGTCGACGGCGCGCACGGCCCGGGGCCGGGTGAAGGCGCGTGAGCCGTACCTGGCCGGCTTCCCCACCGCGATCGCCGGCTGAGCGGGGGCCGACTATGTCGCACGTCTACGCCGAACACCGCGACCCGGCTGCGGGCGGGGCTGAGCCGGCCACCGCGGGCCGCTGATGGCCGCCATACCCGTCTATCCCTGGCGGCTCGCCCCTGACGGCCTGGCCACCCTGCGCCAACTGCGTGCGAAGGGGCTGCGGCCGGGTGGTCAGGAGGTGGCGGCTCAGATCGAGCGCCCGCGCCACCGGCGCGGCCCGCTGGTGGCCTACCTCTACCGCGTCGACGCCGCGAAGCCGGTGCGGCCGATGACGCCGGCCAAGCGGGCGGCGCTGGCCAAAGCGAACGCCGCGCGGCGCACCTGCCCGCAGTGCAGGCGCGATGCCGGATACGTCATCCCGCCCTCACTCGGCATGTGCAGCCCGTGCGCCTACGCCGAGGAGCAGGCCGGGGCCTGACCTGCACAGCACTTCTCTTTCACCTCTCCTTCTCTGTCCAAGGAGTCTGGCTGTGTCCAGTCGTACCCGTACTCGCGGCATGAAGACGGCCGCGGGCATTCACACCGTCCGCCTGCCGCGCCAGCGCGGACGCCGCTCTGCTCAGCCGTTCATCGTCGTCGTCCCTGAGCGCGACTCCCTGACCCGCGAGGCACTCGGCTTTCTGGGCCGCGTGCTGTGGCGCTTCCGCGGCGCGCTCGCCCCCAGCTTCCTGGCCGTGCTGGCGTGGCCGCTGACCGCGATCCTGCACGCCATCGCCTGGTGGTCCGGTCTGCTGCTCGCGCCCCTGGCCGCGGCCCCGTTGCTGTGGTTCGGCGTCGTGCAGCGCCGCCGACCGGCGCGCACTGCCGCAGTCGTCTGGCGTGCCGGTCTCGCCCTGCTCGCCACGGTCGGGTTCGCGTGGGTGGCGCTGGCGGCCGGGTTCGGGCCGCTGGCGGGCCCGCTGGCGCTGATCTGGCTTCTTGCCTGGCTGGTTGCGCAGACCGCGTGGCTCATCGTTCGTTCCCGCTGACCCGAGGAGATCGCTAGATGGCTGACAACGGATCCGCCAACCGGACCGCCAACCGGCGCTACCGGGAGGCTCAGCACGCAGGCCGGCCGTTCATCGACGGAGCCAACGGCTCCTACGCCAAGGGCGCGGTGAACAGCAAGAACTTCGGCGCATCGTTCGCGCCCGGGTTCACCCTCAACATCAACGCGGGCAACAAGACCAGCAACGGCGCAGGCACCCCCGGCGGCCGTGGCGGCCGCGGTGGTGGCTCGCGCGCTGAATCCCTGCTCCCGGCCCCGGAGTTCGGCTCGCCCGCGCAGGTGCGGCAGTACTGCAACACCCTGCGCGCGGCGGCCGTGACGCTGTCCATCGAGGTGGCCATGGGTGCGGAGATCATGAAGGGCGTGCTGGCCGCGGTCCCGGACCCGGAGGGGCGCGCGTTCGGCTCCAGGGCCCGCGCCGCGAAGGTGGCCCGCAAGATGCAGAAGTCCGCCGACGCGTTGCGGGATGCCGCGAAGAATGCCGCGGCCTGCTACTCGACCTTTCAGCAGCAGTACGAGGAAGAGATCAACCGCGTCCGTCATCGCGCCCGCAGGCCGCAGCAGCCGGTCATGAACTGGGCTCAGCAGTAAGAAGGGGGATCGTTCGATGGTTGAGCGCGACGCGCAGCACCAGCTTGTGGAACTGCTGGAACTTCAGCTTAGGGGCGGCTCCGATGCGGGTGGGGTGGGCAAGTACCTGCTGCACCGGGCCAAGCCGCACATCCCGCCGTGGCTGGGCTGGGCCGGTACCGGCCTGGCTGCGGCGCTGGGTCACCTGCGGTGGGCCGACAGCGCACCGGCGGCCGTGGGCCTGACCCTGAGCTCGGTGGTGCTGACCAGTGCCACCTGGCTGATCGGGAAGAACACCAGCCGGCAGCGGCGCCTGCACTCAGCCATCACCGTGGCCGCGGGCTCTGCCTGGCTGACTGCGGCCTGCCTCGCCGGGCCGACCGCGAATCCGGTCGGTGACCTGTACCTGATGGTCGGGCCTGCCCTGGCCCTGTCCTGGAACGTCCGCCTCGTGCTGCGGCACACTCCGGACGCGGCCGGCGAAGGCTCGGACAAGGGGCTGCTGGAGAAGGTGGGTCTGGCCCGTGCCCAGCTCGGGGCGGCGAAGGTGGAGCCGAACCGGGTCACCGCCCCGCTCGCCGTCGAGGCAGGTGAGCAGACCAACGACGACGTGACCAAGAGCCTGGGGCGGATCGCTTCCGCCCTGGACCTGCCGACGTCCGCCGTGCGCTACAACCCCGACCCCTCCTCCAGCCGCCGCGGCGAACTGATCATCGTCCCCGAGGACATGCTCGCCGAAGTGGTGGAGTGGGAGGGCCCGTCGAACCTGGGCGGCTCGATCGCCGAACCCCTGGTCATCGGCCGCTACGACGACGGCTCCCCGCTCGTGGTCTGGCTCCCCGGTGACCCGGAGGCGGGCCGCAACTCCACCCACGTGCTCGTCGCGGGCGGTACCGGGTCCGGCAAGGGCGAGACCGCCCTGAACCTCCAGACGGAGATCCTCTCCCGCCGGGACGTCATCATCTGGTTCTCCGACCCCAAGGCGTTCCAGGACTTCCGCCCGCTGCTGCCCGGCATCGACTGGGCCGCGGAGGGCGGCACGCCGACAGAGGTCATGGTGGCCGCCGTCGAGGCCGTCATCCCGGCCCGCACGCGGTGGCTGGGTGCCCACGGCTACCGCCAGTGGGTGCCCGAGGCTGCGGAGCAGCAGACCAGCGGCAAGCACACCTGCCGATCCGACGGCCGGCCGTGCAGCTGCCCCGGCATGCCGTTCCTGGTCACCTGGTTCGAGGAGGCCGCGAACACCCTGCGCAAGATGGGCGACGACGCGTTCACCGGCATCGCGCAGGAAGCCCGCTCCGCCGGTGTC
The DNA here is from genome assembly GCF_042269865.1 of Streptomyces sp. NPDC055966. NCBI lineage: Bacteria > Bacillati > Actinomycetota > Actinomycetes > Kitasatosporales > Streptomycetaceae > Streptomyces > Streptomyces sp. NPDC055966. The sequence continues at coordinate 85,448 of NZ_JBHJYK010000022.1, forward strand.
TCGCTGATCGTGTCGCTTCAGCGGCCGTCCTACGACCAGATGTCCACCTCCACCCGGGCCTCCCTCCCGTCCGTCATCGCGCTGGGATGCGACCCGCGCGACGAGGGGTTCGTGCTGCCGGACGAGGTGCTGGCCGCGGGGGCGCATCCGGGGGCGTGGGGCAACCGGCGGCCCGGCTACTGCTACACCGTCGCCCCCGGCATCCCCGAGGACCGCTACGCCTCCCCGGGCCGCACCTTCCGCTTCAGCCACCGGGCCACACCGGGCATGGAGGTGCTGGCCCAGTGGGCGCAGCGAAACGGTGCCACCGCCGACCCGGTCACCGCCGGGGCTGCGTCCAGCGTCGCCGGCCGCGCCTACACCGGCCGGACCGCGGCCGGCACCGAGCAGCCCGCGCCGCTGCACGCGGTGAAGGACGAGGAGGACGACGCGATGGAGCCTGCCGGTCTGCTGGTCGATCCCGAGGACGCCGACATCGACCCCGAAGCGGAACTTCCCGGCTCCGAGCAGGGCGACGACACCCCGATCTTCGGACAGGAGACCGGCCGCAAGCCGAAGCCGGAAGAGGCCCGTCGGCTGTTCGCCCAGGCGCTGGAGGAGTTCGAGCGCGAGGGGCGGATGATCGTGGGTCCGGTCGACTTCAAGAACTGGTGCGAGCGCAACAATCTCTCCCGCCCGTGGGTCTCCGGTCAGCTCAAGGAGGCCTACCAGGAGGGCCGTCTGGAGGCGACCAACCAGACCGGCCGGTGGCGCATCGTCCCGGCTCTGACGGCCGCCTGACACCTGACACCGTCAGGCCCGCCTGACACCCAAACCCCTAGGCAAACCCGGTGTCAGAAACGCGTGACGCCCTCCGCCTGACACCCGCCTGACACTCGCACGCGGGCCCGTCCACGCATGCCCACGGGCGGGCGCGCGTGCGGGCCCGCGGCCGTCCCGAAGGGAACCTTCGTGACCTACCCCGAACAGCCCGGAGCCGTCGAAGTCCACCACCCGCAACCGATCACCCTGCACGCGCCCGCCGCGCCCCTCGTGCCGGTGCAACCGGGCCCGCCGGCGGTGCAGAGCATCGTGCTGCCCGACGGCCGGGTCGTCACCGGCTACGCCCTCACCCCCGCACCCGCGCCGGCGCCCATCGAGCAGCGTCCGGCCGTCTCGCGGACCGCGGTGAACATCGCGCTAGGAGGCATCGGGTTCGGCGCGGTGTGCGGGGGTCTGGTCCTGCTCACCTCGTTCATCGCAGCACTCGCCGCGTTCATCCACCAACTGATCATCCTGGCCGCGGTCATCTTCGGCGGCTGGATCGCCGTGCAGGTCTTCGGCACGAGCGGCCACCACGACCACGGCGGGACCACGGTCAACATCCGCAGGGCCGTGATCAAGCGCAACCGCTTCCACGGCTGATCAATCAGAAAGGCATCCCGTGTACGACGACTTCGCCGACGAGTTCAGCGACTGCGAGCTCTGCTACCCCACCGACGACAGCGAGCCCTACCCCTACGCCCACTGCTGCCAGTGCGGCGACACCGGAGCGGGCGACGTCCCGGAGTGCACCTGCGAGTAGCTACGCCTAGGGCGGCCCGCGTCTCGGCAAAGTCCCGGGCCGCCCTGGTCTCCAGTCCTCAACAGACCTGTTGGAGGTCTCCAGCATGACCCAACCCACCGACATTCGGCGAGACGACCGCCGGCCCTTACTGCTGGACCTGTTCTCGTGCGCCGGCGGCGCCGCCATGGGGTACCTGCGCGCCGGCTTCCGCGTCCACGGCTGCGACATCGCCGACCGGCCCAACTACCCCTTCACCTACCACCGCGGTGATGCCCTGGAGTACCTCGCCCACCTCATCGACACCGGCGAGATCCGACGGTTCTCGTTCGCGCACGCTTCGCCGCCCTGCCAGGCCAAGTGCACCCTGAGCATCGGCACCAACCAGGCCAAGGGCTGGGGCGGAACGCACGTCGACCTCGTCGGCCCCACACGGGAACTGCTCGACAGGACGGGCCTGCCGTACGTCATCGAACAGCCCAACGGCCGTGCCGAGATCCGCAAAGACCTCTGGCTGTGCGGCGAGATGTACGGGCTCGGCGTCCTGCGCCACCGCAACTTCGAGTTGGGCGGCTGGACCGCCCCGCAGCCCGTCCACCCGCGCCACCGGGGCCGGGTGCGCGGCTACCGCCACGGTGAGTACCACGAGGGCCCCTACGTCGCCCCGTACGGCAACGGCGGCGGCAAGCCGACCGTCCCGGAACTCCAAGAGGCAATGGGCATCACCTGGACGAACGTGCGCGAGGAACTGACCGAGGCCATCCCGCCCGCGTACACCGAATACATCGGCCGCGCCTTCCGCGCCTCCCGCACTGGTCTGGGAGTGACGGCGTGAACGAGCTCCAGAAAACCGCCCTCGACCTGGCCGCCTCCCGGATTCCGGTCCTGCCCCTGCGGGCGAACAAGGTGCCGTTCGGCAACTGCCGCAGGTGCGCCGACAACGCCTGCGGCGGCCGGCCCAACATGAAGAACGCCGGGCCCTGCGCCTGCCCCGGACCCTGCCACGGCTGGGCCGCCGCAACCACCGACCCGGACGTCATCCAGTCCGGCGTCTGGCGCCGCGCATGGGCGCGGGCGACTGCGGTCGCCTACCACCCGGGCGGGGCGTGGCTGACGGTCGTGGACCTCGACAACGCCGACGCGATCACGTGGGCACGCGAGAACCTGCCGACCACACGAACCGTGCCCACCACCCGTGGTGAGCACTGGGTCTACCTGGGGCCCATGCGGTCCGCCAACGCGGTCCGGCCCGGCGTGGACATCAAGTCCACGATGGCCTACGCCCGGTGGCTCGGCCCCGGCACCGGCACTATGACAGCCCTGCCGGAGATCGTGCGCGCGCTGGCCGTGAAACAGCCCTCCCCGGCCCGGCCGGCGTCGCAGGCCCTCACCGTGCCCGCACCGGGCGGGGACGGGGCGTGCCGTCACCGCACACCTGCCTACCTGGAACGTGGCATCTCCATGGCCGAGCAACGCATCACCGAAGCCCGCAGCGCGGTCCACGCCACGGTCTACCGCACGTTCCTCGCGGTGCTGTCTGCCCATGGCCGGTGCGGCTGTCTCACGGACGCCCATGTTGCGCGTCTGTTCACCGCCGCGCAGGCCAAGGGTGAATCGCCCCGGCACTGCACCGATGCGTGGACCAACGCCCGCACCGCACTGGGGATGTGAGTCATGTCCGAGGACGAGAAGACTCCGGCCCGCCAGATCATCACCGACTACGCCCAAGAGCACTTCCGGTACTTCCGCACCATCGACGGCACCGTCTACGCGCAGAAGAACGGCCACCCCGTCGCCCGCCCGATCCGCTCCCAAGGAACGACCGGGAGCCACCGGCAAGAACTCATGGTCGGCCTCTTCAAGGACGGGATCGGCGTGTTCAACGGCACGGCACTCAAGGAGGCGTTGGACTTGATCGAAGCACTCGCCCTGACCGAGGACGTACAGCCCACCCACATCCGCGTAGCCCCGGGCTTTGACGGCGCGACCTGGCTCGACCTGGGCCGCGACGACGGCCAGTGCGTCCGTATCCACCCCACCGGCTGGGACGTCCTCACCCCCGACCCGCAGGAAGTCTGCTGGCGGCGCACCCAGCTCACCGGCGAACTCCCCCTGCCCGCCCGGGACACCAACGGCAAGGGCATCGATCTCCTGCTCCGCCTGTGCAACTTCGCCGGCGCCGAGACCGAGTGCCTGGCCCTGGCCTGGCTGATCGGTTGCCTTGAGCCGTCCGTGCCCGTCCCCGCGCCGTTCCTCACCGGGCCGCAGGGCGCGGGCAAGTCCACCGGCGGCCGGATGCTGGTGCGGATCATCGAGGGGATGAGCGGTGACCTGCGCCGGGCGCCGAAGGACGAGGAGAACATGATCACGGCCGTGGCCGCGGGGTGGGTCACCGCCCTGGACAACCTCTCGCACCTGCCCCCGGACCTGTCCGACCTCATGTGCTGCATCGTGACCGGCGCCGAGAGCATCAAGCGCGCGCTGTTCACCGATGGCGACGTCGTCCGCTCCCGCTACCGGCGCCCCATGCTCCTGACCGGCATCGACGTCGGCGTCATCCGCCCCGACCTCGCCGAACGCCTCCTCCCGCTCCGCCTCGTACGCCCCCGAGTGCGGCGCACCGAGGCGGAACTCTGGGCCGAGTACGCGGAGATCCTCCCCGTAGTTCTCGGCTCCCTGCTGGACCTGACGGTGAAGGTGCGGGCCGCGCAGGCGGACACCCCCACCGACCTGCGGATGGCGGACTTCGCCCATCTGTGCGCGCAGCTCGATGCGGCGACCGGCTTCGGCGCGCTCAGTGCCTACCGGGCCAGCCTCGATGACCTCAACGACGACGTCATCGAAGGTGACCTGCTGGCTCAGACGGTCCTGCAGCACGCCGCCGGGCTCGACGCGGGCGCGGAAGTCCGTAAGACGTCATCGGAGTGGCTGCACTGCCTCACCACCCTCTACAGCGGCGAGGAGTGCCGTCCCCTGCCCAAGGGGTGGCCCACCACGGGCAAGGTGCTCTCCGACCGGCTCAAGCGGCTCCAACCGACCCTCGCCGCACGCGGCGTCCTCATCGACTGGGGCCGCACCAGCGCCGCCCGCTACATCGAAATGACCCACTGCCCCGCGACAACGCTCCCGCCCCCGCACGAGCAGGAAGCGGCGTTCTGACCCGCGCCACCACGCCGGTGCCGCACCGAACAAGCAAGAGGAGCACCCCGCGCCCGCGAGGTGCTCCTCTTGCTGTTCCGGCGGCGTGCCGCCGCTGCACAAGACGCGCCGCAAGGCGGCTCCTTCTTCACGTCCTGAGCCGCACCACACCACCACAGACACCACCCCCTCTCTTTTTCCTAAGAGAAGAGACGCTGCGTCACCCACGTCACCACGGACCAGAAAACAGCCCCCGACCTGCGGCTAGACCGGTGACGCAGACGGCCGACACCTGCGTCATCGCGCGTCACACGCGTCACGGATGACAGAACCCCGCGACGCCCTGTGACACGCCCCGAACGGCCCGCGTCACCGCATAACCGCAGGTCAGAGGCGCAAATGACGTGCCTGACGCGATGACGCAGAAATCCGCACCTCGGACAGACGCGGGCTCCAACTCCATTCGCTGGCCCGACCCCGCGACCCATCACATTACGACGCCAACCACACCCCGCCCGGTCCTCTCACCCCGAGGAGAGATCACCGCATGAGCACCCCGACCCGTAAGCGCCACACGCCGAAGGACGAACTGGTGCCCCTGAGTGAGGCACTGGAAGAACTCCGGATCAGCCGCGCCACTTGGTACCGGTGGCGCAACCACGGCTACGCGCCCGAGGCCCGGCGCACGCCGTCCGGCCGCATCTGCGTACGCCGAAGTGTCCTGGACGCCTTCAAGGATGAATTGGAAGCCGCGTGACCGAATGGAGCTACACCGTCAGGATCTGGGCTATCCGCAAGCGTGACTACCGGAAGCCCTATCAACTCCGCTGGAAGGTGGGCATCCGCCCACACTCGGAGTCGTTCCTCACCTCAGGCCTGGCGGAGAGCCGCCGGGCCCAGCTCATTACGGCGGCCCGTGAGGGCGAGCCGTTCGACGTGGACAGCGGGTTACCGAAGTCCATGGTCATGAAGGAGCGGGACATCTCTTGGTACGACCACGCCCGCAACTACATCGACATGAAGTGGGCCCACTCCCCCGCCTCCACGCGCCGCACGCTGGCCGAAGCGATGGCGACCGTGACTCCCGTGTTCGTGAAGGACACCAAGGGCATGCCGGACGCCAGAATCGTGCGACGGGCCCTGTATAGCTGGGCGTTCAACAAGAACCGCTGGGACGACGAGACCCCCGCCGACGTGGCCAAGGTGCTGGAGTGGTTCAAGCGCAAGTCGCTGCCCACGTCGGCTCTGTCGGATCTCCTGCTGGCACGGGCCGCTCTCAACGCTGTGTCCCTGAAGCTGGACGGGACAACCGCAGCGGCGGGAACCATCAGCCGAAAGCGCGCGATCTTTTACAACTCGCTGGAGTACGCCGTAGAGGCCGAACTCCTTGCCGACAACCCGCTCATCCGCCTCAAGTGGAAGGCGCCGGAGCAGGTGGTAGAGGAAGTCGACCCCGAGTGCGTACCGAACCCCGAGCAGGCGGCCAAGCTGCTGGCCGCCGTACGGGACCAGAGCCCGCGCGGCCGTCGGCTGGTGGCGTTCTTCGGCTGCATCTACTACGCCGCAGCGCGGCCGGCCGAAGTCATCGGTCTGCGGCGCCGTGACTGTGACCTACCTCGACGCGGGTGGGGGCTACTCCGACTGAGGGAAACCCGTCCACGCTCCGGTACGGCCTGGACGGACAGCGGTGAGGCGCACGACAAGCGGGGGCTGAAGCACCGTCCGCGGCGAGCCGTCCGTCACGTGCCGATCCCGCCCGAACTGGTCGCCCTGCTGCGGTGGCATCTCACCGCCTACGGCACCGCCCCGGACGGCCGCGTGTTCCAGACCATGCGGGGTGGGCTGGTGCAGGACACCGGCTATGGGGAGGTCTGGACAGAGGCCCGGTCACGGGCCCTGACTCCAGGAGAGTTCGAGTCGGTGTTGGCCAAGCGCCCGTATGACCTTCGCCACGCTGCGGTATCCACCTGGCTCAGCTCCGGGGTGGAACCTCAGCTCGTGGCGGAGCGCGCCGGCCACAGCGTGGCGGTGCTCTTCCGGGTGTACGCCAAGTTCCTCAAGGACGGAGACGAGGCGGCGAACGCCAAGATCTCCGCCCGCCTCAGGCAGGCCGGGTGACGGGCCAGAAATCCCGTCCACACTCCGTCCACGCACACCGAGACAGGGCGTTCGAACGCGAGACAGCGTGAGACAGTCCGCTGATCATCCGAGGATACGACAAGGGTCCCGTGACCTGCTGTTCTCGCAGGTCACGGGACCCTTGTTCCCGTGTGGCGGCGCCAGGATTCGAACCTGGGAAGGCTGAGCCGGCAGATTTACAGTCTGCTCCCTTTGGCCGCTCGGGCACACCGCCGGGTTTTGCTGCCGTCGAAGACCGCTTCTCGGCGGTGCTCCCTGGCAACGACGTAAACAATACCTGATGCAGGGGGGTGCTTCGCCACCCGGTTGATCTCCGCCTCTCGGCTCCCGGGGTGGCTAGGCTGGTGCGGATGCGGCCCGGTGACTCGCCGGGCCCGGCGGCCGCCGCCGCGCACGCCGGCACGCACCCGATTCGCACCCCGATACAAGGAGCCACAGGACATGGCCGACTCCAGTTTCGACATCGTCTCGAAGGTCGAGCGGCAGGAGGTCGACAACGCCCTCAACCAGGCCGCCAAGGAGATCTCGCAGCGCTACGACTTCAAGGGCGTGGGCGCCTCGATCTCGTGGTCCGGTGAGAAGATCCTCATGGAGGCGAACTCCGAGGACCGGGTGAACGCTGTCCTCGACGTCTTCCAGTCCAAGCTGATCAAGCGCGGCATCTCGCTGAAGGCGCTGGACGCCGGCGAACCCCAGCTGTCCGGCAAGGAGTACAAGATCTTCGCGTCGATCCAGGAGGGCATCTCCCAGGAGAACGCGAAGAAGGTGGCGAAGATCATCCGCGACGAGGGCCCGAAGGGCGTCAAGGCGCAGGTCCAGGGCGAGGAACTGCGCGTCACCTCCAAGAGCCGCGACGACCTCCAGGCCGTGATCGCGCTCCTGAAGGGCAAGGACTTCGACTTCGCGCTCCAGTTCGTGAACTACCGCTAGGACACCGGCGGGAACAGCGACAGCGAGCGCAACGGCAGGGGTGGGCCGCCCGGTTCCGGGCGGCCCACCCCTGCCGTGTCCCACGTGTCAGGGTCGCGTCCCACGGGGGCTCAGTCGCGTGAGTTTCCGAACAGGATGCGGTAGACGATCAGCAGCACCAGCGAGCCGCCGACGGCCGCGGCCCAGGTGGCACCGTCGTAGAAGCTCTTGGTGATCGGGTGGTCCAGCCAGCGGGCCGAGATCCAGCCGCCGATGAACGCCCCCGCGATGCCGATGAGGGTCGTACCGATGAAGCCGCCGGGGTCACGCCCCGGCAGGAGGACCTTGGCGATGACTCCGGCCGCCAGGCCCAGGATGATCCAAGCGATGATGCTCATGCCGTGAACCTGCCCTTCCCAGCTGTCCTCGCACGGTCCCGCTGCTGAGGATCCGGTGAGGACTCGCTGTCCACGCGCGCGTGTTCGTGTCGCGTCGATGGAGAGGACGTCACGGGTCCCTCACCTGGTTGCGACGGTCGGCAGGGTGCGGCAGGGTGCGGCGCATGACCACATCCGGCACGGGCCTGCGGCGCACGCTGGGCGTACGCGACGCCGTGGTCGTCGGTCTCGGCTCGATGATCGGCGCCGGTGTCTTCTCGGCCCTGGGCCCGGCCGCCCGCGCGGCAGGGTCGGGTCTGCTGCCCGGGCTGGCGCTCGCGGCCGTGGTGGCCTACTGCAACGCCATGTCCTCGGCCCGTCTCGCCGCCTGCCATCCGGCCTCCGGCGGGACGTACGTGTACGGCAGGGAGCGGCTCGGCGCCTTCTGGGGGTACCTGGCCGGCTGGGCGTTCGTGGTCGGCAAGACGGCGTCCTGTGCGGCCATGGCACTCACCCTGGGCGCCTACGTCTGGCCGGGACAGGCGCACGCGCCGGCGGTCGCGGCGGTGGTGGCGCTGACGGCCGTGAACTACGGCGGGATCCAGAAGTCGGCGTGGCTGACCCGGGCGATCGTGGCCGTCGTGCTGGCCGTCCTCGCGGCCGTGGTCGTCGTGTGCCTCGCCTCGGGGCGGGCCGGCGCCGAACGGCTGGACATAGGGCTGTCGTCGGGCGCGAACGGGGTGCTCCAGGCGGCCGGGCTGCTGTTCTTCGCGTTCGCCGGGTACGCGCGGATCGCGACTCTCGGCGAGGAGGTGCGGGATCCGGCACGGACGATCCCGCGCGCCGTCCCGCTGGCCCTCGGGATCACCTTGTTGGTGTACGCGTGCGTGGCCGTCGCGGTGCTCGCCGTCCTCGGCCCGGCCCTGCTCGGGCAGGCGGCGGCGCCGCTGGCCGACGCAGTGCGGGCTGCCGGGGCGCCGGGCCTCGTGCCGGTGGTGCGCGCGGGGGCCGCGGTGGCCGCGCTGGGTTCGCTGCTCGCGCTGATCCTCGGGGTGTCCCGTACGACGCTCGCCATGGCCCGGGACGGGCATCTGCCCGCGGCGCTCGCGGCCGTACATCCGCGGTTCCGGGTGCCGCACCGGGCGGAGCTGGCCGTGGGCTCGGTGGTCGCCGTACTGGCCGCGACGGTGGACGTGCGCGGCGCGATCGGCTTCTCGTCCTTCGGTGTGCTGGCCTACTACGCCGTCGCCAACGCCTCCGCGTGGACGCTGAGTCCGGCCCCGCGGTCCCGCGTCGTACCCGTGGCGGGCCTGCTGGGTTGCGCCACGCTGGCGTTCGCGCTGCCCGCCGGTTCGGTCGCGGCGGGAGCGGGCGTGCTCGTGGCGGGCGCGGCGGCCTACGGTGTACGACGGTGGTGGGCGGACCGGCGTCGCCCGTGACGCGCTGCCGGAGCGCCGGTTACGGCACGCGCGCGTGAGCCGTCGTCGGTACCGGGGCGAGGCCCGGCGCGCCGGCGGGAGAAGCCGCCAGTGGCGGTACGCACGCGTGACGCCCTGTCAGTGACCTGGTGGCTGTGACCGCCTGCTCAGCGGCTCGCGAACGGCTGGTCCGTGGGGACGATCTCGCGGCCCAGCGGCAGCAGGGAGACCGGGATCAGCTTGAAGTTGGCGATGCCGAACGGGATGCCGATGATCGTGACGCACAGGGCGATGCCGGTGACGATGTGAGCGATCGCCAGCCACCAGCCGGCCAGGATCAGCCACAGGACGTTGCCGATGCAGGAGGGGGCGCCCGCGTCCCGGCGCTCGACCGTGGTGTACCCGAAGGGCCACAGGGCGTAGAGGCCGATACGGAAAGCCGCTATGCCGAAGGGGATGCCGATGACGGTGATGCACAGCAGGACGCCTGCGAACAGGTAGCCCAGGAACAGCCAGAAGCCGCTCAGGACGAGCCAAATGACGTTCAGGATGGTCTTCACCGGGTGCGTCCTGCCATCTTCTCGAGCCGGGCGATGCGGTCCGCCATCGGCGGGTGCGTGGAGAACATCTTCGTCAGTCCCTGGCCCGCACGGAAGGGGTTCGCGATCATCATGTGGCTGGCGGTCTCGATCCGGGGCTCCGGCGGCAGCGGAAGCTGCTGCGTGCCCACCTCCAGCTTGCGCAGGGCGCCGGCGAGGGCGAGCGGGTCGCCGGTGAGCTGCGCGCCGGAAGCGTCCGCCTCGTACTCGCGGGAGCGGCTGATGGCCAGCTGGATGAGGGTGGCGGCGAGCGGGCCGAGGATCATGATCAGGAGCATGCCGAGCAGGCCGGGGCCGTCGTCGTCGTCCGAGCGGCCGATCGGGATGAGCCAGGCGAAGTTCACCAGGAACATGATCACCGAGGCGAGGGCGCCGGCGACCGAGGAGATGAGGATGTCCCGGTTGTAGACGTGGCTCAGCTCGTGCCCGATCACGCCTCGCAGCTCGCGCTCGTCCAGCAGGCGCAGGATGCCCTCGGTGCAGCACACCGCGGCGTTGCGCGGGTTGCGGCCCGTGGCGAAGGCGTTGGGGGCCTCCGTGGGCGAGATGTACAGGCGGGGCATGGGCTGGCGGGCCTGCGTGGACAGCTCGCGGACCATCCGGTAGAGCGCGGGAGCCTCGAACTCGCTCACCGGGCGGGCGCGCATCGCGCGCAGCGCCAGCTTGTCGCTGTTCCAGTACGCGTACGCGTTCGTGCCGAGCGCGATCAGGACGGCGACGACGAGGCCGGTGCGGCCGAAGAAGCTGCCGATGACGATGATGAGTGCGGACAGTCCCCCGAGGAGTACTGCGGTCCTGAGCCCGTTGTGCCGGCGGTGCACCGTACGTCCTCCAAATCCGTGCAGCTGGGGAACACTTTGGTCCAGTGGACCCTCCCGTCTGTGACAACGCCAGGCGGCGGTCACGAGTTCCCTGTGTCCGTGCGGGCGTCGCTCGGCTGTACGGGTGACGTGCTGTTTCTTCCTCCCGCGCGCGTGGGGGTACGGATGCGGCACGCGCGCGGGGCGGTGTGTCAGAACAGTCCGGTGGAGGCGAACCGGAGGACCACCTGGGGTGCTCCGGACAGGGCGACGCCGAGGACTCCGGTGAGGGCGATGGCGGCCGTGAGAGGGGCCGGAACGCGGTGCCGCGCGGGCTCGCCCTCGGGGGCGCGGAACAGCAGGGCCGTCCACTGGAGGTAGTAGAAGAGGGCGATCACCACGTTGACGGCCATGACGACGGCGAGCCAGCCGAGGCCCGCGTCGACGGCCGCCGAGAACACGGTGACCTTGGCGAACAGGCCGATGACGCCCGGCGGGAGCCCGGCCAGGCACAGCAGGAAGAAGGCCAGGAGGAGCGCGGTGAGCGGGTTGGTGGCGTACAGCCCCCGGTAGTCGCTGATCCGGTTCAGGGCCCGGCTGCGGCCCACCAGGGCGGCCACCGCGAACGCGCCGAGGTTCACGGCCGCGTACATCAGCGCGTAGGCGACCGTGGAGCCGATCGCTTTCTGCGGGTCCTTGGCGTACCCGGCGGCGGCGATCGGCACCAGCAGATAGCCGGCCTGGCCGACGGAGGACCAGGCGAGCAGTCGTACGGCGCTGTACGCGCGCGTGGCCTGCTGGCGCAGGGCTCCGACGTTGCCGACGGTCATGGTGAGGGCGGCCAGGGCGGCGAGCGCGGGCCCCCAGACGTCGGCGTACGACGGGAACGCGACGACGGTGACGAGGATCAGGCCGGAGAAGCCGACCGCCTTGCCGACCACCGACAGATAGGCGGCGACGGGCAGCGGCGCACCCACGTAGGTGTCGGGCACCCAGAAGTGGAACGGGACGGCGGCGGTCTTGAAGGCGAAGCCGACGAGGGTGAGGACGACCCCGGTCTGGGCGAGGGTGTGCAGCTGTCCGTCGACGTGGGGCAGGCGCTGCGCGACCTGGGTGAGGTACAGGGTGCCGGTGGAGGCGTAGACGAAGCTGACGCCCATCAGGCTGACCGCGGTGGCCGTGACCGAGGACAGGAAGAACTTCAGCGCGGCCTCGGAGGAGCGCTTGTCGCCGTGCCGGATGCCGACGAGAGCGAAGGCGGGCAGGGAGGCGACCTCCAGGGCGACGATCAGGGTGGCCAGGTCGCGGGAGGCGGGCAGCAGGGCGGCGCCGGCCGCGGAGGACAGCAGCAGGAACCAGAACTCCCCCGCGGGGACCCGCTGCTCGTCGTCCTTGAGGTTCGTGACCGACAGCAGGGCCGCCAGCAGCGCGCCGCCGAGGACCAGGAACTGGATGACGAGCGTGAAGTGGTCGGCGGTGTAGCTGCACGCGCGCGTGGCGCGGTCCACGCAGAAGGTGCTGCGGTGCCCGTCCAGGAGAGGCAGCAGCATCAGCGCGGCCAGGGCCAGGCCGGCGACCGAGACCCAGCCCAGGACGGCCTTGCGGGCCTCGGGCAGGAACAGGTCGGCGACCAGCACCGCGAGCGCGACCGCGGCGGCGACGAGCGGCGGGGCGACGGCGAGCCAGTCGACGGACTGGACCAGCGACTCGGCGAGGGGCTGGGCGCTCATCGGGGGCCTCCTGCGAGGAGCTGGTGCACGGCCGGGTCGGTCAGGCCGAGCAGGGCCTTGGGCCACAGCCCGGCGCCGACGGTGAGGGCGACGAGCGGGGTCCAGGCGGCGAACTCGTAGCCGTGGACGTCGGCGAGCTTCGGGACCTCCTGTTCCGCGCCGCCCATACAGACGCGGCGGACCACGATCAGCATGTACGCGGCCGTCAGCAGGGTGCCGAACGCGCCGATCGCCATGAACGTGAGGAACGCGGGCCGACTGAGATCGGCGGCAGGCTTGAACGCGCCGAACAGGGCCAGCATCTCGCCCCAGAACCCGGCGAGCCCGGGCAGCCCGAGCGAGGCGACGGCGGCGAAGGCGAGCAGGCCGCCGAGGCGTGGGGCCCTGCCGTACAGGGCCGCGCCGCTCTCCTCGGCGAGGGTGTCCAGGTCGGTCGTGCCGGTGCGGTCCTTCAGGCCGCCGACCAGGAAGAACAGCAGCCCTGTGATGAGGCCGTGGGCGATGTTGGCGAACAGGGCGCCGTTCACGCCGGTCGGGGTCATGGTGGCGATGCCCAGCAGGACGAAGCCCATGTGGCCGACTGAGGAGTAGGCGATCAGCCGCTTCAGATCGCCCTTCGCGCCGCGCTTGGCCAGGGCCAGGCAGGCCAGGGATCCGTAGATGATCCCGACGACGGCGAAGGCGGCGAGGTACGGCGCGAAGGTGTGGAAGCCGTGCGGCGCGATCGGCAGCAGGATCCGGACGAACCCGTACGTACCCATCTTCAGCAGGACACCGGCCAGCAGGACCGAGCCGACGGTCGGGGCAGCGGTGTGGGCTTCGGGAAGCCAGCTGTGCAGCGGCCACATCGGGGACTTGACCGCGAGTCCGATCCCGATCGCCAGAACGGCGATGACCTGCACGGATGCGGTGAGCGACCGGCCGTTGTCAGTGGCGAGTGCCACCATGTCGAACGTGCCCGCCTTGATTCCGATCAGGAGCAGGCCGAGCAGCATGACGACGGAGCCGAGCAGCGTGAACAGGATGAACTTCCACGCGGCCCGGGTCCGCCCCTCGCCGCCCCAGCGGGCGATGAGGAAGTACATCGGAATGAGCACCGTCTCGAACGCGAGGAAGAACAGCAACAGGTCGAGGACGGCGAAGGTGGCGAGGGTGCCGGACTCAAGCAGGAGCAGCAGCGCGACGAACGCCTTGGGGGAGCCGCCCGTCGGCGGCTTGAAGTAGGAGTACAGCGCGCAGAGGAAGGTCAGCAGCGCGGTAAGGACCAGAAGGGGGAGGGAGATGCCGTCGATGCCGAGGTGGATCCGCACGTCGAGCGCGGGGATCCAGCTGATGTCGGTCGTGGCCTGCATCTTCGACGGGTGGTCGCTGTCGAAGCCGAGCGCGAGGACGATCGCGGCGATGAGGATCGCGCCGGTCACGGTGACGCCGTGGCGCAGCACGGCCTGCTCGGGCGACCTCCCCTTCAGCCCGGGCGGGGCGGGCAGGAGAGCGGCGACGGCGCCGAGGAGCGGGCCGACGACGACGAACGCCAGAAGGAACTGCATCACGGACTCGTTGATATCGATCACGCCTGCTCACGCTCCGGTGGCGACGAGGACGACGGCGACCGTCAGGACGACGGTGCCGGCGAGCAGCGCGCTCACGTAGGTCTGCACATTGCCGGTCTGCGCCCGCCGCACGGCGGCCCCGAGCACGCGGGGCAGGGCGGCCGCGCCGCGTACGTAGGTGTCGACGACCTCGCGGTCGAGGAATCGCACGAGGCTCGCCCCGGCCTGGACCGGGCGGACGAACAGGGCCGTGTACACGCCGTCCAGGTGGAAGCCGGTGGCCGCGTGCCGGTACAGCGGGCCGAGCAGCAGCCGCCCGGGGTCGGGCGCGTGGGCGAGGTCGCGGTCGGCCGGGCCCTGGCTGGCGAGGGCGTGTGCCTCGACGAGGCTCGCATCGCCCTCCGGATGCGCGGCGGCCTCGCCCTGGAGGTGCTCCCACTCGAAGGAGGGCGCGGGCGCCGCCGGGGTACGGGCGGCGATCGCACTGGTGCGCTGCCAGGCGCCGTAGGTGAGAAGGCCGCCCACCAGGGCGAGGCCGGTGCCGAGGATCGAGGTGAGGAGGGTGGGGGTCAGGTCGCGGCCGTCGAACCAGCCGGGCAGCGCGCGGTAGGCGAGCCCGCCGAAGGCCAGGGACGGCACGGCCAGGACCCACAGCACCGCGTTCATCGTCAGCGGCTGGCGGCCGTGGTCGGGCGCCTCGGTGCCCCGGCCGCGGAAGGCCAGCAGCCACAGGCGGGTCGCGTAGGCGGCGGTGAGCAGGGCCGTGAGCAGACCGGCGACGAGGACGATCCAGCCCGCCGCTCCTGGAGCGTGGCCGGTGTTCCCTGTGGCCACGTGCTCGGCGGCGCCGAGCACGGACTCCTTGGAGAAGAAGCCGCTGAACGGCGGGATCGCGGCGAGCGCGAGCAGCGCCACGGTCATCGTCCAGTAGGCGTCCGGGACGCGCTCGCGCAGGCCGTGCATGCGGGACATGGCCGCCAGCGAGTTGGTGCCGGCGGCGTGGATGATCACGCCGGCCGCGAGGAACAGCAGCGCCTTGAAGGCGCCGTGGGACAAGAGGTGGAAGACGGCGGCACCGCGGTCGCCGACGGCGAGGGCGCCGGTCATGTAGCCGAGCTGGCCGATCGTCGAGTAGGCGAGGACGCGCTTGATGTCGTCCTGGGCGAGCGCGGCGAGCGCCGAGCCGGCCATCGTGACGGCGGCCATGACGGCGAGGACGACCATCGCGGCCCGGGAGGCCTCGAACACCGGAAGGAGACGGGCGATGAAGTAGACACCGGCGGCGACCATCGTCGCGGCGTGGATCAGTGCCGAGACGGGCGTGGGGCCCGCCATCGCGTCCGGGAGCCAGGTGTGCAGCGGGAACTGCGCCGACTTGCCGGCCACGCCCGCCAGGAGCAGCAGGGCGGTCACGGTCGGGTGGTCGAGACCGCCGCTCGTCACCGCGCCGAGGATCCGGGTGATGCGGAACGATCCGGCGTCGGTGCCGAGGGCGAACAGGCCGATGAGGAACGGCACGTCGCCGAGCTTGGTGACCAGGAAGGCCTTCAGGGAGGCGGCGCGGGCCTCGGGGGTCTCCCAGTAGTGGCCGACCAGGAAGTAGGAGCAGATGCCCATGACTTCCCAGCCGACCAGCAGCACGATCAGGTCGCCGGAGTAGACGACCAGGAGCATCGCGGAGGTGAACAGGGAGACGAGAGCGGCGTAGGACGGGTAGCGCGGGTCGTCGCGCAGATAGCCGGTCGAGTAGATCTGCACGCAGGACGCGACGAACGCGACCAGGATCGCGACGAGTGCGGCGAAGCCGTCGATGTGCAGGGCCAGCTCGATCGGGACCGAGCCGGTGGGTGTCAGTTCCGTGTGGGCGTCGACGGCCCGGCCGCCGCCCTGGTCGGCGGCGACCAGCGCGGCGAGGACGAGCGAGACCAGCGGCGGCAGCACGGCGAGCGGGCGGACGAACCGGGGGGCGGTGCGGCCGAGCAGCAGGCCGGCCACGGCACCCAGGAACGGCAGGAGGGGGACGAGGACGGCGAGGTGGATCGTGGTCACGCGGTGGCCTCAGCCTTCTCGGCCGCGGAGGTGCCGGGGCCCTCGGTGCCGGGGCCGCCGGCCTCGGGGCCCTCGGCGGTGTCGCGGAGCTTGTCGATGTCGGAGGTGCCGCGGTTGCGGTAGACGGCGAGCACGATCGCCAGGCCGATGCCGATCTCGGCGGCGGCGATGGCGATGGTGAACAGGGTCAGCGCCTGGCCGGAGTGCAGGGTGTCCCTGGCGGCCCGGCTGAGCCAGACGTCGAAGGCGACCAGGTTGAGGTTGACGGCGTTGAGCATCAGCTCGACCGACATGAGGACCAGGATCGCGTTGCGGCGGGCCAGGACGCCGTACAGGCCGGTGCAGAACAGGAGGGCGGAGAGGACGGCGGGATAGGCGAGATGCATCAGTGGGCGCCTTCCGGCTCGGCCGGGTGAATTCCGGAATCCGTGCCCGAATCCGTGACGGACGGGGAACTCTCGGTGACCGCTCGGGAGTTCACAGGGGGAGGGCCCGACTCCGCCTTCGCCTTGCGGGACAGGACGATCGCGCCGACCAGGGCCGCGAGGAGGAGGACGGACAGGGCCTCGAAGGGCAGCACCCAGTGCCGGAACAGGCTCTCGCCGGTGACGCGGGTGGTGCCGGCGGCGGGGCCGGTCAGGTCGATCCACGTGGTGCGGAAGGCGTCGACCACCACCCACACCAGCGCCGCGGCGGCGACGGCCGCGACGGCGAGGGCGACCCAGCGGTTGCCGGAGTCGGCGTCCGGGGACCGGCCGATCGGCGCCTTGGTGAGCATCAGACCGAACAGGAGGAGGACGACGACGGAACCGACGTAGATGAGGACCTGCACCCAGGCGATGAACTCGGCGGTGAGCAGGAGGTACTCGACGGCGAGGCCGCCGAGCGCGACCACCAGCCACAGGGCGGCGTGCACCAGTTGACGGGTGGTGACCGTGATCAGGGCCGCGCCGAAGGTGGCGAGGCCGACGAGCAGGAAGGCGATCTCGACGCCGGTCGGGGACAGGAACCCGTGCGGGGCTGCCGCCAGGCTCACGGCTGCGGCGGGGCTCACGACTGGCCCTCCCCCGGTTCGGCCTGCGCGGCCGCCAGCTTCTCGGCGGTCTTGCGGGCGGCGGCGATCTCCTTGGGCTCCTCGGCGCACGGGTCGAGGGCGGGCGGGGCCGGGACGGTCCACATCCACTCGCGGAGCTTGTCCCGCTCGTGGGTGAGGTCGTGGATGTCGGTCTCGGCGTACTCGAACTCCGGGGACCAGAACAGCGCGTCGAAAGGACAGACCTCGATGCAGATACCGCAGTACATGCACAGGGAGAAGTCGATCGCGAACCGGTCGAGGACGTTGCGGCTGCGCTCGCGGCCGCCGGGCGCGGCGGGCGGGACGGTCTCCTTGTGGGAGTCGATGTAGATGCACCAGTCCGGGCACTCGCGGGCGCAGAGCATGCAGACCGTGCAGTTCTCCTCGAACAGGCCGATCACGCCACGGGTGCGCGGCGGCAGTTCGGGCTGGGCGTCCGGGTACTGCTCGGTGACGGACTTGCGCGTCATCGTGCGGAGCGTGACGGCCAGGCCCTTGGCGAGGCCGCTGCCAGGAATGGGGGCCATCAGCTGATCACCACCTTGACGATGCCGGTGAGGGCGATCTGGGCGAGGGAGAGGGGGACGAGGAGGGTCCAGGAGAGCTTCTGGAGCTGGTCCTCGCGCAGGCGGGGATAGGTGACACGGAGCCAGATGACGACGAAGGCGAGGATCGCGGTCTTCAACAGGGTCCACAGCCAGCCCAGGCCGGCGGCGCCCCAGGGACCGTGCCAGCCGCCCAGGAAGAGGACGGTGGTCAGACCGCACAGGACGACGATGCCGGCGTACTCGGCGAGGAGGAACAGTGCGAAACGCAGTCCGGTGTACTCGGTGTACGCGCCGAAGATGATCTCCGAGTCGGCGACGGGCATGTCGAACGGCGGGCGTTGCAGCTCGGCGAGTCCGGCCACGAAGAAGACGAGCGCGCCGACGATCTGCCAGGGCACCCACCACCAGTGGAAGGCGTGCAGGATGCCGGGCAGGGAGACCGTGCCCGCGGCCATCGCGACCGAGGCGGCGGCCAGCAGCATCGGCAGTTCGTAGGCGAGGAGTTGCGCGGCGGTGCGCAGGCCGCCGAGGAGGGAGAACTTGTTCGCGCTGGCCCAGCCGGCCATCAGCGAGCCGAGCACGCCGACACCCATCACCGCGAGCACGAAGAAGACGCCCGCGTCGACGACCTGGCCGACCGCGCCCTCGCTCGGGCCGATCGGGACGGCGAGCAGCACGAGGAGGTACGGCAGCAGGGCGACGGCGGGGGCGAGCTGGAAGACGCGGCGGTCGGCGCCGGCCGGGACCACGTCCTCCTTCTGCGCGAACTTCACGCCGTCCGCGATGAGCTGGGCCCAGCCGTGAAAGCCGCCCGCGTACATCGGGCCGAGGCGGCCCTGCATGTGGGCCATCACCTTGTGCTCGGTCTGGCCGACGATCAGCGGGAAGGTGAGGAAGACGACGAACACGACCAGGAGTCGCAGGGCGACGTCCAGCGTGTCGTTCACTGCGGGCCTCCTGTGGGGTCGCCGCCGGGGGTGCGGTCGGGAGTGCTGGGGGGTTCGGGGCGCTCGGGCGGTTCGGCGGTTGCGGAGCCGGCCGGCCCTTCGGCTTGCCCGCTCTCCGGCTCGCGTTCCGGCCCGCTCTCGGGTTCGGTCTCGGGTTCGCGCTCCGGCTCGGGCCGGGACGTCGGCCCGGACGCCGCCTCCGGCTCGTCGAAGGCCGGGCGGGCGTGGTGCCAGGGGGCGTCCGAGCTGTGCGGGGCCGTGCTGCGCCGGGCCGGGCGGGACGCGCCCTCCGGTTCCGCCGGTGCCTGCTCCTGGCCCGGAGCCCGGCCTTGCTCCTGCTGCTGCGCCTGCTCCGGCATCGGTGCGTCGGCCCGCTGGGAGGCGGAGCCCTGGGAAGCGCTGCGCGAGCGGCGTGGGCCGGTCGGTGTCGCAGCAGCCGACGGCTCCGCCGAGGCGGCCTCGCCGGCCCCGGCCTCCGGCACCGGCCGGCCCGTCTCGCCTCCGCCCTCGCCCTCGCGCTCGCCCTCGGCCGGGGCCGGCGTCTGGCTCGCCGAGCCCTGGCTCGCGCTCCGCATCCGGCGCGGCCGGGCACCCGCACCGGTATCGGCGGCCGGAGCTCCCGCCACGGTCCCGGCGGCCTCCGTCGCGGCGCCGGAGGTCTGGCTCGCGGAGCCCTCGGTGGCTGTGCGGGTGCGCCGTACCGGGCGGTCCCCGGCGGCGGGCGCGCCCGCGCGGGCCGGGCGGTCGCCCGCCGCGCGGCCTGCCGCCGCGCCGCGTGCCGGGCGGGCCGGAGCCGGGGGGAGCTGGCCCTTCAGCGGGCCCCACTCGTTGGGGTCGGGGACGCCCGGGGGCAGCATCTGGCGGCGCTTGGGCCCGGCGTGTGCCGCACCCGCCGCAGGTTCCCCCGGCTCCTTCGCGCCCGGCCAGGCCTTGGCCACGCGGGCGGCGAGGACGAAGTCCTTGCGCAGGGGGTGGCCCTCGAAGGTCTCGGGGAGGAGGAGGTGGTCGAGCCCCGGGTGGCCCGTGAAGCGGACGCCGAACATCTCGTGGGTCTCGCGCTCGTGCCAGGCGGCGCCCGCGTACACGCCGACGGCGCTGGGCAGTTCCGGCGCCTCGTGCGGGAGTGTCGTACGGACGAGGAGGCGGCGGACCGGGCCGAGGGCGACGACGTGGGCCGAGACACGGAAGCCCGTGCCCGGTTCGTCGACGGCGCTCAGCCAGTCGAAGTAGGTGCAGCCCAGGGTCGTACGGGCCGTCTCCAGGGCGGTGAGCCAGGTGGACGGCGGTACGTCCACGGTCAGGACGTCGTACGACTCCTCGGCCGTGGCGTCCGTGCCGAAGAGGTCCTCGACCGGGGCGGGCAGCCAGCCGACCGTGCTCATCACGCGCCCCCCTCGGCAGCGGGCGCCGGCGGCTTCACCAGGTCGCTGGTCAGGGCGGCCACCGACGGCCGGGCGGACCCGGTGCCGTAGCGCTCCTCCAGCGACTCGCGGGCGATCTTCTCCTGGAGTTTGAGGATGCCCTGGAGCAGCGCCTCGGGGCGCGGCGGGCAGCCGGGGACGTAGACGTCCACGGGGATGATCTGGTCGACGCCCTTGGTGACGGAGTAGGAGTCCCAGTAGGGGCCGCCGCAGTTGGAGCAGGCGCCGAAGGAGATGACGTACTTCGGCTCGGGCATCTGCTCGTACAGGCGCTTGACCGCCGGGGCCATCTTGTCCGTGACCGTGCCCGACACCACCATCAGGTCGGCCTGGCGGGGGCCCGGCGCGAAGGGGATGACGCCGAGGCGGATGAAGTCGTGCCGGGCCATCGACGCGGCGATGAACTCGATCGCGCAGCAGGCGAGGCCGAAGTTGAAGACCCAGAGCGAGTAGCGGCGGCCCCAGTTCAGGATCACCTTCATCGGCTCGGGGGCCAGCCGGGCCAGCGCGCCCAGACGCTTCGGTTCCGGCAGCAGCACGGGCTCGGAGACGGACTCGGTCGCCGACGGGTTCCCGTCCACCGAGTGGTTCACGTCCATGTCAGGACGCCCTTCTTGTATGCGTACAGCAGGCCCACGGCGAGGAAGCCCAGGAAGACGAACATCTCCACGAGGGTGGTCGCGCCGTAGCCGGGGGCGGCGAAGACCGTCGCCCAGGGGAACAGGAAGATCGAGTCGACCGCGAAGATCACGTACAGGAAAGCGTAGACGTAGTAGCGGACCTGGGTGTGGGCCCAGCCCTCGCCGACCGGGTCGACGCCGCACTCGTAGGTCAGGAGCTTCTCGGGGGTGGGGACGACGGGGCGCAGCAGACGGCCCGCGCCGAAGGCGACGGCGACGAACAGCACGCCGACGAGCGCGAGCAGGCCCACCACCGAGTAGGACCGGAAGTAGCCGGCCGCGATGACGTGCGCCGTGGCGACCCCACCGTCCCCCAACGTCTCCCGCACCGTCCGTCCCTCATTCCCTGACGTCGTGGCCTGCATGACCCGAGTGAATTCGGTGATCCCATGTGATTCGAGGATCTGTACGCACGGGAGTCTAGGCCCTGATAAAGAGACGGTAAGCAGCCCGTCATCGGGTGAGACGGCTGGCGGCGGGCCGGGGTTCGACGGGGGTGGGGTTTTCCCCCGCGAGCGGAGGGCGGCGTACCGCATGGCGCCGGGGGCTGCGCGCACGGCAGGCTGGCTGCTATGACCGCTCCCAGCTCAGCCGTCGGCGCGGCAGACGGCACCGACCGCCTGCCGCCGCCGCGGCCGGCCTACGACGCGCACACCTGGAAGGAGATCGCGTATCTCCTGCTGAACCTGCCGCTGGCGGTGTTCGGCTTCGTGTACGCGCTCACCGCGCTGTCCGTCGGCGGGTCGCTCTCGATCACGGTGATCGGCCTGCCGCTGCTGGCGCTGAGCCTGCTGGGTTCCCGGCAGCTGGGGAAGCTGCAGCGGGCCCGCGCCCGCCGGCTGCTCGGGGTGCGGGTGGAGGAGCCGACCCCGCTGCCGTTCGCCAGGGCCGGGAGCCTGACGCAGCGGCTGTGGCTGGCGCTGAAGGACCCGGTGGGCTGGCGGACGATGCTGTACGACCTGGTCCGGCTGCCCTGGGGCGTCCTCACCTTCTGCGCCACGCTGATCTCGTTGATCGCGCTGTGGCCGGTGCTGCCGTATCTGGCCCGGGGCCTCTCGAACGTGGACCGGGCGCTGGTGCGCGGGCTGCTGTCGCCCTCGGACGAGCTGGAGCGCCGTATCGCCGAGCTGGAGTCGGACCGGGGGATCGTGGTCGACACGGCCGCCGCCGACCTGCGCCGCATCGAGCGCGACCTGCACGACGGGGCGCAGGCCCGGCTGGTGAACCTGGCCATGGGGCTCGGCCTGGCCAAGGAGAAGCTGCTGGAGGACCCCGACTCGGCGGCGGCGATGGTGGAGGAGGCGCACGGCGAGGTGAAGCTGGCCCTTCAGGAGCTGCGCGATCTCGCCCGCGGCATCCACCCGGCCGTCCTGACCGACCGCGGCCTGGACGCGGCCCTGTCCTCGGTGGCCACGCGCTGCACGGTGCCGGTGAAGGTCACCGTGGACCTGGCCACCCGCCCGGCGCCCGCCATCGAGGGCATCGCCTACTTCACGGTCTCCGAACTGCTCCAGAACATCAGCAAGCACAGCGGCGCCCGGGGCGCCTCCGTCGACGTCTGGCGCGCCGAGGAGCGGCTGCTGATCCAGGTCCGTGACGACGGCCGGGGCGGCGCGCGCCTGGACGGCGGCACGGGGATGCGGGGGCTCGCCGAGCGGCTGGGCGCGGTGGACGGCCTGTTCGTCCTCGACTCCCCGGCCGGCGGTCCGACGGTGGTCACGGCGGAACTGCCGTGGCGGGACCGGACCGAGTAGCCACGCCCACGCCCGCGCGCAGACGCGCCCCCGTGCGGTGCGGGGCGGGGGTGGGGAAAACCCCCGGGTGGAGACGCCGACGGCCTCCATGGCCCGCGGAGCCGCGACGCACGACCGTAGAAGCACAGCCTCACAGGACAGCCGCAGAGGCGCGGCCGCAGAGACACGGCCGACACGACGAGAACGGAACGAGAATCGATGGCCATGGAGTACGGACACGGGTATGAGCGGGGGCAGGGGCGGCCCGCCGGAACCGGCCACCGGCTGCCCGCCGGACTGCGGGCGCCGTTCGAGGCGCGCAGCTGGCGTGAGTTCGGGTACGTCCTGCTGAGCCTGCCGGTCTCGACCGTGCTGTTCGCCTGGACGGTGACGATGGTGTCGCTCGGGGCGGGCCTGCTCGTCACCTTCCTCGGGGTCCCGGTCCTCGCGGCGGCGCTCGCCGGCTGCCGGGGCTTCGGCGCACTGGAGCGGGCGCGGGCGCGCGCGCTGCTCGGGGTGGAGGTGGCCGCGCCGGAGCCGCTGCGGGTGCGCAAGCCGGGCGTGCCGGCCTGGGTGGGCGCGGTCCTCAAGAGCGGCGCCTCCTGGCGGAGCACGCTGTACGCGCTGGTGCAGTTCCCCTGGGCGGTGTTCTCGTTCGTGGTGGCGGTGATCCTGTGGCCCCTGGGCTGGTCGCTGCTGACCTACCCGCTGTGGTTCTGGGTCTTCCCGGCCTACGTCGGCCAGGGCGGCCTTCAGCTGTACGGCGACGAGCACCACAGCGTGTACCTGGACAACCCGTTCGAGATCACCGTGACCGCGCTGGTCGGGCTGCTGGTCACGCTGGCCACGCCGTGGATCGTCCGGGCCCTGACGACGGTCGACGGGCTGCTGGTGCGCGGGCTGCTGGGGCCGTCGCCGCTGTCGGCGCGCGTGGTGGAGCTGGAGTCGGACCGGGGCGTCGTGGTCGACACGGCCGCCGCCGACCTGCGGCGCATCGAGCGCGACCTGCACGACGGGGCGCAGGCCCGGCTGGTGAGCCTGGCGATGGACCTGGGGCTGGCGAAGGAGAAGCTCCAGGAGGACCCGAAGGCCGCGGCGCAGATGGTGGAGGAGGCGCACGGCGAGGTGAAGACCGCGCTCCAGGAGCTGCGCGACCTCGCCCGCGGCATCCACCCGGCCGTCCTGACCGACCGCGGCCTGGACGCGGCCCTGTCGGCGGTCGCCTCGCGCTGCACGGTGCCGGTGCGGGTCGAGGTCGACCTGCCGGGCCGCCCGGCGGCCGCCATCGAGGGCATCGCCTACTTCACGGTCTCCGAACTGCTCCAGAACATCAGCAAGCACAGCCGGGCCCGGTCCGCGTCGGTGGACGTGTGGCGGGCGGAGGACCGGCTGATGCTCCAGGTGATCGACGACGGGGTCGGCGGCGCGGACGTCTCGCGCGGCTCGGGTCTGGCCGGCCTCGCCGGACGCCTGGACGCGGTGGACGGCGTCCTCGTGGTGGACTCCCCCGCGGGCGGCCCCACCCGGGTCATCGCGGAACTGCCCTGGCGGGCCTGAGGCACACCCCCCCCCGCCCCGGCACCGCACTCCCCTGGAACCCCCTTCTCCGAGGGCGGGGTTCCCAGGTGGGGCGGCGGGCCGGGGCGATTGCTGGAATGCTTGACCTCCGTACGGACCGTAGGGACGAACACCGTCGGAGAGCGGGCATGGGGGGCCGGGAGATCGTGGAGAACAGGGTGCGGGTGGTCATCGCCGAGGATTCGGTGCTGCTCAGAGAGGGTCTGACCCGGCTGCTGACCGACCGCGGGCACGATGTCGTGGCCGGTGTCGGGGACGCGGAGGCGCTGGTGAAGACCATCGCCGACCTCGACGGACAGGGCGCGCTGCCCGACGTGGTGGTGGCGGACGTACGGATGCCGCCGACGCACACCGACGAGGGCGTGCGCGCGGCCGTGCGGCTGCGCAAGACGTATCCGCGGCTCGGGGTGCTGGTGCTGTCGCAGTACGTGGAGGAGCGTTACGCCACCGAGCTGCTGGCCGGTTCCAGCCGGGGCGTGGGCTATCTCCTCAAGGACCGGGTCGCCGAGGTGCGCGAGTTCGTGGACGCGGTGGTGCGGGTCGCCGAGGGCGGTACGGCGCTGGACCCGGAGGTGGTCGCGCAGTTGCTCGGCCGCAGCCGCAAGCAGGACGTGCTGGCGGGGCTGACACCGCGCGAGCGCGAGGTGCTCGGGCTGATGGCCGAGGGCCGTACGAACTCGGCGATCGCGCGGCAGCTGGTGGTCAGCGACGGCGCCGTGGAGAAGCACGTCAGCAACATCTTCCTGAAGCTCGGCCTGGCGCCGAGCGACGGCGACCACCGGCGGGTGCTGGCCGTTCTCACGTATCTGAACTCCTGACGGCCGCCTCCTCCGTGCCCGCCCCGTCAGCTCCGCGTCAGACCGTCCGGCTTCTGTGGGAGGCGGGCGGGGAACCGTGGAACGTGCGGGGAGCGCCTTGACCGGTGCTCGAGCACGGCGGGACATCATGGAAGCCAGCTAGCCAAGCCAGCGCGACAGGCCGTCTCGAAATGTCGTCCAATCGGTGGATGGCCTCGGGAAGGCGACCCTAACCGACGTAGGGTTGATCTGGGATGGTCCGTGGGACGGCCAACCCCCGGACAGCCGCCTCGAAGGAGGTCCAGTTCAGTGACCAGCCAGGTCAGCAGCCCAGCGGAGCAGGCCGACGGAAACGTCGTGGGAGAGCAGCGCGATCCGGGCGACGCGAAGGACGTGCGGCGTCTGGACCGGGTGATCATCCGGTTCGCGGGGGACTCGGGTGACGGCATGCAGCTCACCGGTGACCGTTTCACCTCGGAAACCGCTTCCTTCGGCAACGACCTCTCCACCCTCCCCAACTTCCCCGCCGAGATCCGCGCCCCCGCCGGCACCCTGCCCGGCGTCTCCAGCTTCCAGCTGCACTTCGCGGACCACGACATCCTCACCCCGGGTGACGCGCCCAACGTGCTCGTCGCGATGAACCCGGCCGCGCTGAAGGCGAACATCGGCGACCTGCCGCGCGGCGCCGAGGTCATCGTCAACACGGACGAGTTCACCAAGCGCGCCCTGCAGAAGGTCGGCTACGACGCCTCCCCGCTGGACGACGGCTCGCTGGACGGCTACAACCTGCACCCGGTGCCGCTGACCACGCTCACGGTGGAGGCCCTGAAGGAGTTCGACCTCTCCCGCAAGGAGGCCGAACGCAGCAAGAACATGTTCGCGCTGGGCCTGCTGTCGTGGATGTACCACCGGCCGACCGAGGGCACCGAGAGGTTCCTGAAGTCGAAGTTCGCGAAGAAGCCCGAGATCATGGCGGCGAACATCGCGGCGTTCCGCGCGGGCTGGAACTTCGGCGAGACGACGGAGGACTTCGCGGTCTCCTACGAGGTCGCCCCGGCCGCCAAGGCCTTCCCCGTGGGCACCTACCGGAACATCTCCGGCAACCTCGCCCTCGCCTACGGCCTGATCGCGGCCTCGCGCCAGGCGGACCTGCCGCTGTTCCTGGGCTCGTACCCGATCACCCCGGCCTCCGACATCCTGCACGAGCTGAGCCGGCACAAGAACTTCGGCGTACGCACCTTCCAGGCCGAGGACGAGATCGCGGGCATCGGCGCGGCGCTCGGCGCGGCGTTCGGCGGCTCGCTCGCGGTGACCACGACGTCCGGCCCGGGTGTGGCGCTCAAGAGCGAGACGATCGGCCTGGCCGTCTCCCTGGAACTGCCGCTGCTGGTGGTCGACATCCAGCGCGGCGGCCCGTCGACGGGTCTGCCGACCAAGACCGAGCAGGCGGACCTGCTCCAGGCGATGTACGGCCGCAACGGCGAGGCACCGGTGCCGATCGTCGCCCCGAAGACCCCGGCGGACTGCTTCGACGCGGCCCTGGAGGCGGCCCGGATCGCGCTGACGTACCGCACGCCGGTGATGCTGCTCTCCGACGGCTACCTGGCCAACGGCTCGGAGCCCTGGCGGATCCCCGACCTGGACGAACTGCCGGACCTCACCGTCCAGTTCGCGCAGGGCCCGAACCACACCCTGGCCGACGGCACCGAGGTCTTCTGGCCCTACAAGCGGGATCCGCACACCCTGGCCCGGCCGTGGGCGATCCCGGGCACGCCGGGTCTGGAGCACCGCATCGGCGGCATCGAGAAGCAGGACGGCACCGGCAACATCTCCTACGACCCGGCCAACCACGACTTCATGGTCCGTACCCGCCAGGCCAAGATCGACGGCATCACCGTGCCGGACATCGAGGTCGACGACCCGGACACCGCGCGGACGCTGGTGCTGGGCTGGGGCTCGACGTACGGACCGATCACGGCGGCGGTACGACGCCTGCGCCGCTCCGGCGAGTCGATCGCACAGGCGCACCTGCGCCACCTCAACCCCTTCCCGCGGAATCTCGGTGAGGTGCTGCGGCGTTACGACAAGGTGGTGATCCCCGAGATGAACCTCGGGCAGCTCGCCACGCTGATCCGGGCGAAGTACCTGGTCGACGCCCACTCCTGCAACCAGGTCAACGGCATGCCGTTCAAGGCGGAACAGCTCGCCACGGCGCTGAAGGAGGCCATCCATGACTGACGCCGGCAACGGGCTGCTCCAGCTGGTCCCCAAGGCCGAGGCCAAGCAGTCGATGAAGGACTTCAAGTCGGACCAGGAGGTGCGCTGGTGCCCGGGCTGTGGTGACTACGCGATCCTGGCCGCCGTCCAGGGCTTCATGCCCGAGCTGGGCCTGGCGAAGGAGAACATCGTCTTCGTCTCCGGCATCGGCTGCTCCTCCCGCTTCCCGTACTACATGAACACCTACGGGATGCACTCCATCCACGGGCGCGCCCCGGCGATCGCGACCGGGCTCGCCACCAGCAGGCGGGACCTGAGCGTGTGGGTGGTCACCGGTGACGGCGACGCGCTGTCCATCGGCGGCAACCACCTGATCCACGCCCTGCGGCGCAACGTGAACCTGAAGATCCTGCTGTTCAACAACCGGATCTACGGCCTGACCAAGGGCCAGTACAGCCCGACCTCCGAGGTCGGCAAGATCACCAAGTCGACCCCGATGGGCTCCCTGGACGCCCCGTTCAACCCGGTGTCGCTGGCCATCGGCGCCGAGGCGTCCTTCGTGGCCCGCACGATCGACTCCGACCGCAAGCACCTGACCGAGGTGCTGCGCCAGGCCGCAGACCACCCGGGCACGGCCCTGATCGAGATCTACCAGAACTGCAACATCTTCAACGACGGCGCCTTCGACGCCCTGAAGGACAAGCAGCGGGCCCAGGAAGCACTGATCCGCCTGGAGCACGGGCAGCCGATCCGCTTCGGCGCCGACGGCGCGCGCGGTGTCGTACGCGACCGGGCCACCGGCGACCTCGAAGTCGTCACCGTGACCGCGGAGAACGAGGCGGACATCGTGGTCCACGACGCGCGCTCCGCGTCCCCGACCACCGCCTTCGCCCTCTCCCGCCTCGCCGACCCCGACACCCTGCACCACACCCCGATCGGCGTCTTCCGCAACGTCGAACGCCCGGTCTACGACACCGCGATGGCCGACCAGCTGGACACCGCCGTCGAGCAGAAGGGCAAGGGCGACCTCGCCGCGCTGCTGGCCGGGGGCGACACCTGGACGGTCGTCGGCTGAAGCGTCAGCTCTCGTCTCTCTCGCTCGGCTACGAGGCCCGGGACTGGATTTCCCGGGCCTCGTCGTATGCCCGCCGGGCACCGAGCACGTCGTCCATGCGCCGCGCGGTCCACTGCGCCAGCGCCCGCACCTGCTCCCCCGCCTCGCGGCCGAGGTCGGTGAGGGAGTAGTCGACACGGGGCGGGATGACGGGCTTGGCGTCCCGGTGGACGAGGCCGTCGCGCTCCAGGGTCTGGAGGGTCTGCGTGAGCATCTTCTCGCTGACCCGGCCGATCGCGCGGCGCAGTTCGCTGAAGCGGTACGGGCGGTCGAGGAGCTGGATCAGCACCAGCACACCCCAACGGCTGGTGACATGCTCCAGGACCAGGCGCTGGGGGCACATCGCCTCGCCGCCGCCCTTCCACTCACTTACCGACATGCGGGTACCTTACTTCAAAGTGGGTACTTTCCAACAGTTAGCGCCACTCCTAGGGTTAGCGAAGGACGCACCCGAGAAGGAGATCGCACATCATGAGCATCGTCGTCACCGGAGCCACCGGACACCTCGGCCGCCACGTCGTGGAGCAGCTGCTGGAAAAGGTTCCGGCGGAGCAGATCACCGCCGTCGTGCGCGACGAGCAGAAGGCCGCCGACCTCGCGGCCCGCGGCGTACGGCTCGCCGTCGCCGACTACAACGCGCCCGAGACCTTCGGCAGCCTCTTCGCCGCCGGCGACAAGGTCCTGCTGATCTCGGGCAACGAGTTCGACAAGGGCCGGGTGGCGCAGCACAAGGTCGTCATCGACGCGGCGAAGGCGGCCGGCGTTGCGCTGCTCGCGTACACCAGCGCCCCGGGCACCCTGAAGGCCGCCCTCGCGGACGACCACCGCGCGACCGAGGAGGTGCTGCTTGCCTCCGGCCTGCCGTACACGCTGCTGCGCAACGGCTGGTACTTCGAGAACTACACCGAGAACCTCGCACCGGTGCTGGAGCACGGCGCCGTCGTCCAGGCCGCCGGCGCCGGCCGGATCTCCGCCGCCTCCCGCGCCGACTACGCCGCCGCCGCGGTCGCGGTGCTGACCGGCGAGGGCCACGAGAACAAGACCTACGAGCTGGGCGGCGACGAGCCCTTCGGCTTCGCCGAGTACGCGGCCGAGCTCAGCCGGCAGACCGGCAAGGAGATCGCCTACACCCCGGTCACCCCCGAGGTGCTGACCGGCATCCTGACCGGCGCCGGGCTGCCCGCTCCGCTGGCCGGGATCCTGGCCGAAGTGGACGCCTCCATCGAGAAGGGCGAGCTGGTCGTCACCACCGGCGACCTCACCCGTCTGACCGGCCGCCCGGCGCAGTCGCTGGCGGAGGCGGTCAGCGCGGCCGTCAAGGGCTGACCCTTCCGCCTCCACCGGGTTTCCACCGGCTGTCATGACCGTATACCGATACGGGCATGACAGCCGGGGGTGCTCGGCACTACCTTCGTTCTCGCGCGCGCGTGTGCCGATGCACCACGAGAAGGAGGGGCCGTGAGCGGGACGTCCAAGAACTCCGGGAGCTCCGGAAGCGAGGACCGGACAGGCCTGCTGAACGGCTTCGCCGCCTATGGCATGTGGGGGCTGGTCCCCCTCTTCTGGCCGCTGCTGAAACCCGCCGGCGCGGTGGAGATCCTCGCCCACCGCATGGTCTGGTCCCTGGTCGTCGTCGCCGCCGCGCTGCTCTTCGTACGGCGCTGGGCCTGGGCCGGAGAGCTGCTGCGCCAGCCGCGCCGGCTCGCGCTCGTCGCCGTGGCGGCGACCGTCATCAGCGTGAACTGGGGCGTCTACATCTGGGCCGTGAACGCCGGCCATGTGGTCGAGGCCTCGCTCGGGTACTTCATCAACCCGCTGGTGACCATCGCGCTGGGCGTGCTGCTGCTCAAGGAACGGCTGCGGCCGGTGCAGTGGGCGGCGGTCGCGACCGGCCTCGCCGCCGTCGTCGTGCTGGCCATCGGCTACGGCCGCCCGCCGTGGATCTCGCTCGTCCTCGCCTTCTCCTTCGGCACCTACGGCCTGGTGAAGAAGAAGGTCGACCTCGGCGGCGTCGAGTCACTGGCCGCCGAGACCGCGATCCAGTTCCTGCCCGCGCTCGGCTATCTGCTCTGGCTCGTCGCCCATGGCGAGTCCAGCTTCGTGAACGACGGCTCCGGGCACGCCGCCCTGCTCGCCTCCACCGGCCTGGTCACCGCGCTGCCGCTGGTCTGCTTCGGCGCGGCGGCGATCCGCGTGCCGCTGTCCACGCTGGGCCTGCTCCAGTACCTCGCCCCCGTCTTCCAGTTCCTGCTCGGCATCCTGTACTTCCACGAGGCCATGCCGATGGAGCGGTGGGCCGGCTTCGCGCTGGTCTGGCTGGCGCTGATCCTGCTCACGGGCGACGCGCTGCGCTCCGCGCGCCGCACGCGGCGGTCGCTGGTGGTGGCGCGCGGCGGCCAGGCCGAGTCCGCCGCGGTGGACGCCTGACGGCTGTTCCACGGCCACGGCCGTCGTGGCGGGCCGCGGTCGTGTCCGACGGCCGCTGTCAGTGGCGCGCGCTATAAGTGACAGCCATGTCGACACAGACGCCCGCACCCCTGCACTGGAAGCTCGTCATCGACGCGGCCGACCCGCACGCCCAGGCCGACTTCTGGGCCGCGGCGCTGCACTACCCGGCCGAGGACAACAGCGCCCTGATCGAACGGCTGCTGTCCGCCGGCGCGCTGCCCGGCGAGGCCACGGTCGAGTACCACGGCCGCCCCGCCTTCCGTGACCTGATCGCCGTACGGCACCCCGACGACCCGTACGACCCCGCAACCGGCACCGGGCTGGGCCGGCGCCTGCTCTTCCAACGCGTCCCGGAGCCGAAGACGGCCAAGAACCGGCTCCACCTCGACCTGCACGCCGGCCCGGAGCGGCGCGCGCAGGAGGTGGCCCGGCTGGAGGCGCTGGGCGCGCGCGTGGTGCGCGAGGTGACGGAGCCCGCCGGGCAGTGGGTGGTGCTGACGGACCCCGAGGGCAACGAGTTCTGCGTGCAGTGAGCCGTGCGGTGAGCCCCGTGGGACCTCGCTCACGGCTGTACGGCGGCCGGGCTCACGGCTGTGCGGCGCGGGCCGCCCGGTCGGTCAGGCGGCCCATGCGGGCGCGGGCGGACTCCAGGGGGTGCAGGTCGTCGGCGGCGGGACCCGGCTCGGCGCTGAGGTCCGTCCACAGCTCGATCAGGTCGCGGCCCAGCCGCAGGCCCTCCTCGGGGTCACGCACCGCACGCCAGGCGGTCGCCGCGCTGCGGACGTTGCCGTAGGCGGCTTCCGCGTCCCGCGCCTGCCGGCGCAGCCGGGCGAGGTCCAGGGACTGCTCGAAGGCGCGGACCGGCTCGCCGCCCAAGTAGGCGATGTAGGCGGACAGTTCACGCAGGTGCAGCACCTCGGCATGGCCGGGGCCCAGCACGGTGGAGGCCTCGGTGACCGTACGGTCGGTGAGCTCCGCCGCCGCCTCGATCCGGCCCGCGCGCACGGCCTCGTTGATCCGCGTCATCGGCTCGGTCAGCAACTCGGCTCCCTCCGCCGTCTCCGTCAGCGGCCCGTCCCCGAGCACCTCCTCGGCGACGGCGTCGAACCCCCGGGCCGGCGTGTGGGCCGCGACCGGCGCCTCCGGCTCGGCGTACAGGGGGAGAGAGACCGAGAGGGAGGGGGAGGAGGCGGCGGGAGCAGGGATGTGGTCGGGGGTGGGGAGGGGTGCGGCTTCGGGCGCGGGGGCGACGGAAGAGGGAGTGGAGAGGGCGGAGGGAGCGGAGGGAGCAGCAGCCGTGGTGGCGGTTGTGGTGGCGGCGGCCGCCACCGGCGCGTCCATGACCGGCGGGGGGCCGAACTGCCCCGTCGGCACCCGCGCCGTCCCGGCCTTCGGTTCCGGGCACGACCCGGCCTGCTCCGCCGGCTGCGCCTTCTCCGCCTCGCGCGGCGGAGCCGTCCGCACCGGCTCCCCCATGACGCGGCTGGAACCGTCCGCCGAGACCTCCAGGGGAACCATGAGGCCCACCCGGTCGTCCTGGATCGTGGCACGTATCGGGGCGCCGAGGCTGATGGCGAGGCGCTGGAGGCGGTTCAGGACCGTCTGGTGGATCTCCTCGCCCGGCACGGCCGCCACCGACGTCCCGCCCACCGACGCGCCACCCGCGCCGAACACCCGGACCGGCACCGCCGCCCGGTGCTCCGCGGGCCGCTGCGCCCGCTTCTTCTCGAAGCTCAGTCGAGACATCGGTTTTCCCTCACTCCCCCGGCGTCGCGATTCCGGTCGTACGCGTCCTGCCCACCAGTGTCTCCGCTCGCCTCGGCTTCCGGGTCACCGCACCGTCACAGCCTCGCACCAGCCGCCTCCCGGGAGCATGCTCAGCGGCGGCGCGAAGACGCTCTTCGCGCGGGCCCGGCAGGGGCTCAGGCGCTGATGTCCTTCGTCGTGAACCTCGCCCAGGCCGCCGTGCCGAACACGGCCGCGTACAGCGCTTGGAGGCCGAGGTTCTTCTCCAGGCCGTCCCAGTAGACGGGGTCGCGGATCAGGTCGGCGAAGGACAGCCAGTAGTGCGAGAAGAAGTACGGCTGGAGGGCGTGCAGCTGGGGTATCTGGTCGAGGATCTGGACGGTGATGAGCAGCCCCACGGTGGTCGCCATCGCCGCGATGCCGCTGTTCGTGAGCGTCGAGACGAACAGGCCGAGGGCGGCCACGCCGACCAGGGAGAGGGCGACGACCAGGGCGATCAGCAGGGCTCGGCCGAGGCCCTCGGCGAAGCTGATCTGCGTGCCGGATATCGTCGTGAGGTCGCCCAGCGGGAAGAGCAGCACGCCGACGATCAGTGCCGAGACGGCGACGACCAGGGTGGCCAGCAGGCAGAAGGCCATCACCGTCGCGTACTTGGTGAGCAGCAGCCGGGTGCGGCCGGCCGGGGCGACCATCAGATAGCGCAGCGTGCCCGCGCCCGCCTCGCCCGCTATCGCGTCCCCCGCGACGACGCCGACGGCCATCGGCAGGAAGAACGGCAAGGTCGCGGCGAGTGCCGTGAACACCAGGAACAGGCCGTTGTTGGTGATCTGCGAGATGAACGCAGGGCCCTGGCCGCCGTGGTCCGCCGACCCGCCGCCGCGCGTCTCGATCTTCACCGCGATCCCGACCAGCACCGGCACCGCGGCCAGCACCCCGAGCAGGGCGAGCGTGCGCCAGCGTCGGACGGTCGTGACCAGTTCGCTGCGCAGCAGCCCGAACGTCCACAGCGGGCTCGGCCGGCGCACGGCGGGGACGAGGGCCGCCCCGGACCCGGGAGCCCTCTCGGACAGGGGATCCGTCTCAGCCCGCGACATCGAAGCCCTCCCCCGTCAGTGCCACGAACGCGTCCTCCAGCGAGGCCCGTTCGAGCGCGAGGCCGCGCACCCGCACGCCCGCCATGACCAGCGCGGCGTTCACCTCGGCGAGGTCCCGCGCGGGCGGTTCGCCGGTGACCCGGTCGCCGTCGGCGGTGACGTCCGCGACGCCCTGTTCCTTCAGCACCCGGGCAGCCTCGGCCGGATCCGGGGTGGTCACCACCAGCCGGCCGCGCGCCCCGGCAGCCAGGTCGGCCACCGCGCCCTGTGTGACGAGCCGGCCCTGCGCCATGACCGCCGCGTGCGTGCACACCTGCTCGATCTCGTCGAGGAGGTGGGAGGAGAGAAAGACCGTCGTGCCGTCGGCGGCCAGCTCTCTGATCAGGGTGCGGATCTCCCGCATGCCCTGCGGGTCGAGGCCGTTGGTGGGCTCGTCCAGGACGAGCAGCCGGCGCGGCTGGAGCAGGGCGGCCGCAAGACCCAGGCGCTGCTTCATGCCCAGCGAGTACGCTCTCGCCTTCTTTCCGGCGGCCGCCGCGAGGCCCACCCGGTCCAGGGCGGCGGCGACGCGGGCGCGCCGGGTGCGCGGGTCGGCGGTCGGGTCGGCGGCGTCGTAGCGCAGCAGGTTGTCCCGGCCGGAGAGGAAGCCGTACAGCGCGGGGCCCTCGATGAGCGCGCCGACCTCGGGCAGCACGGAGCGGGCCGCCCGGGGCATCGGGCGGCCCAGCACCCGGGCCGTGCCTGCGGTCGGCTCGATCAGGCCCATCAGCATGCGGATGGTCGTGGTCTTGCCCGAGCCGTTCGGACCGAGGAAGCCGAAGACACTGCCGGCCGGGACGGTCAGATCCAGACCGTCCACGGCGAGCTGTCCGCCGCGGTAGCGCTTGGTGAGACCGCGCGTGGCGATGACGCTCGCCTCGGCCTGCCCGGGGGCATGCCGCTCGGCGTCCCCCGCCTCCCGCTCCGTGGCGGACGGTCCGTCCATCGGCTCCCCCTCGGTTCGTGCTTCCGTAAAGGGTCAACGCACGATCACGGTCCGTAGTGCCCGGACAGGGTCACTTTCCTTCGTTCGCCGCCTTCACCAGGGCGTCCTTCGTCACCGCGCCGGCGTAGACCTTGCCGTCGTCGGTCATCAGGACGTTGACCAGGCGGGTGGAGAAGACCGTGCCCTTGCCGAACTTGCCCGAGACCTTGTCGCCGAGCGAGCCAAGGAAGCCGCTGAGGTCGCCGGCCTTGGAACCGCCGCTCGGCAGGCCGCCCTTGGCGCCCGTGTCGAACGTGGCGACGGACGTCCAGCCCTTGCCGATGACAGTGCCCTTGTCGTGGCCCTGGGCGAAGCCCCCGCCGGGCTTGAACCCGTCGTGCTCCCGGGCCGTGGCGCCCTTCTTCTGCTCCGTCACCTTCGCGCCCTTGGGCGGGGTGAAGGTGAACGTGGAGGCGGCCGGCCTGGCGAAGGAGACCTCGGTGAAGCCCGCGTCGACGACGGCGGCGCCGCCGCTCTTCGGGGTCAGCGTGAACTTCAGCGGCATGCCCGTCTTCGCGTCGACCGCGATGCTGATCGCGCCGACCGTGGTGCCCGACTGGCGCGGCTTGATCAGCAGCTTGTAGGCGGCGCGGCCGGCGACCTGCTCGGTGCCGTCGACGGTGACGGACGTGGTGCCGTCCACCGCCTTCAGCGCCTGGTCGGCGAAGTCCTTCGGCGTGGCCGGCGGCTGCTCGGCCCTGCGGTCCTTGCCCGTCTCGGGGGAGGTGCTGTGGGAGACGGAGTTGGTCTTGCTGTCGTAGCCCCAGACGTTCGTGCCGTCGTGGATGAGGCTGTACTCGGAGCCGCTCTCCAGCAGCGAGATCTTCTGCTTGTCCGGGCCGTCGGCGGCGACGCGCAGCGTGTGCGTGCCGGAGACCAGCTCGGTGAGCTTGGCCTGCGGGTCGGCGGAGGAGCCGGCGCCGGCGCCCTTGCCGGCCCCGGAGGCCAGGCTGCTCTCCAGGCCGCCGAGGTTCGGCAGGCCGAGGTCGGTGCTGATCTTCACCGTGCCGGACAGCTGCTGCACGTCCGACTTGGCGATCTTGTCGATGAGCTGCTTCGCGGTGATCTTGGGCAGGTCCGGGTCGCCCGAGGCGGCGAGCGCCGGGACCAGCCCGATCGTGGCCGCCGCCACGCCCACCACCGCGACCGGGACCGCGTAACGCGCGGCCTTGCGGCGTCCGGCGTGCGGGTTCTCGTCCCGCGCGACGTCCACCGCGTCATCGGATTCGTACGGTGCCATGTGTGCCTTACCTCCGTCGTCGGCGGCGGCTTTCCTCACGCTGGTCCACCCTGAGCCGCCATTCTCACCCGAATCGGTGAGGAGTGGTGATGTCCGTGTTCCCCATCTCACCAAATCGGCCATGAGGAAGCGTCAGACCACGGAGCCAACTCCGTGTACGCCTGCGGTATGACACGTAGGGGCGGCGACCACCGGGACCCCTAGGGGCCGGGCCCGGTCGCACGGATGCCGAAGGGCGCCGTACGGCCGTGTGCCATATCGCGGACACGTCAGCCACTGTCAGCGGGGACGAGCCGGTAGGCCGTCGCGGGCCGGCACGCCGTCGTGGGTGGCCCGGGGCCTCAGCCCGCGCGGTGCACCACCGCGTCGCACAGCTCCACCAGAGCCGCCTTGGCGTCGCAGTCCCGCAGCGGCGACAGCGCGGCCCGGGCCTCCTCGGCATAACGCACGGTGTCGCGGCGGGCCTGCTCCAGCGCGGGGTGCGCGCGCAGCGCGGTCAGGGCCTCGGCGTGCCGGGCGTCGTCGGTGAGGTCGGAGTCCAACAGCTCGCACAGCGCGAGGTCCTCGGGCAGCCCCAGCCGGGCCGCGCGCTCGCGCAGCCGGAGTACGGGCAGCGTCGGGATGCCCTCGCGCAGGTCGGTGCCCGGGGTCTTGCCGGACTCGTGCGAGTCGGAGGCGATGTCCAGGACGTCGTCGGCGAGCTGGAAGGCGACGCCGAGCCGCTCGCCGTACTGGGTGAGGACGTCGACGACCGTCTCGTCGGCGCCCGACATCATCGCGCCGAACCGGCACGAGACCGCCACCAGCGAGCCGGTCTTGCCGCCGAGCACGTCCAGGTAGTGCTCGACCGGGTCGCGGCCGTCCGAGGGGCCCGCGGTCTCCAGGATCTGGCCCGTGACCAGCCGCTCGAACGCGAGGGCCTGCACCCGGACCGCCTCGGGCCCGAGGTCGGCGAGGATCTGGGAGGCACGGGCGAAGAGGAAGTCGCCGGTGAGGACCGCGACGGAGTTGCCCCAGCGGGTGTTGGCGCTGTCCACACCGCGCCGCACGGCCGCCTCGTCCATGACGTCGTCGTGGTACAGCGTGGCGAGGTGGGTCAGCTCCACGACGACGGCCGACGGCACGATGCCCGGCGCGTAGCGGTCGCCGAACTGCGCCGCGAGCATCACGAGCAGCGGCCGGAACCGCTTCCCGCCGGCCCGTACGAGGTGCTGCGCGGCCTCCGTGATGAACGGGACCTCGCTCTTGGTGGCCTCGAGCAAGCCTTCCTCGACAGCCGCCAATCCGGCCTGGACATCGGCTTCGAGAGCCTGGTCCCGCACGCTCAGCCCGAACGGCCCGACGACGGTCACGAGGGGTCTCCTGTCTGCTGGTGTCTGCTGGCGATTACACGGTTTGTCGATAGGTCGCTGCCATCACTCAAGTCAGCGTATCCGGTCCTGTTTCGATCACCGATAGCGCCCACCGGTCCGGCCCGGGCGCTATTGGATCATGGCCGCTTTGTTTTCGATCAGATGGTAAGAACGGACATTCATCGACTTAACAGGACACCTTGCGCTTTGTCGCGAACCGAGGGGCGAGCGGAGTAACGGCTCCACCCTCACCCGCGGGCCATCTCACACCCACCCCTCACCCCATCCCTCGCCCACCCCCCTTTCCACGTCCCCCTTCACGACCGGCGCCACTCCGAGCGCGAGTCCCTGAAATCCGCTATGTCCCCTTTATGACTATTTGATACTTCGTGAGTTGGGTCACGGACGCCCATGTCCGCACACCGGCCGCCGAACCGCCCGTTCTCCTTGCCCGGCGCGCGAGTTGAGGGTTGGCAACCGCAAAGGATCAAGCACCACATAGGGTGCAGTTCAAGGTCAAACAGGACGTTGTGTGATTCCGGCACTTGTTCCCGACATGTGCTCTCGCATACGTTCCGGCTCGCTGGGCGGACGCCGAATCCTGCCGCCGCCCGCACAACCATCCGCGAACTCATTCGTACGGCAGGAGCGGGGGACCCAGGTAAGTCGCCGGACCGGTCGGCACACGTCGCACCGGAACGGCTAGGGGTGAAGCCGCGCCTTCTCGCGAAGGCACGGCCGGGCACCTCCCCGCCCGAACCCGACAGCTCACCTCGCAGGCGCCGGAGAGGAACTCCCCATGTCTGCTGCCGCTCAGCACAGCCGTACCCGCACCAGCCGTCTCATGCGCACCCTCGCCGTCGCCGGCACCGGTGCCGCCGTCCTCGCGATGCCGCTCATCGGCGCCACCAGCGCCTCCGCCGCCACCAGCACGCCCTCGACGGCCGCCGCGACCACGTCCCTCGTCCACACGTCCGGGTACACGAACACCCTCGACGGCTGGATCCGCGAGTCCCTCTCGATCATGGCCCAGAAGGGCATCCCCGGCTCCTACAACGGCATCTTCCGCAACATCATGCGGGAGTCCTCCGGCAACCCGCTGGCCATCAACAACTGGGACTCCAACGCCGCCGCCGGCATCCCGTCCAAGGGCCTGCTCCAGGTCATCGACCCGACCTTCCGGGCCTACCACGTGACCGGCACCGCGTTCGACCCGTACGACCCGGTCGCGAACATCACCGCGGCCTGCAACTACGCCGCCGCGCGCTACGGCTCGATCGACAACGTCCACAGCGCGTACTGAGACACCGGTCAGCCGGTCGGAAACAGTCTTTCGAGGACGACGGCGACGCCGTCGTCCTCGTTCGACATGGTGATCTCGTCGGCCACCGCCTTCAGTTCGGGATGCGCGCCGGCCATGGCGACCCCGTGCCCGGCCCAGTCGAACATCGGGATGTCGTTGGGCATGTCCCCGAAGGCCAGCGCCTGTCGGGCACCGACGCCGAGCCGCTCCGCGGCGAGCGCCAGCCCGGTCGCCTTGGTCACCCCGGACGGCTGGAGCTCCACGGTCCCCGGCCCCGACATGGTGACCGTCGCGAGCGAACCCACCACCGCGCGCGCGACGGCCGCCAACTCGTCGTCGGACAGGGCGGCATGGCGCAGCAGCACCTTGCTGATGGGCTTGTGCCACAGGTCGTCGCGCCGGTCGACCCGCACCGAGGGCAGGGTCGGGTGCGGCATCCGGTAGCCGGGCTCGATGAGCGTGAGCCCGTCGACGCCGTCCTGGTCGACGGCCGCGTAGACCTGCCCCACCTCGGCCTCGATCTTGCCGAGCGCCTCCTCGGCCAGTTCCCGGTGCAGCCGGACCGACCAGAGCAGGCGCCCGCCCCCGGCGTCGTAGACCTGCGCGCCCTGTCCGCACACCGCGAGCCCCGCGCAGCCGAGGCGCGCGAGCAGCGGCCGTACCCGAGGGGCCGGACGGCCCGTCACCACCAGATGCCGGGCACCGGCCCGCGCCGCCCGCGCGAGCGCGGCGAGCGACCGGTCGGAGACCGTGTCGTCGCCCCGCAGCAGCGTGCCGTCCAGGTCAGTGGCGATCAGTGCGTATGCGGCTGCCATGATCAGAGAATACGGACGCGGGGCCTGTCCGACTCACCTTGCCGTACTGCGTACTTACGTGCTCATCACCCCCAAGTGGCGCCCGCCGTCGGCCTGATGACACTGTCGGGGTCCCCTGTATGCCGTCGCCGTCCCCGGATGCGGCCGCTTCGTCAGCCGTGGGCCGCCGCCAGGTGCTTCGCCAGTCGCGGCGAGGCGAACTCCGTGCCGCACACGAAGCGCATCACCGGGCCGTACGACGCCGCCGCCGGCAGGCCGGTGAAGTACAGGCCGGGGACGGAGGAGACGCAGCCGGGGCCGAGCCTCGGCGCGCCGCGGCTCACGGCCAGCCGGGTGCGCAGGCCGTGGCCGAGGAAGTCCATCGCCGCGATGTCGACGCGGTAGCCGGTGGCCGCGATGACGTGGTCGGCGGCGAGCCGTTCCACGCCGTCGGCAGGGGTCTGCCCGCGCGGGCCGGTTCGGGAGCGGGAGAACGTGCGGACGGTGAGGACGGGGCTGCCGTCCGACGCCTCCGCGCGGACGATCCGCTCGACTTCCTGCACCTGTACGGCGCTGTCGAACCGCTCGCGCAGCCACCAGGCGCCGAGCGGTCCGAGGACGCGGCGGACCAGGTAGTGACGGGCGGCCTCGGGCAGGTGGCGGTAGGGGTGCGGGTAGTAGCTGAGCGCCCACAGCGACCAGGCGCGGCCGAAGGGGGATGCGGGGCGCAGCCTCGGCTGCTCCCAGGGCGGGGCGCCGAAGGCGACCCGGCCGCGGCCGCGCGCGACCACGCGCACGCGTGCGCCGGCTTCGGCGGCGAGCGCGGCCGTCTCCAGCGCGGACTGGCCGGCGCCGACGACGATCAGCTCCCGGCCGGCGAACCGCCCGAGGTCGTGGTGCTGGGAGCTGTGCGAGAGCGGTCCGGTGGCGGAAGGCCCGTCGGGTGCCGCGCCCGCGAGTTCCGGCGGAAGGTGGGCGAGGCCGGACAGGCCGGTGGCGACGACGACCGCGCGCGCGGTGCACAGCTCTCCCGAGTCCAGCTTGAGTTCGAAGCCGCCGCGCGCGTCACGGTCGACGGACACGACCCGCACCCGCTCCAGGCCGGGCAGCAGCTTCTGCTGGAACCACTCGCCGTAGGCGACGAAGGTCTCCACCGGGATGATGTCCTCGTCAGCCACCAGGCGGCGGATGCCGGCCGCGTCGCAGTAGTCGGCGAGGGTGTGGCCGGGCTGCGGGCAGTCCAGGCTCGACGCGGCGGGTGTCGACTTCAGGAGCATGCCCTCGGGCATGTGGGCGCGCCAGCTGACCATGGGGTCGCCGAAGACGCGGACAGGGATGCCGCGCGCGCGGAGATGGGCGGCGGTGGACAGGCCGAACGGCCCGGCCCCGATGACTGCAACCGGTCGAGTCACGAAGTCCCTCCCCAGGACACGGTGCGCCACTCTTGCTCGTCTTGGTGGCTTGGCCTACTTCGTGGAGGTGTTGCCGCCGCGGCGGTTGGTCCGCCACAGCTGATACAGGTGCTTCGCGCCCGGGCGCACGAAGCGGGCGAGCATCGTGAGGAACGGCAGCGGGTCGTCACCCGCGAACCAGGCCAGCTCCGTCCCGCTCGCCTTCGCCGGTGCGTGCGGCGTCGTGTAGCCGCTGCGGCGGTAGGCGAGGAGGGCGGGCAGGTCGATGTTCTCCACGACGTAGCGGTGGCCGGCGCGCTGTTCCCCCTCCGGTACGGCGCGGCCGGTCAGGTGCAGGTGCAGGGCGCGGACCACGTCCACCCCCGACTCGTTCTCGAAGAGCCGGAACTGGGCGCCCATGCGGGGGTTGAAGTCCAGGAGTTTGTACTGTCCGTCGCGCCGGTCGAAGCGCAGGTCGAGGTCGATGATGCCGCTGAAGCCGATCTGTTTGATGAAACGCGCGGCGAGGTCGGCGAGTTCCGGGTTGTCGACGACGTAGGCGTTCGCCGTCATCCCGGCGTGCGGCGGCCACGAGCGGACCTTGACGCCGGTGAACAGCGTGAGCGGGGTGGAGTCGGGGCCGAAGCAGGCGTGCACGATCCAGTCCTCGGCCTCCTCGCGCGGGAGGTACTCCTGGAGGATCACGCCCGGCTCGTCGCCCCAGTCGCGGGCCAGGGCGAGCAGGCCCTCCCGGGTGGCGATCCGTGTGGTGCCGTTCACGGCGGGCCGGCGCCGCCGTACGAACGCCTCGCGGTTCTTGGCCACCACCGGGAAGCGGGCCGTGTCCGCGAAGGCGACGATGTCGTCGTACGACTCCGGGAACGCGGCCGACGGGCTGGCGATGCCGTGCTCGACGCACAGTTCGTGCAGTCCCTGTTTGCTGGCGAGCCGGCGCGGCAGCCCCGGCTCGACCCTCGGGAAGAGAAAAGATCCGGCCAGCTCGTCCTGGTGCTCGGCGATCAGGACGGCGGCCTCTTCGTCGGTCGGTATCAGGACGGTCGGGCGGCCGATGCGACGGCCGACGCGCAGCAGCCCGTCGACCAGGTGGCTCGGGTCCTCCGCGCCGGTCGTCGGCCACACGAACGCCTTCTTCAGATAGCGCGAGGACGCCGCCGGCGTGTACGGATCCTCGGTGATGGCGTACATGGGCACGCCGAGGCGGCCCAGACTGCGAATGGCGCCGACACCGCCGTGGTGCAGCGGATAATCGCCGAACTTGACGATCAGCCCCGGCACGTCACGGTCGGCCTCGAACGGCACACTGACGGCGTCTCCGGCCACGGGTCCCCCCACGTGTCCCCCCAAACGGAACGGATCCAGCCCGTCCGTGTCCCCAAAGGACGCTAAGCCGGAATTGCCCACTCCGACAAGGCCTATTCGGAGCCTATTCGGACATTGCGAACCCTTTAGGTATCGTGCGGGCAACCTTCGGGGCACCTGGCGGGACGTGCACCGGGGCACGCCTCGGGGCTCTGCCCAAGACATGCGTCACGGCCGTAACGTGTGGCGCGACCACATGGAACGCATCGCCATGCATGGCCCGGATGAGAGTGAGGCAGCACCCCATGCCCCCCTTCGACGTCCCCGAGGGCGACCCCTTCGGCCCGCACAACCTTCCCTATGGCGTGTTCTCGCCCTCCGGCAGCACGGAGCGGAGGGTCGGCGTCCGGCTCGGGGACCACGTCCTCGACGCGGGCGCGGCGGCCGCCGCCCTCGGCTCACCGCACCAGGCGCTGCTCGCCCGCCCCACCCTCAACGCCCTCATGGGCGCCGGCCGCGCGACGTGGTCGGAGGTACGGGACGCCGTCACGGCCTGGGTCACGGACCCCGCGCACCGCGAGGCCGTGGAACCGCTGTTCCGCCCCTTGTCCGAGGTGACCCTGCACCTGCCCTTCGAGGTCGCGGACTACGTCGACTTCTACGCCTCGGAGAACCACGCGAGGAACGTCGGCCAGATCTTCCGCCCGGACGCCGCGGACTCCCTCACTCCCAACTGGAAGCATCTGCCGATCGGTTACCACGGCCGCTCCGGCACGGTCGTCGTCTCGGGCACGGACGTCGTACGGCCCTCGGGGCAGCGCAAGGGCCCGGACGACCCGGTGCCCGTGTTCGGCCCGTCGGTCCGGCTGGACATCGAGGCCGAGGTCGGCTTCGTCGTGGGCGTCCCGTCCGCACTGGGCAGCCCGGTCGCACTCGGCGACTTCCGGGAGCACGTCTTCGGCCTCTGCCTGCTGAACGACTGGTCCGCGCGGGACATCCAGGCCTGGGAGTACGTCCCCCTCGGCCCGTTCCTCGGCAAGTCCTTCGCCACCTCGGTGTCCGCATGGATCACCCCGCTGGACGCGCTGGAGCACGCGCGCGTGGCCGCACCGGAGCGCACGCACCCCCTGCTGCCCTATCTGGACGACGCGGCGCCGGGCATCGAGCCGGGCGGCTACGACCTGCGGATCTCCGTCGCGATCAACGGCCATGTGGTCTCCGAGCCGCCGTTCTCGACCATGTACTGGACCGCTGCCCAGCAACTCGCCCACATGACGGTGAACGGCGCCTCGCTGCGCACCGGCGACCTGTACGGCTCGGGCACGGTGAGCGGTCCCGAGGAACGCCAGCGCGGCTCCCTCCTGGAGCTGACCTGGAACGGCCGCGAGCCCCTCGAACTCCCCGACGGCAAGCGGGCCTTCCTGGAGGACGGCGACGTGGTGACGCTGTCCGCGTGGGCCCCCGGCCCGGACGGACGCCGGGTCGGGCTGGGGGAGGTCAGCGGCCGCGTCGTATCGGCGTGAGCCACGCGGTCGCCACGCGCGCGCGTGCGTGCGTGGCGGCGCGTGCCGGCGACGTCCGGCGCGGCGGCCCCGCCGGACGGCCTGGACCGGCCGGGCCGCCAACCGACCGTGACCTGCGACGGGACCGCGGGCACCGTGTCCACCGCGGTCCCGGTGCCGCTGTCCCCGGTCGCGCTGGTGACTTCGGACGGATCCGCGCCCGGCTCGCCGCCCGGGCTGGCAGCGGGCGACCGCCGGAGGGCGAACGACTGCCGACGCTACGGCGGCGGGCCCCATGGCGCGCGCGTGCCGCGAGCCGGAGGCGGCGTCGCTGGTCCGCACCCGGCGCGGCGCGGGGACGCCGGTCGCTCCACCGCCGCCGGGCGCCCGACACCGCGAGACGGCGGAACTCGCCGACGGTACGAGGGACTTCGCGGCCTGGACGCCCGCGCCGGGATTCGGGCCGGAC
Source organism: Streptomyces sp. NPDC055966 (assembly GCF_042269865.1). NCBI lineage: Bacteria > Bacillati > Actinomycetota > Actinomycetes > Kitasatosporales > Streptomycetaceae > Streptomyces > Streptomyces sp. NPDC055966. The sequence continues at coordinate 129,493 of NZ_JBHJYK010000022.1, forward strand.
GACGTGCTGGAGGCGGTGCGGCGGGCCGTGCGGAAGCGGGAGACGCAGGGCTTCCGCCCCCGGAGGCCGGCCGAGCCGGACGCGACGGAACGATGCGGCAGGGAGCGCGGGACAGATCACTGCCGAGACCTGCCTCTCACCGCTCCTCCCCGGCATACTGGGCGGACAACGCACCATGCGACGCGCCCCCGGCCCATCGCCCCGCACCACCCGCACCCGCGCCCCTCTCCGACCAGGAACCGGAGCCCCGGCATGACCGTCTGCCTGCTCCTGCTGAGCGTCGTCGCCCTGACGTCCGCGCTGCCGGCACCGCGCGCGCTGACCCGTGCCGCCTGGCCCGAGCGGGAACCCGTGGTCGCGCTGTGGGTGTGGCAGTGCCTGGTCGCCACCGTCCTGTTGTGCTGTCTGGCCGCGCTGGTCCTGGGCACGGCGGCCGTCTTCCACACCGTCCGCGACCGCGTGTTCGCCCCCGCGCCGCCCTCCGTCACCGCCGCGTACGACCTGTCCGCCACACCGGTGTGGGCCACCGCCCTCACCCTGCTGCTGGCCTGCGGGGCCGCGTGGACGACGGCGATGCTGGCCCGGGAGATCGTCGAGGCCCGCCGCAGCCGCGGCCAGGCTCGCGCACAACTGCGCGAACGAGCCCCCGACCTGCCGGCCGGACTGCCTGCGGCGCGGGGCCCGATGCTCGTGCTGGAGGACGAGTACCCGGACGCCTGGTGGATGCCGGGCCACCCGCCACAGCTGGTCGTCACCACGGGCGCGCTGCAACGCCTCACCGACCATCAGCTGGACGCCGTCCTCACACACGAACGCGGGCACGCGCGTGCCCACCACGACTGGCTGCTGCACCTGTCCACCGCGCTCGCCACGGGCTTCCCGCGCGTGCCGCTCTTCGCCCACTTCTGCGACCAGACGCACCGCCTGGTCGAGCTGGCCGCCGACGACACGGCGTCCCGCCGCTGCGGACACCTCACCACGGCCCTCGCGCTGATCGAGCTGAACCAGCATCGGGGTGTCCTCTCCTGCGACTCCAGCCGCCGCCTGCTGGGCGAGCGCGTGGACCGCCTCCTGGAGCCCCCGCCGCGGCTGCTGCGCCGACACCGGGCCCTGACGACGACGGTGGCCGCCCTGGTGCCGCTGCTGCCCCTCCTGATCACGTTCGCCCCGGGGCTGACGGCGCTGTCCTGACAGGCCCGCCGGTGGCAGATCTTCCCGCCCGCTGAGCGAGAACCGCAGCTCAGCGGTGTATCCAACATCCCCTCACCTGGCGCAACACTGCGGCAACACGCCTTTCCCCACCACATCGGTATGGTTCCAGCCATGCCACCCACCGACCGCCCCCGCGACCACGCCGGTCAGGGCGCCGCGACCACCGTCGCAGCCCACCGCGCACGTCGCCGGCTGCGTGCGGACCGGGCCCGGCAGCTCGCCGACCTGCTGCGCCACCAGCTCCTCACCGGCGCCTTCCAGGACGGCCCCCTCCCCCACGAGTCGATCCTCGCCGCCGACTACCGCGCCTCCCGCAACACCGTCCGCCAAGCCCTGGATCTGCTCCGGGCCGAAGGGCTGGTGGAGCGGCAGCCGGGGGTCGGCACCGTGATCGTCGCCCGGAAGTACCCGCACGGGCTCGACCGTCTGCTGGGCCTCGCGGAAACCCTCCGCGAACACGGCCGCGTCACCAACGAGGTCCGCACCATGGGCCCCGCTCCCGCACCCGCCCCGGTCGCCGACCGCCTCGGCGTACCGGCCGGCGCCGACGTGCTCTACATCGAGCGCCTGCGCCGCCTGAACGGCCTCCCCCTCTCCCTCGACCTGACCTACATCCCGCTCGACATCGGCACCGCCCTGCTCGGCGCCGACCTGGAGAACACCGATGTCTTCCGCCTTCTGGAAGCCATCACCGGCCAGCGCCTCGGCCACGCCGAGATCACCCTGGAGGCGGTGAACGCGGACGCCCACTCCGCCGCCGTGCTCCAGGCCCCGCGCGGCGGCGCCGTACTGATGCTGGAACGCCTCACCCACCTCGCCGACGGACGCCCCGTCGACCTGGAGTTCATCCGCTTCCGCGGCGACCGCATCACCATGAGCGGCCTGCTCCACCGGTCATAGCAAAGGCCGCCGTACCTCACCCTGCCTGCACGTTTCCTGGAGACAGCCATGCCCTTGGCGCCCCAGCGGGCCGACGTGCCCGTCACCATCGACGAGTCGAAGTGCATCGACGGCTGCACCCTCTGCGTGGACATGTGCCCGCTGGACTCCCTCGCCATCGACGAGAGCAACGGCAAGGCGTACATGCACGTCGACGAGTGCTGGTACTGCGGCCCGTGCGCGGCCCGCTGTCCCACCGGAGCCGTCACGGTCAACATGCCCTACCTGCTCCGGTGAGAGGTACAACCCCCATGAAACGCACGGCAGTTGCCTTGTCCGCCGCCGCACTCCTGCTCCCCCTGTCCGCCTGCGGCGGCAGCGCCGAGGCGGGCAGCGGCTCCACGGTCACCGTGACCGTCGGCTACCAGTCCAAGACCATCAACACCGTCACCGCGGGAACCCTGCTGCGCTCCCTCGGCTACTTCGAGCAGCAGCTCGACTCCCTGCACGACGGCCACACCTACAAGGTCGACTGGCAGGACTACGCCACAGGCGCCCCGATCACCGCCCAGATGACCGCCGGGAAGATCGACATCGGCTCGATGGGCGACTTCCCGCTCCTGCTCAACGCGGCCCGCGGCAAGCAGCTCGGCCGCCCCACGCACCTGGTCTCGGTCACCGGCTACAACCTGCGCGGCGGCCTCAACACCGTAGTCACCGCCCCTGATGCGAAGCTGGCCTCGCTGACGGACCTGAAGGGCAAGACGGTCTCCACGAGCATCGGCTCCGCCGCCGACGGCACGCTCGTACGTGCCCTTCAACGCGCCGGCATCGACCCGGACAAAGGCATCTCCAAGCTCAACCAGCAACCCGCTGTGGGCGCCTCGGCGCTGGCCTCCGGCAGCGTGGACGCCCTGTCGCAGTTCGTCGCCTGGCCCGGGCTGCTCGCCTACCAGGGCAAGGCGAAGGCCTTGTACGACGGCGCCCAGCTGAACCTGCCCACCTTCCACGGTGTGACCGCCCGCGAGGACTTCGCCCGGCGGCATCCCGCCGTCCTGGAGGCCTTCCTCAAGGCCCAGGCCGAGGCGACGGACTACCTCAACGCCCACCCCGTCACCGCCGCCGAAAAAGTCGCCCGGGCCACGGGCCTGCCCGCCGAGGTGGTCTACCTCTACAACGGCGCCCACGGCATCGCCACCTTCGACCCGGCCGTCAAGCCCCAGCTCGTCTCCGCGCTGAAGCAGGACGTGTCCGTGCTGAAGGCCGCCAAGCTGACCGGCGACATCGACGTGGACTCCTTCGTCGACGACCAGTACGTGAAGAAGGCCCTCGGCACCTCCTACGCACAGCGGCTCACCGCCGCGCCCGCGCCGGCCGCGAGCGAGGTGTGGGCCAGGAACAGCGACAAGACCCTCACCTTGAAGTCCCCGAGAGCGCTGCTGGCCTACGTGGCCGGGCACCAGGACGGCATCCGTGCCGCCTACGTGCCCGACGCCACCACCGGCACGCTCTGGTTCGCCGACAAGGCGGTCTGGGTGGCCGACGGCGACCGATTGCTGCCCTTCGTCACCCCGGACACCGCGCAGGCCTACGTCGCCGCCCACGGCGGCGCTCGCACCGTGTCGTACCGCGAGGCCCTGGAGCGGGCCTCATGACCCGCCGGCCCCTGACGCGATATGCGCTGCGCACCGCCTCCCTGGCGGCCTTCCTCGGCCTGTGGCAGCTGCTGACCGGCCTGAAGGTCGACCTGTGGCTGCGCTTCTCGCAGTTCCCGACCGCCACCGACGTGGCCCGTGCCTTCGCCGGCCGGCTCTCCGGTGACGACTACTGGACCGACCTCGCCGACAGCCTCACCCGGATCCTCACCGGCTTCGCCCTGGCCGCCGTCCTCGGCGTGGCGACAGGCGTGCTGGTGGCCCGCTCGCGGCTCGCCGAGGATCTGCTCGGTCCGGTCCTGGAGGTGATCCGCCCGATCCCGGCGATCGCCCTCGTCCCGGTCGCGATCCTCCTCTTCCCCTCCAACGAGCAGGGCATTGTCTTCATCACCTGCACCGCTGCCTATTTCCCCGTGCTGGTCTCCACCCGGCACGCGGTCCGCGCGCTCACCCCCGTCTGGGAGGAGGCGGTGCGCACCATGGGCGGTCGCCGACTGCGGATCCTCGCGTCGGTGGTGCTGCCGGGCGCGCTGCCCGGGATCTTCGGCGGGCTGTCGGTCGGTATCGGCGTGTCGTGGATCTGCGTGATCTCCGCCGAGATGATCTCCGGCCAGTACGGGGTCGGTTACCGCACCTGGCAGGACTACACGGTGGTGAACTACCCGGGTGTCTTCGTCGGCATGGTCACCATCGGCGTTCTCGGCTGGGTGACCTCCACGGCCGTGGAGCTCCTCGGCCGGCGTCTGACCCGCTGGCTGCCCCGAACCTCGTACGTCCCCGGCGGCCGCACCCGCGCGGCCCGGCCCGCTGTCGTCCCCGTTCGCGGCGGCCGCGATCCCGAGCAGCACGCCCAGCCCGAGCAGCAGGACCACCAGGACACCGAGGAGGCCCGCGATGACCACCTCGTCTGAGACCGTCACCGCTCCCGTCACCACGCCGGCGCCGGGGAGCGCACGTGGTACCCGGCTCACGTTCCGTTCCGCCGTGCTCGGGCGGCCGGACGCGCCGGTGCTGTCCGAGGTCGACCTGGACGTCGATCCCGGCGAGATCCTCACCGTCGTCGGCCCCTCGGGCTGCGGCAAGTCCACGCTGCTGCGCACGCTCGCCGGGCTGCTGCCCGTGCTGGGCGGCACGGCCGAAGCGGAAGGCAGTCCCCTGACCGGGCCGTCGGCCGACCGCGCGCTGGTCTTCCAGGAGGACGCGCTGCTGCCCTGGCGCACCTTGCGGGGGAACGTCGAACTGCCGCTCGCCATCAGCGGCGTACCGCGCGGTGAACGCCGTGCCCGGGCCGAGTCCTGGCTCGAACGCGTCGGACTCAGCGCGCAGGCGGGGCAGTTGCCGCACCGCGTGTCCGGCGGGCAGCGCCAGCGCGCCCAGTTGGCTCGCGCGCTCGCCGACAGTCCACGCGCGGTCCTGATGGACGAGCCCTTCGGCGCCCTGGACGCCCAGACCCGCTCCGGCATGCAGGACCTGCTGGTGGAGGTGCTCCGCGGCACGGGCGCGACCGTCGTCTTCGTCACGCACGACGTGGACGAGGCCCTCTTCCTCGGCGACCGCGTGGCCCTCCTCGGCTCCGGCCGGGTGGTGGCCGTGCGCGACGTCCCGGGCCCCCGCGACCGCGGGGCTGTGGACGCTCCCGCCCGTGTGGCCCTGCGCCGCGACATCCTGACCTCGCTCGGCTCCTGAAAGGCACCCCGGTGACCACCCCCGCGCCCACCCTCCCGGAGATCCCCGCCGTCACCGACGCCGAGGAGCTGACCTGCGACGTCCTCGTCATCGGCGGTGGCACCGCCGGCACCATGGCCGCGCTGACCGCCGCCGAGCGCGGCGCCGACGTCCTGCTGCTGGAGAAGGCCCACGTCCGTCACTCCGGCGCGCTCGCCATGGGCATGGACGGCGTCAACAACGCGGTTGTCCCGGGCCGCGCCGAACCCGACGACTACGTCGCCGAGATCACCCGCGCCAACGACGGCATCGTCGACCAGTCCACCGTCCGCCAGACCGCCACCCGAGGTTTCGCGATGGTGCAGCGGCTGGAGTCGTACGGCGTCAAGTTCGAGAAGGACGAGCACGGTGAGTACGCGGTGCGCCAGGTGCATCGCTCCGGCTCGTACGTACTGCCGATGCCAGAGGGCAAGGACGTCAAAAAGGTCCTCTACCGACAGCTGCGGCGGCGCGAGATGCGGGAGCGGATCCGCATCGAGAACCGGGTGATGCCGGTCCGGGTGCTCACGGCGGGCGGGCGGGCCGTGGGCGCCGCCGGCTTCCACACCCGTACCGGCGCCTTCGTCACCGTCCGCGCGGGGGCGGTCATCCTCGCGACCGGCGCCTGCGGCCGGCTCGGGCTGCCCGCCTCCGGCTACCTGTACGGCACCTACGAGAACCCCACCAACGCCGGTGACGGATACGCCATGGCCTACCACGCGGGCGCCGAGCTGACCGGCATCGAGTGCTTCCAGATCAACCCGCTCATCAAGGACTACAACGGGCCCGCCTGCGCCTACGTCGCCAACCCCTTCGGCGGCTACCAGGTCAACCGGCACGGGGAGCGGTTCGTCGACTCCGACTACTGGTCCGGGCAGATGATGGCCGAGTTCGCCGCCGAGGTCGCCGGTGACCGCGGCCCGGTCTACCTCAAGCTCAGCCATCTCCCCGAGGAGTCGGTGTCCGCGCTGGAGTCGATCCTGCACTCCACAGAGCGCCCCACCCGGGGCACCTTCCACGCCGGGCGCGGGCACGACTACCGCACCCACGACGTCGAGATGCACATCTCCGAGATCGGCCTGTGCGGCGGCCACTCCGCCTCCGGCGTCCGCGTCGACGACCACGCCCGCACGACCGTCCCCGGCCTGTACGCCGCCGGTGACCTCGCCTGCGTCCCGCACAACTACATGATCGGCGCCTTCGTCTTCGGCGACCTCGCGGGCGCGGACGCCGCACAGTACACCGCGTACGCCGGGGAGCTTCCCGCGGACCAGGTGCGCGAGGCGCACGAGCTGATCTACCGTCCGCTGCGCAACCCGGACGGCCCGCCGCAGCGCCAGGTCGAGTACAAGCTGCGCCGCTTCGTGAACGACTACGTGGCACCGCCGAAGTCCGGCGCGCGGCTCTCCCTCGCCCTGGAGGCCTTCGAGCGGATGCGCGCCGACATCGCCGCCATGGGCGCCCGTACCCCGCACGAGCTGATGCGCTGCGCCGAGGTCACCTTCATCCGCGACTGCGCCGAGATGGCCGCCCGCGCCTCCCTCGCCCGCACCGAGTCCCGCTGGGGTCTCTACCACGACCGTCTCGACCATCCCGGACGGGACGACGCCTCCTGGTTCCACCATCTCGATCTGCACAAGTCCCCCTCTGGTGCGATGGAGTTCACGGCCCGTCCCGTGGCTCCCTATCTGGTCCCGGTCGAGGAGTTCGCGCCCGTCGGCGGTCCCTCCCGGCGGATCGGTGAGGTCCGCCCCGAGCACGTGGCGACGGCCGGTCCGCGCGAGGCGACACCGGTCGCCGCGGGACCGGCCCCCGCACGCGCCGCTGCCTCCGGCGCGCGGGCCGGCGCCCACGGCTCCGCCTCGCCCCGACTCCTCCAGCTGCTGGAGCTGGCCGAGGCGGAGCCGGAACTCGCCGCTCTGGAGCCCTACTTGACGGACTCCGACCCCGCTGTGCGCCGTACGGCCGTCGCGGTGCTCACCGAGACCGTGCCGTCCGGCGGTGGGCTGGCCCTGGCCGGTGCGCTCGCCGACCCCGACGCCGGGGTCCGCGCGGCCGCCGCGGCCTCCCTGCGCGAGCTCGTCGAGACCCTGCCGCCCGACCCCGCCCTGGGCGGCGCCCTCACCGGTGCGCTCGACCAGGCCGACCCCGTGGTCCGGGCCGCCGCGCTCGATGTGCTGCGCGCCCTGCGGCTCGGCCGAGCCGGTGTGTTCGCTGCGGCACTGGACGACCCCGACATCGCCGTCCGCACCGAGGCCGTACGGGCGCTGGTCTCCGTCGACGCCGTCCGCCCGCTTGCCGGTGCCGCGGACGATCCCTCCCGGGAGGTCCGGGTCACGGTGGCCAGGGCGCTGGCCGCCGTCGCCCCGGCGGCGTCGGCGGAAGCCGACCAGCAGCTGCTCAGGGCCACCCTGGACCGGCTGACGGAGGACACCGATGCCCTGGTGCGCGGCGCCGCGCTCGGCGCGCTGGCCGGCACCGGCTGCCCGGCGCCGCTCGCCGCCCGGGCCGTGGCCGCCCTGTCCGACCCGGCCTGGCAGGTCCGCTCCGGCGCCGCCACCGCGCTGTCGGCCGCGACCGCCGACGCGGCCGTACCCGCGCTGGCCGAGGCCCTGGGCGACGCCAATGCCGACGTACGCAAGGCGGCCGTCCTGGCCCTGACGCGGCATCGGGGCACGGCACAGGCCCGCGCGGCTCTCGCCACGGCCGCGACCGACTCGGACGCGGACGTCAGGGCCTACGCGGCACGGGGGCTGTGACGATCCCCCGCGTCTCCTCAGGCCGACCTGCTCGACCTGCTCGGCCCGCTAGATCCAGTCGTCGGGCTCCGGCTCCTCGTCGGGCTCCGGCCAGTCGGCGTCCTGCACGGCACCGACGGCCGGAGCCGAGCCCCCCGCGCCCGTCGGACCCGCCGGATCGTCCAGGGAAGCCAGCACCGCCAGTACGCCCTCCCCGTACGTGGCCAGCTTCTTCTCGCCGACGCCGCTCACCGTGCCCAGCTCGCGCACCGAGGTGGGATTCAGGGTGACGATGGCGCGCAGGGTGGCGTCGTTGAAGACGATGTACGGCGGGACACCCTGCTCGCGGGCCTGTTCGGTGCGCCAGGCGCGCAGGGCCTCGAAGGCGGGCAGCAGCTCGTCGGGCAGTTCGGCCGCGGCGGCCTTGGCCTTGCTGCCGCCGGACGCGCCCGCCGACCGCGACCGGGCCACGGCCGGCTTCTTCGGCTCCTTGCGCAGCGGCACCTCCCGCTCCTGCCGCAGCACCGAGCCGCTCTCCTCGGTGAGCACCAGCGTGCCGTACTCCCCCTCGACCGCCAGCAGCCCCTGGGCCAGCATCTGGCGGATGGCGCCCCGCCACTCGGCCTCGGTGAGGTCCGTACCGATACCGAAGACGGACAGCTGGTCATGGTCGAACTGGATGACCTTGCCGGTGCGCTTGCCGAGCAGGATGTCGACGATCTGCACGGCGCCGAACTTCTGCCCGCGCTCGCGCTGGAGCCGTACCACGGTCGACAGCACCTTCTGCGCGGCGATCGTGCCGTCCCAGGTCTCCGGCGGGGTCAGGCAGGTGTCGCAGTTGCCGCAGCCCGCCGGATCGGGGTCCTGGCCGAAGTAGGCGAGCAGCTGGCCGCGGCGGCACTGGGCCGTCTCGCACAGCGCGAGCATCGCGTCGAGGTGGGCGGAGGCACGGCGGCGGAAGGCGTCGTCGCCCTCGCCGGACTGGATCAGCTTGCGCTGCTGTATGACGTCGTTCAGGCCGTAGGCCATCCACGCCGTGGACGGTTGTCCGTCGCGGCCCGCGCGGCCCGTCTCCTGGTAGTAGCCCTCGATCGACTTGGGCAGGTCCAGGTGGGCGACGAACCGTACGTCCGGCTTGTCGATGCCCATGCCGAAGGCGATGGTCGCCACGACGATCAGGCCGTCCTCGCGCAGGAACCGGGACTGGTGGGCGGCGCGCACGCCCGCGTCCAGGCCCGCGTGGTAGGGCACCGCCTCGATGCCGTTGGCGGCCAGGAACTCCGCCGTCCGCTCCACCGAGTTGCGTGACAGGCAGTACACGATGCCCGCGTCGCCCGTGTGCTCCTGCCGAAGGAAGGCGAGCAGCTGCTTCTTCGGGTCGGCCTTGGGCACGATCCGGTACTGGATGTTGGGCCGGTCGAAGCTGGCGACGAAGTGGCGGGCCGTCGGCAGGTTCAGCCGTTGGGTGATCTCCTGGTGGGTGGCGCGGGTCGCCGTGGCGGTGAGGGCGATCCGCGGGACGTCCGGCCAGCGCTCGCCGAGGAGGGACAGCGCGAGGTAGTCAGGGCGGAAGTCGTGGCCCCACTGGGACACGCAGTGCGCCTCGTCGATCGCGAAGACGGAGATCTTGCCGCGCGAGAGAAGGTCGAGCGTGGTGTCCAGACGCAGCCGCTCCGGGGCCAGGTAGAGCAGGTCCAGCTCGCCGGACAGGAACTCGGCCTCGACCAGGCGGCGCTCGTCGAAGTCCTGCGTGGAGTTCATGAAGCCGGCGCGCACACCGAGGGCGCGCAGGGCGTCGACCTGGTCCTGCATCAGGGCGATCAGTGGGGAGATCACCACGCCTGTACCGGGTCTGACCAGGGCGGGGATCTGGTAGCAGAGCGACTTGCCGCCGCCGGTCGGCATGAGGACGAGGGCGTCGCCGCCGGCCACCACATGCTCGATGATCGCTTCCTGCTCGCCGCGGAAAGCCTCGTATCCGAAGATCCGGTGCAGCGTGGCCAGCGCCTCGCTGTCGGCCGCGCCCGGCCCCTCGGTCACCTGTGGCATCTCGCTGATCCCGCCCGTCGCTTTCATGGTCCTGTCCCCCGCCGGTCCCCCGTGTGTCGTATCCCGACCGCTGCCTCCACGATAGGGGGCCGCACCGACAGCCACGGAGTTATCCACAGGCTCACTCCATTCTCCTGCGTGACTGCCGCTAACCTGACGCAACCATCCGGTCTCCGCCGCGGGAGCACACATGAACGTTGCCGTCGAGACTTCGGCACCCCCTGGCCCGTTCCTCGCGAAGGCGGATGGACGGCCGACGATCTGGACTCCCTTCCGGACCTTCCGCCCCGCACGCGGCTGATCGACGCGGTGCGCGAGACCAAACCCGTCAAGTACGCCCGCGTGAGATCCCCCACTGCTGGCGGGTCGAGAACGAGGACGGCCGGGCCGCTGTACACGTCTTCGAACTGGAACCGACGACCGGCGCCTGCACCGGCACCGCGGCCCGGCACCCGCCTCATGAGGGGTGCCGGGCCGCGGCATGTACAAGCAGAGCGTCAGCGCACGAAGACTCCCGCCTGGCTCGCCAGGTTCAGGAAGTACTGCGGGGCCACGCCGAGCACCAGGGTCACCGCCACGCCCAGGCCGATCGCGGCCATGGTCAGCGGGGACGGGACGGCCACCGTCGGGCCGTCCGGGCGCGGTTCGCTGAAGAACATCAGGACGATCACGCGGATGTAGAAGAACGCGGCGATCGCCGAGGAGATCACACCGATGACGACCAGCGGGGCCGCGCCGCCGGCCGCCGCCGCCTTGAACACGGCGAACTTTCCGGCGAAGCCGGAGGTCAGCGGGATGCCGGCGAAGGCGAGGAGGAAGACCGCGAAGACGGCTGCCACCAGGGGGGAGCGGCGGCCCAGCCCCGCCCACTTGGACAGGTGGGCGGCCTCGCCGCCCGCATCGCGCACCAGCGTGACCACCGCGAAGGCGCCGATCGTCACGAAGGAGTAGCCGGCCAGGTAGAAGAGGACGGACGAGACACCGTCCTTCGAGGTGGCGATGACACCCGCGAGGATGAATCCGGCGTGTGCGATCGAGGAGTACGCCAGGAGGCGCTTGATGTCGGTCTGGGTGATCGCGACGATCGCACCGCCCAGCATGGTGACGATCGCCACCGCCCACATGACCGGCCGCCAGTCCCAGCGCATGCCCGGCAGGACGACGTACAGCAGGCGCAGCAGCGCGCCGAACGCGGCCACCTTCGTCGCCGCCGCCATGAAGCCCGTCACCGGGGTCGGCGCGCCCTGGTAGACGTCGGGCGTCCACATGTGGAACGGCACCGCGCCCACCTTGAACAGCAGACCCATCACGATCATGGCACCGCCCATGAGCAGCAGGGCGTCGTTGCCCATGGTGTTGGCGAGTGCCGGGTCGACGTTGGTGACCGTGCCGTCGACGACCTGCGCGATGCGCGCGTACGACACCGAGCCCGCGTAGCCGTAGAGCAGGGCGATGCCGAACAGGGTGAACGCCGAGGCGAACGCGCCGAGCAGGAAGTACTTGACCGCGGCTTCCTGCGACATCAGCCGCTTGCGGCGGGCCAGCGCGCACAGCAGGTACAGCGGCAGGGAGAAGACCTCCAGGGCCACGAACAGCGTCAGCAGGTCGTTGGCCGAGGGGAAGACCAGCATGCCCGCGATGGCGAACAGCAACAGCGGGAAGACCTCTGTCGTGGTGAAGCCCGCCTTCACCGCCGCCTTCTCGCCGTCGCTGCCCGGCACCGCGGCGGCCTGTGCGGCGAAGGAGTCGACGCGGCTGCCGTGCGCGGCCGGGTCCAGGCGGCGCTCGGCGAAGGTGAACAGGGCGACCAGTCCGGCCAGCAGGATCGTGCCCTGGAGGAACAGGGCCGGTCCGTCGACGGCGATCGCGCCCATGGCCGCGATGTGCGCCTTGGTGGTGCCGTAGCCGTCGGCCGCGAGCCCGACCACCGCGGCGAACGCGGCGCACAGGGCGACGACGGACACGAACACCTGGGCGTAGTAACGGGACTTGCGCGGGACGAACGCCTCGATCAGCACGCCGACCAGCGCGGCACCGACGACGATCAGCGTCGGCGACAATTGTCCGTATTCGATCTTCGGCGTCGGGATCTTAGCGATCGGATCGGCCGCGGTTGTCCACAGGCTGTGGACGGCTGCTGTGCTCACTTGGCCGCCTCCACCGAGGGCTTGGGGTCGGTCTTGTGTACGTCGGACATGGTCTGTTTGACCGCCGGGTTGACGATGTCCGTGACGGGCTTCGGGTAGACGCCCAGGAAGATCAGCAGCACGATCAGCGGGGCGACCACCATCAGCTCGCGCGCGCGGAGGTCGGGCATCGCCGAGACCGCGGGCTTCACCGGGCCCGTCATCGTCCGCTGGTACAGCACGAGGGTGTAGAGCGCGGCGAGGACGATGCCGAAGGTGGCGATGACGCCGATCGCCGGGTAGCGCGTGAACGTGCCGACCAGGACGAGGAATTCGCTCACGAACGGTGCGAGGCCGGGCAGGGAGAGGGTGGCCAGGCTGCCGATCAGGAACGTGCCGGCGAGTACCGGGGCGACCTTCTGCACCCCGCCGTAGTCGGCGATGAGCCGCGAGCCGCGCCGGGAGATGAGGAACCCGGCGACCAGCATCAACGCGGCTGTGGAGATGCCGTGGTTGACCATGTAGAGCGTGGCGCCGGACTGGCCCTGGCTGGTCATCGCGAAGATGCCCATGATGATGAAGCCGAAGTGCGAGATCGACGCGTACGCCACCAGGCGCTTGATGTCCCGCTGCCCGACGGCGAGCAGTGCGCCGTAGACGATGCTGATCAGGGACAGGACGAGGATGACGGGCGTCGCCCACTTCGACGCCTCCGGGAACAGCTGGAGGCAGAAGCGGAGCATCGCGAAGGTGCCCACCTTGTCGACGACCGCGGTGATCAGGACGGCGACCGGGGCGGTGGCCTCCTGCATGGCGTTGGGCAGCCAGGTGTGCAGCGGCCACAGCGGCGCCTTCACCGCGAAGGCGAAGAAGAAGCCGAGGAACAGCCAGCGTTCGGTGCTGGTCGCCATGTGCAGCGAGCCCGTCGCGCGCGCGTGCGCGATGTCGGCGAGGCTGAAGCTCCCGGCGACGACGTAGAGGCCGATCACCGCGGCGAGCATGATCAGGCCGCCGACGAGGTTGTAGAGGAGGAACTTCACGGCCGCGTACGACCGTTGCGTCGAAGCCGCCGCCTCGCCCTGTGCGTGGGCGCGGTCGCCGAAGCCGCCGATGAGGAAGTACATCGGGATGAGCATGGCTTCGAAGAAGATGTAGAAGACGAAGACGTCGGTGGCCTCGAACGAGATGATCACCATCGCCTCGACGGCGAGGATCAGCGCGAAGAAGCCCTGTGTGGGCCGCCAGCGCCGGCTTCCCGTCTCCAGCGGGTCGGCGTCGTTCCAGCCGGCGAGGACGATGAACGGGATCAACAGGGCGGTCAGCGCGACCAGCGCCACCGCGATGCCGTCCACGCCCAGCTCGTACCGCACCCCGAAGTCCGCGATCCAGGCGTGGGACTCGGTGAGCTGGTAGCGGGCGCCGCCCGGGTCGAAGCGGACCAGGATCGTGATGGCCAGGGCGAGTGTGGCGAGCGAGACGAGCAGCGCCAGCCACTTGGCGGCGGTACGCCGCGCGGCCGGTACGGCGGCCGTGGCGACGGCTCCCACGGCCGGGAGCGCCGCCGTCGCTGTCAGCAGAGGAAAGGACATCGGTATCAGACCGCCCTCATCAGCAGGGTCGCGGCGACGATGAGTGCCGCGCCGCCGAACATCGAGACCGCGTAGGAGCGGGCGAAGCCGTTCTGGAGCCGGCGCAGCCGCCCGGACAGGCCGCCGAAGCCGGCCGCCGTGCCGTTGACGACACCGTCGACCAGGGTGTGGTCGACGTACACCAGGGAGCGCGTCAGGTGCTCGCCGCCACGGACCAGGACCACGTGGTTGAAGTCGTCCTGGAGCAGGTCGCGGCGGGCCGCGCGGGTGAGCAGCGAGCCGCGCGGGGCGACGGCCGGGACGGGCCTGCGGCCGTACTGCGCCCAGGCGATGCCGACGCCGATGACCAGGCAGACCATGGTCGCCCCGGTGACTGTCCAGGCGCTGACCGGGGAATGGCCCTCGCTGTGTCCGGTGACCGGCTCCAGCCAGTGCAGGAAGCGGTCGCCGATGCTGAAGAAGGCGCCACCGAAGACCGAGCCGACGGCGAGCACGATCATCGGGATCGTCATGACCCTCGGGGACTCGTGCGGGTGCGGCTCGTTGCCGTTCGCGTCGGGCTGCCAGCGCTTCTCGCCGAAGAACGTCATCAGCATCACGCGCGTCATGTAGAAGGCGGTGATGGCCGCGCCCAGCAGGGCCGCGCCGCCGAGGATCCAGCCCTCGGTGCCGCCCTTCGCGAAGGCCGCCTCGATGATCTTGTCCTTGGAGAAGAAGCCGGACAGGCCCGGGAAGCCGATGATGGCGAGGTAGCCGAGGCCGAAGGTGACGAAGGTGACCGGCATGTACGTCCTGAGGCCGCCGTACCTGCGCATGTCGACCTCGTCGTTCATGCCGTGCATGACCGAACCGGCGCCGAGGAACAGCCCGGCCTTGAAGAAGCCGTGCGTCACCAGGTGCATGATCGCGAAGACGTAGCCGACGGGGCCGAGGCCCGCGGCGAGGATCATGTAGCCGATCTGCGACATGGTCGAGCCGGCCAGCGCCTTCTTGATGTCGTCCTTGGCGCAACCGACGATCGCACCGAACAGGAGCGTGACCGCGCCGACGACGGTGACCGCCAGCTGCGCGTCGGGAGCGGCGTTGAAGACGGCTCCGGAGCGGACGATCAGGTACACGCCCGCGGTCACCATCGTCGCCGCGTGGATCAGGGCCGAGACCGGGGTCGGGCCCTCCATGGCGTCCCCGAGCCAGGACTGCAGCGGCACCTGGGCCGACTTGCCGCAGGCGGCGAGCAGCAGCATCAGGCCGATCGCGGTGAGCCTGCCCTGGGAGGCGTCGGTCGCGTGGCCGAGGACCGGCCCGAAGGCGAACGTCCCGTACGTCGCGAACATCAGCATGATCGCGATCGACAGGCCCATGTCGCCGACGCGGTTGACCAGGAAGGCCTTCTTCGCGGCCGTCGCGGCGCTGGGCTTGTGCTGCCAGAAACCGATCAGCAGGTACGACGCGAGACCGACGCCCTCCCAGCCGACGTACAGCAGCAGGTAGTTGTCGGCGAGGACGAGCAGCAGCATCGCCGCGAGGAACAGGTTGAGATAGCCGAAGAAGCGGCGGCGCCGCTCGTCGTGCTCCATGTACCCGACCGAGTACAGGTGGATCAGCGAGCCGACGCCCGTGATGAGCAGGACGAACGTCATCGACAGCTGGTCGAGGCGGAGGGTGGCGTCCGCCTGGAAGCCGGCCACCGGGACCCAGCTGAACAGGTGCTTGATCAGGGTGCGGTGTTCGGCGTTCCTGCCGAGCAGGTCGGCGAAGAGGATCAGGCCGAACACGAAGGAGGCGGCCGACAGGAGCGTGCCGATCCAGTGGCCGACGCGGTCCAGGCGCCGGCCGCCGGTCAGCAGGACGGCCGCTCCGAGCAGGGGCGCCGCGATGAGCAGCGCGATCAGGTTCTCCACGATTCTTCCGACCCCTTACAGCTTCATCAGGCTGGCGTCGTCGACCGAGGCCGAGTGGCGGGTACGGAACAGCGACACGATGATCGCGAGGCCCACCACGACCTCCGCGGCGGCGACGACCATCGTGAAGAACGCGATGATCTGGCCGTCGAGGTTGCCGTGCATCCGGGAGAAGGTGACGAACGCGAGGTTGCAGGCGTTCAGCATCAGCTCGATGCACATGAAGACCACGATGGCGTTGCGCCGGATCAGGACGCCGGTCGCGCCGATCGTGAACAACAGGGCCGAGAGATACAGATAGTTGACCGGGTTCACTTCGACGCCTCCTCGGACCGCTTGAACGTCGTCGGTTCGATCGCCGTACGCTCCAGGCGTTCCTGCGAACGCTGCTCCAGCGCCCGCAGGTCGCCGAGCGCCTCCGCCGAGACGTCGCGGATCTGACCGCGTTCGCGCAGCGTCTTGCTGACGGTCAGCTCGGACGGGGTGCCGTCGGGCAGCAGGCCGGCGATGTCCACGGCGTTGTGCCGGGCGTAGACACCGGGGGCGGGCAGCGGCGGGACGTGCTTGCCCTCGCGGATGCGCTGTTCGGACAGCTCGCGCTGGGTCTTGGCGCGCTCGGTGCGCTCCCGGTGCGTGAGCACCATGGCGCCGACGGCGGCCGTGATCAGCAGAGCGCCGGTGATTTCGAAGGCGAAGACGTACTTGGTGAAGATGAGGGAGGCGAGGCCCTCCACGTTGCCGTTCGCGTTCGCCCGGCCGGTGCCGTTGAACTCCTTCAGCGAGGCGTTGCCGATGCCGGCGAACAGCAGCACGCCGAAGCCGACCCCGCACGCAAGGGCCAGCCAGCGCTGACCCTTGATGGTCTCCTTCAGCGAGTCCGCGGCCGTCACGCCGACGAGCATCACCACGAACAGGAACAGCATCATGATCGCGCCGGTGTAGACGACGATCTGCACGATGCCGAGGAAGTAGGCGCCGTTGGCGAGGTAGAACACCGCCAGGACGATCATGGTCCCGGCGAGGGAGAGGGCGCTGTGCACGGACTTCTTCATGAAGACGGTGCACAGGGCGCCGATCACCGCGACGGTGGCGAGCACCCAGAACTGGAAGGCCTCGCCGGTGGAGGTGGTGTAGGCGGCGAGCTGCGCGCTCATGCGTCCACCTCCCGCTCCTGGCCCTGGCCCTGGCCCTGGTCCTGGTCCTGGTCCTGCTGCCGGTCCTCGGGGGACTCGCCCTTGGAGACGGCGACCTGCCGTACGGTGCCGGGCGCGGCCTGGGTCACCAGACCGCGGTAGTAGTCCTGTTCGTCGGTGCCCGGGAAGATCGCGTGGGGCGTGTCGACCATGCCGTCCTCAAGGCCGGCGAGCAGCTGCTCCTTGGTGTAGATGAGGTTGGCGCGGCTGGAGTCGGCCAGCTCGAACTCGTTGGTCATCGTGAGCGCGCGCGTGGGGCACGCCTCGATGCACAGGCCGCACAGGATGCAGCGGGCGTAGTTGATCTGGTAGACGCGGCCGTACCGCTCACCCGGCGAGTAGCGCTCCTCGTCGGTGTTGTCGGCGCCCTCGACGTAGATCGCGTCGGCGGGGCAGGCCCAGGCGCACAGTTCGCAGCCGACGCACTTCTCCAGGCCGTCCGGATGGCGGTTGAGCTGGTGCCGTCCGTGGAACCGCGGGGCCGTGGTCTTCTTCTGCTCGGGGTACTGCTCGGTCAGCCGCTTCTTGAACATGGCCTTGAAGGTCACGCCGAAGCCGGCCACGGGGTTCAGGAAACCGGGCTTGGTCTCCTTGGGCTCCTCAGCCATCGGACGCCTCCTTTCCATCCGAAGATCCGTCACTGACAGTGTCCGACCCGCCACTGACAATCAGCTCCCGCTCGCTGCGGGGGCGGCGCCTCGGCACCGGCGGGAGCTCCTGCCCGGGCAGCGGCGGGACCGGGAATCCGCCCGCCATCGGGTCGAACCCGGCCTCCTGCGCGGCGGGCGGCTCGGTTTCCTTCGTCTTCTCGCGGAACATGTCGGCGACGAAGGAGAGCAGCAGCAGGGCGAGGACTCCGCCGCCGACGTAGAGGGCGATGTCGGCGAAGTCGTAGTGCTCGTTGCGCAGGGCCCGTACCGTCGCCACCAGCATCAGCCAGGTCACCGAGACCGGGATGAGGACCTTCCAGCCGAGCTTCATCAACTGGTCGTAGCGCACGCGCGGGAGCGTGCCGCGCAGCCAGATGAAGAAGAACAGCAGCAACTGGACCTTGATCACGAACCAGAGCAGCGGCCACCAGCCGTGGTTGGCGCCCTGCCAGAAGGTGCTGATCGGCCAGGGGGCGCGCCAGCCGCCGAGGAAGAGCGTGGTCGACACGGCCGAGACCGTCACCATGTTCACGTACTCGGCGAGCATGAACATCGCGAACTTGATGGACGAGTACTCGGTGTTGAAGCCGCCGACCAGGTCGCCCTCGGACTCCGGCATGTCGAAGGGGGCGCGGTTGGTCTCGCCGACCATCGTGACGATGTAGAGGATGAAGGAGACCGGCAGCAGCAGGATGTACCAGCGGTCGTGCTGCTGCTCCACGATCGTGGACGTCGACATCGACCCCGAGTAGAGGAACACGGAGGCGAACGCGGCGCCCATGGCGATCTCGTAGGAGATCATCTGTGCGCAGGAGCGCAGGCCGCCGAGCAGCGGGTAGGTGGATCCGGAACTCCAGCCCGCCAGCACGATGCCGTAGATGCCGACGGAGGCGACCGCGAGGATGTAGAGCATCGCGATCGGCAGGTCGGTGAGCTGCATCGTGGTGCGGTGGCCGAAGATCGAGATCTCGTTGTCGGCCGGGCCGAAGGGGATCACCGCGATCGCCATGAAGGCCGGGATGGCCGCGACGATCGGCGCGAGGACGTAGACCACCTTGTCCGCGCGCTTGACGATGAGGTCTTCCTTGAGCATCAGCTTCACGCCGTCGGCGAGCGACTGGAGCATGCCCCAGGGGCCGTGCCGGTTGGGGCCGATGCGCAGTTGCATCCAGGCGACGACCTTGCGCTCCCAGACGATGGAGAACAGCACGGTCACCATCAGGAAGGCGAAGCAGAACACCGCCTTGACGACGACCAGCCACCAGGGGTCGCGGCCGAACATCGAGAGGTCTTCAGCGGCGAGGAACGGGCTCATGCCTCCACCTCCTTGGGGGCCTCTTCGGCGACTGCCGCCGGGCCGATGCGGACGAGGGAGCCGGGCTGTGCCCCGGTGTCGGAGGCGACGCCGGCACCGGCGGAGTTCAGCGGGAGCCAGACCACGCGGTCGGGCATCTCGGTGACCTGGAGCGGGAGTTCGGTGGTGCCGGCCGGGCCGGTGACGGCGAGGAGTTCGCCGTCCCGCACGCCCGCCTCGGCGGCCGTGGCCGCCGACACGCGCGCGCGTGCGGCGTGCCGGGTGCCGGCGAGCGCGTCGTCGCCCTGCTGGAGGACGCCCTGGTCGAGCAGCAGCCGGTGCCCGGCGAGCACGGCCTCGCCGACGGCCGGACGCGGCAGCACGCCCGAGGACTCCTGGGGCTCGGTGGCGTGCGGGCCGTCCCAGGAACCGAGCCGGTCGATCTCCGCGCGCGCGGTGCGCAGATCCGGCAGACCGAGGTGGACGTCCATGGCGTCGGCGAGCATATGGAGCACGCGCGCGTCGGTCGGCGCGAGACGGCGGGTCATCTGGTCGGGCTTGAGGGCGGCCTCGAAGAGCCGCACCCTGCCTTCCCAGTTGAGGAAGGTGCCCGCCTTCTCTGCGGCCGCGGCGACCGGCAGGACGACGTCGGCGTGCTGCGTGACCTCGCCGGGCCGCAGCTCCAGCGAGACCAGGAAGCCGACGCTGTCCAGTGCCTCACGCGCGCGTGCCGGGTCGGGCAGGTCGGCGACCTCCACGCCGGCGACGACGAGCGCGGACAGTTCGCCCGTGGCGGCGGCCTCCAGGATGTGGTGCGTGTCGCGGCCGTAGCGCAACGGGAGTTCGGCCAGCCCCCAGGCGGCGGCGACCTCCTCCCGCGCGCGCGGGTCGGTCGCCGGGCGGCCGCCCGGCAGCAGCGACGGCAGCGCGCCGACCTCGACGGCGCCGCGTTCACCGGCCCGGCGTGGGATCCACACCAGCCGGGCGCCGGTCGCGGTGGCGGCGCGGACGGCGGCGGTGAGGCCGCCCGCGACCGAGGCAAGCCGTTCGCCGACGACGATGACCGCGCCGTCGCCGCGCAAGGCCTCCGCCGCGCGCGCGCCGGGCTCCTCCAGGCCGACGCCGCTCGCGAGGGCGTCCAACCACTCGGTCTCGGTGCCCGGCGCGGCCGCCAGCAGCGTGCCGCCCGCCTTCTGGAGGCCCCGCGTCGCGTGCGTGGCCACCGCGAAGACCTGCTGCTTGTGCCTGCGCCAGGCCTTGCGCAGCCGCAGGAAGACGCCGGGCGCCTCCTCCTCGGACTCGAAGCCGACCAGCAGGACGGCGGGCGCCTTCTCCAGGGAGGTGTACGTGACGCCCGTACCGTCGAGGTCACGGCCGCGGCCGGCCACCTGGGACGCCAGGAAGTCGGCTTCCTCGCCGCTGTGCACGCGCGCGCGGAAGTCGATGTCGTTGGTGTCGAGCGCCACGCGCGCGAACTTGCTGTACGCGTAGGCGTCCTCGACGGTGAGCCGGCCGCCGATGAGGACGCCGGCCCGGGAGCGGGCTACGCTCAGCCCGCGCGCGGCCGCGTCCAGGGCCTGCGGCCAGGAGGCTGGCTCCAGGACGCCGTCGGCATTGCGGACCAGCGGGGTGTCGAGGCGGTCCTTCGCCTGCGCGTACCGGAACGCGAAGCGTCCCTTGTCGCAGATCCACTCCTCGTTGACCTCGGGGTCGTTCTCGGCGAGCCGCCGCATGACCTTGCCGCGCCGGTGGTCGGTGCGGGTGGCGCAGCCGCCGGAGCAGTGCTCGCACACCGAGGGCGAGGAGATGAGGTCGAAGGGGCGGGAGCGGAAGCGGTAGGCGGCCGAGGTCAGGGCGCCGACCGGGCAGATCTGGATGGTGTTGCCGGAGAAGTACGACTCGAACGGGTCGCCCTCGCCGGTGCCGACCTGCTGGAGTGCGCCCCGCTCCAGCAGCTCGATCATCGGGTCGCCCGCGATCTGGTTGGAGAACCGGGTGCAGCGGGCGCACAGCACGCACCGCTCGCGGTCGAGCAGCACCTGGGTGGAGATCGGTACGGGCTTCTCGTAGGTGCGCTTCTTCCCGTCGAAGCGGGACTCGGCGTTGCCGTGCGACATGGCCTGGTTCTGCAGCGGGCACTCGCCGCCCTTGTCGCAGACCGGGCAGTCCAGCGGGTGGTTGATGAGCAGCAGCTCCATCACGCCGTGCTGGGCCTTCTCGGCGACCGGCGAGGTGAGCTGGGTCTTCACCACCATGCCGTCGGTGCACGTGATGGTGCAGGACGCCATCGGCTTGCGCTGGCCCTCGATCTCGACGATGCACTGGCGGCAGGCGCCGACGGGGGCGAGGAGGGGGTGGTCGCAGAACCGGGGGATCTCGACGCCGACCTGCTCGGCGGCCCGGATGACCAGGGTGCCCTTGGGCACGCTGATCTCGATACCGTCGATCGTCAGCGTGACGAGGTCCTCCGGCGGGACCGCCGCCTGCCCCCCTCCGGTGGGGGCGCTGGTGGTCACGGTCATGCGTTCACCTCCGGGCGGTCCGCCCAGGCCGTCGACTTGGCCGGGTCGAAGGGGCAGCCCCGGCCCGTGATGTGCTGCTCGTACTCCTCGCGGAAGTACTTCAGCGAGGAGAAGATCGGGGACGCGGCGCCGTCACCGAGGGCGCAGAACGACTTGCCGTTGATGTTGTCGGCGATGTCGGCGAGCTTGTCGAGGTCGGACATGACGCCCTTGCCCGCTTCGATGTCCCGCAGCAACTGCACCAGCCAGTACGTCCCTTCGCGGCAGGGCGTGCACTTGCCGCAGGACTCGTGCGCGTAGAACTCGGTCCAGCGGGTCACCGCCCGCACCACGCAGGTCGTCTCGTCGAAGCACTGGAGCGCCTTGGTGCCGAGCATGGAACCAGCGGCGCCCACTCCTTCGTAGTCGAGAGGGACGTCGAGGTGTTCGTCGGTGAACATCGGCGTCGAGGAGCCGCCGGGCGTCCAGAACTTGAGGCGATGGCCGGGCCGCATCCCGCCGCTCATGTCGAGGAGCTGGCGGAGCGTGATGCCGAGCGGTGCCTCGTACTGGCCGGGGCTCGCGACGTGGCCGCTGAGCGAGTAGAGCGTGAAGCCCGGGGACTTCTCGCTGCCCATCGACCTGAACCAGTCTTTCCCATTTTTCAGGATGGCGGGAACCGACGCGATCGACTCGACGTTGTTCACAACAGTCGGGCAGGCATAGAGCCCTTCGACAGCAGGGAAGGGAGGACGCAGCCGCGGTTGACCACGGCGGCCTTCGAGCGAGTCCAGCAGTGCGGTCTCCTCACCGCAGATGTACGCGCCCGCGCCCGCGTGCACGGTGAGCTGGAGGTCGAGCCCGCTGCCCAGGATGTTCTCGCCGAGGTAGCCCGCCGCGCGGGCCTCGCGCACGGCCTCGTGCAACCGCCGTAGAACGGGGACGACTTCACCACGCAGATAGATGAAGGCATGCGACGACCTGATGGCGTAACACGCGATCACAATGCCCTCGATGAGGCTGTGCGGGTTCGCGAAGAGGAGCGGGATGTCCTTGCAGGTCCCTGGCTCCGACTCGTCGGCGTTGACAACTAGATAGTGCGGTTTTCCATCACCCTGCGGAATGAACTGCCACTTCATTCCGGTCGGGAACCCCGCGCCACCGCGGCCGCGCAGACCGGAGTCCTTGACGTACGCGATCAGGTCGTCCGGCGACATGGCGAGTGCCTTGCGCAGCCCCTCGTACCCCTCGTGCCTCCGGTAGACGTCCAGCGTCCAGGACCGGTCCTCGTCCCAGAAGGCCGACAGCACGGGTGCGAGCAGCTTCTCGGGGCTGGTGTCCTTGAGTTCGGCTGCCACGGTCATCACTCCCCCTCCTCTGCGTCCTGGTCGGCGGACGGCGTGTCCTGGGGTTCCTCGTGCGGACCTCCGCGCGGATGGACCACGCGCGCGGGTGCGGCCTCTCCCCTTGCCAGGCGAAGGCCCACCAGCGACGCGGGTCCCGCACTGCCGCCCTCCTCGACGGCCCCGGGCCGCTCGTCGGGGAAGCCGGCCAGCATCCGCGCGGTCTCCTTGAAGGTGCACATCCGCGCCCCGCGCGTGGGCTGCACGGGCCGCCCCGCGCGCAGGTCGTCGACCAGGCGCTTGGCGCTGCCGGGCGTCTGGTTGTCGAAGAACTCCCAGTTGACCATCACGACCGGCGCGAAGTCGCAGGCCGCGTTGCACTCGATGTGCTCCAGGGTGACCTTGCCGTCACCGGTGGTCTCGCCGTTGCCGACGCCCAGGTGCTCCTGGAGGGTCTCGAAGATCTCGTCGCCGCCCATCACCGCGCACAGCGTGTTGGTGCACACGCCGACCTGGTAGTCGCCGGACGCCTTGCGCCGGTACATGGTGTAGAAGGTGGCGACGGCGCTGACCTCGGCCGTGGTCAGGTCCAGCACGTCCGCGCAGAACCGCATTCCGGTGCGCGTGACGTGGCCCTCCTCCGACTGCACGAGGTGGAGCAGAGGCAGCAGGGCGGAGCGGGAGTCCGGGTAGCGCGCGACGATCTCGCGCGCGTCCGCCTCCAGCCGGGCCCGGACGTCGTCCGGGTACGCGGGCGCGGGCAGTTCGGGCATGCCCAGGCCGACGCCCCGCTCCGAAGAAGAGGTGGTCACCGGTCGACGCCTCCCATCACGGGGTCGATGGACGCGACGGCGACGATCACGTCGGCGACCTGGCCGCCTTCGCACATCGCCGCCATGGCCTGCAGGTTGGTGAAGGACGGGTCGCGGAAGTGGACCCGGTAGGGGCGGGTGCCGCCGTCGGAGACGGCGTGCACGCCGAGTTCGCCCTTGGGGGACTCGACGGCCGCGTAGGCCTGTCCCGGCGGGACGCGGAAGCCCTCGGTGACGAGCTTGAAGTGGTGGATCAGGGCCTCCATGGAGGTGCCCATGATCTTCTTGATGTGGTCGAGGGAGTTGCCGAGTCCGTCCGGTCCCAGGGCGAGCTGGGCGGGCCAGGCGATCTTCTTGTCAGCGACCATGACCGGTCCGGGCTGGAGCCGGTCCAGGCACTGCTCGACGATCCCGAGCGACTGGCGCATCTCCTCCAGGCGGACCAGGAAGCGGCCGTAGGCGTCGCAGGTGTCGGCGGTCGGGATCTCGAAGTCGTACGTCTCGTAGCCGCAGTACGGCTGGGCCTTGCGCAGGTCGTGCGGCAGGCCCGCGGAGCGCAGGATCGGGCCGGTGGCGCCGAGGGCCATGCAGCCGGCCAGGTCGAGGTAGCCGATGTCCTGCATGCGGGCCTTGAAGATGGGGTTCCCGGTGGCGAGCTTGTCGTACTCCGGGAGGTTCTTCTTCATCTTCTTCACGAACGCGCGGATCTGGTCCACCGCGCCGGGCGGCAGGTCCTGGGCGAGTCCGCCGGGCCGGATGTACGCGTGGTTCATGCGCAGGCCCGTGATGAGCTCGTAGAGGTCGAGAATCATTTCACGATCGCGGAATCCGTAGATCATGATCGTGGTGGCGCCCAGCTCCATGCCGCCGGTGGCGATGCACACCAGGTGGGAGGAGAGCCGGTTCAGCTCCATCAGGAGCACCCGGATGATCTTGGCGCGCTCGGTGATCTCGTCCTCGATGCCGAGGAGTTTCTCGACGGCGAGACAGTAGGCGGTCTCGTTGAAGAAGGACGTGAGGTAGTCCATGCGCGTGACGAAGGTGGTGCCCTGCGTCCACGTGCGGAATTCGAGGTTCTTCTCGATGCCGGTGTGCAGATAGCCGATGCCGCAGCGGGCCTCGGTGACGGTCTCGCCCTCGATCTCCAGGATCAGGCGAAGCACTCCATGGGTGGACGGGTGCTGCGGACCCATGTTGACGACGATGCGTTCGTCGTCGGCGCGGGTCGCGGACTGGACGATCTCGTCCCAGTCGCCACCGGTGACCGTATATACGGTGCCCTCGGTGGTCTCGCGCGCCGATGCGGCGTCGGCCGCGGATGCTGACTGCGTGCTCACGAGTACGACCTCCGCTGGTCCGGAGCCGGGATCTGGGCGCCCTTGTACTCGACGGGGATGCCGCCGAGGGGGTAGTCCTTGCGCTGCGGGTGGCCCTGCCAGTCGTCCGGCATCATGATCCGCGTCAGGGCCGGGTGACCGTCGAAGACGATCCCGAAGAAGTCATAGGTCTCGCGCTCGTGCCAGTCGTTCGTCGGATAGACGGGGACCAGGGACGGGATGCGCGGGTCGCTGTCGGGAGCGCTGACTTCGAGGCGGATCAGCCGGTTGTGGGTGATCGAGCGCAGGTGGTAGACGGCGTGCAGCTCGCGGCCCTTGTCGTTCGGGTAGTGGACGCCGCTGACGCCGGTGCACAGCTCGAAGCGCAGGGCCGGGTCGTCACGCAGGGTGCGGGCGACACGGACCAGGTGCTCGCGTTCGATGTGGAAGGTCAGCTCGGCGCGGTCGACGACCGTCTTCTCGATGGCGTTCTCCGGGAGGAGTCCCTGTTCCTCCAGGGCGCCTTCGAGTTCGTCGGCGACCTCGTCGAACCAGCCGCCGTAGGGCCTGCTCGCGGGACCCGGGAGGCGGACCGAGCGGACCAGTCCGCCGTAGCCGGAGGTGTCGCCGCCGTTGTTGGCGCCGAACATGCCGCGCTGGACGCGGATCTCCTCGCCGCCCTGGCCGCGCTGGCCGGGGAGGTTGGAGGCGGACAGGTCCTTCTCCGGGTTGACGCCGTTCGCGGATCCGTTCGCGCCGCCCGTGCCGTTGCCGTTCGCGTCGCTCACCGCAGCAGCCCCTTCATCTCGATCGTGGGCAGGGCCTTGAGCGCCGCCTCCTCCGCCTCGCGGGCGGCTTCCTCGGCGTTCACGCCGAGCTTGGAGGTCTGGATCTTCTGATGGAGCTTGAGGATCGCGTCCATCAGCATCTCGGGGCGGGGCGGGCAGCCCGGCAGGTAGATGTCGACCGGGACGATGTGGTCGACGCCCTGGACGATCGCGTAGTTGTTGAACATGCCGCCCGAGGAGGCGCAGACGCCCATGGAGATCACCCACTTGGGGTTGGGCATCTGGTCGTAGACCTGCCGGAGCACCGGCGCCATCTTCTGGCTGACCCGGCCGGCGACGATCATCAGGTCGGCCTGGCGCGGCGAGCCGCGGAAGACCTCCATGCCGAAGCGCGCCAGGTCGTAACGGCCGGCGCCGGTCGTCATCATCTCGATGGCGCAGCACGCGAGGCCGAAGGTGGCCGGGAAGACGGACGCCTTGCGCACCCAGCCCGCGGCTTGCTCGACGGTGGTGAGCAGGAAACCGCTCGGCAGCTTTTCTTCGAGTCCCATGTCGTTAAAGGCCCCTCAGTCCCATTCCAGGCCGCCGCGCCGCCATACGTACGCGTACGCGACGAAGACGGTGAGCACGAAGAGCAGCATCTCCACGAGCCCGAAGATCCCCAGGGCGTCGAAGGTGACGGCCCAGGGGTAGAGGAAGACGATCTCGATGTCGAAGACGATGAAGAGCATCGCCGTCAGGTAGTACTTGATGGGGAAGCGCCCGCCGCCGGCCGGCGTGGGGGTCGGCTCGATACCGCATTCATAGGCCTCGAGCTTCGCGCGGTTGTACCGCTTCGGCCCGATCAGCGTGGCCATGACCACGGAGAAGATCGCAAAGCCTGCCCCGAGGGCTCCCAGTACGAGGATGGGCGCATACGCGTTCACCGCTCCTCGCTCCTCTCAGTCGGCGCTGACTGCTGGCGGTTCACAGGGCCCACACCCGCCTCACCGGTCCCACGCGCCCCGCTCGTCCCGGGCGAAGATCGAGAACATGTGAAGCAGGTCACAAGCCCAACTGCCTCGCATCTTATGCCCGCCGCTCTGTGATCTGCGACACGGGGTATTCCACAAGCTTTGTGATCTCCACCACCTGACGAAGGATCATGAAGTCGGATGATGGGTGATCTTCATACGCGAAGCGTTCAGTTGATCACCAGAAGTGACATTCCGGCTTGTCGTCGCAGGCCGGAGGGGGCGTCTCAATATCAAGAGACTTCGCTTGCATGCAAATTGGTGCTGGACGCGACTGCCTGCTAGAGAGCCGCGTTCACACATCAGGGGGAGCGCGGAGCGCGATGTGGACGCGTGCACGCGTTCACGAGCTCCGCGCACACGGGACGCCACCCTTCCGGTAACCGTTCCGTGACCTCCGCCACATCGATGAGAGGGTCATGAGAACCGGGGTTGGCCAACCATCCCAACCGGTGGTAGGTGCGGGGCAATTCGGACGTAATGATCAAAGACCGTGATCAAGGGCTTGATCGCCAACGTCCGCTATGTCCGTTACGGCGTCAATAAAGAGCGACACACCCGAGATTCAGGGTCTCGATTGAGCAACTGTGGCGCAGCACACGTTTCTTGAAGATATGAAGGAGCCCCTGGTACCCGTTGTCCTCATGTCCCACACCGCTCACATACGCAGCCACCGGAAGCCCCGCCGCAGCGCGTCGACCTTCGCGATGCGGGCCGGAGTTGCCGGTGGCGTCCTCGGCACTCTGGCAGTCGCCGGGGCGTCCGGCTCGGCGAACGCGGCCGAGCCGGTGACGCAGACCCTCGAACTGCCCACCCTGACGGCCGACCTGGCCGCCCAGGCCGCCCAGTCCGCGGACGCCACGCAGCAGGCCGCCGCGAACTACCAGCTCCAGGCGGAGCGCGACGCGGCCGCCGCGAATGCCGCGAAGCAGGCCAAGGCGGACCTCGCCGAGGCCCAGCAGAAGGCCGCGGCGGCCAAGAAGAAGGCCGAGGAGCAGGCCCGCATCGAGGCCGCCGCCCGTGCCTCGCGCAACGCGGAGCGCACCACGCTCTCCGCCTCGTCGAGCACCGGCACCTCCTCCACCGACACCGGCTCCGCGACCGGTTCGGCCGCCACGGTCATCGCCTTCGTGAAGGCGCAGATCGGCAAGTCCTACGTCCTGGGCGCCTCCGGCCCGAGCGCCTACGACTGCTCCGGCCTGGTGCAGTCCGCCTTCAAGCAGATCGGCGTCGACCTGCCGCGCGTCTCCCAGGACCAGTCGACCCAGGGCACTCAGGTCTCGCTGAGCAACCTCCAGCCGGGCGACATCCTCTACTGGGGCGGCGCGGGCAGCGCGTACCACGTGGCGGTGTACGTCGGCGACGGTATGTTCGTCGGCGCGCAGAACCCGTCCACCGGCATCGTCGAAAGGCCGCTGTCGTACGACCCGCCGACCGGCGCCGTGCGGGTGCTCTGAGGGCACCGGCACCACTCAACGCGCGTAGGGCCGCAGCCGCTCGGGGGCAGCGGCCCTTGCGCCGTACCTGCGTGCGGGCCGGTCCTTCCTGACATGCTCGGTCCGGGCCGTCGTACGGCGGTCCGGTCACGAGCGAAGGAGACCGCGCGATGCCACGCGTGTTCGTACAGGGAAGTCCCGTCGACTACTACCCGCGCCACGCCCCCGAGTCCGGGCGTGGGACGGTGCGCCGGGTCACCGAGGTCGGCGAGGAGGTCCTGCACAAGCCGTGCCGGGACGTCACGGAGTTCGGGCCCGACCTCGCCGCGCTCATCGACGACATGTTCCTCACCATGTACGTCGCCGAGGGAGCCGGCCTCGCGGCCAATCAAGTGGGCGTCGATCTGCGTCTGTTCGTGTACGACTGCCCCGACGACGATGGTGTCCGACATGTCGGGCACATCGTCAATCCCGTGCTGGAGTCCGCCCCGGCCGGGCGTCGGCTGATCGACGAGGGCGAGGGCTGTCTGTCGGTGCCGGGCGCCGTGATGGCCGTACCGCGGCCGGAGCGCGCCGTCGTGCGCGGGCAGGACAGGGACGGCCGTCCGCTCGTCATCGAGGGCACGGGATATTTCGCCCGCTGTCTGGCCCACGAGACCGACCACACCCACGGGCACGTCTACCTGGACCGGCTCTCCACACGCGAGAAGAAGAACGCGCTGCGGCAGATGGCGGACCGGCGGGACGAGGTCTTCGCCCGCCGGGCCGCCCGCACCGGGGAACTGAGCCGGCCCTAGGGGGTGCTCACGCCTTCGGGGCCACCCGGCTCAGGCCGTTGATCACGCGGTCCATCGCGTCGCCGCCCGTGGGGTCGGTGAGGTTCGCGAGGAGCTTGAGGGTGAACTTCATCAGCATCGGGTGTGTGAGGCCGCGCTGGGTGGCGATCTGCATGACCTTCGGGTTGCCGATGAGCTTCACGAAGGCGCGGCCGAGCGTGTAGTAGCCGCCGTAGGTGTCCTTGAGGACGCGCGGGTACCGCTGGAGGGCGATCTCGCGCTGGGCGGGCGTGGCCCGCGCGTGGGCCTGGACGACGACGTCGGCGGCGATCTGGCCGGACTCCATGGCGTAGGCGATGCCCTCGCCGTTGAAGGGGTTCACCAGGCCGCCGGCGTCACCGACGAGCAGCAGCCCGCGCGTGTAGTGCGGCTGGCGGTTGAAGGCCATGGGCAGGGCGGCGCCGCGGATCGGGCCGGTCATGTTCTCGGGGGTGTAGCCCCAGTCCTCGGGCATGGAGGCGCACCAGGCCTTGAGGACCTCGCGCCAGTCCAGTTCCTTGAAGGAGGCGGAGGTGTTCAGCACACCGAGGCCCACGTTCGACGTGCCGTCGCCCATGCCGAAGATCCAGCCGTAGCCGGGCAGCAGGCGGTCCTCGGCGCCGCGGCGGTCCCACAGTTCCAGCCAGGACTCCAGGTAGTCGTCGTCGTGGCGGGGCGAGGTGAAGTAGGTGCGCACGGCGACCCCCATCGGGCGGTCCTCGCGGCGGTGCAGGCCCATCGCGAGGGACAGCCGGGTGGAGTTGCCGTCGGCGGCGACGACCAGCGGCGCGTGGAAGGTGACCTCGCGCTTCTCCTCGCCGACCTTGGCGGTCACACCGGTGATGCGGCCCGTGCGGTCGTCGATGACCGGGGCGCCCACGTTGCAGCGCTCGTACAGCCGCGCCCCCGCCTTCTGCGCGTTGCGGGCGAGCTGCTCGTCGAAGTCGTCGCGCTTGCGGACGAGTCCGTAGTTCGGGTAGGCGGCGAGATCCGGCCAGTCCAGCTGGAGGCGGGAGCCGCCCCCGATGATGCGCAGGCCCTTGTTGCGCAGCCAGCCGGCCTCCTCGGAGATGTCGATGCCCATGGCGACGAGCTGCTTCACCGCGCGCGGGGTGAGGCCGTCGCCGCACACCTTCTCGCGCGGGAACGCGGTCTTCTCCAGGAGCAGGACGTCGAGACCGGCCTTTGCAAGGTGGTAGGCGGTCGTGGAGCCGGCCGGCCCCGCGCCGACGACGATCACGTCGGCGGTGTTCTCGGAGAGGGGCTCCTTCACGACGGTCACGGCGGGATCTCCCCAAGTTCGAAATCTGCGTGCCGACCGGCACTGGACATGGGCAGTCTATTCAGCAGAATTGATCACCCGGATGAAGGGCTGCCCTGTGAACCGACCCCTCCCCGCGGTACGACTGCGCGTCCCTACGCACGAGGACGCCGTCGCCTGGCACCGGCTCTTCGGAGATCCCGAGGTCATGGAGTTCTACGGCGGCAGGCCGGCGGCCCTCTCCGTCTACGAGGAACTCACCGCGCGCCAGCGGCGGCACGACGCGGAGCTCGGCTTCTGCCTGTGGACGATGCTGGACGGGACCGGCGAGGTCATCGGGTTCACCGGCGCCCAGCCCTGGCGGCCCGCCTGGGGTCCGGTCGGCGAGACGGAGATCGGCTGGCGGCTCGGTCGCACGCACTGGGGCAAGGGGTACGTCACGGCGGCCGCGCGCGAGACGCTGGAGCGGGTGCGGGCGGCCGGGGTGAAGGAGGTCGTGGCGATGGTCCGGCCCGGCAACGAGCGGTCGATCGCGGTGACCCGGCGGCTCGGCATGCGGCCGGCGGAGACCTATCCGCACCCGACCCTGGGCGAGCGGGCCCTCTGCTTCCGGCTCGCCCTCGACTCCCCCGTCGCTCCCGTCGTCAAGGGCGACAAGGGCGACAACGGCGACCGCCTCAATAACGCAGAGTAGTCATCTGTTACAGAAAGACACCGGATCCTTCCGGCCGGGAGGCGCGGGAGTTACCCTTCCAGTACCGCTGGGGGTGACATCTGTGCGCATAACACCCAAAACACCCGAAGTGCGTGTGCCACGGCTGGTCGGACTGATGGCCGTGGACGCGCGCGAAACGGCCCGGGCGCGGGGCCTGTTCCTCAACGCGCCGGACCGCCCGGACTTCCACCACACCGTTGTCGACTACGTCGTACGCCAGTATCCGCCGCCCGGCGCCGAGGTGCCGCCGGACTCAATGGTGTACGTGTGGTTCGACTTCGGGGAAGGCGAGGGCGGCGGAGGCGTGCGCGAACCGCGTATCCCGCGCCCGCCGAGCGGCGGGATGCAACGCGAACTCGGCGAGCCCGGCGACGCCTTCGAGATGATCAACCGGTGAGACACCGACGGGGGTTCAGCTCTCCTTGAAGCCCCGGTGCAGCGCGACCACACCGCCGGTGAGGTTGCGCCACGCCACCTTCGTCCAGCCCGCCTTGCGCAGCCGTTCGGCGAGGGCGGGCTGGTCGGGCCAGGCACGGATGGACTCGGCGAGGTAGACGTAGGCGTCCGGGTTCGAGGAGACCGCGCGCGCGACCGGCGGCAGCGCCCGCATCAGGTACTCGGTGTAGACGGTGCGGAAGGGCGCCCAGGTCGGCGTCGAGAACTCGCAGATCACCACGCGGCCGCCGGGGCGGGTCACCCGGTGCATCTCCCGCAGGGCCGCGTCGAAGTCTTGGACGTTGCGCAGTCCGAAGGAGATCGTCACGGCGTCGAAGGTGTCGTCCCTGAACGGCAGTCGCGTCGCGTCCCCGGCCGTGAACGGCAGCCAGGTGTGCTTCCGCTTGCCGACCCGGAGCATCCCGACCGAGAAGTCGCAGGGGACGACGTACGCGCCCGTCCGCGCGAAGGGCAGCGAGGAGGTGGCCGTACCGGCCGCGAGGTCGAGGATCTTCTGCGCGGGGCGCGCGTCGACCGCCTTCGACACCTCCTTGCGCCAGCGCCGGTCCTGGCCGAGCGACAGCACGTCGTTGGTCAGGTCGTACCGTTCCGCCACGTCGTCGAACATCGAGGCGACTTCGTGCGGCTGCTTGTTCAGGGAGGCGCGGGTCACCCGCCCATTGTTGCAGCCCGGCCTCCGGGGACGAGGGCGGGCTTCCTGACGCATCAGCGGCAGCCCGAACCGCAGGTACGTGCGCAGGTACCAGAGTCCGGCCGTGGACGGCTGGGCCCGGTCAGCGGCCCCGGTACACCAGCCGGCCGCCCAGCACGGTCGCCACGCAGGTCACCGCGCCGCGCTCGCTCAGGGCCGGCTCGTCGGGGACGTCGAACACGGCGAGGTCGGCCCGGCCGCCGACGGTCAGGGGGCCGTGGACCGTGCCGGCGAGGTCGTACCCCTCGGCGAACGGGTCGAGGTCGGGACACTCGCCCAGCAGCATGCCGGGGGCGCCCTGGACACCCACGACCGTCAGCCCGGACCGGGCGACGGCCGTGGCCACCAGCGGATCGCCGAAGCGTGCACCCGGGGACGCGACCGCCGTCGTGCCGTACCGCAGCATCCGCTGCACACCCCGCCGGACACTGCCCGACCAGCGGCTCTCGGCGAGGTCGCCCAGTGCGGCCAACCGCTCGCCCCACAACGGCAGTTCGCCCAGCTCGTCGGCTTCGCGCGGGTCGGGATGGTAGCAGCGGCGCAGCAGCCACAGCGGGTGCCACTGGCGCAGCCCCGGGGTGAGCACGCCCGGCCAGCGCCGTACCCGCGCGCCCGGAGCCGCGGCGACGGCCTCCTCGTACGGCCCGACGGCCGTGATCCGGTCGCCGTCCACCACCACGGCCCCGTCCTCGACGGGTGCCGCGCCCACCGGCAGGACCAGCGGGGCGGCGTGGATCGTCAGCACGGCGGCGTCAGTTGGACGTCAGCAGCTTCAGCTCGGGGTGGGCCGTGCCGCCCTCGATGGCCGTGGACGAGATGTGCGAGACGACGCGGTCGTCGACGGGGTCGTTGGCCGGGTCGTCGTGCACGACCAGGTGCTCGTACGTCGTCGCGCGCTGCGCCGGGACGCGGCCCGCCTTGCGGATCAGGTCGATGATCTCCAGCCGGTTCGAGCGGTGCTTGGCACCGGCCGAGGAGACCACGTTCTCCTCCAGCATGATCGAGCCGAGGTCGTCGGCGCCGTAGTGGAGCGACAGCTGGCCGACTTCCTTGCCGGTGGTGAGCCAGGAGCCCTGGATGTGCTGGACGTTGTCGAGGAAGAGGCGGGCGATGGCGATCATCCGCAGGTACTCGAAGAGGGTGGCCTGCGTGCGGCCCTTGAGGTGGTTGTTCTCGGGCTGGTAGGTGTACGGGATGAAGGCGCGGAAGCCGCCCGTGCGGTCCTGGACGTCGCGGATCATCCG